>CAWKJD010000006.1:0-41117 GCA_963849945.1 uncultured Bacteroidales bacterium | reverse complement strand
GATTTAAGAAGAAGACTGTCTTCTGGCTGTCGGTCTGGGAAGGGTATTTCAAAACCTCTTTTTATTTCGTTGAGAGACATTGCCCGGGAGTGCTTGACCTTGACATTGACAAAAGCATTAAGGAAGATTTTAAGACGAAAAAACCCTTTGGCACCCTGTTCCCGCTGGCAATAGAAATCAGGAGAAAAGAGCAGATCAGTGATTTGCTGAAGGTCATTGAGTATAAAAAGAGCCTGAAATAAACTCCGGGTCCTGTTTTACAAATCATTGATCACCGCTCTCAGGCCAAGATAAACCGGCGGCATACTCACCCCGAATGCACTCTCATATACTTCCATTGCTGCTCCCAGGGCCGAGGGATCACCGATTTCAGAGGAGAACACCCGCTTGTCAGGCAGTCTTGCGGCAAACGCATGAATAAATGTATCATTCCGCGCAAAGCCACCTGAAATGTACACCACTTCAGTCCTATCGTCTTGCGGAAGGATCAGCCTGAAAGACTCCATGCATACATCGACGAGGTCAAATATGAGCCGGTGATAGGCATCTGCAAAAGTGAGAAACTGGGACAGATTCACTTCATTGTCAACATAACCGGCAGGAATGCCATTGCGAAAGAAAATCCTGCCCCGCTTGCTTATCAGCATCCTCCAGAGCTGTTTGCTCTTGATAGTTATTGTTTTGTATAGTTCATCAGTGACACCGTACCGCTCCTTCAGTTTTTTCACATTTAAATCGTGAACATGCCCCAGGAAGAAACGCGAGGATATCACCTGGTTTTGGCTGACGCTCATGTATAACAGGATGTCACTTCGCAGTTGCTCATGCTGTCAGGGGTTCGTTGTAGAAAGGGTTCATGAAGACACACCAGTTACCTGCAGCAATATGGATGAATTGCTCTTTCGTTCCTTTCAGGTATGGAACGAGTGCAGCAGCGCTGTCAGTAATACCGGTGCCGGTAATAAAATCGTAGCCTTCAAACCGGGGATGCACAGGGGCTGAGCTGTAGATAGCGTAATTCAGCGCTTTGATGATGTATGTTCTGTCTTTGATGACCGCCTCCAGCGATGATCTCATCCAGGCTTCAATCGCCTCGAAATCATCACACGGGAAGCTATCATCATCACAAGATCCGCTGAATTTTTTTTCTTCGGCATAGACCGGATTTAGCAATGAATCAAAAAGCAGGAACTTTTTAGTGGTTTTGCCAATATCAAAGATTGCTATTACTTCCATGGAAGATGAACGTTTATCGATTGCGGCCTGACCTTTTCAATATTCAAATATAGGCATTGAAAAGATATTAAAACCGCCACAACACTTATGATACAATAGCATTAATTCTTAAATATGTTTATTCGCATTAATTCTTAAATATGTTTATTCTTGGTTCTGTTGTTCTAATGTTCAATTGTTCAATATTTCCTACCTTCAACCTCTCAAACACCTTGAACAATGAACTGGATTGATTTTGTCATCATCGCCTTGCTGGCTTTCGGACTGATACAGGGTTTCATCGATGGAGTGATAATCGAGATAGCAAAGCTGGCAGCGTTGATCCTGGGTATCTGGGGAGCCATACACTTCTCGGGCTGGACAGCTGACAAGCTCTCCGGCTGGTTCGACATGCAGACGACCTGGACAGGGGTTGCGGCCTTTGCAATCACTTTTGTTGTCATTGTAGTGGGAATTAACCTGCTCGGCAGACTCCTTGACACCATAGTCAGTTCTGTGTCTCTGGGTTTCCTGGTGAAATTGCTGGGAGCCGTTTTTGGGGTGATAAAGACTGCGTTGATACTCAGTGTGGTCTTCGTTTTTCTTAATACCATTAACGAAAGAAGACACTTCCTGCCCTCTAAAACAATAGAAACATCCTATCTGTATAATCCTATCGCCGATATCATTCCGTCAATTTTCCCGATGATTGAGGGAGGCAATCTGTTTGACAGTTTTAACAGGCATAAAAACAATCCGCAGAAGGTGACCATCTGACCGGTTTTGATATCTTTGCCACACTGAATTTTGAGTTGCTGATGATGAATTTTGTTGAAGAGCTGAGATGGAGAGGGATGATACATGATATCATGCCCGGTACTGAGGAGTTCCTGCTCAAGGAAAAGACCGCGGCATATGTCGGATTTGACCCGACAGCCGATTCACTGCACATCGGGCACCTGGTGGGAGTTATGATGCTCAGGCACTTCCAGAATGCCGGCCACAGGCCTATTGTGCTTATCGGCGGCGCCACGGGAATGATAGGAGATCCTTCCGGAAAATCAGATGAGCGTAACCTTCTTGATGAGGAGACACTGCGCCACAACCAGGAGGGGATGAAAAAACAGTTTGAAAAATTCCTTGATTTTGCATCAGCCTCGCCTGACATGGCGATAATGGTCAATAATTATGACTGGATGAAGGAATATTCGTTTCTCGGCTTTATCCGTGACATAGGAAAGCACATCACTGTCAATTATATGATGGCAAAAAACTCGGTGAAAAAGAGGCTCGACTCTGACACCGGTCAGGGAATGTCATTCACAGAATTTTCGTATCAGCTGGTTCAGGGTACCGATTATCTCTATCTCTATAACAATTATGGCTGCAGGTTGCAGATGGGCGGTTCCGACCAGTGGGGAAACATTGTGACGGGTACGGAACTCATCAGGCGTAAGACCGGTGGAGAAGCGTACGCAATGACCTGTCCGCTTATAACCAAAAGTGACGGACAGAAATTCGGAAAGACGGAAACAGGCAATGTGTGGCTTGACCCGGCGAAGACCACGCCATATCAGTTTTACCAGTTCTGGCTCAATGTGGCAGACGATGATGCAGAAAAGTTCATTAAGATCTTTACCATGCTCGGGCGCGATGAAATAGACGGGCTGGTGAAAACCCACCGTTCCGAACCGCACCTCCGTATACTGCAGAAACGCCTGGCCGAGGAAGTGACTGTCATGGCACACTCGAGAGCTGACTATGATGCAGCAGTGGAGGCATCCCAGATTCTTTTCGGGAAGGGAACAACAGAACAGCTGCACCGCATGGATGAGAACACTTTTCTTGCTGTCTTCGAAGGTGTACCAACGTTTGACTTAAGTACGGACCTGTTATCTGCCGGCGTTACAATATCAGATCTTTGTGCGGTGCATACCGCAATCACTGATTCAAAGGGAGAGTTCAGGCGCCTGGTGCAGGGGGGAGGGGTCAGTCTCAATAAGGAGAAGATTGACGATCCTGAAATGCTTATTAAACCGGACAGGCTGCTGAATAAAAAATACCTGCTGCTCCAGAAGGGGAAGAAGAGCTATTATCTTATCAGGGTCAAATAAAAATAAAACCGGACATGATGAAGAATAATATAAAAGCCGAATTCAAACCGGACTCAATTGACCTGGTAAATTTCATCATCAGTCATTTCAGGATATTTCTTATCACAGGAATTCTGGCAGGGATATTATCTGTTGTTATATCGCTGCTGATCAGGCCACTATATGAGTCGAAGGTAATCCTCTATCCGGCAGCAAACATTACCGAATCACGCACTCTTCTCGGAGAAGCCACTTCAAACTCAACACTCTTCGGTGATGATGACGCAACAGAGAAACTGTTACAGGTGATAAGCAGTGAACAGGTAAGGGAGTACCTGAAAAAGAAATACAATCTTGCTGATCATTACAGGATTAAACCCTCGGAGAAATATCCCAACACGCTCATTGCTGAAAAAATGGATAGATATATCCATTCATCCAAAACTTCTTTTGGTTCAGTCGAGATCCGTGTCAGAGACCGCGACAGGGAGCTGGCATGCGCCATGGCTAACGATATCGCTTTGCGGGCTGACACAATATTTAATAACCTTCAGCGCAATGCTGCATCCGTGATGCTTGATGAGATCAGCAGGAGCTATGAGTTGCAGAACCAGCGCGTAAGACAGTATGAGGATTCTCTTAAAAACCTGGAAGGGGCAGCCGTTTTGAAGGCTTATGCCACTCTTGAAACGGAGACGGATTATCTTGGCCTTATCAGGGGAAGATACCTGGAGGCTCTGGCACTAAGTCAGCAGACCCTGCCTTACACACTTATTGTTGACAGGGCGGTGGTGGCCGAAAAGAAAGTATATCCGCGAAGAAGCATCATGGTCATCGTGTCAACCCTTTCCGTACTTTTACTGGTTGCCCTGATATTGTTTGTGGCTGAAGGCGTGAAGGTGCACCGCACTGATGACCGGCACTGAATTGCTTATATGGCTTATCCCCGCAGCGCTGGCTGTGGTTTTGCTGGCGGTGCTTTCACTGGAGCGTCTATTGCTTCTGACACTTTTTCTTACCCCTCTTTCAATTCAGATCAGTTATCTGACAGGCAAGGCCGGCTTTGATCTTTCCCTGCCAACAGAGCCGATACTCGCACTGCTTCTCCTGGTAGCCGTTTTCAAGCTCATTGTCACGCGTGAATTTTCCCCGAAGCTTCTGAAACATCCCGTGACTGTCCTTGTCGGTCTGTATCTGGCATGGACGCTGGTGACTTCACTGACATCAACCATGCCGGAGGTCTCTTTCAAGACGCTTGCCTACCGCATGTGGTTTATAGCCGGTTTCTATCTTATCACGGCACAGCTGTTTGTCAGCGACCGGTTTTCCCGGAAATACATTCTCGCTTATGCAGCGGGCCTGGCTGTCGTGGTGATTTTTTTCCTTGCCAGGACGGGAAGTGCAGGTCTGCTGAATCAGCAGTTCGCGCATTCGGCATGCTATCCTTTTTTTAAGGATCATACATCGTTTGGCGCCTCGATGGCTTTTCTTATTGCACCCCTGACTATAATTCTCTTCAGAAAAGGTGAAAGCCTGCCACAAAGGATACTGTTAACAGCGCTTATTATTCTTTTTGCTGCAGGGTTCATTTTTTCGTACAGCAGAGCAGCCTGGGTGAGCCTGATAGCAGCACTGGCCCTTTCTGTCATCCTGTGGTTTAAAATGCCCGTAAAGCTGCTTGCGGTGGCTGCGGCAGGATTTATTATTGCCGTTATTTTCTCGGCCGGATGGATCTGGCAGAAGATGGACAGCACAACGGAGGATTCCTCCGCTGACCTGGGACAGCACCTCAGGTCATCTTCGAATATTTCCACTGATCAGTCTAACCTTGAGCGCATAAACAGGTGGAAATGCGCGCTTAAGATGTTCGCGGAAAAGCCTGTCTTCGGTTGGGGACCGGGAACCTATCAGTTTAAATACGGCCCGTTCCAGAAAGCCTCAGACAAGACGATAATCAGTACGGATTTTGGTGATGCCGGCAATGCTCACAGTGAATATCTCGGGGCTCTCAGCGAGTCCGGATTACCCGGAGCACTGATCTTTATTGCATTGACTTTCCTTATACTGATAACAGGAATCAGGGTATGGTACAGGGAGAAGAAAAATTTTGCCGGATATTTTGCCCTGGCCATTATCACAGGCCTGATGACCTATGTCATTCACGGCATCATGAACAGCTTTCTTGACAGCGACAAGATCGCAGCCCTCTGGTGGGGATTCGCGGCAATGCTGGTTTCAATGGATTTGAAGGTAAAAGAGAAACAGGTCGCCCCTGCGGAGCTACTAGTCGCATAGCGGCGTACTGTTTGTAGAATTGAGGTATGAAATCAATCTTCAGCCGCGTAGCGGCGTACTGTTTGAAGAATTGAAGTGTTAATTAATATTCTGCTACAAGCAGGTCGCTCCTACGGAGCTTATAGCGGGGTGGAATCCAAACCGTCAGCCGCGTAGCGGCGTACTGTTTGTAGAAATGAAGTATGAAATTAATTTTCAGCCCTGTAGGGGCGACCTGTCTTGTAATTACGGAATTTCAAGGGCAAGGATTGACACATCATCAAAGAGATCCGGATTACCGGCACGGATATCCAGTTCATCAATAAGTGAGGCAATATTTTCCGAAATAGGCCTGGAGTTCGGAAAGTGTTTAACGACTGTTGAGGCTCCGAGGAAGTTTCCGTTATCATCGGTAAGCTCGGATAGACCGTCAGTATAGCAGATTATCTTTGTCGGACGGGTAATGGATATCTTCTCTTTGCCAACCAGAGGAATTTCGTCAAGCATACCCACCCCGACGCATGTTTGCCTGAGCATTGATGACGTGCCGGAGAGTATATCTATTATCACCGGAGGAGTGTGTGCCGCATTGACGTACTCAAGTATTCTCGTGTCAAGGTTGTACCGCGCTATAAAGAGTGTGATAAAACATTCACCTGATGAATTCAGAACAACAACAGTATTCAGTTTATGCAGGAGGGCACTGAGATCAACATCAGCTGTGAAAAGCACCCTCAGGGCGGCCTGGAAGTTTGACATCAGCAGGGCGGCTGACATACCCTTTCCGGATACATCCGCAATACAAAAACCTACTGTAGAGTCAGAAAGAGTGAGAAAATCATAATAATCGCCTCCCACCTCATAATGCGGATTATAAAAGCCATGAACCCTTATCCTGTTGTTTGCCGGGAGCTTTTTGTTATCAGGGATTAACATCATCTGCATACGTGCCGCCAGCTCAAGCTCTTTTCGGAGGGCTACCTGCCGGAGGCTCTCTCTGAACAGCCGCTGGTTCTCAATAGCAACCACTATAATGCTTGAGATCGTCTGTATGAAATTCAGGTGTTTGACGACTGGGCTCATGCCCTCAGCTTCCTCGTCGATATCACCTATCAGCACAAAAGCAGTGTGAATATTATTGTTGAGGACCGGTATTATTATGTCTACCGCTTCGAAGGGTTTTGTATGCACTTCGGTGGTTATCTCGGTATAACATTTGAGGTCACGGTCTACATCAATTTTTTTATGATAATTATCGGGGAAGCCCGAGTTGAGAAGTGCTTCCCACCTCTCACCGAACTTGAATAAAAGAATTTTGCCTATACCCAGGTCGTCACGGAGGATAGACTCATACTTCCTCAGCAGTCCGGCTGTGGGCAGGTTGGCGTTGATTGAAAGGGTAATATCAAGCAGGGCGTCGAGTTTGAACTTCGACATCTTAAGTCTGTCCTTCGGAAGCCTGCTCTCATCCATGACAGAAGCGTCAGCCCTTGACCCTCTCTATGTAGGAACGGTTGCGCGTATCAATGCGGATCTTGTCACCCACATTGACAAAGAGCGGCACCATAATGGTCGATCCGGTCTCGATTGTGGCCGGCTTGAGAGTGTTGGTGGCTGTATCGCCCCGCAGGCCGGGCTCTGAGTAGGTCACTTCCATAACCACATTGACAGGGAGATCAACAAGAAGAACATTCTCCGTGTCGGCATGAACCACTACCTCAACCGTTACACCCTCCTTGAGAAGATCACTGTTCTCAAGCAATGATTCCGGCACTGTTATCTGTTCAAATGTCTCAAGATGCATAAGGTGATACCCCATGTCGTCACGGTAGAGGTACTGATAGGGTCTTCTCTCGACGCGGGCCACGTTAACTTTCGTTCCCGAGCTGAAGGTGTTGTCAAGAACCTTGCCGGTAGTTACATTTCTCAGTTTTGTACGTACGAAGGCCGGTCCTTTACCCGGTTTGACGTGCTGAAACTGTATAATAGTATACAGATCATTATTGTATTCAATTACAAGTCCGTTTCTGAAGTCTGCTGTTGTTGCCATAAAAGACTAAAAATTTCTTTTGTTATTTAATGAATTTCAGTGGCGTTTTAAGCCCCTCACTTTTTATCATTTCCACGTGAAATGCCCCCACAAAGATATCAAATCGTACCTTAACAGGTATAAAATTTTCATCAGCGGAGAACCACATCACCATATCTTCATCTGTTTCAAAGACCCGGCCTACCTCTGTAACCGGATGGAACCTGTAGCACATGATCTTTCCATCCCTTACTTTTACGGTTTCCATACCCTTGTATCTCAGAACAATAGGATAAAGTTCATCGGCAAACCAGGTCGTCATCGTAAATGTCTGTCCGGGTACAAGTGTATCGGCATTTGCCAGGTGATATTTTCTGAACCAGTAAAAACATGATACTACATCAAGCAGCCCTTTCGGGGCGTTGTGTTTGCCTGACCGGTCGCTGAAAACCAGGGTTGAATCGGCATTGGAAGCATGATCAAAAGCCACTTCGTTATACATGCGGTATCGTCCCTCATGTATATTTCTTACAGAGAACACAGGCAGGTCGGTCTCAGGGTTAATATAACTTTCATACGTGTCCTTTACATGGTAAAGGGCATCGGCGAGACCTACTGTCTGTCCCGTTGCAACAGCATGCCAGACAGTGTCTCCCTTGTAGAGGGCCTCATTAATTTCAAGTACACCCTCGCCGCTGCCAACAAGACCGTATCTTATCTGGTATGAAATTTTTTCACCCGGCGAATATGGCTGTTCCTGGCCTGATATCACCTGAAATGCAATGCTGACGATAATAAATATTGTCAATAATGTCTTTCTCATTTCGAAAAAAATATTTCTCAGAACAGGAGCTTTTTAGGGATAGTCGCAATGAAATCCTTAAGGTAATAAGGTTCAAAGTATGCTACATCCTCAAAACGCTTTTCCTTCATGGCATTTACCGACGGTATGTGCAAATATGATGCCGACAGGCTGAAACCGCCGGCAAAGATAGCATTATCGTTTTTAATTGTGGATCTGCACTTTTCAGCACCGTTACCGAAAAAAATGATCATGCCTGATTTGAGATAATCGCTGTAGGAGGTCTCAGTGATAATATCTGCGGAGGTCTCTTTTAACATCGTGCCGTCTGAGGTAAAAAGCGCATTATAGACCTCCATCCTCCTGGCATCAATCATCGGGCAGAGTAATACCCCGCTTCCTTCAGGAAGGGGGTTCGCGGCAAGATAACCATGGCACATGGCGGCAAGGGTATTTATGCCGATGAGGGGTATTCCGGCACCGTACGCGATGCCTTTTGCTACGGATACCCCTATTCTCAGTCCCGTATATGACCCGGGACCTTTGCTGACAGAGACAGCATCAAGCTGGCCGGCAGTGACAGATGCTCCTTTCAGAAGATCCCTGATTATGACAGTGAGCATAGAGGAATGTGACATCCCGGGTGGAGCGTCTACCACGCTTATAACGTGGGTTTCATCGCATAAGGCCGCCGAACAGACTTCGGTAGCTGTCTCAATGCAAAGGATCATATACGGAATAAATTTCCTGCTTACCCTATTACTTCTTTTTCTGACCAGTAGCGAAGAGGGCTTCTTTATCGACAACCTCAATAAGGGTGGAGTCAGACAACTTCTTGTTTATTGCACTGAAAGGCTGGACAATGACCTCTTCACCTGCAGTAAGTCCGCTGAGTATCTCAATGTTTACGTTATCCTGGATGCCTGTCTTCACGTCACGGGCAAGTGCCCTGGTACCATCAGAAACAAAGACAAGAGTGCGTGTGTTTTCGATGCCGGTCATCTCTTTCTTTGTTGTGTCTGTGCGTGTGGTCACAGCCTGGATGGGAACAACCAGGATATCGGCCTTTCTGCTGGTGTATATGTCAACTGATGCAGACATGCCGGGCCTGAAAGGACTCGGATTATTCTCGGAGATCAGATCGGCATATGACTCACGCAATATGAGTATCCTCACATCAAAGTTTGTCACCTGGTCTGCTGTGAGAGTTGTGCTCTTGGCAGAGTTGGCTATCTCGGTCACCACGCCTTTAAAGTCGCGGTCAAGGTAAGCATCTACCTCAACTTTTGCCGTATCTCCAAGCTTCACCCTGATGATATCATTCTCATTGACCTCGACAACCACTTCCATGCGGTTCAGGTCTGCAACACGCAGAACCTCGGTGCCTGTCATCATGGTGGCGCCGATGACCCTCTCTCCCAGTTCAACCGACAGGCTTGATATAGTACCGGTCATCGGGGAGTAAACGGTGGTTTTTACCAGGTTTTCGTTAGCCTCTTTCAGTGACGCTTCGGCGCTCTTCACGGCATAGATGGCGCTTTCTTTTTCTGCTTTTGCCACTTTGTACTGAGCCTCAGCCTGCTCGAAATCCGATTGTGATATTGTTTTTTCATCCCAGAGGGCTTTGCTTCTGTTGTATGAGAGTTCTGCCTGTATAAGCTGTGCATCCACCTGGGAAAGGCGTGCCTGTGATGAGCTTACTGCGGCCATAGCGCGCTCACGGGCAGATACGTAAATCTCGGGCTTGATTTTGAAGAGAAGAACACCCTTCTGGACAAAATCTCCCTCTTTAACATGCAGTTCAACGATCTCGCCTGAAACATCGGGACTTATTTTGACTTCCTTCTCAGGCTGTACCTTGCCGTTGGCTGTTACAGACTCTACAATAGGCATGATAGCGGCTTTCTCAACGGCAACTTTTACGGTAGCTGCTTTACCAAACCAGCCCTGCTTTTTACCAATAACGGCAATAATGATCAGAAGCACTACAACGGGAAGGAGGATCTTGAGTATTTTATTCTTTTTCATGACACGGGAAATTTCATAATTATTTTGCTAAAATAGTAATATGCTGTAATGTAAGGGGTATGCCTCTGTAAAAGTCAAGGACTTTGGTTTTGAAAATATACTCGTATTTGGCCTGTGCCAATTCGCTCTGGGCATTAAGCAACTGTGTCTTTGACTGATTGTAGTCAACCGCCGTCACCATACCGACACTGAGCTTCTGTTCAGCATAACGGAATGCCTCTTCCATTGACGCTACTGCTTTCTGACTTGAATAGTATCTTTTAAGTGCTCCCTCGGCATCAGTATATGCCTGCTGGATATTCTTGTAAAGCTGCTTCTTTGTGTTTTCAAGTTCGTATTGTGAATTTTGAATGCCCAGTTTGGAGTTTCTGATCCGGGTATTGACCATCCATCCATTCAGTATGGGGATGTTCAGTGAAAAGCCAACAGCGCTGTTCCTGTTAATATCAAGCTGGGTACCGAAGTCATAACGTTGAAGGGTCACCAGATCAATCCTGTTATCTGAATAAGCCGTGCTCCATGAAACACCCACTGAGAGCTGAGGGCTCCTGCCGCCCTTTGCGATGGCCAGATCATATTCAGCCCCTTTCAAATTAAATTCGGCGCTCCTGATCTCGGGCCTTATTTGCTCTGCAACCGAGTAAATGGAGTCAGGATTACCCTTAAATGTTACAGTTTCCAATGCAATTGCAGGAATTTCGACGGCGAAGCTGTCAACAGATGGTAATTCAAGCAGCTGAGCCAGTGTCAGAACGGATATTGCCAGCTGGTTCTGAAGTGTAATCATCTGAAGCTCTTCGCGCGCAGCCTGGGCTTCAATATCAAGCAGGTTACCACGTGCAAGACTTCCGGCATCGACTAGTTTTTTGGTGTGGTCAATCTGTTGTTTTGTCAGGTCAACCTGTGAGGCGATGGTTGATACCAGTTCGTTATTCAGAAGTATCTGAAGATATGCAAGCGCAACATTCAGTGAAATATTATCCCTGAAACCTGCGAGATCCTGCTCGCTGGCAAGCAGTACGTACTGGTTCTTCTTAATAGTATTGTAATTAACCAGGCCATTGAATAATGAGAGGTCTGTACCGAGAGAGAAGTTGTCCGATTGAACGGTTTTGCCCTGGGTATAAGTGTTGGAGGTTCTGTCATATGACCGGCCAAAAGAATAATAATGATTTGCACTTCCGTTCAGTGAAGGAAGGAGATTTAATTTTGACTGTCCAAGGCTGGATTGCTGATACTCAGTCATAATCTCCTGTTGTTTAATCTGGATATTGTTATCCAGTGCATGGGCAATACACTCCTCAAGGGTCCACTGTTTAGGCTGTGAAAAAAGTGACAGGGGACCTAACAGCATGATGAGGAAAAAGGAGAAAAATTTTCTTTTCATGTTTATATATAAAATTTTAACGAAGCTACGAAGATAGGAAATTGATCATTATAATAAAGACATTAAAGATATTATCATGCTGCATAATCATACTTCAGACCGACATTAAAGATATTATCATGCTCCATAATCATACATCAGACCGGTGTCTTTTTTTCCATATATTTGCAGGCAGGATTTTTCAGGTTAACTAAAATACGCCAGATAATGAGCAACAAAGGATTAAATCTTGAACCGGGAGTTATCTCCGGTGACGATGTAAAGAAGCTTTTTGATTACGCCAACAAGAATGATTTTGCAATTCCGGCGGTCAATGTTGTCGGTACAGACACGGTTAATGCTGTTCTCGAAACAGCACGCGAGGTAAATTCGCCTGTGATAATTCAGTTTTCAAACGGGGGAGCACATTTCTTTGCCGGCCAGGGACTGACAAAGGAAGGTCAGACGGGAGCGATTGCCGGAGGCATATCAGGCGCTCTTCATGTACATAATGTGGCAGAATATTACGGTATCCCCGTAATACTTCACACTGATCATGCTGCACGGAAGCTTCTTCCCTGGATAGATGCCCTGCTGGATGCAGGCGAGGAGTTTTATGAAACCAATGGCATACCGCTTTTCAGTTCTCATATGCTTGATCTCTCTGAGGAACCGCTGAAGGAAAATATAGAGACATGCAAGAAGTACCTTGAGCGGATGAATAAGATGGGGATGACGCTTGAGATAGAGCTTGGAGTAACGGGAGGCGAAGAGGATGGTGTTGACAATACCGGTATCCACAGTTCCAAACTTTACACTCAGCCTGAAGATGTGGCTTATGCCTATGAAGAGCTTCTTAAGGTCTCAACGAACTTTACCATCGCTGCGTCATTCGGTAACGTACACGGTGTGTACAAGCCTGGGAACGTGACCCTGAAGCCGGAGATTCTGAGGAACTCACAGGAGTATATCCGGGAAAAATACAAGACCGGTCCCAACCCCGTTAATTTTGTGTTTCACGGAGGATCAGGATCCGAGAAGGAAAAGATCACCGAAGCCATAAAATACGGCGCCATAAAAATGAATCTTGACACGGATATGCAGTGGGCATTCTGGGCGGGTGTCAGGAATTACTATGAGGATAAGAAGGGTTACATGCAGGGGCAGATAGGAAATCCTGAAGGAGATGACAAGCCAAACAAGAAGTATTATGACCCGAGGGTATGGCTGCGCAAGGGGCAGGAGAGCTTTATTGCAAGGCTTAAGGAAGCCTTTACTGATCTCAATGCACTGAACAGGCTGTAATACTTATTAGTACTGTAACATAATGCAGGTCAGCCGTTTATCGTTGACCTGCTTTTTTATTGTTAATAAATCAACGTTTCCGGGCCGGTATTTACCATGGGTGAGGGCTATTTTAGTATAAAATATTAAGCCGGATTGAAACGCGTACATCTCACTGAGGAGAAGATAAGGAGAACGACCAACCTCACGCTCAGGCTTAATGAGCGGGAAGCGAGGGCTCTCAATATCTACTGTCAGCGTTTCAGGGTCAGGAGCAAGTCGGATTTCATGCGTCGCACGATAATGCAGGCGATCATTGGCAGGTTTGATGCTGAACACCCGACGCTGTGGGAGCAGGGAGAGCTTACCCTTTTTTCGCAGGAGCCGAAAAATAACTGATAATAGCGGACGGGAAACCTTATTTTATTATTTTTGTAGATGCCACAGCAGGGGGACATATTTGTCTGTTGGCTATTATAGGAATGAATATCATTAAAATAGAACCTACAAAGGTTACACCCGAAGTGCTTTTCCTCGAAGGGCATCTTGAGATCAAAGGCAGGTCTATACCCCAGGACGCATCTGAGTTTTACCGTCCTCTTGAAGAATGGGTGACGGATTATGTTGCTCAGACTGATATCAGAACGCGGGTTGCCTTTACATTTGATTTCATAAACACGGCGTCAACCAAATGGGTATATGCCATAATCAAGAGGCTGGCGCTTTACAATGATGTTCACAACAAAGTCTCGATAGAATGGTTCTATGAAAGGGGTGATGATGATCTGTATGAGCTTGGTCAGATAATTCACTCTTTCATTGACTGTCCGGTTATCTTTTACGAGACCGAGCAATCCTGAAATCAAAAAAAGAGATTATTTTTGCACCGCCTTATAAGGCGCTGATTGACCCATGGTGTAATTGGCAACACGTCTGATTTTGGTTCAGAAGAGTCCCGGTTCGAGCCCAGGTGGGTCAACAAAATACAGCCGCAAGGCTGTTTTTTGTTGCAAGGACATGGCATCGCAGTTGCCAATTCCAGGAACCAGTTCTTTGCCAGGGTGGCTTACATGTATTGTTGTGCTGTTAAGTAAAACCTGAATATGAGTTATTTTCGTTTTTTAGTCGGAATAATCAAAAGCGGGATAGAAGTGTGATGCAGGACTTTTTCAGTAACACTTCCCATTACTATATTTTCCAGCCATTTCCGGCTGTGAGATCCAATAACAATGATGTCTGCCTTCACCTCTTTTGCAGTCTCCAGAATAGTATCAGCGAATTCACCTTCTTTTACAATGGTTTTAATTGTGTTATCGCCAAGGTGTTGTTTTGATTTATCGAGAAATTCCAGGGTAGCAGCTTTCAGTCCCTCAGCATTAAATGCTTGCACTTCACCTGTATATGAGTAACCCGTAAATCCCATTATCGGAGAAAATTCTTCGGTAGAATAAAACACCGGATCTGTTATTACATGAAGCAATACTACTTCAGCATTCATGGATTTTGCCATTGAAAAGCCTACCTCTGCTACTTTTTGCGCAGTTGGATTATAATCCAACGCTATCAATACTTTACTTACCTTTTTTGCTTTCATAATTCACTGATTTTATTTTTAATAATTTTAAAATTGCCGGTACTGCTTCCCTGCGAAGCGAGATAGTTTCCGCATATAACAATTTATGCAGTTGAGGTGTAATAGTTTTACCCATTCTGACCAGAGTACTTCCTGAAGCAAGTTTCTTCCAGAGTGTTAAAGGTAAGCTTCGGTAACAGAGTGAGTGTTACATAACTTTTTAAAAAAATTACATTATTCACATATTCTATCCGTTAGCCCCTTATCAGGGTTTGATGAATTTCGGCAGGATTTCCTCTTCAGAAAACAAAACTGCCGTATTAATTAAAGCCAGGTGTGAATATGCCTGAGGGAAATTACCAAGCAGCCGCTTCGTGGAGAAGTCAATATCTTCACTGAAAAGCCCGAGGTGATTTCCAAAAGTCAATAAGTCTTCAAATATTTTTTTTGCCTCATCTTTTTCTCCTATTCTGAAAAGAGCCTGGATCAGCCAGAAAGTACATATTGTAAATGAGGAGCTTGGCTTGCCAAAATCATCGGCGCTGACATAACGATAAACCAGTCCGTTATAAAAGAGTTCCTTTTTAACGGCAATGACTGTTTTTTTGTACCTGGGATCAGCGGGATCAATAAAACCATATTCAGCCATCAGAAGCAAAGAGGCATCGAGATCTGAATCATTATATGTTCTTGTAAAGGTCTGCAAGTCCTCTTTCCATCCGTTCGTTAAAACATCCTTTTTAATGTCATTAGCAATTCCTCTCCACGATTCAGCATAGTTATTCTTATTAAGTAAGGCAGCAATTTTCACTGCCCTGTCCATTGCCACCCAGCTCATTACCTTTGAGATAACAAAATGCTTCTCCTCATTTCTTATTTCCCAGATACCCTTGTCAGGTTTTTCCCAATGAGTGGAGATCATCCGGCAAATCAGCCGTACAATTTCCCATATATCTTCAACTTCGTCCAGTGTGCCGGGAAAAAATTTGTAATACTGGTAAATAACATGCAGCAGATATCCAAAAACATCATTTTGTCTTTGTGAAAATGCCGCGTTGCCAATTCTTACAGGTTTTGAATTTTCATAACCTGCAAGATCAGGCAGTTCCTGTTCTGTCAGTTCACGCTCACCCCTGATGCCGTACATAATCTGGAAGGTGTCATTTTTTGATTTCAAAATACCTTTCAGATAGCCCATGAAGCGATGTGCAGAATAAAAATGCCCCATATTAAGCAATGTATCCACTGACATCGAAGCATCACGTAACCAGCAGAACCGGTAATCCCAGTTTCGGGCTTCACCAATAGTTTCAGGGATGCTGGTTGTCAGTGCCGCAAGCAAAGCTCCGGTGGATTGAAATGACATTATTTTTAAAACCAGCAGGCTCCTTAGTATTTCTTCCTGATATTTTTTAAATCTTCTCGAATGGTTTGTCCAGTTTAGCCAATAGACTTTTGTACGCTGAAACTCCAGGTAGACCCTCGTGATATCAATTTTAATGATTTTCTGGTTGTATGAGAGTAAAATAAACTGGTGTTGTGTAAGGTAGATATTATTCGATTTGAGAACATCATCAAAATTCAGGCTCGAATAGAGATATATACAGTCTGTAGGCGTTTCAACTGAGTACGTTACAATATAGTCCTTATCTGCTAAACTGGCGACTGGTTCCCGGGCATAATTAAAGGCGGGACAATATTTTACCCTGAATGAGGGTTTCCCGGAAATATGTTTTATATACCGATATATCTCGGCAGGGGCAAAGTAGTTCTCTTCAGACGTTTTGTACCTTGGCATGAAATCGATGACTTCAAAGGTTCCTTCCGTCGATCTGAATTCCGTGCAAAGTACGTTTGTCCTGTAGATGTACTTTTGAGATATGCTGTACGAATCATCAACAATAAATTCAAAACTCCCACCCTTATCATTGTCAAGCAGTTTCGCAAACATTGACGGAGAATCAAAGTCGGGAAGGCAACACCAGTCAATACTGCCTTTATCGGAAACAAGAGCGGCGCTCCTTCCGTTCCCTATCACGCCATAATTAAGATTGTCCATTATTAATCATAATTAAGGTTAACTCTTTTCCTGCCGGTCAACCGTGAGTGATACAACAAGAAATATACTTACAAATATACTAATGCATTTGGACTGCGTCGCAGAAATTCACTCCGCCATCCGGCGATAAAATTGCCCCGGTAGTAAACATTTGATAACTTTGAAACATTCAGGTATACGAGGTGGTTACTAATAAAACGAGGTCTCCGGAGAATTTTCCTGAGATTGGAAATTGATGACAGAGCTGATAGAGAAATATCGAAAAGCGACAAACAGACTTATTCTGCTTGACTATGACGGAACACTTGTAAATTACTCTCCGGAACCCGGGGCAGCCTTATTACCTGACCACATGTTTCATCTGTTGACAAGGTTGTTAGATGCGCGTGATAATGAGGTATATATAATAACCGGCAGGAGTAGCTATGAAATAGACCGGGTGTTGAATAATCTTCCTATAAATATAATTGCCGAGCATGGAGCAATGATGAGGGTAAACGGTGTCTGGAAGAATAGTATTTCTGATACTTATCTGTGGAAGAAATCAATAATGCCTTTATTGAACGAGGCAGCCCTGAAATGCCCTAAATCATTTGTTGAGGAAAAGCGATTCTCCCTTGCCTGGCATTACAGGAATTCTGATCCGGAATCTGGACAGGCAATCGCCGAAGAACTAATTAAAACAATAGGCCAAACGATTCCTTCAGATCAATTAAAGATACTTAACGGTAATAAAGTTGTCGAGATATTGAATGTTGCGACCGGAAAAGGTATAGCGGTGAAAGATCTGCTGAAGCATAAACATTTTGACTTTATTCTTTCTGTCGGAGATGATACTACGGACGAGGAGATGTTTGAAGCCCTGATAGATATTCACAATGCTTTTACTATTAAAATTGGTACGGGAACAACCCATGCCAGATATAAATTCGAGGATATTTTTGAAGTGGAAAGATTATTAACGTATTTAACCGAATGAGGAATACCATTGCATTTATTCTCTCAATCATTCTTGCGGTAAGCCTGGTGGCGGTTGGGTTCACGGTATACCAGATTGCTGCTGAGAGAAAAAAGCTGAATAATGAGCTTGAAGTTCGGACTTCAGTCAGTGCAGATGAAATTTCCGGTTATCTGGAAACCATAATTGACAAACCGGGTCATAGAAGCCTTGACATACTGGCAGATAGCATTAAAGCAAGAAATGGTCTGCTGGGACTGGCTCTTTATTATAATGAGGACAGCCTGCTCTGCAACAATTCGCCGCTTGACCTGATAAATTTCTCCGTTAATTTGGTTCCTACGGCCGTTGAGCAGGACTCTTCCATCGGGATGTTCTTTGAGCACTCCGGGATGAAGGTTTATCAATATATAAAGCCGGCAAATAAGTTGAATTTTCCACAAGGAGCCCTGGTTCTTTATTCAGATACCGGATATATTGACCAGGTCATCAGTAAGATCTGGTTCCGCAACTTCATACGCTGGTTCCTCCAGACATTACTTATTGGCTTTGTCACGTTCGCCCTTATGAGATGGGGGATTTTTACCCCGATGAATAAGATTGTGACCTGGATGAAGGAAATGCGCGCCGGAGGTGAGCATAATAGTCCGCCATCAAATCTCAGGTTTCTTGATCCTCTGCATAAGGAAATTGAATCTATTGCAGTTGAAATGCGTGTAGCTAAAGCCTCAGCCGAAGAAGAAGCCCGGTTAAGAGCAACCGCTGAGGCGATCTGGACACCGGAACGACTTAAGGCAGAAATGGTCAACGTGCTGCATAACAAGAAAATCGTGGTGGTTTCCAATCGCGAACCTTATATGCATATTCATGACGGAAAGACGATTAAATGCATTGTCCCGGCAAGCGGCATGATTACAGCAATAGAACCCGTGCTTGAAGCATGCGGCGGAATATGGATTGCATCAGGGATGGGAGATGCGGACAGGGAAACAGTAAATGCCGCAAACAAAGTTGAAGTGCCGCCTGAGGAACCTAAATACACCCTGAAAAGAGTATGGCTCACCAAAGAAGAGGAAGATCACTATTATTATGGTTTCTCAAATGAAGGCCTGTGGCCACTCTGTCACATTGCCCATACAAGGCCGACTTTCCGTAAGAATGACTGGCTCTTTTACAAAAAAGTCAATGAAGATTTTGCCAGGGCAGTCCTTGAGGAAGTAAAAGATGAGGATAATCCGTTCATTCTAATTCAGGACTATCATTTTGCATTATTGCCTGAATTGATCAAGAGTGAAAAACCTGATGCCAGGATTGCCCTATTCTGGCATATCCCATGGCCAAACCCTGAATCATTTGGAATATGTCCATGGCAGAAAGAAATATTATCAGGCATGCTGGGAGCTGACCTTATCGGCTTTCATACCCAGTATCACTGCAACAATTTTCTCGAAACGGTAAATGGCGCCCTTGAATCCAGGGTATTGTGGGAGAATTACTCCATTAAGATGGGCAAGAGAATAAGTATCGTTAAACCTTTTCCAATCAGTATTGCATTTACACTTAAAGATTATGACCATAGCTCACCCAGGGCAGATAATGCTGTCTTTCTGGCAGAACATGGTATCTCGTCTCAATATATCGGAATTGGTGTTGACAGGATTGATTACACAAAAGGTATCGTAGAGAAGTTTCTGGCAGTTGAGAGATTTCTTGAGAAAAATCCCGCCTACATCGAAAAATTTACTTTCGTTCAGATAGGCGCACCAAGCAGAACGAAGCTCAAGGACTATTCTGATACTATGGATGCAGTTGAAGCAGAGGCTTTAAGAATTAACCTGAGGTTCAAATCGAAAAAATGGAAGGCGATACACCTCCTTAACCGACATCATACCCATAAGGAAATATCTCCATTGTATGCGTCAGCAAACTTTTGTATGGTGACATCGCTTCATGACGGCATGAACCTGGTAGCAAAAGAATTTGTGGCATCGCGTGATCACAATGACGGCGTCCTTATCCTGAGCAGGTTCACCGGGGCAGCCCAGGAGCTTCAGAGTGCCATTATCATTAATCCTTACGATATTGAAGAATCCGCGGATGCAATAAAAGATGCGCTGGAAATGAGTTCGGAAGAACAAAACCAGAGAATGAAGCACATGAGGATGGTGATTGTAAGACACAATATATATTCATGGGCAGCGTCCATACTGAGAACACTGGCTTCAATAAACTGAATACATTGTTTTCATACCTGAAAACCCAGGCGGTTTTTCAATTGATAACTGTGGCAAAAAGGCCCGGGAGAAAAAAGTACAGGAATAATCAGTTGAAATCTATCTGTTTAAAGGCGCTGAGTTCAAGTCCTTTTTTCCGGAAAACCTTTTCACTGGCCCTGTCGCCCCTGTAACCGCTTATACGGCTGAGGCCCAGATAGGCAAAGCCTATATAATCATTTCCGTAATCGCCGAGCTTCGAAAGAGCACTTATTCCTTCTTCATAGTATTGTTTTGCCAGAGTATAGTCCCTGTATTTCTTTTCCTGAATGATGCCGTTAAATATCATGATCTGGGC
Source organism: uncultured Bacteroidales bacterium (assembly GCA_963849945.1). Classification (GTDB taxonomy): domain Bacteria; phylum Bacteroidota; class Bacteroidia; order Bacteroidales; family VadinHA17; genus SR-FBR-E99. The sequence continues at coordinate 20,865 of CAWKJD010000006.1, read as the reverse complement.
ATCAAAAAAGGTATTGGGTGTATCTTTCCGGGAAGCTTCAATGATTGTTTCAGCCTGGTCATATTCTTTCAGGAGGAGAAGGGTTTTGATATTATATGCTTTAAACATAGGATTTCCTGGATAAAGGGAATTCAGAGTATTGCTGTATGATAATGCCTTAGGAAAATTATTCTCATATCCGGTATAAATCCATGTCAGCATTCCATAAGATTCTGCCTTCAGAAACACTGACAACCTCGCAGATCTTTCAAGCTCATTCAGACCCTTTTTCATATCGCCATGCGGAAAAACAGAAGCAATCGCTCTGTAGACCGGATGTATTTCAGGATATGCTTCCCGGTAATAATTATACAATCCCGTGAAAAAAGAAAAATCGGCAAAAACTGATGCGAAATCAAATGATCTTATCAGATACTTATAGGTTCCGGCGGCAAGAGGGATTACGTTAAATGTAAGATCATTATCAGCGTAGAATGTCAGCAGCATTCCTCTTGCGCATATATTTGCCAGCACACTCTCTGCCTCAAAATTCTCCGAATAGGGTTTTTTGATGCACAGTTCAGAGCATGAGCGCATATTTTCTTCAAAGGTCTTACATTCGGGAGACCCCGGGATCAGGGGATAGTTTTCCCAGTAGGTCATGAAGCCATTTAATAAGTAAATCACCGGATGACCGGGGTACAAATGCTCAATCACCGAAAATTCCTCACGGGCTTTTTCAAATTCCATATTATACATGTGACCGACACAAACCTTAATCATTTGTACGGCTACGCTGTCATAAAGTATCTGAGCCTTAATGTTTGATGTGCCTATGGCTGACACTATCAGGATGCAACACAGATAATATTTTGCCTGCCCCTTCATCTTATTATTTATTCTAAATCAGCGATCACAAGCATTTCAAAGTCTTCGGGTGTAAGGGAATTTGATCTCGAAAATGCACCCAGCCTGGCGCCAAAGATCTCAATGGTGACAAACCCCAGTGATTTTAACAGCCAGCTGATCTCACTGGGGACATAGTATCTTTCGTTGCAATCAAGGGTTTTCTTATTGCCCAGGTCATCTTTGAACTCAGTAATATTATAGTCCCTGAATGTCATAAGGTTAAATGTGTTGCTGCGGTAGGTGGCGTTTCCCTCCTTTGATGTTGAATCGCAGAATTGTTCGACAGAGTGGTACAGGGGGAAGAGACCGTTGAGTGTGGTAAAAATGAATTTCCCGCCTTTTTTTAGTGATCTTGCCACGCTACCGAGAATCCTGAAATTCATTTCATCGGTTTCCATAAGCGGAAAGCTACCCTCGCAGAGCATTATCGCTGCATCGAATTCACTTTTGAAAGGCAGGCTCCTCGCATCAAGTCTGCGGAAATCAATCCTGAGCTTTTCAGCTTCAGCTTTTTCTGCTGCGCGCTGAAGCTGCGATTCTGAGAGATCAATACCTGTAACAGTGTAGCCTCTTTTAGTGAGTTCAATTGAATGCCGCCCCGTGCCGCATCCGACATCGAGGATTTTCAGTGATTTATTAAATGCCAGTTCTTTTTCAATAAAGTCACATTCTCCGGCAGTACCCTGGGTGAAACATTCGGCATCATACTTCCTTCCATAGTTTTCAAACAAGGCTTCATACCATTGCTTTTTCTTTCCCGGTGAAGTTATCTCTGAATTGCCGCCGGCTTCAGCCGGCTGTTTAAGAATCCTTGCATATCTTATCTCATTATAGATTTCCCCTTTCTTGATTATAGCGCTTTTAGATATGGCTTCCTTTTCAAATCCGCATTTTTCAAGCACACGTTGCGATGCCGGATTATACTCAAATATGCCGGAATAGATCCTGACAATATCAAGCTCTTTAAAGCCGTATTCACATATCAGGTTTACTGCCCGGGTCGTTATCCCTTTATTCCAGTAGGGCTCACCGATGAAATACCCGAGCTCGGCTGATTTGCTGTAAACATCGCTCTGTTTATGCAGTCCTATGTTTCCCACATACTTCCCGTCATACTCTATGGCAAATACCTGCAAAGGCTTTTGTCTGAGGCACATGTTAATGAATTCTTCGGCATCGGCAAGGGTATAAGGATGAGGGAATGCATCTCTCAGGTTAATACTTATCTTTTCATTATCAGCCAGTTTCGCCATCGGGTGTTTGTCGCTGTGCTTTAAACTACGGATGGTCACGATCCCGTCTGTCAGTCGGATGGCATTGGTCTTCATTGTCTGTTCGTTAGTCAAATCATCAGACATAAAGGTATTAAATTGTGTATAATTGCACGATGAAAAGGATCTTCCCCTGCATAGTAATCGGCGTTCTGCTTGCTCAGCACCTGTCAGCCCAGCCGGTTATTCCTGAAAACGGGGAGTTGTATATAGATACAACAGTTCCCCGGATTGATATCAGAATCAATCCGGACACACTTAACTGGATATATAATAACCCGGAATCGGACATTGAGTTCCATGCTGTTTTTGTATTTGATAACGGTACGGTCCATGATACGATTAACCCGGTAGGCTTCCGGCTGCGGGGAAACACCTCACGTTTTTCAAAGAAGAAATCATTCACTGTTTCCTTCAACACCTTCACTTCCGGAGGAAAATATTATGGAGTTGAAAAACTGAACCTGAACGGGGAGCACAATGACCCTTCCGTAATAAGGTCCAAACTCATGTGGGATATCCTGAGGAAGTGGAAGATACCTGCTCCCAGGGCCAATCATGTTCAGGTGTATATCAACGGGAATTATTATGGTCTGTACATTAATGTGGAGCATATTGATGAAGAATTTGCAAAATCACGTTTTGGCAACAATGACGGGAACATGTTCAAATGCCTCTATCCCGCAGACCTGTCATGGCTGGGTGCTGACCCCGTCAACTACAAGCTTTTTTCAGGAGGCAGGCAGGTCTATGATCTGACTAACAATGAAGAAGAAGATGATTACTCTGACCTGGCAGCTTTCATAGGTGTACTGGAAAATTCTCCGGATGACAGGCTCGTCTGCGACCTGGATACTATTTTCAACTTCTATGACTACATTAAAATAATGGCCGCCAGCATCTTCTGCGGTGACTGGGACGGGTACATTTATAACAAGAATAATTTTTATCTCTATCACAATACCGCTACCGGCAAAATTGAATATATGCCCTACGATGTTGACAACACCTTTGGGATAGACTGGTTTAATATCGACTGGGCGCAGCGAAATATTTACGAGTGGCAGCCTGGCGGATCAGAAAAAAGGCCGCTCTACAATCGCCTGATCACAAACCCCGAGCTTCGAAGGCAGTTTACATTCTATGCCAGGCAGCTCCTGACCAGCGTTATTAACATAGACTCCCTGATACAGAGCATAGAGGCACGAAAGACCATGATCGCACCTTATGTTGCCACTGACCCGTATTATCCGCTTGATTACGGATATGACTACAATGACTTTCTGCTTTCATATACCGATGCGACGGGAGCGCATGTGAAATACGGACTGTATCCCTATCTGAATGCAAGAAGCCTGTCAATGAACGCGCAGCTCGAGCCAGGCACAATGGCGCCGGTGATAAAGTATATCAGGCATCGCAGGGATTCGCAGCAGGCGATAACTGTAAGGGCATACGCCGAAGCGGAAGCATTGCCGTTGAGCGTGGTATTGCATTATACGGTTGATAACAACTCTGTTCAGCTGGCAAACATGAATTATGAAGGCTCAGGCATGTACTCAGTAACGCTTGAAGGAATTAGCGGTGAAACAGCGGTAAGCTACCAGGTCGTAGCAACTGATGCAGAGGGGCGGGTGAATATCAAACCATGCGAACTTGCTGTTGTAAAACCCGTATCAGGAGAGACTCCGTTACTGTTCATCAATGAATTCATGGCTGATAATGAGAAAACTATTGCCGATGAGCATGGATTCTACAGTGACTGGATAGAAATTTATAACGGTGATAACCGGGAGATCTACCTGGGAGACCTTTATCTGACCGATAACTACAATATACCTGATAAATGGCAATTGCCGGCGATCACTATGGCTCCCGGAGGATTTGTCCTTTTCTGGGCTGACGGAAACACGGCTTACGGAGAATACCATACCTCGTTTAAGCTATCGAAGGAAGGTGAAGAAATAGGGCTGTACAATAAAGATCTGCTTGTGATCGACAATCTTTCCTTTGGATTGCAGACGAAGGATATCAGCAGAGGCAGGAAGACTGACGGAGCGGCAGAGATAGTTTTCTTCAGTGTACCCACACCGGGTAAATCCAACAACACCAGCTCCGCCGGAGAATTGGATGATCAAAGTAAACTTATTGTCTATCCCAACCCGGTCAGTGGTCCGGTTATCAAATTCAGTCAAAGCATAAACTGCCGGATATATAACTATTCAGGGGTGATGATATTCAGCGGCAGGGATTTAACTGAAATCGATGTCAGCAATTATCCTCCCGGCCTGTACATAATTATCACTGATGACGGCCGGATGGTTAAGTTTGTCAAATTTTCTTCAGGGCAATAAGATCTTCTTAATGATGTAACGGTCTTTTTTTCAACACACCACCCTTGGCCTGACTGATGGGGAAGCAATAGATAAAGGCATTCTCGTCAACGTCATTGACGATTTTCTTGACCCTGCTTATCTCAAGTTTTGTCACGATGGTAAAGATGATTTCAAGATCTGCCACCCCGTCGATATCTGCTTTTTTCCCGATCATGCTGCGTTTTCCCTTGTAAATAGTTATACCGCGTCCAAGCCTTGTCATCAGTGCAAGCTTTACCTTATTACTCTTTTCTGAGATGATCGAAACGCCGGTGTACTCTTCAATACCTTCAACCAGGTAATCTATAGTCTTGGATGCTGCCAGGTATGTAAGTATTGAGTAAAGGGCTGGTTCAATGCCGAGGAAGAATGCGGCTGTAACAAATATCAAAACATTAAAGACAAGCACCATATCACCTATTGATGCCTCTAGTTTGCTGGTCATCCAGAGAGCAAGTATTTCCGTGCCGTCAAGCACGCTTCCTCCCCTGACTGACAGTCCGACACCTGCTCCGAGGAACAATCCACCGAAGACAGCAGTAAGCAGCTTGTCATCGGTTATTATCGGAAATTCAACAAATGCCAGTACAAATGAAAGTCCGGCTATGGCGAGCAGGGTCTTCAGGGCAAAAATGCGGGAGATCTGCGTAAATGCAAGAATTATAAACGGCACGTTGATGGCGAATATCAGCACAGAGAGCGGAAGGCCTGTGGTATAGTTGACCAGCAGTGATATACCTGTGACCCCTCCGTCAATAAAATGATTGGGCAATAAAAAACCTTTCAGTCCGAAGCTTGCAGAAAATATCCCGACAATGATCAGAAGGGCGCCTTTCAGATGGTATAATGCACTGCTGCCATTTTCTTTCATAAAGCATCTGATGTTTTACGGAGTAATCTGCGGGAACATCTTTAAAAGCTGAATATATTCCGGAGTTTACACTACCAAGTTACTAAATTTTCACAGGTTAAGATTTATTAAGGTAAATTTGGGAAAAATGCGGCTAGCTGAATGTCAGCCACGATAAAAATAAATGAAATTCATCAGGGCGATGCCATTGAGTTGCTGAAACAGCTTCCTGACGGTTCAATAGATCTGATCTTTGCTGATCCTCCCTATAATCTCCAGCTTAAGGGCGATCTCTTCCGGCCTGATAAGTCGAAGGTAAGTGCGGTGAATGATCACTGGGACAAGTTCGGCTCTTTCCGGTCATACGACGAATTCACCGAAGCCTGGCTTCATGAGTGTCACCGGGTGATGAAAAATACCGGGAGCATCTGGGTCATAGGTACATATCACAATATTTTCAGAGTTGGCACTATCCTGCAGAATACGGGATTCTGGATCCTTAACGATATTGTCTGGATAAAAACAAACCCAATGCCCAACTTCAGGGGCACCAGGTTTAACAACGCCCATGAAACACTTATCTGGGCAACCGGGTCAATGACATCGAAATATACTTTTCATTACCGGACAATGAAGAGTTTCAACGACGATCTGCAGATGAGAAGCGACTGGCTGATCCCGATATGCAACGGTGCGGAGAGGGTAAGAGAGAACGGTCAGAAGGCTCATTCTACTCAAAAACCCGAGGAATTGCTTTACAGGATCATACTGGCATCATCCAATCCGGGCGATGTAGTGCTTGATCCGTTTGCCGGCAGTGGCACAACAGCGGTGGTGGCGAAGAGACTTGGCAGGAACTTTATAGGCTTTGAGCGGGAAATAAACTATGTCAGGCTGGGAAGAGAGCGTGTCGAAAAGGCAGAGCCGATAAATTCCCGGTTACTTGGGTACAGGACCGAGCGGCGCAAATCAAGGGTGCCATTCGGGAGTCTCGTGGAGAAGGGTTACATCAATCCGGGCGAGTTCCTCTGGTCAAAGGACAGGAAGCACAGTGCAGAGGTACAGGCAGATGCGTCACTGCTGTACAACGGTAAGGCAGGTTCAATTCACGTAATCGGTGCATTTGCCGCAGGTACTGAAAAACAGAACGGATGGGATTTCTGGTATATTCAGCGTGACGGGATACTCAAAAGCATTGATGATCTGAGGCAGGACTACCTCAATCCATAGACGGATAACGGAAATCGGTGGCGGGGAGGAAGGTCTCCTTGATAGTACGCGGAGAGGTCCACCTTACCAGGTTAAGCCTGCCTCCGGCCTTGTCATTGGTCCCTGACGCCCTTGCACCGCCAAAAGGCTGGAGACCAACCATTGCACCGGTAGGTTTGTCATTGATATAAAAGTTACCGGCAGCGAAACGAAGCACCTGGCAGGCTTTTACCATAGCCGGCCGGTCGTTTGAAAAGATCGACCCCGTAAGACCATACTGAGATGTTGTGTTGCAGAGATGCAGGGTCTCCTCGTATTTTTCATCCTCATACACATACAGTGTCACTACCGGTCCGAAGATCTCTTCACGCATCGTAATGAAATCCGGATTGGTAGTGAGGATTATTGTCGGTTCAATGAAGTATCCTTTGCTCTTGTCGCCGTTGCCCCCGTGAATGATTTTGCAATCCGGAGACACCCTGGCCAGGTTTATATATTTCATTATATTTTCAAAGGAATGCTCGTCGATGACTGCACACATGAAGTTGCTGAAGTCGGCAGGGTCGCCCATTTTTATCTCAGATGCCTGTCTCCTGACATGTTCCGAGATCCGGGGCCACAGTGACCGCGGGATATAAACCCTCGACGATGCCGAACATTTCTGTCCCTGGTATTCAAAAGAACCCCTTATGATGGCAGTAGAGGCTTCAAGCGGATTGGCTGAACTGTGGATCATGATAAAATTCTTACCTCCGGTTTCACCTACAATGCGGGGGTACGACCTGTATTTTTCAAGGTTACCCGATGCCGTCTTCCAAAGGGTGTTGAAAGTGTTGTTCGATCCGGTGAAATGAATGCCGCCGAGGTCACGGTGATTAAGTACCACATTGCTGATTACAGAACCCTGGCCGGGAAGGAAATTAATGACCCCGGCGGGAATGCCGGCCTCCATGAAGACCTGCATGAGTATCCAGCTTGAAAGAAGCGAGGCGGTTGAGGGTTTCCACAACGTGGTGTTACCCATGAGAGCCACTGACATATTCAGATTTGATGCTATGGCGGTGAAGTTGAACGGCGAGATGGTATAAACAAATCCTTCAAGCGGTCGGTACTCTACCCTGTTAAGCTGATCCCAGCCTGACCTTGGCTGCTCCTGGTATATCTGACCGGCAAAATATGCATTATATCTCAGGAAGTCAATCGTTTCGCAGGCTGCCTCCACCTCGGCCTCATGAACGCTCTTGCTCTGTCCGAGCATGGTGGCTGCCACGATAGAGTAACGGTATTTCTTTGAGAGCAGCTGGGCTGCCTTCATCATTATGGATGCCCTCTCGACCCATGACATGGTCATCCACATTTCCTTAGCCTGCATTGCGGCCTCAATCGCTTCTGCTGCCTCTTTTTCTCCGGCCATGTGATAAACGGCAAGGACATGTCCGTGATCATGCGGCATGACCACTTTCCCGGTCTTTCCGGTGAGGATCTTTTTGCCGTTTATAACTACCGGTATCCCGGCTGTCTCTGATGAGATCCTTTGAAGCTCCCTGACAAGTTCAGCACGTTCGGGCGAGCCGGGCGCATAACTTAAAACAGGTTCATTGTGAGGCCGTTGTACAGAAAAAATTGCGTTATTCATGATATAATTCCGTTATCATTCACAAAGTAATACTTGCTTGTTGAAATATTTTTCAAAACACATCTGTAGAACAATAAGAAGGGCTTATTGTTTCTGACCATATTGAAATTTGAGGCGGATTGATCAGCTGTTGTGCCGGCCTGAAAGGACATCAACTGCCACGGCTATCATTTCAGGTTTGCCGAGAAGGTAGGCAATATCACCGGCTGATATCTGCATGGCGGGTTCAGGATTGGGGATAATCTTATCATCATGCGTCAGGGCTACAAGGGTCACGCCGTAAGTTTTTCTCATGGTAGTCTCGGATATTTTCTTGCCTGCAAAAACAGAATCTTCAGAAACTTTTACCGCTGCAATTTCGATGTCCGGGATATCTTTCAGGAGGGAGTATCCCTGAACCTTTTGTTTATCCCTGAAAATACCATAGTTATCCTCTCTTATGCGTGCCAGGGCGCGTTCTATTTCCATCCTTGGTAAAAGATATTTCCCCAGGATCCTCTCAAAGAAGTCAATCGCCGTTTCAAATTCTTCCGGTATCACCTGGCTGGCCCCGATGCGATACAGGTCTTCAATATCAGTGACATGTTTGGTGCGCACAATGATGAATGCATGCTTGTTCATTGTCCTCACTCTTTCAATTATTGCCATCGAAATGATCGGGTCTCCGACAGAAACAATAATCATTTCTGAAGTATGGGCATATGCCTTGCGCAGGACAGGTTCATCTACAGCGTCACCAAAAACGGCAAGATCGCCATCTTCAATCTGTTTGCGTGCCAGCTCAGGATCGAAGACCACAGAGGTGAAGGGCAATCCCATCGTTTTGATCATGGCGGCAAGATTGACCGCCCTCGAATCTTTGCCTATCACCACAATATGATTCTTTATTTCAGGTATATCTACCTGTTTTACAGGAAATAGCCCTTCGACAAGATATTGAGGCAGAGGCAGTTTAAGTATCAGATTGGCGAGTGGCCTGGAGACCTGAATAAGTATCGGCGACAGAGCCATTGATGTTATGGCTACCGTAAGGAAAAGCTGAAAGTGATAAGGTGTTATGATTTTATTAGACAATCCCACTCCAGCAAGGACAAATGAAAATTCACCAACCTGTGCAAGGGAAAGCCCTACCACAACTGTTCCGAAGAATGTGTGACCGAGGACAAATGCCGTAAATCCGGCAACTATTGTTTTTAAAAGAATTACCAGTAACACTGTTGCTACCACCAGCCACAGATGGCTTATCACAAATTCAAGATCAAGAAGCATCCCTATTGAGACAAAGAAGAAGCTTGTGAAAACATCTTTAAATGGTATCAGATTACCGAATGCGCTGTGGCTGTATTCTGTATCAGAGATCATCAGCCCGGCGAGAAAGGCTCCGAAGGCGACTGACATCCCCAGTTCATTGGTGAGCAAAGCCACTGCGAGGCAGATTAATAATATACTCATGAGGAAGAGCTCATGACTGCGTGTCAGGGCTATAGCATGAAGCAGCCTGGGCATAAGCCAGCGATTACCGGCATAGATGAAGACTATAATTCCGGTTGTCTTCAGAAGAAGCATCAGAAGGTCATGTCCGATATTGACGGAGTTGCCTCCGAGCATCGGAGCAAACAACAAAAGGGGTACAAGTATAATATCCTGGAAAATCAGGATCCCCACTATCGTTCTTCCGTAATATGAGGTCAGTTCCGATCGCTCCTGGAGAAGTTTCAGCACAACAGCCGTACTGCTGAGGGCAGTGAGAAATCCCACAAAAAGAGCAGCCTTCCACTCCATGCTGTAGGCAAGTGCGAGCAGCATTGTTACACCGGCAGTCAGAATGAGTTGCAGGAATCCCCCGAAAAACACTGTGCGGCGTATCTTAAGCAGGTGATTAAGCGAGAATTCAAGACCTATGGTGAACATGAGAAGGATCACGCCTATCTCAGCCATCACCCTGACATTGCCCGGAGAGCTGATCAGCCCGAGAAGGTGCGGCCCGGCAATGATACCCGTAATAAGATACCCGATAATAGCAGGGATCTTTATCCGTGTAAAGATGAAATTTACGACGGTTGAAAGGGCAAATATTATGACAATATCTTTGAGAACGCCCGGTTCCATTGAAGGCAGTGTTTCAGCCTTAAAGATAAAAAATCAGACTGACGGGGCAAAAAACATTCCGCCACGGACAAGCCGTGGCGGAGAGAAATGAGCAAAAATCCGTGGGTGCAGAAATATTGCCCTTCTTTATTCTGATTCTTCTATCAGCTGTCCGTCCTCTATTCGAAAGACACCGGTACCATTCAGGTTGTGAACATGTAACTGCCATTGTGACAAAGAGACTCCGGGAGCGCATCTCACTTCCGTGCCTTCCGGAAGACTTATGTCTATATCGACATAAGAACCGTTCCAGTTTTTACCTGCCGGCAGGGAGAAAAATTCGTCAAGATAAAGCGTGTCACCTGAAAGTTTCCAGTTGTAATCAATATAACGGGCATTTGTCCAGGCTTCGTCATTCGAGTTGCTAAACGCCTTCTTCTCCACAGAGATCCATCCTGAGGTGGTGTCGCTTCCATAAATGTTCAGGTCTGCAGTGGCATGAAGCTGACCGTCCGAAATATTGCGGTAGAACGTAAAGTGGTCAACAGAGGCGGATTCATCATAGCTGATATCTGAAATCTTTTTCAACGGGGCGATCCAGAGCGTCCGCGGCGGAGAGTCGAGGCTTATCTTCTTTTCAATGCGTTCACTGTTTGAATAAACAGTCAGCTTAAGGCTGAGGAAGACTCCAAGGCAGCATAAGGCAGCAAACCATATGACAGTCGTTATTATTGTCAGTACCCTGGATCTTTCCCTGATGTTGAAAATCATTTTTATGCCCAGGTATGTAAGTGCCAGAAGGGGAACGAGAACAACGATGGCAGTAAGAATTATAACAGGCCATACCATATTGCTGTTCAACACTATGGAAAGAAGAGTGTGTACGTTTGACATCCCCGGTTGCATAGCCGAGGTGAGGAACGGTGCGTTATGGAAGAAAAGTATTATGGCAAAAGTGAAGAGAAGAACAAAGCCAACCATTGTAAATATTATTCCAAGGATTATTGCAATCACCCTGAAGATAGCGGACAGTACTTTTCCCAGTGCCCCGAAAAAACCTGCGAGAGCCTTGCCCGTACGTGCAGAGAGGGTGTTGGGATCATACATCGATTTGCGGGTGGTGTAAGCTGTACTGTCATGGCTCACGCTGTTATCATCGTAGTAGTCCTCCGGCGCACCCATGGTGTTGATCATATCGCTCACCATTTCTTTTGAGACAAGGGACGGGGGTTCCTTGCCTCCGCCAAAGATCTCGGCAATTCGCGATTTAATGTCGGCCAGCGTCTCATCGCCGCCCTGTTCCTTGCGGAACCTGGCAGCAACATGATCAAGGTAGCGTGTCAGTATCTCCCAGGCATCCTCATCGATACGAAAAAGCTGTCCGGCAATATTGATGTTCATGGTTTTTTTCATGGCTGCCTTTATTTCTTGTCACGTATCTGATTAACTGATTCAACAAGCGCCTCCCACGACTTGTCAAGCTCACTGAGGTATATTCTGCCCAGTTCGGTAAGCTCATAATATTTACGGGGCGGACCCTGTGGAGATTCCTCCCAGCGGTAGCTGAGCAACCCTGCATTCTTCTGTCTTGTCAGCAGGGGATAGAGTGTTCCTTCAACGACGATCACCTCTGCTTTTTTAAGCTCATTGATGATGTCGACGGCATAGCATGAATTCCTTGAAAGCACCGCCAGTATGCAGTACTCAAGAATTCCCTTGCGCATTTGTGCTTTTGTGTTGTCCGTATTCATGGCATTTCCTTTTTTATCGGTACATGTATGTTGTATACTGTTATAGATTCATTTTCTTTTTGACGGTCTCAAATTCCTCTTTAACAGAATCTTTGATGTTCTCAATTGTTACGGGGTCTCCTCTCATCTCGAGCTTCTGGGCTGTTGTCTTTGCCTCGGGAAGAACGATCCACAGGATCAGATAAAGGGCAAAGCCGAATCCACCGGCAAGAATGAGTGCAACAAACAGCACCCTCCAGATCAGCGGATCCCAGTTGAAATAAGCTCCCAGACCGGCGCATACCCCGCCAATGATCCTTCTGTCAGGATCACGGTAGATCCGCCTCGCCGACCTTGGTGGTCTCTCTTCTGTAGTGCTGCTGCCACTTATGGCCTCAGGTGATCCCAGGATAGCCATGACCTCCTCTACGTCCTTCATGTTGATCACCTGCTTGTAAGAGTTAAGTCTCATTTTGAAAAGCTCAGCTATCCTTCCTTCAATATCAGTCATGATCTCGGCTGAGCTTGACTCTCCTGAAAACTCCTTCTCAAGGGTTTTCATGTACTGCCGGAGGCGTTCATACGCATCTTCATCAACATTAAATGCATAGCCCCCAAGGTTGATGTTTACTGTTACTTTCATAGTCTTAATTATAAGGTACCTGTTAATGCATATTAATTTTACAAAGCAAAGATATAAATAAAAATTAATACCATGCAATACATAGATGTATTTTTTTAAAAATATTTTTTATTTCATAATAGATAACTGAAAAACAGACAGGCAGGGAGATTCGTCAATAATCACTAACTTTATCAAAATTAATAGTGATGAAAGCTTATAACTGGGGAATTCTCGGAACAGGCAACATTGCCCACAAGTTTGCCAGGGCGCTGGCGTTGCTTGATAATGTACATCTCTATGCGGTAGGGTCACGTGATGCCGGGAAGGCTGCGAAATTTGCAGCTGAGTTCGGGTTCAGGACCCATTACGGAAGTTATGAGGAGCTTGTTGCTGATCCCGGGGTTGAAATAATATATATCTCTTCTCCTCATTCGCATCATCTTCAGCATACCCTTCTGGCACTGAGGAACGGGAAGCATGTGATCTGCGAGAAGCCGATGTCTGTAACAGCTCCGGAGGTTCAGATGATGGCAGATGAGGCAAGGAAGCAGGGTTTATTTCTTATGGAGGCCTTATGGCCGCCGTTTCAACCCTCTTATCAGAAGGCTGAGGAGATACTTCACAGCGGGAAGATGGGCAAACTTATCCACATGAGCGGCAAGTTCGCTTTCATATCACCTTATGATCCGGAGCTCAGGACCTATAATACAGAGCTCGGAGGAGGCTCACTGCTTGATATAGGCATTTATCCTGTTATGGACATACTTCGTTATATGGGCGAGCCGGAGACAATACTTGCTTCTGCCGTTCTTTCTCCCACAGGAGCGGATGAAAGCACATCTGTATTATTCAAATTCGGTGACGGAAGGCTGGCGGAAGCTTACTGCTCATTTGTAAGCATGGCCGGCATTTCTACTGAATTCAACTGTGAGAAGGGTAATCTGATCCTTTCGAGGGGGAAGGATCGCGGACAACATCTCCTCATAGAGTACCCGAATGACTCAGAGGATCGTGTCTTCAATCCACCGGCACAGGGTTACCAGCATGAGGCGGTTGAGGTGATGAACTGCCTTGATAAAGGATTGAAGGAAAGTCCGGTCGTCCCGCTCTCATTCTCCATTACTCTGGCAAGAACCCTTGATGCAGTGCGTAAAAAGGCCGGGATAAAATACCCGGGGCGTGACCGGAAAGAATAAAAGGGAATTCTCTGGCATGGAAGATAAATATGCTCCGCCGGAAAAGAAGCGATTGCTTCTGAGCATGCTCATCCCGTTTATTTTTGTTGTCCTGATGTGGCTGGTCAAAGCCATTGAGGTGCTTTTTGATACCGACTTTTATTTCCTCGGGATTTATCCTTTAAAAGCTTCGTCTCTGACAGGTATAATAACTTCCCCTTTCATTCATGCTGACCTGGAGCACCTGTTCAATAACACACTTCCCTTATTTGTTCTGGGCACAGCGCTCTTTTACTTTTATTCCCAGGTGGCATTCAGGGTATTGCTGTGGCTTTTTGTTTTTACAGGACTGGCAGTCTGGCTCACCGGAAGGCCTGCTTGGCATATAGGAGCAAGCGGAATTATTTATGGGCTTGCCACTTTTCTCTTTGTCAGCGGTATCATACGCCGGCATATCCCGCTCATGGGTCTGTCACTGCTTGTAGCCTTCATTTACGGTGAAATGGTCTGGGGCATTTTCCCGGGTTTGAAGCTTAATATTTCCTGGGAATCGCACATGCTCGGAGCGGCCGTCGGATTGTTCCTGGCAGCCTGGTACAGAGCCGAAGGCCCTCAGCGTCCGGTTCCGTTTTATGAAAATGAGGAGGAGGATGAGGAACCCGGAGCTGAAGAAAATAGCGAAGGCAGTGATAATCAAAGAAATTAATTGCTAATTTTACGCGCAACTAACCTAAATCCCCAGTTATGTACGTCAGAACTGGTACGCCGGCATTTGATGAGCTCTATCCCAGGATTACCAGATTCCTTGAGCAGGATCTCCTTGAGGTAAATATTGACGGTGAAAGGATCAAAGGTTACCGGTCACCTGACGCACGCTCAATCTGGATAAGGGATTATTCAGACATGATGAGAGCTCTCCGCTATTCGGAGGCAGACCTGAAAAGCACCGTAAGACATTTTGCTGACAACCAGGCCCGTAACGGCCGCATCTTCGACTATTTTACCACCTTCCCCGAGAAACTTCCCTGCGAACGCGAAAACTGGACCAAGTATGTCAGAAGCCCGGTAGAGGCAGATACTGAGTTCCGGTTCATAAAAGCAGCCTGGCTGGCGTGGCAGGCAACAGGTGATGATACTTTTATCAGGGATCTGATGCCGTCATTTGAAAAAGCCCTGGGGTATGTGATGAGCGGGCGTTATTTTGACAAGGAAAAATATCTCTTCCGCAGGCCCTATACAATTGATACATGGGACTTTGCCTATACCGCCGGTCATCATGACTGGCTTCAGTTCCAGATAGATGACAAAACTTTCTGGGGTTACTTCCACGGAGACAACAGCGGATATTATGAAGCATTTCACTTCATGTCATACTGGTATGACATGTTTGGCGACAAGATCAGGTCAGCCCAGTGGCGCGATCGCGCCATGAAGCTCCGCAAAAGCCTTAACAGTGTCTGCTTTAACGGATCGTTTTATACACATTTTGTAAAACAGACTCCCGTTACCATTGATGGTGTCGATGAAGCCTTACAGCTTAGTCTGAGTAACCCTGCTGCCATCAACAGGGGAGCCGCAACGCAGCAAATCGCATTCTCGATAATTAATGAATACATGAAGCGGCGTGAGACCACCGCCGCCTTTGCCGAGTGGTTCTCAATTGACCCGCCGTTCCCTTCAGGGATCTTCGGGGATTATAAACTGTCACGAGGGGCATACTGCAACGGAGGCATAATGCCTCTCACGGGAGGTGAGCTGGCACGCGCCGCTCTTGAGTACGGCTATGAACAGTACGGCATTGACATCCTGATGCGTTATTATGACATGATTTCCACAAACGGTGAAACATACCTGTGGTATTTTCCTGACGGGAAGCCCTCGACTGTGGAGACAAGCACCTCACCCGAAGCCAAACCGACTGACGGATGGGGCTCATCAGCAATGCTTTACGCATTTATTGAGGGCCTTGTGGGAGTGCAGGATAAGGATAAGCTCTTCAGGAGAGTGCGTATCTGCCCGAAATGGACCGCCGCAGGAATTGAGAAAGCCGAAGTGAATATTGATTATAAAAGCTCCGGAGCATTTGTTAAATATTTGTACAGCCAGACTGCTGACAGGATTTCAATAAAGCTTTCCGGGAGCTATGAGCAGATACAACTCGCCCTGCCTCTGCCCGGAAATTGTGTTGCAGGCGACCTCCTGATCGGGGGAAAGAAGAAGAAATATACTGTATCAGTCATTAACAAAAGCACTTATATAAATGCAGACGCCGATGTTAAAGGCGAGTGCGAAGTCACCCTGAAGCTTAAGTGTAAACCGGTATCAAGAAAGTAGCCTGATCAGATGAATACGAAACCAGTAGCCATAATAACGGGAGCCAGCAGGGGAATAGGCCATGCCATTTCGTTATCGCTTGCCTCCGAAGGTTATGACATTGTCGCTATCGCACGTACTCCTGACAGCGAAGGCATGCTTTCACTTCAGCCGGAAGTGGAGAAATGCGGTTCGGCTTTCTTCCCGATAGGTATTGATATTGCCAATACTTCTCTTCACGATGAGGCGATTTCCTCCATTCTGGAGCGCTACGGACGTATAGACCTGTTGGTGAATAATGCCGGCGTTGCTCCGATAGAACGCAAGGATCTCCTGGAGCTGACTGAAGAAGATTTTGACCGGGTCACCGGCGTAAATCTGCGGGGCCCGGTCTTTTTTGCCAGGAAAGTTGCCCGTGAAATGATATGGCTGAAGGAACAGATCAAAGATTACAGACCTGCAATAATGTTTATGACTTCATTCCTGGCTCATGCGTCCTTTACCCATATGATTGAGGTATGCATTTCAAAGGCAGGATTAAGCATGGCTTCTCTTGTTTTTGCAGACAGGTTGTCGGAAGAAGGTATAAAGGTGTTCGAGATCAGACCGGGGATCATTGAGACTGAGATGACCCACAGGGGTAAGGATAAATTTGACAAACTCATTGCTGAAGGCGTGGTGCCGCAAAAAAGGTGGGGCACGCCGGAAGATGTCGCCAGGGCTGTAGCTTCACTGGCCAGGGGAGACTGGGAATTCTCTACCGGAAGCGTCTTTGATGTCAGCGGAGGCCTTAATATCAGAAGTTTCTGATAATCAATCTTATATAGAATCTGTTGGGGGTCAGCCGGGCAAATTGCGCCGGCTTTTAATTTTAATAATTTAACGGATCAGCGTTGGCTATCTCAATGAAAGCCAGGTAGACAAGCCTGGCAACATCCTCCATGATCTCCGGGGTGACAGCCGTCTCGTCATCACCCGGCAGGTGATACCAGACCGGCTTTACCCCGTCGGTGGTGTAGATATCCATTGTCCGGTACCCTTTTGCAAGAAAGACGAGACCGTCACTGCGGGGCCGGCCGTAAAATGGCCCTTCGCTGGCCGATACTCTCATCGGCCTGTGAATATACCTGTTGTTTGCTGTTGTAAAGTACTCAGTCAGAGCGGCGCATGAAGACGAAGCGTTCACTGCCAGCCCCGTTCCGTTGCCCACCATATCAAGGTTGACATACATAACGGTCTTCTCCAACGGGAAGATCGGATTGGCAGTATAAAGCTTGCTTCCGAGCAGTCCTGCTTCTTCACCTCCGGTAAACAGGAACAATACCGTGCGTTTAAGTTTAATACCGGATTCTGCCAGAGCTTTTGCAGCGGCCATGATATCAACCGCGCCGCTGGCATTGTCAAGGCCTCCCGCGACAAGCAATCCGCCTCCATTGCCAACAGCATCGAGATGGGCGCCGATGATTATTGCTTCGTCTTTTAAAACAGGATCTGAGCCTTCAATTATGCCCGCCACATTGCAAGTTCTGCCTTCAGAGTGGCGCGTGGTATTTGCTTTTATGGTCATAATCTTACCTGTGGCGAATGAAGAAGCCTTTAACGATTTGTCTATCTGAGCGATAACAGTTGAATTTTCCTTCCCGAGGCCCGCAAAAATGTCTGCAAGCGGCGCCGGACCTATTCCGCAGACGATCATGCTGTCAATATATGAGATATTGGGATTGGCACTGTTGCCATCGATATAGAGCATCCCAACCGCGCCGTGGCGTGCGGCATTTTCAACCTTGTACTGGTGATAACAGTATTTTACCCATCTGGCATATTCGGGATTACGGACATCCTTATAGGGAACATCCCGGTTCATAAGGACTATCTTTCCCTTCACGTCTATACCCCTGTAATCGTCGTAGTTCAGTTCAGGAGCGGTCATACCGTACCCGACATAAACCACTTCGGCAGTGACTTCCCCGCTGCCTGAGTTCATGCCGGGATAGTACTCTGCCGGCGCCTGGTAGCTTTTAACAATTTCAGTCCCGTCCTTCTGGGGAATATGCAACTGCAGCGATCCCGGGTCATTCACGGCGGTGAATGGCAGATCAAACCACTGGTAGTAAGAGTCGTTATCGCCTGCGGGCTTAATTCCCCACTCTTTCAGCTTTCCTGCCACCCATTCAGCGGAGGCCACATACTCCGGTGTCCCGGCCAGCCTGCCATTATACTTTGGCGAGCATAATTCCGACATCCAGTCAGAAATATCTAAGCTGCTGATTGAATGGAAATGCTTCAGAATAAGCTGTTCATCGGGTTCCTGGGCCGTAGCGCTCACCGTGAGGATGATTGAGAGCAACAGGGTATTTAAGATGGAAAAGGCTCGCATGGTAAATAGTTTATGGCCTGGTGGCTTGTTAATGAATACAAATATATTGTTTTGAGCAACAGATTTGGAAAAGGCTGAAGGAACCCTTTATTTTGATGACCCTACGGACTAATACCAAATGGCTGAACTGTATATGCTGATAGGCGGAGTGGTGCTCGGGCTTGGATGGCCTTCACTGGCAGCGCTGTATCTGACATATTTCTGCATGTCCATAATGTTTCCCACCATTTTTGCGTTAGGATTAAAAGACCTGGGGGCCATGACAAAGAAAGGCTCCTCGGTGCTTGTGATGACCATTGTCGGCGGAGCCGTATGCCCTGTGATTATGGGGCGGATAGCCGATGTCTCGCGTATGGCTGTCGGTTTTATAGTGCCGATGGTCTGCTTTGCCTTTATAGCATGGTATGCCTTTTTCAGGGCGAAGAGCACATCCGGCGATTGATATTTGAGGTATTCTCACTAATTTGATGAAATGAAACAGAAATTTCTGATCTTATTTTTACTCATAACGCAGTTTTGTGCAGCACAGGACACCTGGTACGGTGAAATATCAGGTTTTGCAGGAGGCGGCGCTGATGACATTTTCAGGTTCAATGAGCTTATCGGGGCCGGCTCAGTCACGGGTACCGGGATGTGGACGGCAGGTATTGATTTCCGAAGACTGTTCGGTGATCACTTCAGTCTTGAAACCGGAGTTGGGTACTCGCATCAGTATTATTACACCAGTCCTGCACCCGGGATACCAGGTGATGACATTCCGGGCAATTTCGGACTGATGGTCATTCCCGTTACTGCCCGGGTGGATTTCCTGAAATGGTTTTTTGCGGATGCGGGTCTGGCAGCATCTCTTCGTACCGGCACTTCATATGCTGAATTTACAGGCCTTGGAGCAACGCTGGGAGCGGGCATTCAGTACAATTTCAAATCCGATATTTTTTTGAGGATAAGGGCTTACGGAAGCCAGTACGGTTTGTTGCACTTCATGCCGGAAGACTATCCGTATACGCTTTGGAATTCCGGGGTGACATTAGGCGTTGGCTACAGGTTCATTCGACTGGGCAAATGCAATTGTCCTGATGAATACAGACCCAGGAAAAAGTATTACTAGTCTTCAGCAGCCAGGCTGATCATTTCCTTTGCCTCTTTCCATTTTTCTTCAGGCATGCGTGCTCCGACGACCTCAATAACCTTTCCGGCAAGGATTGATCCGAAGATACCGCATTTGTCAAGGCTGAAGCCGTGTGAATAACCGTACAGGAATCCGGCGGAATAAAGGTCACCTGCGCCTGTTGTATCAACCGGATTGACAGGTAATGCATCGATCTTTATTACCTCGTCGCCCCTTTTGATCCATGATCCGTTGACGCCGGTTTTGACTACGGCTATGGAGCATTTCTCTGCTATCCTGTCAAGCGCTCTCCTGGGCTCCATACCGGTGAATGCCCGGGCTTCGTCCTCGTTGGCGAAGACGATGTCGGCATATTTTTCGATGATCTCATTAAATCCGGGTAACATATCTGCCACCACATTATAGCTTGCCAGGTCGATGGCGATGCACATCCCGTTCTTTCTGGCCAGGCGGCATGCCTGTTCGATGAGGGGGAAGTTAAAGATCAGGTAACCTTCCAGGTAAAGTATATGATAACCCCTGAAATATTTGTTCTTAAGCTCCTCGGCGGCCAGCTCGGTGGATGCACCCAGGTGGGTGGCGAAGGTACGTTCCAGGTCGGGTGTCACCAGAGCCACGGCAGTGCCTGTGGGCGACACCGGCGCTCTCATGAGGACAGGTGTCACGTCGGCATCGATCATATTCTTCTCATAGAAGTTGCCGAGGTCGTCACGGCCAACTTTACCGATGAATGACGAATGGACGCCCATGATGCCGAGGCCGTACATGGTATTTCCTGCCGAGCCACCGGAGGCGAGGGTGCCCTGCATGGAGGCGATTGACTGTTTGATCTCTTCTGAGCGTGTGGCATCGACCATTGTCATGCTTCCTTTGGGGAGGCCGAAGCGGTGGATGCATGTGTCATCAGGCACCATTGTCATCACGTCAACGAGGGCATTGCCAATGCCTAAGATCTTCTTCATCGGGAAAATTTTGCCAAAGATATTGCTTAATTCGTTTAAAGCGGTTAATTTTGCGACGCTTCAGAAGCAAGATATATCTTCCTCAGTAGCTCAGTTGGTTAGAGCACCTGACTGTTAATCAGGGGGTCCCAGGTTCAAGTCCTGGCTGGGGAGCGAAGCAAGTCAACCACTTACACGGATTTCGGGTAAGTGGTTTTTTCTTTCGTGCGCCAGTTTTGGGCCAGCTTTTGGATGAAA
>CAWKJD010000005.1:0-14517 GCA_963849945.1 uncultured Bacteroidales bacterium | reverse complement strand
TACCTTGGCTCTTTCACCTGGTACTCTTACGATCTTTTTTATAGTGATCAGCCCATCGAATATCTCCGGAACCTCAAGTTCAAAAAGTCTCTCAAGGAAGACGGGAGAGGTACGGCTGAGAATGATATTGGGAGTGTTATTCTTCATTTCGACCCTTATGACAACTGCACGGATGGTGTCACCCTTGCGGAAGTGGTCTGACGGGATCTGCTCTCCTTTCGGAAGGATGAGCTCATTACCGTCATCATCAAGCACCAGGGTCTCACGTTTCCACACCTGGTAGACCTCGCCGGTTACAATGTCACCTATGCGGTCTTTATATTTGAGATAGATATTGTTCTTTTCAAGATCAAGGATACGTGCAACGAGATTCTGTCTCAGTGCCAGGATTGCACGCCGGCCAAAGTCAAGGAATTTAACTTCGTCAGAGACCTCTTCGCCAACTTCATAGTCCTCATCAATCTTATGAGCCTCTGAAAGTGGTATCTGTGTGTTGGGGTCAGTGAATGCCTCGTCATCAACAACCTCGCGGTTTCGCCATATTTCAAAGTCGCCCTTGTCAATATTGACAATAATGTCGAAGTTATCAGCCGATCCGTATTTTTTTGCCAGCATACCCCTGAAGACATCCTCAAGCACACTCATCATGGTGGGCCTGTCAATGTTTTTCAGCTCCTTGAATTCTGAAAAGGTATCGATTAAATTAACGTTTTCCATTGTGGTAATGAATTCTGTTATTTGAATGATATAATTACTTTAACTGACTTAACATCCTCAAAATTAAATGATCTGATTACTGAAGAGGCTTCCTTTTTCTTCTGTTTCGAATCAACTCTGAGATCAAAACCGCCCTGAGTGACATTGATCAGGGTACCCTTCTCGCGCGTGCCGTCATTTGAAACCACATCAACCATCCGGCCTTCGTTCTTGCGGTATTGTTCGATGACCAGGAGCGGCATATCAAGCCCCGGTGAAGAGACATTGAGCTCAAAGTCGCCCATCTCTTCTCCAAGTTCCTGGCTGATATATCTGCTCATTTCAGCACAGTCGTCAATTGTCACACCCTCATTCCTGTCAATGAGTACAGTGATCCTGCCGGTGCTGCTCAGCCTGACATCAACCAGAAAAATACCGGTGCCGCTGATGTGGCTCTCAGCCAGCTTCCTGATATGATCTTTTGTAATCATAGTCTGTTTTTTGATAACAAAATAGGGGACTTTTGTCCCCTAGGCCATTCGTACCCTTCTATTCGGGTGCAAAGATAATATCATTTTTTAAATAAACAAAAGGAGCAGTGTGTGAATAATTAACAATTGCGTTGTATGTGAAGCTTTTCTGAAGTAATTTTGTGCCTGTTAATTGTTTTGTAATACTAAATCAGCCCCGTTTGACGAATAAGAAGAAGATCATCAATGACCCAGTGTACGGATTTATCAGTATGCCGTGTGATCTCATCTTTGATCTTGTGAGTCACCCATGGTTCCAGAGGCTGAGGAACATCAGGCAGCTCGGTCTGTCAAGCTATGTGTATCCCGGTGCAGTTCACAGCAGGTTCCAGCACAGCCTTGGAGCAATGTATCTGACTACCCAGGCGATACACACACTGCGGACAAAGAATATTGAAATAACGCCTGCGGAAGAGGAGGCAGTTCTTGCTGCCATCCTGCTGCATGACATTGGACACGGTCCTTTTTCACACGCCCTTGAGCACTCTCTTATCGAAGATATGCCTCACGAAAAGATGTCGCTGATGATAATGGAGGATCTGAACCGTCAGTTTGACGGGAGGCTGACGGATACGATAGATATATTCCGGGGAACATATCCGAAAAAATATTTCCATGATCTGGTGACAGGACAAATGGATATGGACAGGATGGATTACCTGCGCCGCGATAGCTTTTTTACCGGTGTCATCGAGGGTTCGGTGGGATCAGACAGGATCATCAGGATGCTCAACGTGGCTGATGACAGGCTGGTGGTTGACGAAAAAGGAATCTATTCAGTTGAGAAGTTCCTTATAGCCAGGCGGATGATGTACTGGCAGGTATACAACCACCGTACAGTCGTATCAGCTGAAAAGCTCCTGACAAACCTGCTGATCAGGGCGAGGGATGTTACCCGAAGAGGCGCTGTTCTCTTTGCCACACCTGCCCTGTCATACTTCCTTCAGCCACGGCACAATCCCGACGGTGCGGAAGATAAAGCAGAAATGATCCGTCAGTTCACGTCGCTTGACGAGAGCGACATCATGTCTGCCACCAAGGTATGGATGACAGCCGCCGACAGCATACTGGCCGACCTGTGCCGGCGCTTCGTCACCAGGGACCTGCTGGGTATTGAGCTTCAGAACAATCCCTTTGATGACAGGAAGGTAGCGGAACTGGAGAAAAAGGCAAAAGAAACCCTCCGGCTGCAAGACGATGAAATCATATTCTACGTTAATACCGGAGATGTGTATAACCAGACTTATGCCCCCGGTACACCCGAGGTGCGTATCCTCCTTAAGAACGGCACTATAAAAGATATCACCGCTGTCTCTGACCTGTTTGACAAAGATGCACTTTCAGAGAAAGTCACAAAATATTATCTCTGTTATCCGAAAGAAATATTCAGAAATTAAAAAATACTTAAATGGAATTTACAGCCGCAATGATAGCCCGGTTGCTAAATGGCACGGTTGAAGGTAATCCCGAAACCAGGGTTAACACAATAGCAAAAATCGAGGAGGGACATGCAGGGGCACTCTCATTCCTTTCCAATCCGAAATATGAACCATTTATTTATACGACGGACTCTTCAGCCGTCCTGGTGAGGAACGATTTCAAGCCTGCAAAGGAGATAAAAGCTACCCTGATAAGGGTGGAAGACCCGTACAAGGCTGTTGCAGTGTTGCTTACCATGTATGAACAGGCTAAGGCCGTAAAGAAGGGCATACACCCGACAGCTGTCATAGATGAAAATGCAACAGTGGGGAGTAATGTATATATCGGAGCCTTCGCGGTGGTGTCAGAGAATGCTGTCATAGGAGACGGGTGTAATCTCTATCCTCATGTCTATATTGGCGACAGGGTGAAGATCGGAAAGAACACCACCCTCCACCCGGGGGTGAAGGTTTATAAAGAGTGTGTCATAGGTAATGATTGTATACTTCATGCCGGTGCTGTGATAGGCGCTGACGGCTTCGGCTTTGCACCCCTGGCAGGAAACAATTATATGAAGATACCGCAGATCGGGAATGTTATCCTGGAAGACAACGTAGAGATAGGAGCGAACACCTGC
This sequence comes from uncultured Bacteroidales bacterium, assembly GCA_963849945.1. GTDB lineage: Bacteria > Bacteroidota > Bacteroidia > Bacteroidales > VadinHA17 > SR-FBR-E99. The sequence goes on along the minus strand of CAWKJD010000005.1, from coordinate 11,235 downwards.
ATCGACCGGGCCACGATAGGATCGACGTTAATACGACAGGGTGTAAAACTTGACAATCTTGTGCAGATTGGCCATAACGTTGAGATAGGAGAAAACACTGTCATGGCAGCCCAGGCAGGCATTGCGGGATCTGCAAAGCTGGGTAAGAATTGCATGTTAGGGGGTCAGGTAGGAATGGTAGGGCATATTTCACTCGCCGACGGATGCAAGGTAGGAGCACAGTCAGGGATAGCAGAAGCAGTCACGGAGGAAAACGCAAACATTTTCGGATCTCCTGCCATTAACAGCAGACAGTATATGAGAAACCATATTTATTTTCTCCGGTTGCCCGAACTGAATAAGAAAGTTGACGAACTTTCAAGGGCAGTTGATGCATTAAAAAACAGGTAGTATTTTGCTGACGTTCCAAAGGAATGCATTTGACCCTCATGCAGATATATTCGTTTCCTCTGGGACATTCGGAAATTTTTAACTTTATTTGTAGCGTTTTTTAAAAAAGTTGTCGATGGTTGAAAACCAGAAATCCCTGTATAAAGATGTGACTATTAAAGGCAAGGGATTGCATACAGGAGTTGATGTCACCATGACTTTGAAACCGGCACCTGCAAATCACGGATTCAGGTTTTGTCGCATCGATCTGCCGGGCCGTCCGATGATCGATGCCATAGCTGACAACGTCACAGAGACTTCGAGAGGTACAACACTTGTTCAGAATAATGCCTCCGTGGCAACCATTGAGCATGTCCTCGCCGCATTTTCAGGGATGAAGATTGATAACGCCCTTATCGAAATTGACGGCCCGGAAGCACCAATAGCGGGAGGTTCGGCATATACTTTTGTAGAGGCGATTAAAGAAGCCGGTATTGTCGAGCTGACTGAAAAGCGCAACTACTTCGAGATAAAGGAAAAGATTGCATTTTCCGATGAGGAACATGGCGTTGACCTGATTGTGTATCCTGATGATCATTTCAGCGTTGATGTTCTCCTTGACTATAATTCAAAAATACTGGGCAATCAGTATGCAATTCTTGATAACATCGATGATTTTGAGAAGGTGATAAGCAGGAGCCGCACCTTTGTTTTCTTTCATGAACTGGAGCCATTGTTCAACAAGGGGATGATCAAGGGCGGTGATCTTGACAATGCCATTGTAATTCTCGAGAGGGAGGTTGAACAGAAGGAGATTGATCGTATTGCCAGACTTTTCAATAAACCCGGTATCACTGAGCATAATGCCGGTGTGCTTAACAACACTGAGCTGAGATATCCCAATGAACCTGCAAGGCATAAGGTTCTTGATATGATAGGTGACCTTGCCCTTATTGGCCAGCCTATAAAAGGCAAAGTAGTTGCAACACGTCCTGGTCATTATTCCAACACCAGGCTTGCCAGGATGATAAGGCAGGAAATAAAAAGGCAGACAATTAAAAAGGAGATACCTCTGCTTGATACCACGAAACCACCGGTGATGAATATCGAGCAGATAAAGAAGCTGCTTCCTCACCGTTTTCCTTTCCTTCTGGTCGATCGCATCATGGAACTGACAGAAAATCATGTCATTGGGATTAAGAATGTCTCCTATAACGAAGCCTTTTTTCAGGGTCATTTTCCTGATGAACATGTTTTCCCCGGCGTGCTCATTGTTGAAGCAATGGCACAGGTAGGCGGCATCCTTGTGCTTAATAATGTCGATAAACCCGAGAAATATTCAACGTATTTTGCCAAGATAGACAGAATCAAGTTCAGACAGAAGGTCGTCCCGGGTGATATCATCGTGATCAGATGCGACCTTACGGAACCCATGCGCAGAAATATGGTTGTTATGTATGCTCAGGCATTTGTCGGCGAAAAAATTGTCGCCGAGGGTGAACTGACTGCCCAGGTGATAAAGAACAAATAAAAATATATGATTTCATCTTTAGCACATATTGATCCAAAGGCGCAGCTTGGAAAAGATGTCACCGTGGAGCCTTTTGCCGTAATTCAGGGAGATGTTGTTATCGGTGATGGCACATGGATTGGACCCCATGCGGTTATTTTTGACGGTGCACGCATTGGTAGCAAATGCCGTATTTTCAATGGTGCATCAATCTCGGCAATACCGCAGGACCTTAAGTTCAGCGGTGAGGAGACCACGCTGGAAATAGGCAACAATACAACTGTAAGAGAGTTCGTAACACTTAACCGCGGCACCTCGGCGAAAGGTAAAACGGTCATTGGGAATAATTGCCTGTTAATGGCGTATTCTCATGTGGCACATGACTGCGTTGTCGGCAACAATGTGGTGATGGTTGTTCAGACAATGTTAGGCGGTGAGGTGATCGTGGATGACTGGGCCATTCTTGGCGGCGGAAGCGGGGCACATCAGTTTGTTCATATCGGGGCTCATTCGATAATCGGCGGAGGATCACTGATAGTTATGGATGTCCCGCCGTTTGTCAAGGCAGGCAGAAGCCCTCTTTCATTTATGGGCATTAACTCAGTTGGACTTGAACGCAGAGGTTTCAGCAAGGAAAAGATACATGAGATACACGAGATATACAGGGCGATATACAATATGGGTAAGAACAGAACCCAGGCTTTCAGGTATATCGAAGAGAATTTTGCCCCGACGGATGAAAGAGATCACATAATTGAATTTTTCAGGAACTCCAAAAGGGGAGTAATAAGAGGGCGTTAAGCCCTTTTTTTTTGGCAGGGGTATAAAACACGAATGGGAACCATACTTACGTATATGTTCCCATTCCGACGAGTGACAGCCATGACCGTCACTATCGCCATGTTACAGTTATTGAAGCCGGTTCATCTCTCTTACTCCTGCCTTTCCGAAGCCTGTCGATATCCCCGGAGGGACTGCGGACTTTGTTCCGGTGCTTCTTCTGTTTGCTGTACTCACCTTGCGGTTTTCCAGGTTGCATGATGAAACGCGGAGCCATGAACCCTTGAGACGGGACACTCCCCGAAGGGATAGCTGCTGTCCTGCCCGGACCATCTCCATCCTTTCCTCGCCGGTTCGGATGGCATGATGTTCCTTTCTCTGAGCGGGCGTTTGCGCTGCCTTATTAGCTTTTAGCCTGCGTTTACGTTGCTTTCAACTCGCGATTGTTACACCGTTTGAAGATTGCCCCCGTCAGACCGCCAGGATGGGAAGGCCTCTCAGCCTGCACCCGTGGCAGACGCTTCAAGACCGTAATCTTTCAGCGTGAGACTCTGAAGTCTGATGTAATTTCAGATTGATAGTTAAACCATTTGAAAGAACCTTCTTACCTCAGAGCGACCTTTTATCGCTCACATGGTCTAACAAATATAAGAGGATAAGCTTTACCTGTCAAATATTTTAAGCTAAAAATCCCATAATAGAAAGAACAAGAAATACACAGGTTTATTAACAACGATATAATGCTATTAATCAGTTAATTGGCATTAAAAAGAACGGGTTATCAACAGATGTTGATAACCCGGTATGTTTGAGATTCGTAAGTATCTGTTATTCAAGTATCACCTTCTTGTCCTTGGGGTGTTTCACACTGTAGGTCAGAATGATCTCTCTGGTCTCGCGGGGCTCAACCTTCAGGTTCCAGGCGACTTCTCCAGTGACAGCATTGAGCTTTCCTCCGGTGAGCTCAAGGGCTTCAACAGTGATATCACTGTTCTGCGACAATGGTATCTGATCGCGCACCTTGATCTCAGCAGCCTGGCTCTTGTTGTTTCTTACCGAGATGAGGAACGAGAGTGTCTCAACCTTGTTGGCACCGATCAGCTTCTGAGATGTGAAGTCTTTCCTTCTCTCACGTTTGATGGTAATATTGTTGTCAGCTCCGAGCGATACCGGGAGAGTATCTGTGAGCTCAGCCGTGTTGATAAACCCTTTGCCGGTAAAAGTATTGTTGAAATAAATATTTGATTCGCCCGGCAGAAGATTATATTCGTCCCAGTCTGTTATGTAACCCATGAGAAAAGCTGATGTTGTCAGTTTTGGAGTGGCTGCATAGCTGTATGTGGCCGGCACGGTAAGCCGCTGAAGCTCGACAGCCTCCGGCTTGCCATCAGAAAGGATTGTCTGTGCGACATTCACATCGAAGCTGAAGCTGATATTTGATTCACTCACGGTAACAGGCAGCGGAGCGCTCTCTTCTGCTACCTGCATGACATCTTCAGCCTTTGCACTGGAGACAGGCATTGATTTTGCTCCTCTTACGGTGACAGTCTCGTTGAGTTGCTGGTAGGTTATCGGCTGATAGAAGTCTATGAACCACGGATTGAGCGATGGCAGAGAACCTGCCGTCATGGGTGATGCATTTGAGAGACTCACCTTTACGTCCTTCCAGTCGATACCGCTGTTCTGCCAGATATTTGCCCTGTAGATTATTGAAGCAGGCGATGCTATGTCATCAACCCTGATGTCATATGTCGGGTACCACCCGGCATTCATCACAACATATGAAAGTTTAAGTTTGCCGGTGACAGTGTTTGTCCCGGTAACCGTCACGACGATCTCACCTGTAGGCATCTTCGATTTGTCAACCGTGGTTGCAAGCTGGTTCTCGAGTTGTCTCTTCTCCTCATCATAGGCTTTAATGAGCCTTTTCTTCTTCAGTATGGTCGTCTTTACTGATTCTGTATTTGAGGTGTATAAATCAAGTAATGCCCTGAGCTGTTCCGGGGTGATGGTCGATTTGTTGGTAACCACGTCATAGTTTGCCTTGAGAAAAGCTTCCTTTTCATTAAGCACCTCAATGGCTGTATTTTCATCCTCAATCTTGCCGGCCAGCACCTCGATCTTATTCCGAAGTGCCTTGATTACTTCTGTTTCTGCCGGGTTTTCCAGGTAGTTGTTGCGGTGGTTCACACCCATGATCATGAAGTTACCCTCTCCTTTTACCTGGATACTGTTGGCATCAATGTAAGGCGAAAGACCTCCGGCTACAATATCAGTCGTTCCGGATTGTACCGTGAAAGGCAGTTCCCCGTACAGCTGGGCACCCTGTCTGAAGACTGTTACCTGGCTGACAGTTGCGGCTATATACTTCTCCTGACCTTCTACCGTGGTTGCACAGATGGCTATAGCCAATAGTGCTGTGAACAAGAACTTTTTCATTTCCATGTATTTTTTTATAAAGGTATCAAAAAGAATATTTTCTGAAAGATTGTCAAAAAGCCTGCCAGCTTTCAAAAAAAAAGGAGGATAACCCAATTACCCTCCCTTGATCTAAACTGAAAACTAAACCTAACCGTTATAGTCCTTAAGAACACTCATAAGCTTCTGGCGTGCGAAGAAAATGCGGCTCTTGACAGTTCCGAGCTTGAGATTGAGCTTCTCCGATATCTCTTCATATTTAAATCCGTCCATATGCATGCGGAAGGGGAGACGGTAATCGTCATGCAGGGCTTCAATGGCTTTCAGTATCTCGCCCTCGGCATAGGTTGAATCGGGTGAGATACTTCCCTTGTCAGAGGGAAGATTGATGAAATAGAGATCCTGCGTACCGTCCATCATGGTGTTCTCCCTCATTTTACGGCGGTAGTTGTTGATGAAGGTGTTTTTCATTATTGTGAAGATCCAGGCCTTGAGATTGGTGGCATCCACAAACTTATCCTGGTTCTGTATGGCTTTCAGGAAAGTATCCTGAACAAGGTCGAGCGCGTTGTCACGGTTGAGCGTGAGGCTGAGGGCGTACTTCTGAAGATTGCCCTTCAGACCTATTATGCTTGATGTGAATTCATTTACAGTCATTTCTCAGCGTTTTAAACTTTTTGTTCATACAAAATTAAACACATATTTAAGGATATGCAAATCCGAATATCCTGTAATATGAAATTTTATTGCATATTTGTATTAATTCTAAATAGTATATTAATGATAATCAGGATAAAGGGATACACGTGTCTAAATTAGGACAGAGGGTATTTTTTTTGATTTCGAATTTCTACAAACAGGTCGCCCTTACAGGGCTGATATGTGTTGATGATCATTATTCCTACAAACAGGTCGCCCTTACAGGGCTGATATGTGTTGATGATCATTATTCCTACAAACAGGTCGCCCTTACAGGGCTGCTAAATTTTGATAACCCTAGCCGCGTAGCGGCGTTCTGTTTGTAGAATTGATATAAGAATTAAACCCTCAACCCCGTGGGGGTGACCTGTCTCATTTTATCTTTTCGTTATCTTTACAAAAAACAACTTATGGAGATTGAAGAATATCCTTCGGGAAAGACAGCTGTTTATAACTATAAGACTGCTGATAAACCTAAGGCAATCATACTTCTGGTGCATGGCTTTGGAGAGCATGCCGACCGGTACCGCGACTGGGCAGCAAAGTTTAATGAAGAAGGTGTCTCGCTGAGAGCATTTGACCTTCCGGGTCACGGTAATTCAGATGGCAGGCGCGGAGTGATGCCTCCATTTGACGTATTGTATGACACCCTTGACATTATGATAAAAGAACTTTCTGCCGAGCTGCCTGGTGTTCCTCAGATTATTTATGGCCATAGCCTCGGAGGCGGCATCGTCCTTGACTATCTGATACGAAGAAAACCTGATGTGAGAGGCGCTGTTGTCACCTCACCATGGATAAAGCTGGCTTATGAGCCTCCCCGGATCAAAAAGCTGATTGCCTCTGTTGCGGGCAGGATTATGCCGGGAATGACACAGCCATCGGGACTAAAAACGGAGGATCTTTCCCGTGATCCCAAAGTAGTTGAATCCTACAGGAACGATCCGCTTGTACATGGTTCAATCTCAGCCGGGCTCTTCAGCTCTATAACTGATGCCGGGAATGAGATACTTTCCCGCGCTTCGGAGATCACCCTGCCGCTGTTGCTTGTACACGGAAGGGATGACAAAATTACGTCGGCTGCGGCAACAATGGAAGTCGCTGCGGCAGCCCCGAAGGCAACACTGAAGCTCTGGGACGGAGGGTACCATGAGCTCCACAATGATCTCGTCAGGGAGGATCATTTTGACTTCATCATTGAGTGGATTGAAACATTATTATAATATGTAAGATGGAATTGCGAACTGAGGTACCCCTTCCGGTTTCACCAGGCAGGATCACCTTCAGCACACCTGTCATGTTTCTGGGCTCGTGTTTTGCGAACGAGATAGGCTTCAGGCTTGCCTCCGGGAAGCTGGAGGTGATGACCAACCCGCACGGCACTCTCTTCAATCCATTTTCCGTGGCAGGCGCACTAGACAGGTTCACAGAATCATACAGGTATACAAAAAAGGACATATTCCTCTACCAGAACCGATACATGAGTCTTGATCATCATACGGCCTTCTCGTCGTATGAGCGTGATGTTCTTATCAAACGGCTCAATGATGTCAGCCGGGCAGCCTCTGAATTCATCCGCAGGGCATCTTTTCTCTTTGTTACCTTCGGCACATCCTATATCTATACCCTCAGGGAGAGCGGAACCATCGTTGCCAACTGTCATAAACTGCCTTCCTCCCTGTTTGAACGCAGGCAGGCCGCCTCACGGGAAATAGCTGCCAGATGGATGGTAACTCTTGACCGCCTCAGAGAAATTAATCCCGGATTGAGGATATGGTTCACTGTCAGCCCTGTCCGTCATCTGAGTGACGGAGCCCATGCGAACCAGGTCAGCAAGGCTCACCTGCTCCTTGCTATCGAGGAGCTGCTGGCCCATCCTTCAGTTGAGGGGTATTTCCCTGCTTATGAGATATTCATGGATGACCTCCGCGATTACAGGTATTACGGTTCTGATATGGTACATCCTTCTGAAACCGCAATTGATTATGTCTGGGAAAAATTCGCTTCTGTCTTTATTGACAGTCCAGTTCTCCGCTTATGGAATGAGGCAGCAAGGATCACCAGGGCGATGGCCCACCGTATTACCGGCGGGAAGCACGAGACCGCTCCCTTTGCTGCTGCAATGCTTGACAGAATAGCCGAACTGAAGGCAAAAGCGCCCTTCTTCGACTTCTCTAAAGAGGAGAAATATTTCAGGCAGCTTTAGTGAGAATTTTTCCATCTCTTCTAAACTTTTTTACCTGAACCGTTGTTTTGATGCATAAAAAGTGCACAAAAATGAAAGCTTATACAACCCTATTATTATCACTTCTAACGTTTACCAGTCTTTCAGGCCAATCTGGCGGAGGAACTATCCGTGGCAGAGTGGTCGATGCGACTACCAATGAGGGAGTGCCCTTTGCAAGCGTGGTGATATGGAATACCACAATCGGAGCCATGACTGACTTTGATGGCAATTTCCTTTTCACAGGCATCAAGCCCGGCTTTGCAGAAGTGCGGGTCTCATCGGTAGGATACAAGCCTTACGTTTCCGAAGGGGTGATGGTGACCAACAGTAACGAGGTCAACCTGACAATCCCTCTTGAGTCCACAGTAGTGGGCATAGCAGATATAGTGGTCAAGGCATCTCCTTTTCGCAAGAAGATAGAGAGCCCTGTCTCTGTAAGGATCATCGGCATCCAGGAGATTGAGACGAATCCCGGCGGCAACCGTGACATATCAAAGGTAATTCAGTCATTTCCGGGTGTAGCTTCCACACCAGCCTTCAGGAATGATGTCATTGTCAGGGGAGGAGGGCCCAACGAGAACAGGTTTTTCATTGATAATGTCGAGATCCCTTATCTCAACCATTTTTCAACCCAGGGCGCTTCAGGCGGGCCGGTTGGAATTATTAACGTTGACTTTGTTCAGTCTGTCGATTTTCTTTCAGGAGCATTTCCATCCTCAAGGGGCAATGCCCTCAGTTCAGTGATGAACTTCACTATGATTGACGGAAACACCGAAAAGAAGTCGTTACGGGCGACTGTCGGCGCTTCAGACCTTGGGCTCACATTTAACGGCCCGACAGGTGAGAGGAGTTCACTGATTGTCTCTGCCCGCAGGTCATACCTTCAGTTCCTGTTCGGGGCGCTGGGACTGCCATTCCTTCCTACATATACAGACTTCCAGTTCAAATACAAGATCAAGTACGATCAGAAGAATGAGCTGACGATACTTGGCCTCGGTGCGAAGGATGATTTCAAGCTTAACCTTGATGCCAATGAGACAGAATACCAGCGTTACATTCTGGGTTATGTGCCTGTGCAGAAGCAGTACAGCTACACTGTGGGCGCAGTCTACAGGCATTTTCGCTCCAACGGAACTGACATGGTGGTATTAAGCCGGAACTACCTGAATAATAATCAGTATAAGTACGCTGACAACATTGTGACCGAGGAGAACAAGATACTTGATTACCAAAGCGGTGAAGGCGATATCAGGCTGAGGTACGAAGGTAACGTGACTTACCCGAACAGTTTCAGGATCAGTTATGGTGCCGGCACCGAGATGTCGCGTTACCGCAACGACACGTTCAGAAAGATATATACAGACAATGGTCCTGAGACCGAATCGTATTACACGAACCTTGTTTTCTTCAAGTATTCAGCATTCGGGCAGATAAGCAGGGCGTTTATTAATGAGAAGCTCAGGCTTTCATTCGGTCTGCGTACGGATGCCAATACCTACTCATCTGTAATGGCCAATCCGTTAACACAGATCTCACCCCGGTTTTCAGCCTCCTATTCACTGACAAAAGAGATAAATCTTAATTTCAACACCGGCCGCTATTATCAGCTTCCGCCCTACACGGCTCTGGGATATAAAAACAATTACGGAGACTATATCAACAAGACAAACGGGATAAAATACATTGCTGCTGACCATATTGTTGCAGGCATAGAGATTATACCAAAAGAACAGCTGCAGTTCACCCTTGAGGGTTTCTACAAACACTATTTAGATTACCCTTTCTCTGTTGCTGATAATGTTCCCCTCTCAACCAAGAGCGCCGGTTACGGCATCTTCGGTGATGAAGAGCTTGTTTCGACTTCAACCGGAAGGGCTTATGGCTTCGAACTTATGGGACGGGTCAGGGAACTTGCAGGGCTGAATACTGTGTTTGCCTATACATTTGTAAGAAGCGAGTTCAAGGGTACGGAGGGCAATTACATACCAACAGCCTGGGACAACAGACATCTTTTCAGTTTTACGGCAACAAAGAAATTGGGAGAGACATGGAATGTCGGGCTCAGGTGGAGATATGTCGGAGGTGCTCCCTATACGCCGTACGACCTTGAAAAGTCGTCACTGAAGGAAGCCTGGAATGTCACGGGACAAGGTTACCTCGATTACTCCAAATACAATTCAAAAAGGCTTAAGGCCTTCAACCAGCTGGATATCAGGGTTGACAAACAGTTCTTCTTCAGAAAATGGTCACTGATGCTTTATGCTGACGTGCAGAACGTGCTGAACTCAAAGGCCGATCAGCCTGATATCCTTGTTCAGCAGACTGACCCTACGGGCGTACCCCTGACCGATCCTGAAGATCCTGGCCGTTACCTCCTCAAGTTCATACCTGCAGAGCTTGGTACTGTGTTGCCCACCATAGGTATAATAATTGAAATTTAATAATTAGAAGGATGAAATACGTTGCAATAATTCTACTGATATTGCTTGCCGGTTGTTCGGCAAGTCCGTCAGCGACAAAACTTGCCCAGAGACAAAAGTTCGTTGATATTAAGACTAATACGTCAGGTACTGGTCCCTCTATCGAGGTAAAATTCTACGGCGGACCGGCTCTGTACTATCCTCTTATGGCAATATGGCTGGAGGATGAGCAAGGAGGTTATATTCAGACATTGTTTGTTCCGAAAACCATTGCCACCGGCGTATTCAGGTACGGATCTAATTCTACTGGAAAATGGAAGGAAGGCGCCAAAAGGGCTCCGCAGACACTCCCTTACTGGTCCCATAAGAGAGGAATTAAAGCATCAGACGGACTTTACATGCCTGATCCTGAGAATCCTGTGGCCGATGCTTACAGCGGAGCCACGCCGGTAACAAGTTTTACCCTGAATACCAGGGCTGACGGACCATTACCTCAGAAGTTCAGGGTGATGTTCGAGGTCAATCAGAACTGGGACTGGAATAATTACTGGACCAATGACAAATTTCCGGGAGACGATAATTACCTGCACTCAGCACAGCCTGCAGTTGTTTACGAGACCATAGTTGATCAGAATGATCTGAAGGGAAAGTATGTCATGCAACCCATTGGCCATAGTCACCCTTCCGGAAAGGACGGGGAGCTGGTCAGGGATCTCAGCACACTGACAACAGCGCTGCAGATTGCAGATTCCATTGTAGTGAAGATTACCGGGAGGTAATCAGGGAGATATTTTTTTCAGAGGTTTTCGACC
>CAWKJD010000004.1:0-203817 GCA_963849945.1 uncultured Bacteroidales bacterium | reverse complement strand
CTTGATTCTCTTGGTTCTGACATATTATGCTGGACTCTCACAGGGCTTCCAATATTTCTGTCATGATATTCCATAGGTTGTGGCGGACGGGTTGGTGCTACTCTTCTTTCAGGGAGCTCACGGTTTGGCCTTACTTCGCTTTCATTTCGCTGGTTAATTTCATTCCTTCGCTCATTAGTTATGGTTTCTGACCTTTGTTCCACACCGGTCGGATTGGTATTTCTATAAACCTCTGACCTCGAATTCTCGTTAAATCCACGCATCGGATGCGAAACGTCTTCATATCTGTCCCGATAAACGGATCTGTAATAATAACGGGGGTAATGTGATACATAATAATTGAAATGCCTCCAGGGCTCAAATACATTATAATCCAGCAAAACGACGAAAGCCGAATTAAGGTCGTACCATGAATATATCGGCGGAAGGGTTGAGCCGAACATCCAGCTGCCATCCTCGGGATATATAAAATCCCTGTTCCAGACATCATAATAGCATTCAATATCAGGGAAATAGTAATACCTTATCATGTCAGTATTATCATAATAGGGAGCCCAGGCTGGTGGCGTAACGTTGGCTCTCTGGCCTTGCATTTGATTATTTACCGCACAGCTATTGTTCCCCAGGAAGAGAAAAACTGTAAATAATAACGTCAGGGTGATCTTGAATCCGTGATGGAAAACCTCAGTTTTATTTCCATTTGCATGATTTTTTTCAGTTTCCATTTCAGTAAGTTTTTAGTGTAATATTTTGTAAAATGATTCTCAGGGACAAATTTATCTCCATTGTGAAATTAATCGATTAAGAACAGATTAAGGATAGATTAAGAACTGATTAGTTAAGAGAGAGATGTCTTTTTGGTCTCACTAATCTGTTCTGATTTTAACCACTTAATAATAACCATATTATTCAGGGTAATTGATGAATGAAAACCTTAAGAATAAATGTTTTTCCGAAATTTAAACATTCAAAAACTCATTTTGCAGAGGTCAGCCTTTTGTGAAAGGGATTGAGAACTTAAATTCGCTTCCCTTTTTTTCAATGCTTTCAACCCAGATTCTTCCGCTTTGTTTTTCGATAAACTCCTTACAGAGTTTTAAACCCAGCCCCGTACCCTGTTCGTTCTCTGTACCTGGTACTGAATATTTAGCATCTATTCTGAAAATATTATCAATATTTTCTTTCGGAATTCCCATGCCCTGATCTTTAACAGAAACAACAACCTCGCTATCATCGGCAGTTGCATTGACCTTTACTTCTCCTGATCTGTATGAATATTTCACCGCGTTGCTAAGGAGGTTACGTAATACTGTTTTTAACATGTTCTTGTCAGCATAGACAAACAAGTCATCCTTTACTTCCGAAAGAATCTTAATTTCTTTATTAAATGAAATCTGTTCAAGATTCAGGATATGTTCATCAATCAGGCTTTTCAAATTGATATTTTCCGGATTAAATTTCAGCAATCCAGTCTGTGATCTTGACCAGTCGAGCAAATTCTGAAGGATGGCGTAACCGCCTTTTGAAGCATCATTCAATATCAATGCCAGGGTTTTAATTTGTTCATGATCCATTTGATCAATATTCCGGAATAACAATTCGGAAGATCCGATAAGGCTGGTAAACGGATTTTTAAGATCATGAGCCACGATATTGAAAAACTTGTCTTTGGTGGCGTTGAGATCTTTTAACTGAGCCTCGCTTTTTCTCAGGGCTTCCTGCGCCAGAAAACGCTCAGTCAACTCTTGTTTCAACTGAAGGTTTGCTGCTTCCAGATCCCTGGTGCGTTCTTTTACTTTTTTTTCTGCGATTATTCTTTCTGTTATATCATTACCCTGAGCTATAGTTGATAAAACAGTTTTTTTATCTGTATCATAAATATTAGCGGAATTCCATAAAACTGTCCTGATCTTTCTGTTTTTTGTCAAAATCGGAATTTCAATGGTCTTCCAGTTTTTAGTCAGGGCGTCCCTGATTTTTGCATTTGATTCCTTCATAGAATCTTTTGGAAACAGCATATCAAGCTTTTTACCTTCAACTTCTGAAGCGGAATATCCTGTTAAGTGCTCAAATGCATGATTGAAAAGTTGGATCATCGTATCAGGATTCCAGACGATAATCGGAGCATTTGCATAATTTATAAGATTCTCAAGATAGTCTTTTGTATTCTGCAATTCGTGTTCTGAAACATGCCGCTTTTTATCTATTTTGTTAACAGATCTTGCCGCTATCCATAAAAGTACCAGGAAACAGGCTGTATATGCAAGAGAAACAAGAACAACACCTTCATCGTAATTGAACAGGTTGGCCTTTTCTCCATTTATTACAAGCCATGCAATGGCAACAGGTAAAATAAAGAGTGGCAACAAAAGTTTCCTTGCAACAATGCCTCCTGTTTCGCGGGCATTAAATACTCTCACAAGCCACGAATCCGGTTTTATCAATAATACGACTGCACAAATCCCGCAAAATGCCAGACCGGTATCCAGAGTAATAGGCACATGCGCTAATTCACTTGCTGTATATATATCAAGTATGTAACTAACAGGCACAAAATAACTTATAAGTGCGACCGGCAGAATAAGAATATGTGCCGCGTCAGCTGCTTCCGGAGTGTCTACTGTTAACTGTAAAATAATGAAACCAAGTAATAAGAAGTTACAGGCTTCAAGAAATACCATCCTCGATTGCGGTGCAGCAAAAAAAGACATCAGTGGGATTTCAGTCAAAGAGGATTCATGGCCGGTCCTGGTTAAATAGAATAATAAGTAGAAAGTGGTAAGACTAACGAGAATTATGAACATTGCGAGCACCCCCGGAAGGAATTTCCTGAGGATTGCAGGTAAGCGTAACCTGATAATTACAAGCGAAGCACCCGAAAGAATAAAGCAGACAGCGCTTATATGCTTCATGGGGAACCATCCTGGCATTGTGTTTTTCAGAGGAATTATATTCAAGGCCCATCCGGAGAGGTCGATAATGCTCAGTATTAATACAATTATGACAGATACCCAGGCTGCTTTCTGTAATGAATCCGGCAAACCCATTGAATACCAGTGATGTTTTGCTATCTGACTACTGTTCTTGTCAATCATTGCCAATTGAAAAAATCCTGGTGTACCCTTAATAAAAAAGAACATTTACTGTATGACCTTTAATCTTAATCAGGTCCGGTAATCGATTTTTGTTAATTACTATGTCAAATTTAAATGATTTTCCTTAAAACCTATATTTTAATTAACTTGCATAGTTGATGGTCAGGATATATTCATTTAAACTCCTGAATTCATTTATTCTTAACATTTTGATTAAAGTTCTTTCTGTAGTGTAAAAGGTGTTTTGGATATTTATCTGAGAAAACCTCTGAGGATTATGAAGATATTACTGGTTGAAGACGATCCCAAAATATCGTCTTTTGTTAAAATAGGTCTTGAAAGCAGTGATTGTACAGTAGATATTGCCTATGACGGCGCCATGGGAGAAAAGCTGGCTTTTTCAAGAAAATATGATGTGATGGTTCTTGATGTGGTAATACCTGGTATATCAGGATTTGAGTTATGTAAAAGAATCCGCAACGGCAATATTTTAACTCCGGTCATAATATTAACATCTCTCGATTCGGTTGAGGACAAGCTAACCGGATTTGAGTGTGGTGCTGATGATTATTTATTAAAGCCTTTCAGTTTCCAGGAACTTCTGGCACGCTTAAAAGCATTGAACCGCCGCAACAGGGAGGCAATAGTAAGTCCGGTTTTAAAAGTTCAGGACCTGGAATTGGATTCTGTGACCAAAAAAGTCACGAGAAATAACAGGGAAATAAATCTTACCCCGACCGAATATAAAATACTCGAACTCCTGATGAGCAATAAAGGCAAAGTATTTGACAGAATTCTTATTGCAGAAAAAATTTGGGGATTTTCTTTCAATTCAGAGACCAATGTTATTGATGTTCATATTAACTCACTTCGAAAGAAGATAGATAAGGATTTCACGAATAAACTCATCTGTACGAAGAAGGGATTTGGATACATGGTGAGCGAAGATCCTCAGGTCTGAGGCACATATTCATATTGATTTACCGGGCTGAAATTTCTCTTAACCGGTTCTTAATCTAACCTTAATTTGATCTTAAGGCCTTAAACATTCTTAGGAAATAAATTTGTCATGTAAAATTAATTAAAGAATGATTTAATCCTGCTCCTATGACCGCAATTGAATTTAACCATAAGCTTATCAGCATGGAGGATAATATTGAAAGGTTTGCCTTAAGCCTTACTTACAACCCTGAAAAAGCAAAGGATCTTTTGCAGGATACCTATTATAAAGCTCTGAAGTACAGGGATAAGTATACCGAAGTCAACAATTTTAAGGCCTGGGTTTTTACGATAATGAAAAACACCTTCCTGAACAATTATAAAAAATCTGTCAGGGAGCATACAAGCTTCGATGCTACAGGAGACCTTTTGCTTTTATACAATCAGGAAGAATCACAGCTTGGAAGGCCTGAATCAGAGATTGCATTCAAGGAAATCAACAAGGCTATTGATGCGCTGGGGGGTGAATTCAGAGTGCCTTTGACAATGCATACGGAAGGGTATAAATATAAAGAAATAGCTGAAAATCTTGATCTTAATATTGGAACTGTGAAGAGCAGAATTTTTTTGGCCCGGAAGAAACTGATGGAAACACTACAGGACTATCAATAAATACTTATTTAACTATTAATTATTAACAAATTAAATCTTAAAATTATGAAAAGGTCAATCTTACTTTTGGGATTTGTAGTACTGGCATTTCCAGTCCTGGCACAGATGTCAGAGGAAACGCCAGAGGATTTTCTCATCCTTAAGAAAGGAAATATTCCTCTCCCGGTTCAGATAGCTGCAGAAAAAATGTTCCAGGGAGACACACAGGTAGCATGGGGTACATTCCCCTATGAATTGAAGAAATACGACTGGGTGGTAAATAAGGATTACGATGAACCTATTGACCATTATGAAGTAAAATTCGTGGGAAAGGATGGATCAGACATCTATGCAGTCTTTGAGTCAACAGGTGAACTTATCAGCTCCAAAGTCATAAACAAAAATGCTCCTGTCCCGCCGGCTATTATGAAAGCCATCACTGACGGTAAGTATAAGGATTGGCAGGTCGTAGGCGACGTCCTCCTGATAAAAAATAATCAGAAGAAGGTTGTCGAACATTATGCTGTGACCCTTAAGAAAGGCGATATGACTAAACGCCTGTATTTCACTGTGAAGGGAGAAGAAATGCCTAATACTTGATAACAGGTCTTTTTCTGCAAAAAACGAATAAAAACTGCTGTCACAATTTGCCAGCAGTTTTTATTCATGATTTAATGTGACATCAAAAGTCTTGTAATAAATGTTTTACCCGGCCCATTAAAAAGAACATGATGAAATTTGAATTACCGGTGTTGCCGTTTGAAATTAACGCACTTGAACCGAATATTTCCGGCAAAACGGTTATGTATCATCATGAGAAGCATCATAAGATGTACGTTTCGGGACTGAACAGGCTGATCGCCGGCACCAAATTTGAAAATAAGGATTTTGAAACCATAATCAGGATTGCCGAGGGTCCGATATTTAACAACGCAGCATTGGCATGGAACCATGCATTTTATTTTTCAGGATTAAAACCCGGGTACAATAATATTCTCAAAGGACCATTTGCTGCCATAATCAAAAATAATTTCGGATCGACAAGGTTCTTTAAAGATACTTTTATAAGATCTGCCGAATCACTTTTAGGTGCAGGATGGGTTTGGCTTGTGCTGAAAGCAGACGGGTCCATGGAAATAATCAGTGAAAGCAATGCCGGAAATCCACTCCGCAGCGGTCTTGTTCCATTATTAACATGTGATGTGTGGGAACACGCCTATTATCTTGATTATCAAAACAGACGAGCTGATTATGTAAGAGCTTTCTGGGATCTGATCAATTGGGAAATAATTGAGAAAAGATACAATGAAGCCAGGCAGGGCAGGATTGAATTGCTCAGTTCATGATTGCCTTGCTTTTGCTATCGCTCTCAACATCAACCTTCCTGTCGAGCTTCTTGACATTTTTTCCCTTGTTGAATTTATAGGAATACATGAACTGGATGTAATTTGAAGCATCAAATCCTATAATATTTGTAGAGGTATAAGCAGTTGTTGCGGTTTCAGTCCTGTTTAATTTTATGTGTGTTGAAAATGGCAGCAGCCAGACAAAACCGATGTTATGGTTTTTTATCTGGGCCTGAATACCCGGACCATAAAAAGGATGATTGTAGGTTTTGGATTGTGCGTTTACATTTACTCCGTCATAGCTTAAAAAAGCAAATGCGGTTATTTTCTTTTTCTTGTCAAGATTCGCGTATGCATAGCTTGTTATGCTGAATGAGAAATAATCCCTGGCAGGTATAAAAATTGACGGACCTGTATACTCGTTGAAATGTCCTTTGTACATCCTGGCATTGATATTTATAAACCAAAGCATGGTATTAATCCCACCACCCAGTTCATTACCGTTAAGCAGGTTGTACGGTTTGGTAAATGTGGTCAGCATGCTGCTGACAGGAGAACTTACAACCTTGTATTCATAACCTACCTTATTGGAGAAGAATTCGGTATAAGCATAGGGCGAAAAATAATTGCTGCCAAAGTTCCATGTGTAGGTAAGCTGCAGACGGTCACGGTAATCAGGTTTAAGATCGGGATTGCCCTGTGTGATATTGTAATTCTGATCTGTCTTAAAATACGGGTCCATGTCATAAATGCCGGGACGGTTAATTCTCCGGTTATATGTAAATTTCAGATTATGTGATGCCGAGAATTTATACTGAAGATTGACGGAAGGCAGGAAACAGGAATAAACCGGTTCAGTAACCGAATCAGCATTTATACGGCTGTTTTCCACCCTCAGCATTGCCTGAAAACCTATTTTTTTCAGATTATAGGTAATTCCACCGTAGGCCGAGTTACGGAGCTCGGCATATTTGAACAGATTATTTGATTCTTCATCATTAATTATGAAATCGTAGCTCATATTCTGGTAATACAACTGATAACCTGCTTCAATTTTTGCCGACATACCCAATGGCTGGACATAGTTCAGCTTGACAGAAATGTAGTCACGCTTATTCAGGTTATTTTCTGTCCTTGCATAGGTATTAAGTATTAAATCTGAGTTATAGAGGTAAGTGGTGTTCGTAAATTTATTTGTTTCATCTGATCCGAACCTGTAATAGTTGGCCTCACCAGTGAATTCCTGGATCGGATTTTTAAAAGCCTTTTTGTAAAAGAGGGATAATGCTTTTTCATCACTTTTGTAGTCATTGTTATATGGAGCTGAAATAGTATTTAAGGGAATTTCGTTTTTAGACAGTAATGTCTCGCTTAACAGATCAATATTCTGATGCATCGGTTTGTAACTGGCATTAAAGCTCAGGCTGTTTTTATCGTCAATATAATAGTCGAATCCGCTGTTGACTGTGGTCATTCCCACTTTTATGCCTCCGTTACCTGACAGGCTGATAGTAGAATCATTCATTATGAAGCGGCTTTCCTGCGTGTTGGTAATATCAAGACTCTGTGAAAAATTCATGGCAGTTACATAAAATGTTATTTTGCCTAATGCATAATCGAGACTGGCTGATTCTGACCTTGTGATCTTATTAAATGGTTTAATTGTGAATCCGATATTTCCATTTATTCCGTACCTGGCTTCTTTTTTCAGGATTATGCTTAATACTCCATCAATATTTCCTTCGTATTTTCCGGATGGATTGCTGATAATTTCAATTGTTTGTATATCAGACGGAAGGATTCTGGCAAGGAATTCCTTGTCGCGTTCCCTTCCATCAACCAGGATTATAAAATTGCTGCTTCCGTTAAGCGTCACGTTGTTCTGATAGTCGACATTAACCTGTGGTATTTTTTTCAGGAGGTCGTAACCATTAGCTGAGGATTTGGATACTACTTCCGGAATGGCATATACAGTCCGGTCTACGAGCTCCTTGCCCTTCAGCCGCTCGCCAACAACTGTGACTTCGCCCAAGCTCGCCGTGGTTTCTTTTAAAAAAATGGTATCAACCGCAACTTCGCTATCACCTGCCTCAACGACAACACTTTTCCCTGTGGTTTCATAACCCACAAAACTCACTTTTACAAAATAATTCCCCGGCTTTACTTTTTCAAGCAGATAGCCTCCGTCAGTTAAAGTGATAACTCCTGTAATCATCGATGAGTCAGGCAGTTGAACCAGTCCAACAGTAGCAAACTGTACGGGCGTTTTGTCATTTTCAAGGCATACTTTTCCCTTAATATTCTGAGCCTGAGCAGTAAAGGAGGTTAAAAGAAGTAACCAGATTAAATATTTTCTCATTTTATTAGTGAATTAATTTTGACCGAGGGCAACTACTTTAGATTCTCCGTTAATATCCATTGGCATTTGCATGGAAAATCCCGGAGCGCTTATACCCAGATTTCCGGTAATATGTGTCTTCCCGTTGTTTTCAACTATCAGACCGGTGCGGATATCAATCACCATGCTTGACTTGCTCAATCCCTTTATGTCATCATAGGTGACCGTTGCGCCGCCCGACTGGATAGGAGCTGCATTCTCAGAAGTCTTTATATTTGCTTCGGCGGTAATTCTGGCATTATTACCATCTATTCCGTCCAGATGATAATTGGTTATTATATCAAGCATCATTCCGCCTGTACTGACCTGTTGTGTGACATTCCAGTCATCACCCGCAGTAACCTGTCTGCCGGGTAAATTCCATGTAAACGCTTCGATCATGGTTTTTAAGTCGCTGTCGCTTACCGAATTTATTATCTGCTTTTTAACCGCCGCTGCCGTCGGGCCTGTGAGAGTAATGGAGCTGGTGTCTTTTAAAACGATGTCCGACAGCATTTTTAAATTTATAATCTCAAGAGGCTTGCCTGCAAAATCCATTTTAACATACAGGGCATTTTTACTCAGCTTGTTCATTACAAATGACAAAACATCCGCCATTTCTGCCGATTTAATATCTCCTTCAACGGCAGAGCTGAAACTAGTCGTTTTCCCCATTGTATTTGTGCTCGTGATCAGAGTATCAAAATGAACTTCAGCGATCAAAAAATCAGCAGTCGCATCAATCATTTTCAGCGACATTGTATAATTGACTTTGGACTCCGTGGTTTGCTGAACTCCGTTCATCGTTTGCGTAACGGCTTGCTCCGAAACAGACTTTAACCTGTATATCTTGTTTTTCTCAAGATTCAATTTAAGATCGACGGTATTTTGTGCCAGAGCCGAAAAGCTTAACAGGCCTGCGATGCATAATAGGGAAATCTTTTTCATCAGTGTATTATTTAAGGATTATGAATGCCGGACAAATATAAGAATTCGATAAAGTCTTATATATGATTTATCGGCAAACGGAGGAATTCCCCGGGCGAATTGCAGATTTACCGGGGAGGTAATAAAAAATCCGTTACTTATTTACTTCAGTTCCGTCTCAGCCCGTTTTATGTTCCATCCGTCGATTACCAGGACAGGATTTTCACCCTGAAGAACATCATTTTCGAATTCTACGGTAATTTTCCTCTTTTCCTTTGGCATAAGTGAGAAATAATTGTCTTCCCAGAAAACAGGTAATACAAGGTCCCTGGAAATGCTTCTTAAGATCTTCGGATTTATAAAGAAGGCAAGTGATTGTGACAGGTTTTCAAACTCAATTGTCGCAAAGCATTTGCCATTTTCCTTTCGCAGCGGGGAAACCGAATAACCGAGGCTGACCTCCGGAAGGTTGTTCAATGCCTTGAAGTCCGCCTTTTCATCTCCCTTTGATGAGAGCCAGTAGAAATTGGACGATAATTCCTTATCAGAAGCATCCGTCAGAACAAGCTTGAGGAAATACACATCACCGGGAATGGCAGGAAGATCAGGCGTCATCACTCTGAGGCTCTCGTCCTGTTTAATATCAAAAGTTGCTTCATTCGAATAGATTTCGTTCATGTTGAGGTCAAACACCTTAAGTGATGCCCTGAGGTTGCTGAAATCCACATAATTTCCATTCACCACACAGATTGAATGATCGTCATAGCGGTACTGTATATGCAGGTTTTCGCATGCTTTTTTTGTTCCGTAAAAAGCGCCGTTCGGAGCAAAGAAATAGTCATACAGCTGCCAGTACATTGATGGCCAGGCTGAATTATACATCCAGTAAATGATGCCGCTGGAGCGATATTTATTGGCGGCAAAAGCTTCGAACATTGCTCTTGTTGCCTCATACTGAAGCATCTGCGATTTCATGCTGTATTCCTCGACTCCGCCGGGTTTGCCGTAGCGCGATGTCAGGGCTTCGCGGGCGTCAGGGTAAAATTCCTTGTGTAATCTTATATTCCATGAGTTGCTTATTGGCCAGAGATCAATTTCAGGCATCATTTTGCGCATGGTTTCCACAGGAGGAATCTGTTCACCTGATGGCCCGGCTTCAGTATTGAACTCAAGCTTACTGTACCAGAATGAGGGTGGGAGGTAGGAATAAACCTTGGGATATGGTCCCATATAGAGGCCGGTTCTGCCTTCTACCGAGCTCGAGTCACTGGTTGCCGATGATGAATACGGTCTTGTTCCGTCGTATTTGTCCAGACCGCGGATATACATTTTCTCAACACTGGCAGGAGGGAAGTTGTCACTTCCATACAGCCATGTAAAAACAGAAGGATGGTTTCTCAACCTCACAATCTGGTCCTTCCAGCTCTTCTCAGCAATATCTGTTACCTCCGGGGTCCAGTTTTCCCATCTTTCCCATGAACTGCAGCAGCACCATCCTACCATAAGCAGGATGCCCTCCTCATCACATCTTTCAAAGATATGATCCGGACCGCGGGGAGCTTCCATCCGGAGTGCATTCAATCCCATGAATTTTGCATATTCAATGTCAGTGTCAATTCTTTTATCCGACGGGCGCAACATCATATCCTCAACATATCCTCCGCCCCTGATTACTATGTTCTTTCCGTTGACTTGAAATACTTTGGTAACTTTTCCGTCGAATTTGTTCATCCACGAGGTTATCTCTCTTATCCCGAACCTTGTTTTTTCGGAATCAGATACCTTTCCATCAACCTCAAAGGAAAGATTCAGATCGTACATATTTTGCGGACCTGCATTATGAGGCCACCAGAGCCTTGGATTTGAAATTACCAGCTGGTTGAATTTATCCGGATTAAACACCACAAGCCTGTTTTCCCCGGGAGAAAGTGTAAGCTCCTGCGAGAAGGTTATGTCTTCAATCTTTCCATTCAGGACTCCAGAAATTTCTTTATCCGTAGTATTGGTCAGTTCAGTCGAAATTGTAAGTTTTGCCTGATCTGTTGATGGAAGGTTAAGTTTGGTTTTTACGTTTGTATTTCTCATTGCCACCGGTCCCGACGAATGAACGGAGACATCATACCAGATGCCCATACCCTTGTCCGGGGGTGTCGGGTTCCAGTCAACCCAGGTTATCGTAAGGTCGGTTCCCCTGGGAGGAAATATTTCAAGCGCAAGGAAATTCTTCTTCCCGGGCACGGAAAAGTCAGAAATGTTCAGGTCATACAGCCGGTAGGCTCCCTTGATTTCGGTCGTATCGGCAACCAGGTGACCGTTAAGCCAGATATTGGCCTTGTAGTTTATACTGTGGAACCTGAGCCAGGTGTTCATCCCCGTGAAGTCTGCAGGTACTGTGAAGACAGTCCTGTACCACCAGGCGACCCTAAAGGGACTGTTTTCCGGCATTTCACCTTTCCTGCCGTTTGTATAACCCGGTATAGATTCGATGTTCGTTCCGAAATAAGGATCAGGATAAACTTTGTCTTCGACGAGCGTTCCGAAGACCGTCGACGGGACTGTTGCCGGGTACCATTTTTCCGTATTAAACGATTCGGAAGATATAGCTTTCCCGTCGGCTTTAACCTCAAGGGAGGACTGGATTGCCCAGTTGTCCCTGAGCAATATTTTCCCGTTCTGACAGGTCTGGCCCACCACTACAGGGCATAAAACCAGGGCAGAAAAGAAGGCGATGAATAATTTAACTGTTCTCATTTCGGATAGAATTTTGTTTTCTCATTTCAATGTTTCTGCAATAATGTGTATTCAGGTGTGAAAACCAGGTATTGGCACTTTTAAAAATACAAATAAACCCCTTAATTGAAATAAGGGCGAAGATTATTTTAATTTTTTAATAAATTAGCCTGCCTTAAAAGCTATTGAAAGCGATACTTTATGAACGAAAATATTTCATCGTCCGTCCAGGGCCCGGGGTTAAAGCGCGTACTGCGGCTTCCGGCACTTATAATATATGGTATAATCCTTATACAGCCTACCGCCCCTATGCCATTGTTCGGCGCCGCTGCAAATATGGCGCAAGGCCATGTGGTCACTACGATACTGATAGGGATGGTGGCAATGCTTTTCACGGCAATCAGCTACGGACGGATGGCAAATGCATATCCGAATGCCGGTTCGGCATATACTTATGTGAGCAGGGAGATACATCCTTCACTGGGATATTTCATAGGATGGGGAATGATCTTCGATTATGTGATGAATCCTGATAATATGTGTCATCTGGGCAAGCAAGGCAGCAATGAATTTTGTGCCTGAAATACCTTTCGCAGGATATGCGGTCTTCTTTGCCGTACTGTTTACTGTAATGAATCTTCGTGGGATTGAATTGAGTGCACGTACAAACATGATTATTGCAGCGGGACTTGGCGTTGTGATCCTGCTTTTTCTCGGAGCTGCTGCGCGATATCTCTGGCTTCAGCCGCCGCAGGGCGTTTCAGCCTGGACAAGGCCATTTTATAATCCTGAGACCTTTTCGTTCTCCAGGGTCTCTGCCGGAGCTTCGCTTGCAGTGCTTACCTACATTGGATTTGATGGTATTTCAACATTATCAGAGGAGGTGCATAATCCCAGACGTAATATCCTGATTGGCTCAGTACTGGTTTGTCTTATAACCGGGGTGCTGGCTTCGGTGCAGGTTTATGCTGCTCAGATGGTTTGGCCCGCCACAACTTTTCCCGATCAGGATACTGCCTTTTGTTACATTGCAGGAAGAGCAGGAGGCCAGTGGCTTTTCTATACAATCAACATCGCCCTGCTTATTGCAACCATCGGCTCCGGCTCGGGGGCTCATCTGGGTGCGGGCCGCCTGCTTTACAGTATGGGAAAAGACAACGCGATCCCGCGGAAGTTTTTTTCAGCTGTAAATCCAAAGACCCATATACCGAGCAACAATATAATTCTCATCGGTTTCGCGGTATTGGGAGGAGCATTCCTTCTGACCTATCAGCTTGGTGCACAGCTTTTGAATTTCGGAGCTCTAATCGCCTTCATGGGTGTCAACGCTTCTTCATTTGTAAGATATTTTGTTCGCGGCGAGCGCAAAACCATCGCTAGCTTTATTGTACCGCTTCTTGGTTTTACCATATGTCTTTATCTCTGGCTAAGCTTAGGCATTATGGCTAAGATAGTTGGTATATGCTGGCTTTCTGCAGGGGTGCTTTACGGAGCATATAAAACCTCATGGTTCAGAAAACCGCTCCAGTTTGCAAGGATTGAAAATGATGAGAATAATGCAGAAATCCGGAAAAATCAGGATGCAAAATAATTCATTTCAGAACTGCCTGATAATCTGAACTCACACTTACCCGTGTTAATTAATATTAAACCACGGTAAAAAAAATTTCATTCTAAGCAGGTTGATTCAATTGTTATTATTATCTTTTCACACCCAATTTTAACCGATCAAGTATTTTTTAATTGTACTAAAAACCTAATTCTATGAAAAAAACTGTTATGTTTTTGGTCCTTGCAGTGTTAACACATGTGCTTATTGCGCAGGATGTTACGGTACAGGGACGTGTAACCTACCAGACAGACGGAACCGGTCTTCCTGGTGTGACTGTTATGGTGGTTGGATCCAATGTCGGGACTATCACCGGCGTTGACGGATCCTACACCATTCTGGCTAGAATGGGGGCAACCCTGAAGTTTACCTTTATTGGTATGACTCCCGTGGAAGCCACCGTTACTTCCGGCACTCTGAATGTGGAAATGGCTGATGTATCTACCGACCTTGATGAGGTTGTGGTGATTGGCTATGGAACCCAGAAGAAGGCACTGGTGACCGGCGCCAATTTAAATGTAAAAGGAGACCAGATTGCCAATCTCAATACTTCGACCGCTATGGCAGCTCTGCAGGGCATTGCAACCGGTGTGAGTGTCTCCAGACCCAGTGGTGAACCTGGTGCAGGAACAAAAGTTACTGTCAGGGGTCTCGGAACAATAGGCAACTCATCCCCTCTTTATATTGTTGACGGTGTGCCTGTAGGTAATGTAGACTACCTTAACTCATCTGACATTGAATCAATCGATGTTCTGAAAGATGCAGCCTCCTCGGCAATATATGGGTCAAGAGGTGCAAACGGTGTTATTCTCGTGACGACCAAAAAAGGTGTAAAGGGAGCAAAACCAATAATCAGATATGATTTTTATTATGGGATGCAGAACATTTACAAAACACTGCCTTCACTCAACGCTCAGGAGTATATGTATATTATGGATGAAGGGCGTATAAATGACGGACTTGCTAAGAACGACTGGGAAACAATGCTTAAAAATAATTCATACCTGAACTCAACCTTCCCGGGAGATCTTGGAACACAGCTGGGTGAATATGTCTGGTCCCAGTTGCAGAGCGGATGGAAAGGCACTGACTGGGTGAAGGAAATGACTACCAAAAATGCACCTGTTCAGAATCATTCACTTAATATTATGGGTTCAGCAAAGGACGTTACCTATGCATTTGGTTTTTCTTATTTCGATCAGACCGGTATTATCGGCGGCGACCTGATGGGTGCGGGACTGAAAAGGCTTACAACCCGTTTAAACACTGAAATGGTGGTTGTTAAAGGAAGCACTCATGACATTATTACCATAGGAGAGAATTTCACCCTGACAAACAGTTCCAACAAGTGGATAGGAACAGGAGACATTTACTGGAACGACCTCCACAATGCCCTTACAACCAATCCTCTCCTTCCGGCATACTGGGATCTGTCCCCTGATCCAAATAAATTTACTCCTACGCTTGAGGGTATCTCCCTTGGTCAGCATGACCCGCTTGCAAACCTTTTTTACAACCGGTCCAAGTACTCATGGGGCAAGGGGAACACACTTGTCGGAAACGTGTACATTAATGTAGAACCTGTCAAGAACCTGAGACTCAGATCATCATTTGGCATCGATTCATGGTTTGGCTACGGAAGAAGCTGGGCTCCCACATACAAGCTTGCAACTCAGTATAATAACTCGAATGATGGAGTTGATCAGTCCATGTATCAGGGAATTAACTATACCTGGACCAATACAGTTTCTTACGATTTCAGAATAGACCAGCACAAGTTCAACGTTCTGGCTGGTAATGAGGTTATCGATAATGTGCTGAATACCAATGTGGCCGGCCATAAGTCAAAATCGATCTTCGGTAAACCTGATTACGCCTATCTCGACAACGTTAATGTCACATCGATTGCTGATATCAATACCTCGGGCAGAGACTGGGCTGCCCAGGGAGGTGGAATACTTTCCTACTACGGACGTTTGTCATACAATTTCAGGGAGAAATACTTATTTGATGCAACCTTCCGCGCTGACGGCTCTTCAAACTTCGCAAAAGGCCACCGCTGGGGCTATTTCCCGTCAGCATCAGCCGGATGGATTTTCACTGAAGAGGATTTCATGAAAGGCAGTTCATGGCTGAGTTTCGGTAAACTGAGAGCCAGCTGGGGCCAGAACGGTAACCAGAGCATTGATAACTTTATCTACAATTCAAACATTTCTTACCTTGCCCAGGGATATTATTTCGGTCCCGATAAGCTTGTCTCATCACCAACAGCAATACCTGCAAATGTGCCTAACCCGGAGGTGACCTGGGAAACATCAGAACAGCTTAATATAGGTGTTGATGCACGCTTCTTCAATTCAGCTCTCGGATTATCCTTAGACTGGTATAACAAAATGACCAAAAACTGGCTGGTTCGGGCACCGATACTTGGCACAGCAGGTGCAGGTGCTCCGGAGATCAACGGCGGTGATATTAAAAACACCGGCGTAGAGTTCACCATCAACTGGAAAGGCACTGTTTCAGACTTTATCTATGGTGCCACATTCAGTGGAACAATGAACCGCAACGAAGTGACCCGTCTTGCCAATGCTGAAGGTATTATAAATGGTACGCCTAATGCACTTTCACAGGGAACTGCTGCCGTGTCAAGAGTTGAGGTAGGCTTTCCAATAGGTTACTTCATTGGTCTGAAAACTGATGGTTTGTTGCAGAATCAGAACGAAGTGGATGCTTATGTTACTCCCGAAGGCTTACCATATTTCGAAGATCTTCGTCCGGGTGATGTCAAATTTATTGATCAGAACCAGGATGGATTGATCAATGATGACGACAAAGTAATGCTTGGAAGTCCGCTACCGGATTTCGAGATGGGATTCCAGGCAAATGCAGAGTACAAAGGCATATATGTCAATGTTACACTAACAGGTAAATTCGGCATGCAGGTGATGCAGTCATACAGGTCTTTTGCCGACAACTTCACTCAGAACTATACGACACAGATATTCGGTCGCTGGCATGGTGAGGGTACCTCAAACAAAATCCCAAGACTGGGCTATGCATCTACCCGTAATATCAACCTTATTTCAGATATCTATATGCATGATGCAGATTATGTAAGAGTCAGCAACCTTGTTCTGGGTTACAGGTTCGACAATCTCCTCAGCAAACTGAACTGGATAAAAGGTGCATCAGTTTATACTTCCGTCAATAACCTCCATACTTTTACCAAGTATGATGGCATGGATCCTGATGTAGGTTATGCTCCTGACAGCTGGGCTTCAGGTATTGATCTCGGTCTCTATCCGTTACCAAGAACGGTTATGTTTGGTCTGAGTGTCACATTTTAATTAAACTCACACGATGAAAAAGATAATTTATATAATTGTTGCGACAACGGCCCTTCTGGTCTGCGGCTGTGAAAATTTTCTCGATACACGAAATCTGTATCAGAAGGATCTTACTAACTTCTACAAAACGCCAACTGATATCAACGAAGCAATGGGTGGCGTTTACAATGCTCTATATGTCGGAGGAGCACACAGCGAGGAGCAACTTGCTGCCAATCTTCTCAGCGACTACATGCTTGGCGGCGGCGGCCCGGATGATATAACAGCCAAGAATGTTGACAGGTTTCTTGACCCTACAGAGGATACTTACATTGACCTCTGGAAACAGACCTACAATGGTGTTTATAGGGCAAGCGCAATTATTGAGGCCGTCACAGATGCTGATTACTCAAGCTTCTTCAATACTGCGGAGGAAGCCACAAACTTCAAAAGCACCGCTCTTGGTGAGGCATATTTCATGAGGGGCTTCTTCATGTACAGAGCTGCAAGGTTCTTCGGAGGCATGCCGATCATCCCCAGAACGGATTCACCGCGTGATGTTCCCCGCAACACCTTTACCGAGACGTTCGGACAGATTGCCTCTGACTTTATTATGGCAGCCAATACCATGCCGGCAATCAATCCTATGACTGTACCGCTTTCAAATTATGGTCATACGAACCGCTGGGTGGCAAAAGCTTATATTGCCCGCACTTTCCTGTTCTATACTGGTTATATGACAAACATTGAAAAGCAGGCTACAACTGAGCTTCCGCTTCCGGATGGCACAAACCTGACGAAGGCTCAGGTAGTAACTGAACTCGATGATGTGATTGCAAACAGCCATTACGAACTTACTCCTGACTTCAGGAATTTATGGCCATATTCTTATGTAAACACAAGCGCCGGCAGCGATGTGTTACCATGGGCTGCTACCGAAGGACTTAGCTGGGTCGGCCAGGATGGCCCGAACTCCACAATCGGTACCGGAAATAAAGAGGTTATGTTTGCCCTGAGGTTTGCATTCGGGAACTGGGGCTGGGATGAAGGACAGAAATACAATAACCGTGTTCCTCTCTTCTTCGGAATTAGGGGTAATTCACTGATCCCGTTCGGTGAAGGCTGGGGATGGGGACCAATTCATCCAGCATTTTTCAATGCATGGCCAAACGATGACCCGAGAAAACTCGCATCAGTGCTTGAAATGGGCAAAGATGATCAGGGCACCGGCGGATACCAGGCGAACAAGGGTGATCATGAAACCGGTATGTTCAATAAGAAGTATTCACATCTGCAGCATAATGACCCCACTGGAGGAGATAACGGAGTAAAAGGTATGTTCTACTATATCTACAACTGGAACAATGGTGATCCGATGCAGCTTGAGACTGCGCAGGACTTCTTCTACCTCAGGTATGCAGACGTGCTCCTTATGCATTCTGAACTTACGGAGACAGCAACTGGTATTAATGAAGTTAGAGCAAGGGTCGGCCTTGCACCTGTGACCTACTCACTTGACAATCTCAAGAAGGAGAGACTTTATGAACTGGCATTCGAAGGTCTCAGATGGTTTGACCTGGTAAGATGGGGTGATGTTGAAAATGCTGTCAATAACTACTACTCTGTTGACTGCAATGTGATGAATTCAGGGGTTGCCGCTGTATACAGCGTTACTTACCGTCCTGAAACAAAGGGACTTGTTCCGATCCCGGAATCTGAAGTCCGGCTCTCTAACGGTGCATACGTACAGAACCCGGGCTGGTAATAGGTAAACTAATAATATGAAATTCATACAGATATGAAAATGAATAAAATAATAAGTTTGATCGTCGGAGCACTGACCATACTTCTTGTGGCATGCCAGCCGATTGAGAAAAGAGATGCTCTCAAAAACAGCTTTGATCCGAATGACATCCAGGTTGCAGTTGTGCAATCGACTACGGGCGGTAATGAACTGTCAATACAGATGAACACACCGGGAATTGCCGGCTATTGGGATTATGTGATTGACAAGAAGTTCTCAGACAGGGTAGACGTTGTTTTCCCTATTCCCGGAACGAGCACTTTCACATTTCACGTAACCACTCCATACCTGGATAACGGTGATATCAATACTCTCAATTATGATGTATCAAAAAGTATTGATGTGACAATCACCCAGCTTGATCATGCTCTTCCGGAGGCTTACTATAAACTTGTAGGGGCAAACCTCGAAGGGAAGACATGGGTTTTCGACGGTGTAGGTGGAGATAACGGACTATGGTGGTTCATGTCAGATCCGGGCAACTGGGCTGGAATGTGGTGGAACGCAGGCGGTACCTGCTGCCCGCCTTCAGATGTATCAGGCAAGATGGTGTTTGACCTGAATGCCGGTGCCAACTTTACCTATTATGAATCACCTGATGCAACTGCTGTAACCGGAAGTTCATTTGCATTCAATGCCGATTTTACCAAACTCACTATCAAGGGTGGCGCAGACATTCTGGGTGTTAACGGGTGTGGAACCAATTCCAACAATAAAGTGTACGAAATTAAGGAATTCACAGCTGACCGCCTGACACTCTTTGTCAATAATGCGTCATGTGGTTCCGGCTGGACGTGGGTGTTTAAACCTCTTGTATAATAAAAGAAATCTGACAGATCAGATAATTAAAACGCACCGGGTTAATAGCCGGGTGCAGTAAAAGAGAAAGAGTGAGAGTGTGAGCGAAAGCAGGCACCTCACTCTTTCTTATTAATAAAGGGTTGCCTTCAATTGAATATGCTGATTAATAATGCAATATTCAAAAGTGTCACAATCCCGCCTATGAGATAAAGCAGAACTTTTAAAAAATTGGAATTTCTGTATTTTCCCATAACTTTTACTGAAGAAGTCAGGTAAACCTGTAAGAAGATTGTGAACGGCAACTGAATACTCAGACACATTTGCGATATTATCAGTCCGTTAAACGGATTTGATATTAAAAATATAATGCCTAATCCGATTAACAGGGAGGCAGCAACACCCAGGCGTGAATGATTGTCTTTAATATCATACGGTTCCCTGTACATGCCGGCGAAAATTGATCCGGCAGCCATTCCGGATGTAATCGAAGAAGCTAAACCCGAAAACAATAGTGCCACTGCAAAAACAATTGTTGCATGGTTTCCAAGCAGGGGCGCCAGTAACCGGTTTGCCTGTTCAAGTTTTAAAACCTGTGTTCCTGTATTAAAAAAGGTTGCGGCAGCCAGAAGCATTATGGCGCTGTTTATTGCCCAGCCTATAATCATTGAAAACAAAGTGTCAAAAAACTCGAATCTCAATTGCTTATTGATTGTTTTTTCATCCTGCAAATTCCACTGCCGGCTTTGAATAATTTCGGAATGTAAAAAGAGATTATGAGGCATTACAACGGCACCCAATACACTCATTATTATGACTATGGATCCTTTAGGAAACGACGGCACAACCCATCCGGTGATTGCAGAGTTCCAGTCAATATTTACAAGTGAAAGTTCATACAGGAAAGACAAACCAATTACTGAAACAAATGCTATGATCCATTTCTCAATAATTTTGTAAGAGTTGGTGTAGAGCATTATCAAAACAAATATGGTAACCATAATTGCACCTGCTCTGACAGGTATATTGAATAGCATATTCAGGGCAATAGCTCCTCCAAGGATCTCAGCCAGTGATGTGGAGACTGATGCCAGCATAGCCGTTAACAGCAATATTCTTGAGTATCGGGGTTTAATATATATGGTTGCAGCTTCAGAAAGGCACAGGCCGGTAGCAATTCCCAGGTGAGCTGCATTATGCTGCAATATGACGAGCATTATTGTAGACAGGGTTACTACCCACAGGAGTGTATATCCGTAATCGGCTCCTGCGGCCAGGTCTGAGGCCCAGTTTCCGGGGTCAATAAACCCAACCGTCACTAACAGTCCGGGGCCAATAAATTTTAAAATGCTCAGGCCTCCGTAGCCGGCTTTATAATTTCTGTTGTCAATATTTCGTAAAAATCTGAACATAGCTGCTGCTGGCAGTGAGCATTAATTATGATTGCAAAGATCGTAAGGAAAGTTGTGTCTGCAATTATTATCAGATATTTTCCTACTTTTAATCGGTAGATTTATTGATTATCTGTTTGATTGACAAAAATTAATACCAATGGAAAAAAAATTCATTCCATTTGAAGTACTGGAAAAATTCATGGTTGACGTTATGGTAAAGGCAGGCATCCCTGAAGCGGATGCCAGGATAGTGGGTGATGTATTACTGCAGGCCGACAAACTTGGATTTGACACCCATGGAGTAAATCGCCTCAAGAGCATTTATCTTGACCGCATTAAAGACGGCATATTAAATCCTGTGACTAATTATAAAATTGTCAGGGAAGGTCCGGCAACAGCAGTAGTAGACGGACAAAACGGAATGGGTCATGTCATTTCATATAACGCCATGAAGATGGCCATTGAAAAAGCAAAAAAATATGGCATGGGAATGGTGGCTGTTCGTAATTCAAGCCACTATGGTTTTGCCGGATATTACCCGCTGATGGCAGTCCGCGAGAATATGATCGGGATAACGGGTACAAACGCGCGTCCGTCAATTGCTCCAACTTTCGGCGTTGAAAACATGCTGGGGACGAATCC
Source organism: uncultured Bacteroidales bacterium (assembly GCA_963849945.1). GTDB lineage: Bacteria > Bacteroidota > Bacteroidia > Bacteroidales > VadinHA17 > SR-FBR-E99. Next base: position 182,179 of record CAWKJD010000004.1, on the reverse strand, counting down.
ACTGACTTTCGGTATGCCGACCGATGAGGCTTTCCCGTTTTTGCTAGACTGTGCCACCTCAATTGTCCAGAGAGGGAAGATTGAGTTGTATGCCCGTGAAGGGAAAGATTTACCCAAGGGATGGGTAATTGATGAGAATGGCGAAAGCAAGACTAATTCATCTGAAGTCCTTAAAGACCTTATTACCGGTAAAGCTGCTCTGACACCCCTTGGCGGTGCAGGAGAAGAAACCGCCGGATATAAGGGGTATGGATATGCTACTGTGGTAGAGATCCTTTCAGCCGCGTTGCAGCAGGGCGCTTTCATGAAGATGCTTCTTGGCTTTGAAGACGGGAAGAAAGTGCCATATCGTATTGGTCATTTCTTTATAGCTGTGGATATCAGTGCTTTTACTGATCCTGAAGATTTCAGGAAGACCACAGGCAGTATTTTGCGTGAGCTCAGGGCTTCCAGGAAAATGCCCGGTCAGAGGCGTATTTATACAGCCGGTGAAAAAGAACATTATGTCTGGCTGGAAAGAAAGGACAAAGGTGTACCCTTCAGCGATGAACTCCTGGCAGAATACCGGGGTTTATGCAATGCATACGGCCTGAAGGAATATCTGCCTCATTTTGATTAGGTTTGTGATGACGACTCAAACTGTATGATTTTATGTCTTCAACGCCTTTGACTTCTTCAAGCAGCTCAGGGAACAAGAGTATAAACAACAAGGTCCCTAAATACTACTTGCTGTTTCTCCTGGCATCAATATTCATTGTCTCATTACTGACAGTTGTCAATCATTATGACATTTTAAAAATAAGCAGTACAGCATTATTGGTTTTCAGGCTGATCGCCATGGCAGCAATAGTCGGTTATGCCTTGTATAAAAAATCTCTCACTACATGGATACTGATAAGCATGATCCTTGGAGCAGAATTTGGTCATGACCTGCCGCAAATAGCTGTTAAAATGCAGGTTGTCAGTATGATATTCCTGCGCCTGATAAAAACTATTATTGCTCCACTGCTTTTTGCCACACTGGTCGTTGGAATAGCCGGTCATTCAAACCTGAAGCAGGTAGGAAGGATGGGCTGGAAATCTTTGGTCTATTTTGAGGTTGTCTCGACAATTGCTCTTTTCATAGGATTGCTGGCTATCAATATAAGTAAGGCGGGTGTCGGGGTGAAAGTCCCTGAAGCCATTAACCAGGCTGAGCTTCAGGCTGCCACCGTAATGAAAGGCACTGACCTGATCCTCCATATATTCCCTGAGAACATAGCTAAAGCTATATATGAGGGACAGGTTTTACAGATCGTGGTTTTCAGCATATTCTTTGGTATAGCAGTCGCCCTGATTAAGGAAAAGTACAGGAGTCCGATGATCAGGTTCACTGAGGCCCTTGCCGAGACAATGTTCAAGTTTACACAATTGATAATGTATTTTGCACCTTTTGCCGTGTTTGCAGCAATTGCCTACAGCACCGGACATATGGGTCTCGATATACTCTACAATCTGTTTAAGCTCCTTGCCACTCTGTACGTTTCATTGATCGTTTTCCTCCTGGTGGTATTTCTGCCTGTAGCACTGTTATTCAGGATCCCGGTGAAAAAATTCATTAAGGCAGTCTCTGAACCTGTGGTGCTGGCATTCGCTACAACAAGTTCTGAGTCAGCCCTGCCCATTGCCATGGAACGAATGGAGGAGTTTGGCGTCCCGCGTAAAATTGTGGCATTTGTTATGCCTACCGGGTATAGTTTCAATCTGGACGGAACAACACTTTACCTCTCACTTGCAACCATCTTTGTTGCACAGATATCGGGGATTGATCTTCCGATTGAAAAGCAGCTCCTGATAGTTTTCACCCTGATGCTGACGAGCAAGGGAGTTGCAGGTGTACCACGGGCATCGCTTGTAATTTTGCTGGGTACAGCCGCTAGTTTCGGGCTTCCTACCTGGCCTATTTATATTATACTGGGTATCGATGAATTGATGGATATGGCCAGGACTTCGGTTAATGTGCTGGGAAATTGTCTTGCAACAGCGGTAATTGCACGCTGGGAAGGCGAATTTAACCCGCAGCAGGAGCCGGTAATTCAAAAAGTACGATCATAACAACCATGACCAGCATCAAAGTTCGTCCGCTGATTTCAGGCCTGATCATTCTCCTGATATTCAGTTGTCTGGCATGCAATGGTGATGGGGCAGCCCGGAAGGGAGGCATTGGCTCTTCTATGATTTCAGATTCCGCCAAACCATATGAGGCTCCTGAGGAATACCAGCCGGTTAATGCCTTGCTGGTTTTGCCGGAAAATCCCGGTCCGGAAGAAGCATTCTGCATTCTGGCTACCGGAGGAAAGAATATCCTGAAAGCACAGATCCTCATCAGCGGCCCGTCAGGCACCATGAAATCAGTGAAAAGTAAAACAGGAGAGGAGTGGCCGTACTGGAGAATTGATGATTTTGCCGGTACCTCCGCTGGTAAATATAAGGTCAGTTTGACAGCTGACGGAAGGGAAATCAGTAACCTTGAGTTTGTAATTACTCCCGGAAAGGAAGCGCCGTCAACAGGTGCGGTATGGAAAACCACCCGTGGCTGGGACAGTGGTATGGAGGCAATCTATTCTGCCTGGATAAACGCTTTGTTTTACAAATGCGATGAGCAGGCCTCGTGGTCTGCACTCCATGAGGTGACTCAAAATAAGGATCAGAATTTCCTTTACAATTACCTTTCGCTGGGGGAAGATGACCCTGTCGGGAAAACAAGTGTGATTATGAAGCCTGACTGCGCCGATAATCCTTTTTTTCTGAGAGCATATTTTGCCTGGAAACTGGGTCTTCCGTTCGGTTACCATGTATGCGACCGGGGCTACATCGGGCATAACCCCGGAACCGGCCAGTGGATCACAAACGAAACGTCCCGGTCGAATCCGAATCCGGTTCTGGCTTTCAATGCTTTTCTCAGAAGAGTTATGGATGGCGTCCATTCAGGCACGGCACGGACCTCATTGGATAATGAAAATTCAGATTACTACCCTGTATCACTTGAGCGCGCCGCCTTGCGTCCGGGCGTCATTTTTGCCGACCCTTACGGTCATACACTGATAATCACAGGCTGGGTTTCTCAGACAAAGAACCATCCGGGATTGCTTCTTTCAGTAGACGCTCAACCAGACGGGACAATAGGTGTCAAGCGGTTCTGGAAAGGGAATTTCCTGTTCAGTACATCTGAAGTAGTCGGGGAACCGGGATTTAAGGCTTTTCGTCCGGTTTTATTGCAGAATGGCAAGACGTTACTGATGCGAAACGAGGCATTGACAGATTCGGCAGGCTTCGCCCCCTTTTCACTTCAGCAGAGGAAGATGGCAACCGATGTTTTCTATCACATCATGGAGCGATTGATTAACCCGGAGCCCCTTGATCCTGAAACTGCATTGCTCGATCTGATACAATCACTTCACGAACAGCTGCTGGTTCGTGTCACTTCCGTGGCTAACGGCGAAGCCTGGCTCAGGTCACATCCCGGTGAGATTATTCCCATGCCATCAGGCGCCGCAGGCATCTTTCTGGCCGGGGGTCAGTGGGAGAACTTTTCAACCCCAAACCGTGATCTGAGGCTTTTGATAGCAATGGATGAGGTACTCAATTTCCCTGATAAGGTTGTCCGGTCGCCGGAGGATTTTAATTTTTCAGGACAGGGCTCCCCGGAAGAGGTCAGGACAAAACTTCAATCGCTCCTTGATAAAAGGACCTCAGAAATTTCGGTCAGTTATACGCGTACGGATGGTTCTTTACAAAAACTTACTGTAAGAGAGTTACTTAACAGGAGGGATGCCTTTGAGATGGCTTATAATCCCAATGATGGAATTGAGATCCGCTGGGGAGCGCCGGAGAACAGTGATGAAAGGGCTACCTGTCGTCGTCACGCACCTGCGTACCAGCTTGAGACGATGCGTTCGGTCCGTATATGGTTCAGTAAGCGATTGCATCCGCCGACATAAATGGCAATCATCAAAATAATCAGATCTTATTATTTATCAGGGCGGTCAATATTGATATCAAGCATTGATGACGGATCCTCAATTGGCTCAAGGTGAGTGAACACGGTAGTTGGCGAATCCGCAAACGCCTTCCGGATATCCTCTTCAATTTTCTCTGCTATTATATGACCCTGATGAATATTTAATTTCCCGGGCATTAAAACATGCATCATGATAAATTTCCGCTGTCCTGACTGCCTTGTCATCAGGGAATGAAATTTAATATTTTGCCGGTCATATTTTTCAAAGACCTTACTGATCTTAGCCATGTCGTCTTGCGAAATGGAAGTATCGAGCAATCCTAACGCAGACCTTTTTAAAAGCTGAGATCCTGTCCATATGATGTTAATTGCAACTCCAATTGCTACAATTCCATCGAGTATCAGCCAGCCTGTCAGTTTGACAAGGGCAATTCCAATCAAAACTCCGGCGGATGTCCAAACGTCTGTTCTAAGGTGTTTGCCATCTGCTTCAAGGGTTATTGAATTGTGCTTTTTCCCGTTCTTAATTAAAATTACTGACACTACTAAATTTATCAGTGACGCACCGACTGCCATCAGTAAACCTATGCCTACATTTTCAAGAGGTTCAGGATGTATAAGTCTTGGAACAGCTGACCAGATTATGCTCACTGCGGCCAATACTATAAGGCCGCCCTCGACCGCGCTTGAGAAATATTCAGCTTTGTTATGTCCGAATTCGTGTTGCTGGTCCGGAGGTTTTTCGGCAAGTCTGATCATTATTAATGCAACCACTGCCGCAATGAGATTTACGCATGACTCCAGCGCATCAGATAACAAACCGACAGAATTGGTAAGTAGATAAGCGATAAGCTTTATCGAGATCGTCAGCAGCGCAGCAACAATTGACAGGTAAACGAATTTACGGAGGGAGGAGGTTGCCATTTGACCAGTAAAGTACCTGATTATTGAAATATCATAAGGACTTTATAATTCCTGTGGTTTGGTGTGTTTTATAAAAGTATTGTTATTCAGCTCCCTGAAGGCAAGGTCCAATTCTTCTTCCGTATTCATAACAATAGGTCCGCCCCATGCCACCGGTTCCTTAAGCGGTTTGCCGGCGATCAGTAAAAACCGTGCGCCTTCGGTGCCTGATTTAACCGTAACTTCATCATAATCAGTGTTATTTAATGACGAACCTGACATAAGAAAAGCACAGGCTTTTTCTTCAAAACTAACCAGGGCCTCATCCGCAGCTAAAGTGCCGTCAATCAGATAGAGAAACAGGGTCTGGTCGTTGGGTGTTTCATGATATCGCCAGATGCTGTCGGGTTTTAACGCAACATCGAGGTACTGAACTTTTACATATTCACCTTTAACAATCCCGTGCTGGTTGTTGTATATGCCTGATAAGACCCTTACAGCAGCGTTTTCTTCCTTAACTTCCGGAATATCTTCCGGTTTTAAGTCGCGATAAGCCGGTTGGGCCATTTTCTCCTTTTTCGGAAGGTTGACCCAAAGCTGACATCCCAGCATTCTTTCAGTGGCCTTAGGCATCTCCTGATGAATAATACCTGATCCTGCCGTCATCCATTGACACTGACGGTTCCGGATGACTCCCTTGTTGCCCAGGCTGTCGCCGTGGTCTATTTCTCCCTGTAACAGGTATGTGACTGTCTCAATTCCGCGGTGGGGATGCCATGGGAATCCCTTAATGTAGTCGCGGGGATTGGTGGAATCAAAGCCATCCAGCATTAAGAAAGGATCAAATTCCTTAATTGTATTCAATCCCAGGACTCTTCGCAAATGAACGCCAGCTCCGTCAATGGTGTGCTGTCCTCTCACTATTTGTGTACATTTTCTTCTGGGCATAGTTTATGCTTTTCAATCGATTCAAAGATATCAAACTCTGCGGAATTCAGTCATAATCCGTCGGCTGAAGCCGACGGAAATGAAATCTTATTATGGAATTGGCTCTGAAAAGAAAATTTGTGTAAATAGCATAGTAATAAGACACTAAAATTAACCAGATGAACAAGCTCCTGTCATATTTAATAACTGTAAGCCTGACTCTTGGCCTGATTAGTTGTGATAATAAACCAGCAAATACCAGGTTGGCTACCCAGGTCAATCCTGATGAAAATGAAGTCTATATCACAGCCAGGGATACGGCATTCAGATTGACTCAAGTTGCAAAACTGAAGTTCGATGAGTATGAACACCTGGCGGAAAGACAACCGATAGTGCTTGTCAATGAGAAAGTCACTTTCCAGACTATTGAGGGCATCGGTGGCGCTATAACTGATGCTGCAGCGGAAACATTCTATAAAATTCCCGAGACAAAAAGAAAAGAAATATTGGAAGCATACTACGGAAGAGAAAAAGGGATAGGATACAATCTTGCACGTGTGAATATCGCCAGCTGCGACTTTTCTTCATCTTCGTATGCATATGTCAATGACGGTGATGCATCCCTGAAATCTTTTACAATCGATCACGACCAGAAATATAAAATTCCCCTGATCAAAGAGGCAAAAGCGGCAGCTGACGAAGAGGTTCTCATTTTCGCTTCTCCATGGAGTCCTCCGGCCTGGATGAAATCGAACAAAGATGTTCTGCATGGCGGAAAGCTGCTCGATGAATACAGGCAGGTATGGGCAGACCACTTTGTCAAATTCATAGATGCCTATACCAAAACCGGAATTCCGGTATGGGCTGTCTCACCCCAGAACGAACCCCTGGCAGTTCAGACCTGGGAGTCATGCGTCTATTCCGCAGAGAATGAAGCTGAATTTATCGGGAAGTACCTCGGTCCCACCATTGAAAAAAGCCCTTATGGCAATACAAAAATAATTGCCTGGGACCATAACCGCGATCTTATTCATCAAAGGGCAACCGTTATCATGAATGATCCGGAAGCTGCAAAATATGTCTGGGGCTTTGGTTTTCACTGGTACGAAACATGGACCGGAGGTGATATGCAATTCCGCAATGTAAGACTTGTAAACGATTCATATCCTGATAAAAGACTACTGTTTACAGAGGGATGTGCCGAAAGTTTTGATACTGCCAGGATAAACAGTTGGGACCTGGGTGAGCATTACGCCCACTCAATGGTCAACGATTTCAATTGCGGAACAGTTGCATGGTTTGACTGGAATATCCTGCTTGATGAAAACGGCGGCCCTAACCATGTCGGGAATTTCTGCTTTGCACCTGTTCATGCTAATACCAGAACAGGCGAAATTACTTATACCAATTCCTATTATTATATAGGGCATTTCTCCAGGTTTATCCATCGCGGTGCAAAGCGTATAGGCGTTTCTTCCTCGAGGGACCATCTCGAAACGACGGGCTTTATCAATCCTGACGGTGAAATTGTTGTGATAATTTTCAACAAGTCTGACCAGGCCACTGACCTTAAATTGTGCATAGACAACAAAGCTGCTGATATCACCAGCCTGGCTCATTCAATCATCACAGTGGTAATTTAAAAACCTGCCGTTGTCTGCGGTAAGATTTCTTTTTCTACTTTTGCAGCCCAATAGCATCAGTAAATGGAAGAAATAAGAAATATTGCCGTCATTGCACACGTTGACCACGGCAAAACCACTCTTGTCGACCGCATCCTATACCAGGTAAAGCTTTTCCGCGAGAACCAGGTTATGGGAGACCTCATTCTCGACAGCAACGACCTTGAAAGGGAAAGAGGTATCACCATACTCTCAAAAAATGTGTCCGTCAGGTACAAAAATGTCAAAATCAATATCATAGACACTCCTGGACACTCTGACTTCGGTGGTGAGGTGGAAAGGGTTCTTAACATGGCCGAAGGTGTTCTATTGATAGTTGACGCTTTTGAAGGACCTATGCCGCAGACCCGTTTTGTGCTCCAGAAAGCCCTGGAGCTGGGTTTGAAACCAATTGTGGTTGTCAACAAAGTCGACAAACCGAACTGCAAGCCCGAGGAGACCCAGGAAAAAGTCTTTGACCTGATGCACAGCCTCAAGGCAACAGAAGACCAGCTTGACTTCCCGACTGTTTACGGCTCTTCAAAACTGGGATGGATGGGTCCTGACTGGTCAAACCCGACGACAGATGTCAGTTATCTGCTCGATACGATCCTGGAACATATTCCACCGGCAAAGATGGTTGAAGGCACACTGCAGATGAGGATTTCATCGCTTGATTATTCTTCTTACCAGGGTCGCATTGCAGTTGGTAAAATAAGCAGGGGTATGCTGATCCCGGGAAGCCAGGTCTCACTCATCAAGCGCGACGGAAGCGTTGTCCTGAACACCGTCAAGGAGGCTTATCTTTTTGAGGGACTGGGAAAGGAAAAGACTAAAAAGCCGATACGGTCTGGTGAGATATGTGCACTGTTCGGCATAGAAGATTTCGAGATAGGTGATACAATAGCCGACGCTGTTAGTCCGGAGGGGCTTTCTCATATTCATGTCGATGAGCCTACGATGAGCATGCTCTTTACTGCAAATAACTCACCTTTTTTCGGACGCGAAGGCACACTCGTCACATCGCGACAGCTCAGAGACAGGCTTTTCAGGGAGACTGAAAAGAACCTCGCATTGCGAGTTGAAGAGACAGGCACAACAGAGGCTTTCATGGTCTACGGACGGGGCATCCTTCACCTTTCGATACTTATCGAGACCATGCGGCGTGAGGGTTTTGAACTGCAGGTGGGTCAACCAAAGGTTATTATAAGAAATATTAAGGGTATTGATCATGAGCCGGTAGAGATACTGACAGTGCAGGTGCCTGAGAATTTTGCCGGAAGGGTGATTGAACAGGTCACTCAACGCAAAGGCGAAATTGTAAAAATAGAAATAAGGGATGACCGTGCCAATCTCGATTTTAAGATCCCGTCACGCGGTATCATAGGGCTGAGGAATATTTTGCTGACCGTGACCGAGGGTGAAGCTGTCATGGCCCATCGCTTTGACGAATACGAGCCGTGGAAAGGGGAGATGGCCATAAAACGCAACGGATCGCTGATTGCCATGGAGACGGGTCTCGCTGCAGCTTATGCCATAGATAAACTTCAGGACCGCGGGAGATTTTTTATTTTCCCGGGTGAAGAAGTGTATATGGGTCAGGTCATTGGTGAGAATACCCGTTATGATGACATTACTGTCAACGTCACAAAAACTAAGAAGCTTACCAATATGAGGGCCTCAGGTTCAGATGACAAGGCGCTTCTTGAACCTCCCGTGCGCTTCTCCCTTGAAGAGGCGATGGAGTATATATCCTCAGACGAATATATTGAAATCACGCCCAAATCAATGCGTCTCAGAAAGATCCTGCTCAATGAAAATGACCGCAAGAGGATCAGAAATGAGCAATAAATAATCCTGCCGGATTCTTGCCTCCGAAAGTTTTACTTCCCTGTCAACTCCTGACATGGATTTGTTAACTTTATACCATGCATGAGATCTCACTTGCAGGGGAAGTGATTAAACTTGCTCAGCACGAGGCTGAAAAAAACAAAGCCCGTTCTGTGAGCGAGATAACCATCGAGGTGGGCAATTTCAGCGGCGTGGAAGCTCAGGCTTTTGAGGAGGCGCTGGGATTACTTTCCGAAGGGTCAATTCTTGAAAAGACCTTGCTTAATATTGTAAGGATAAAGGGCAGGGGAGTATGCCATGCATGTGAAAAGGAGTTTGATATGGATCAGAGGACGGATACCTGTCCCGAATGCAACTCATTTCCGTCAGAAATAAAGGGAGGAAATGAGTTCCGTGTGGTGTCGCTTCTGATAGAACAGGATTAATGACTATCAGGGAACTTCGGTAAAATTAAAACTGACCAGCGATGTGCGAAACCTGCGGTTGCGGAAATAAGGACGGTGTCAGAATACATGACCCGGGCCCACATGTTCATGACAGTGAACACGTTAATGAACACGAGCATGAACATAATCACGAGCATCTGCACACTCATAATCACCCCCATTCACATGATCATTCACACACGAAGGTCATCGATCTGAACCTTGATATTCTTGCCGGAAATAATATGACTGCTGCAATGAACCGAAGGTTTTTTGAAGGCAGGAAAGTGCTCTGTCTGAACATGGTAAGCTCACCGGGATCAGGAAAGACTACTATCCTTGAAAAGACAATCAGCCATTTTGCAGCATCGGGGAGGTTGTTTGTGATCGAAGGAGATCAGCAGACGACACTTGATGCCGACAGGATTGAAAAAGCCGGAGCTGCGGCCATTCAGATCAATACCGGCTCAGGATGTCATCTTGACGCGCAGATGGTTGAATCGGCCCTGAAGAAGCTGGATCCTGATACAAATTCGTTCCTTTTTATTGAAAATGTCGGGAATCTTGTTTGCCCCGCTATGTTCGACCTCGGAGAGTTCAAAAGGGTTCTTGTCATGAGCGTGACTGAAGGAGAAGACAAACCGCTGAAATATCCGCTTATGTTCGAAACGTCGCACCTGTGTATCATAAATAAGGCTGATCTCCTGCCTCATGTCGATTTTAATGCGGGTGAGTTTATGAAAAACGCCGCTCTGATAAATCCTCACCTTGAATTTATAACAATGTCTGCAAAGACAGGGGAGGGGATAAATTTGTGGCACGACTGGATTCTAAGTCAGGCTGAGCATTTCCAGTGATACCATCATGAGGATTTAGCAGCCAGAATCTCTAGGGGAAAAAGAAGAAAAATTCTGTTCCTTTTCCGGGTTCTGATAAAACCCTGATAGCAATGTCGTGAAAATCTGCAATTGACTTTGTTATTGCCAGCCCTATTCCCGTGCTGTCACCACCGGTATCAGGCCTGGTCCTGAACCTGGAAAAGAGATTGTCAAGCTGTTGCTGAGACATCCCTTTGCCGGTATCGATTATTGAAACTTCAAATATTGCTTCCCGCCACTTTCCGCTGATCTCAATTTTTCCTTTGGGTGGAGTATTTTTAATTGCATTATTGACAACATTATAGAACATTGAGAATACCAGCGATCTGTTTGCATTCCTGAAAATGAAATCATCATTCCAGTTCAGTCTGATTTTCACCCCTCCATCGGCAGCGATAGGCGATAACTCCTCAATGACCTCGGACATCAGTTCCTTGATTTTGATGCTGTCTTCTTTAAGATACTGCCTGCTCTCGATGCGGGCGATAAGAAGTAATGAGTTTATAAGTGTTTTTAACCGGTGGAGGGTCCTTAAAGATTCTTCTATACCGGTCTCAATATCATGGTCAAGGCCTTTCCGGAGCAGCATATTTTCAAGCTTGCTGCGGAGGACAGAGACCGGTGTCATCAGCTCATGGGATATGTTAACTGTTATCTCTTTCTCGCTGCGGAAGAGCTCCTCAATCTTTTTCATCATCTGCCTGAGTGTCTGATCAAGCTGAACAAAGTCACTGGTTGTAGTCCTGATCTGTCTCGGGTCAGGCTGGGATGGTGAGGAAGTAGCTTCCAGCCTTTGGATGATTATCTTAAGCGGACGCAGCAGCCTTGCCGTATAAAAGAGATCAGACAGCAGTGTGACCAGGATGAAGAGGGCAAGGAAGATCAGGATGACCCTGCGGGTATTCTTTGCAGCATACCTGATACTGGAAAGGCTCTGGCCAATCTCAAGCAGATACTTCTGACCGTCGACTTTAAAGGAGTAATTCAGGACACGGTAATCGATAGCCTCACCTTCGATAAGCCTTTGTGTGACCTCTATGAAATTCCAGTCTTCGGCAAGATCAACCTTTTCAAGACTTATAAATTCCTCTTTTAAAATATTATAACTTCCAAAACCATTGACAGTATCGGCAGTGATAAAAGGTTCGATGCCGACTTCAGTGATAAGTTTTAATACTGCCTCTCGCTTTTTAATAAGCTCATTATCAGTCTGTAATGTATTTATCCGTTCTATGATCAGTGGGAGGAACCCTATAAAAAGCGCGGAAAAGACCAGTTTTGCGAGCAGGCTGAAAAGGGCGAGTTTTGTCTGTAATTTCATCATGCTCCCCGGGTTCTGTTATTGACCAGTGCTTATTCTGTATCCCACGCCTCTGACGGTTTCGAGCCATGGTGTGGGTCCGAAAGCATTTAGTTTCCTCCGGATGTTCTTTATATGAACATCAATAAAATTACTGTCATACTGGTCGTCAAGGGCATTACCCCAGATGTGCTCATAAAGCTGATAACGTGCAAGTACCTTGTCATGGTTGATAAGAAGGTAATGCAGCAGATCAAATTCTTTTTTTGTTATTTCTACCTCTGCGCCTTTATGCAGGATCTTTCTGGCCTGTGCTGCCACTATAAATTCACCTACAGCAATGTCAGGTGAGCTGATCTTGAATTTCCTTCTTGCCACAGCCATGATGCGTGAGAGCAGCTCAGCAAGGGCAAAGGGTTTAGACAGGTAGTCATCGGCTCCAAGATCAAGTCCTGTCACTTTGTCTTCGACAGCACCGCGGGCCGTAATAATTATGAATGAAACGTCAATATTATTTTTCCGGGATTCTTTTATAAGATCAAGTCCGTTATAATCGGGAAGGCCAAGGTCAAGAAGGACGAAGTCATAGAGGTTAACTGCTATCTTTTCTGAGGCTTCCTTTCCCGTGAAAGCCAGGTCACAAAGAAAGTTCTCTTTGCTGAGATAGGCAGCGATCTCTTTCGCGAGGCTTTTCTCGTCTTCGACTATAAGGACGTTCATAGTTCAAAGTTAAAAAATCCTGATATAGGCGCTCACAAGAAAGAGAAAACCATCTATACCTGCAGGCCAGGAATCTGAATACAGAGGTAAAACGTAACCGGGTTCGATCTCAATTGTGAAAAAGTCGTAACTGAAGTCTATTGGTAATCCACAGTCAATCTCCATGAGTCCGAATTTCTCCGTATACTTTGTGGTTGAAGAGCTCTGATGTCGTTTCCATGGTTTGTAGCCGCGTGATATTACGGTTTTTGTACCTTCCACGGTTTTGGCACTGACTATCGGTCCGAGAAGAAGGTTTATGTAAGGATCAAATGAAAAGAATGCCTTGTCATGAGCAAAAGATGGTGTTTCAAAATATCTTGAATTTCTTGCCTGGAGATAGAAAAAATTCTCTTCAGAGACAAGTTCGCCGGCTGAGATCCGGGTGTAAAGAATTTTCCAGTCAACTCCGAGGGTAGCATTGGCATAAGCAAAACTGTTGAACAAGGTATCTCTCAATGCTTTGGCTGCATTATACCCGGAGAGGCTAAGACCAATATCAAACCATGAGTTGAACGTATGGCTGAAACTGAGGTCAAGGCTGCAAAAGGCAGGAAAAGGGCTGAAATCGGCCAGGGCATAGCCTGTGGCAGAGAGATAGAGATGATCCCTGAAGCCATAGGAAAGAGACGCGTAGCCGAATGGACTATCCTGCGACATTGTTGTTCCAAGATAGACCATATTGGTACCAAACCCGGTACCGGCATATAACCCATGAATTTTTGTTTTTTCAACTGTAACCGGAGTATCTTTTACAGACAAAGTATCTGCAGGAGCCTGGGCGGAAGCATTAATAAAAATTATTTGCAGCAAGACGCTGAAGACAGTTATGCCTATTGCAGATAACCTTTTTCCCATAATGTCCTTTTACCGTTGCCTTACCTTTTGCCCACACCTTTCGCTCCACCGGGTTTACCCACCCCCTTTGGTATCCGTGAGCCTGATGGTCTTTCAATTGATGCCGGACGGGCACCTTTGGCTTTACTCCAGTCAGGACGTGCACCGCGCACCTGCTTCATCCCTGAAGAACTGCTCTTCTGATTTTTTGTCTGCGCTTCCTTCCGGGCCATTTCCTGATTTTCGGTCTGAGCTTGTGCCTGCTGCCTGTTCTGCAACTGTGTTTCACTGCTCTGCACTTTGACCCCTGTTGTGTCAGAATTCACCCCTATAGCCTGGGCATTAATCACTCCCGCTGAAAGCAGCAACAGTGATATAATCATCAGGATAGACTTAATACTTTTCATTATTCATCAGGTTAATATTACCCGAAGACATCTTCGCCATTCAGTAAAACATTTGAAATTCAGATGTTTCTCGACAAAAGTATTCATTCAAAAATGAAGAAAAGATGAAAGATTACTTTTTTTGAAATTTTTTTAAAAAGTGTATTAATGACATTTAACAAAATATTTAACTTGCACCTTGTAGCAAGAAGAATGGAGAAGAGGAGAAACGGAGAAACGGAGAAGAGGAGAAAAGGGGAAGAGGAGAAAAGGAGAAACGGAGAATGGGAGACGTTGGAAGCGGAGGTGATGCTCCTGAGTGTCACGGGTTAAGTAGGAATCTGAATTGAATAAACAAAGACCATAACTGTCCTTATAATTAACCTAACAACCTAATAAACATGCAATTACTAGACTGGATTGTGTTGGGGGCGTTCTGCCTCGCACTGGTAGCCTTTATTGTCTTTTCCATGAAATCGAAAGACAAAACTTCAACTGACTACTTTCTCGCCGGACGTGACGCAACATGGGTCGCGATAGGTGCCTCTATCTTTGCCTCTAACATCGGATCAGAACATCTTGTGGGCCTTGCGGGTGCAGGTGCCTCATCAGGAATGGCCATGGCTCACTGGGAGATGCATGGGTGGCTCATACTTCTCCTCGGGTGGCTGTTCGTTCCGTTTTATGCAAGGAGCGGGGTTTTCACTATGCCTGAATTCCTTGAACGAAGATATAACAAAGAATCAAGGTCTGTACTGTCAATTATCTCCCTGATCAGCTATGTGCTGACCAAAGTAGCTGTTACTGTTTATGCTGGCGGTGTTGTCTTTAAGGATGTCTTTGGAATACAATCAATATGGGGTATTGACTTTTTCTGGATAAGCGCAGTAGGGCTCGTTGTTATAACAGGTATTTATACTACACTCGGGGGAATGAAAGCTGTCCTCTGGACTTCTGTTTTACAGACACCAGTATTGCTTGCCGGATCGATTGCAGTTCTTGTAGCAGGCCTTATAAAGGTCGGAGGTTGGGATGAATTGATGCATATCTGCAGGTCCGTACCCGTAAATGATTTTGGCGATACGATGACACAGCTTATCAGATCGCCTAAAGATCCTGTGTATCCGTGGACAGGAGTACTTCTTGGATCTGCAATCATCGGTTTCTGGTATTGGTGTACGGATCAATATATTGTTCAGCGTGTCCTTTCAGGCCGTGACCAGACTCAGGCACGTCGCGGTGCTATCTTCGGGGCTTACCTGAAACTGACCCCGGTATTTATATTCCTGATCCCCGGTATGATAGCATATGCGCTTAATCAGCAGGGTGTCATACATCTTACAAGCTCTGATTCAGCATTCTCGACGCTGGTTAAAGAATTATTACCCATGGGCTTCAAAGGTCTGGTTGTCGGTGGCCTTCTGGCAGCACTGATGAGCTCCCTGGCATCCCTGTTCAACTCTTCAGCCACGTTGTTTACGATTGACTTTTACCAGAGGTATAAACCGCAGGCTCCGGAGAAAGAGCTTGTGAGAGTAGGTCGTATTGCCACAGTGGTTGTAGTGATACTCGGAGTTCTCTGGATTCCTGTAATGAGAGGAATAGGTAAGGTTCTCTATGCGTACCTGCAGGATGTTCAATCACTTCTTGCACCGGGTATTGCCGCTGCATTCCTGCTTGGAATTCTCTCAAAAAAGACTACCCCGGCAGCTGGGCTTACCGGTCTGCTGACAGGTTTCGGATTAGGAATGTTGCGCCTGGGCTTTACGATCTTTAAGGGCCATGTAGCTCCTGACACCCTGCTGTATAATGTATTTATCAGAACCAACTGGCTGCATTATGAGATAATCAACTTTGCCATTGTTATAATCACCATGATCATAGTGAGCTACTTTACGAAGAGAATGGATGAAACTAAGATCACAGGACTTTATCTCGGGTCTGCAACAGCCGAACAGAAGGCTATCACCCGTGCCAGCTGGACCACCTCGGATGTAGTTCTGTCAGCTATTGTTATAGTAGTAATTATAGCTTTCTATGCTTACTTCTGGAAATAGCCCACGAAATATTCTTATGTAATAACATTTAAAATGAAAAAGGATTTAATTGAATTATGGTTTGTGACTGGCAGTCAGCATCTTTACGGAGAGAAAACGCTGAAGCAGGTCAATTCTGATTCAAAGGCTATTGCTGCTGCCCTTGACAAGGCTGACGCCATACCTGTTAAGATTGTCTTCCGTCCTGTGCTTACAACAGCTGACGCCATCACAACAATATGCCTGGAAGCTAATAATTCACCACACTGTGCAGGGCTTATAGCATGGATGCATACTTTCTCGCCTGCAAAGATGTGGATATCAGGACTTAAGAAGCTAAACAAACCTCTTCTTCACTTTCATACCCAGTACAATCGAGATATACCATGGTCAAAGATTAACATGGATTTCATGAATCTGAACCAGTCGGCTCACGGAGACCGCGAGTTCGGATATATCTGCTCACGGCTCCGCCTTGAACGTAAGGTTGTCGTTGGACACTGGCAGGACAAAGATGCAGTAAATGCCATCGGCGTATGGGCCCGGGCAGCAATGGCAGCCCTCGATGCACGCTCACTTAAGGTGGCACGCTTCGGAGATAATATGCGCGATGTGGCGGTGACTGAGGGCAACAAGGTTTCAGCACAGCTTAAGCTTGATTACCAGGTACACGGTTATGGCGTGGGCGATCTTGCCGGTACTGTCAGCAAAGTAACAGACAAGCAAGTTGCTGAGCTGATAAAACAGTACGGCGACGAATACAGTGTTTCATCAAAGGTCCTTGCCTCTCCTGCAGTTAAAGAAGCGGCTCGCATTGAAATTGGCATGCGCCACTTCCTTGAAAAAGGAGGATTCAAAGCCTTCACCACCACTTTTGAGGATCTTCACGGTCTGGTTCAGCTACCTGGCCTGGCAGTGCAGAAACTCATGGCCGATGGTTATGGTTTTGGAGCTGAGGGCGACTGGAAGACTGCGGCCCTGGTGCGCTCAATGAAGGTGATGGCAGAGGGTCTTAAAGGCGGTACATCTTTCATGGAAGATTACACTTATAATCTCGATCCGGAGAACATGGCTGCACTCGGAGCTCACATGCTCGAGGTGTGCCCCACTATCGCTGCCGGTAAACCAGCACTGGAAGTACACCCGCTCGGCATTGGGGGTAAGGCTGACCCTGCACGATTAATATTCAGGACCAGTACCGGCAATGCTATCGTAGCGTCAATGGTAGAAATGGGTGACAGGTTCCGGCTCATTGTCAACACGATTAAAGTTATCGATTGTCCGCCCATGCCCAGGCTGCCGGTTGCAAGCGTCCTGTGGAATCCTGATCCCGATCTTAAGGTTGCTGCCACAGCATGGATATATGCCGGCGGTGCTCATCACACGGGTTTCAGCCAGGCTCTTACAGCCGGACACATGGCTGATTTTGCTGCCATGACAGGGACGGAATTTGTGCTTATCGATGAGAAGTGCCAGATAGAAGAGTTTAAGAAGGAGCTCAGGTGGAATGACCTTTATTATCATCTGAATAATGGTTTATGCTAGAGATCTATTCAAAGCATCCGAAACACTTCCTTGCCGTTGACTGTATCATTTTCGGTTATGACATAACCGAGAAAGAGCTCAAGCTCCTCCTTATCAAGAGGAGCTTTGAGCCCGCAAAGGGTCAATGGTCACTTTCGGGAGGATTTGTAAAGGAGGGTGAGGGCCTGGATGCGGCTGCAAACCGGGTCCTTTGCAGCCTGACGGGCTTTTCGGATCTCTATATGGAACAACTTTACACTTACGGTGAGGTTGACCGTGATCCGGGTGACAGAGTGATCTCTACGGCATATTTTTCATTGATAGGCATTCATGAGATTGATAACGAGATAAGAGAGAAGTACGGAGCTCACTGGAGGTCAATATCAAACCTTCCGGATCTGATCTTTGATCACAGGAGAATGGTGGAAAGAGCATTGAAGGAATTGGTTGAAAAGGTAAAGGTGCACCCAGTCGGCTTCGAGTTGCTTCCAGAGAAGTTTACCCTTGTGCAACTGCAGAATCTGTACGAGGCCATTTATCAGAAGTCAATTGACAAACGTAACTTCAGGAAGAAAATCCTCTCTATGAACCTTCTGGAGAAACAGGAGGACAAAGAAAGGGAGACATCAAAAAAGGGAGCCTGGTATTACAGGTTCAATAAAGAAAAGTACGGGGAGTTCACAAGTAACGGTTTCTTCTTTAACCTTGCCGTGAGCTGACCTTGTGGTCCTCCCGGCAAGCTTAACCTTTAAACAATAATATCATGCTTGAAAAGCTTAAGGAAGATGTTTTCAGGGCTAATCTTGATCTGGTCAGACACGGGCTTGTCATTATGACTTTCGGTAATGTCAGTGGCATTGACAGGGCTTCTGAACTGATGGTCATCAAACCTTCCGGTGTTTCATATAACGAGATGACTGCCAATGATATGGTTGTAACAGACCTCAAAGGCAATGTTGTTGAGGGCACTTTAACCCCTTCTATGGATACTCCTACCCACCTGGCGCTTTACAAAGCCTTTCCCGGTATAGGCGGGGTGGTCCATACGCATTCCACTCATGCCACTGCCTGGGCTCAGGCAGGTACTGCTATCCCCTGTCTCGGGACAACACAAGCCGATTATTTCTACGGTCCTGTGCCCGTGACAAGAAGGCTAACCGTCAATGAAACTGAAACAGACTATGAGTACAACACCGGACTGGTCATTGCAGAAGTCCTTGCAGGTATAGATCCTTTAACGATGCCGGCAGTACTGGTGAACTCTCACGGTCCGTTTACCTGGGGCGTGACGCCTGCCATTGCCGTCCGTAACGCTGTTATTCTTGAGGAGGTGGCACGTATAGCCTCTCTTTCTGTCAGCATCGCACCGCCCCGGGAGATTGACAAACACCTCCTTGACAGGCACTATCTCAGGAAGCACGGCAGCAGCGCATATTATGGCCAGAAGAAGAAAAACATAAATCAATAATTTCATGCACAGGTTTTCAATTGGTGTAGATTTCGGAACCCTATCGGGAAGGGCTGTTCTGGTGGATGTGAGTAACGGTAAAGAAGTGGCTGTCGCCGTCCATGAATATACTCACGGAGTGATGGACGAGAAACTGCCTGACGGCACTCCTCTTGGAGTAGATTGGGCGCTGCAGCATCCTCAGGATTACCTGGATGTTTTCAAAATAACAATTCCGCAGGTTATGAAACTGGCTTCCGTCAGCGCTGAACAGATCGTTGGAGTGGGTATTGACTTTACGGCATGCACCATGCTCCCTGTCAGGTTGGACGGCACACCCCTGTGCTTTCTTGACGATTATAAAAACAGACCCAATGCCTGGGTCAAACTGTGGAAACATCACGCAGCACAGGATGAAGCAAACAAGCTCAATGCCATAGCAGAAATAAGGGGCGAGAAATTCCTGAGCCGCTACGGAGGTAAAATTTCATCAGAATGGCTTATCCCCAAAATTTGGCAGACAGTTGATGAAGACCCTGAGATATATGATGCAGCAGGACGCTTTCTTGAGGCCGCTGACTGGGTGATATGGCAGCTGACAGGCGTAGAAACACGTAATACCTGCACGGCAGGTTACAAGGCAATCTGGCATAAGCATGACGGTTATCCTTCAAATGAATTTTTCAAAGCACTTCATCCAAAGATGGAGAACCTGGTAGATGAAAAGCTCTCGCGGCATCTTCTTCCCGTGGGAACAAAAGCAGGAACAATTACTGCCGCTGCAGCAAAGCTTACGGGTCTGAAAGAAGGTACAGCCGTTGCAGTGGCCAATGTCGATGCGCATGTATCAATACCTGCGGTGGGGATAACATCCTCCGGTAAGATGCTTGCTATCATCGGTACATCAACGTGCCACATGCTGCTGGGTGATATTGAGAAAGAGGTCCCGGGCATGTGCGGCGTCGTGGAGGATGGAATCATTGAGGGTTTCTTCGGGTATGAGGCAGGCCAGAGCTGTGTAGGCGATCACTTCCAGTGGTTCGTTGAGAACTGTACCCCGGCAGAATATAAGGCTGAAGCTGACCGCAGGAAGACGGATCTCCATTCCCTTCTTACTGAAAAAGCCTCAGCCCTGAAACCGGGAGAGAGCGGACTTATGGCATTAGACTGGTGGAACGGCAACAGGTCAGTCCTTGTTGACGTTGACCTCACCGGTATGATGCTGGGTATGACCCTGGCAACAAAGCCTGAAGAGATATACCGCGCCCTGATTGAGGCAACTGCCTTTGGTACGAGAATGATAATTGATACATTTGAAGAAAATGGCGTACCGGTGAAGGAATTTTATGCTGCAGGCGGTATCGCAGAGAAAAATCCGTTCGTGATGCAGATCTATTCAGATGTCATAAATATGGAAATAAAAATCTCCGGCAGTTCGCAGGCCCCGGCACTCGGGTCGGCAATGTTCGGTGCAGTGGCAGCAGGAAAAGAGGCCGGAGGTTTTGACACAATTCAGGAAGCCGCTACTGTGATGGCAAAGGTCAGGGATGACACTTATAAGCCAATCAAGGCCAATGTGGCTGTTTATAAAAAACTATATGCGGAATACAAAATACTTCATGACTACTTTGGCCGGGGTGCCAATGACGTAATGAAAAGGCTGAAGGACATTAAAAAAGAGGTCAGAGGATGAAAGTAAGATCATTCCTATTGATTGCGCTTCCTTTAATTTTCGCGGCATGCGGAAATAACAAAACTGATAATAATGTGACAGCCTGGCTTGAAACCCCTGCCCCCGGCGATGTCCGGATCACAGATAATTTCTGGAGCCCGAAGATCGACCTCAACAGGAATACAACAATTCCGTATGTTTTCAGACAGTGTGAGGAGACCGGCCGCATAGATAATTTTGCAATTGCCGGAGGGCTTAAGAAGGGTAAACACACCGGCGAACGGTATAATGATTCTGATGTTTTTAAAATTATTGAAGGAGCCTGCTACTCTCTGATGGAAACTCCTGACCCGGCCCTGCGTCATTATGTCGACAGCCTTGTGACACTGATTGCTGCAGCCCAGGAGGATGACGGTTATCTTTATACCACGCGTACAATCGATCCTGCAAACATGGCTCCCGGAGCAGGAAGTGAGAGGTGGACCAATGAACGTGTCAGCCATGAGCTTTATAATGTAGGCCATATGTACGAGGCAGCTGTTGCGCATTATGAAGCAACAGGATCAAAAGTTTTCCTTGATGTGGCGCTGAAAAATGCGGAGCTCATTAACAGGGAGTTCGGATGGGGAAAAAGGGAAATAGCTCCGGGCCACCAGGAGATAGAGATCGGCCTTATAAAACTTTACAGGCTGACAGGTGACAGGAGATGGCTTGACCTGGCGCAGTTTTTTATCGACGTCCGCGGCCGTCAGGGTGATTATGCCCGGAGTCCAAAAGGTTCAAGGTTTGAGGTTTATAATGATTCTGTCTATTTCCAGATGCACAAGCCGGTTCTTGAGCAGACTGAGGCGGTAGGGCATGCTGTCAGGGGCGCCTATATGTACACTGCCATGGCTGACCTGTCTGAAGCAACAGGGTATAACCGGTACCTGGCAGCATCACAAAAAATATGGGATGACGTCGCCGGCCGCAAGATTTATATCACGGGAGGTATAGGGTCAAAAGAGCAGGGCGAAGCCTTCGGCGAGCCCTTTGAACTTCCCAACATGACAGCCTATACAGAGACATGTGCCTCAGTGGCCAATGTCTTCTGGAATCAACGCCTTTACCGGGCTACCGGTGAAGGGAAGTACCTTGAGGTGCTTGAGCGCACTCTTTATAACGGGCTTATCTCAGGCATCGGCAGCGACGGGTGCCACTTCTTTTACCCCAACCCGCTTGAGTCAGACGGCAGCTTTGAGCGTGCCGGATGGTTTGACTGCTCATGCTGCCCGGTCAATGTGGCCCGCTTCATGCCTGCCCTGAAACAATATATCTGGTCAGAATCAGGCGACGGCGTGAATGTTAACCTGTTCATCGGGTCGGAAGCACGGCTTAAAACCTCCGCAGGGGAGGTCTCACTGAAACAGACAACTGATTACCCGTGGAAGGGGAATGTTCGTATCAATGTCGATCCTGACACCGAAGGCAGCTCTTTCAGGCTAAGGATACGCATCCCGGGCTGGACCGGCACAGAGCCGATAGCCGGCGGGTTATACAGGTACAAAACGCCTGCACGTGAGGAAGTGGGAATAAAAGTGAACGGGAAGAAAATGCTGCTGCGTAACCTTAAAGGCTTTGCCGTTATTGAAAGGAAATGGAGAAAGGGCGATGTGGTTGTTATCAGCCTGCCCATGGAACCAAGATTTATCGCAGCCAGAAAGGAAGTGAAAGCAGACAGCGGACGGATCGCGCTGGGTTTCGGACCGATGGTCTACTGCCTTGAAGAGGCAGACAATGGCAAAGTCAGGGAGGTCAGGGTTGATCCCGGAACCAGGGTGGAGGTTGTTTATGATGATGGAAACCCTTCGGCTGCAGTAACGCTCGTGTTTGATGCTGAAATGCCTGATGGCTCGATGAAAAAGGTCAGGGCAATACCTTATTACTACTGGGCCAACAGGGGCAAAGGTGAAATGATAGTCTGGATGAAAAGTAAATAAAAATGTAATGAATAGAGTAAGTGCGTTAATCCTTGCCGGAGTGGCAGTTCTGATTATCATGATCTCATCATGTTCAAAGGAAAAGAATAAGGAGAATTATCCTATCCGGCCCGTGCCTTTCACTTCTGTTAAGATGACGGATAATTTCTGGGCTCCCCGGATAAAGAAAAACCATGAGGTTACTATTCCGATCGCTTTTGGATACTGTGAATCAACAGGAAGAGTCAAAAATTACGAAATAGCCGGCGGACTCGATACCGGAGCCTTTCAGACAATATATCCCTTTGATGATTTTGACGTTACAAAGATCATAGAAGGGGCGAGCTATTCACTGCAGACTTTCCCTGATCCTTTGCTTGAGGCGTACGTTGATACTCTGATATATAAAATAGGTCTTGCCCAGGAAGATGACGGTTATCTTTACACTAACCGCACGATAGCTGAAAAAGGCTATGGCAAGCTCCATGAGTGGGCCGGAGAAAAAAGATGGGAAACAGATAAGGTTCTCAGTCATGAACTCTACAACCTCGGACATCTGTATGAAGCTGC
This sequence comes from uncultured Bacteroidales bacterium, assembly GCA_963849945.1. Taxonomy (GTDB): domain Bacteria; phylum Bacteroidota; class Bacteroidia; order Bacteroidales; family VadinHA17; genus SR-FBR-E99. The sequence continues at coordinate 159,045 of CAWKJD010000004.1, read as the reverse complement.
CGTAGCGTACTATCAGGCGACAGGCAAACGGGAACTGCTTGATATTGCGATCAAATCAGCGGACCTTGTGGATCATGATATGGGGTGGGATGCCTTTGTCACCTATCCCGGTCACCAGGTTATTGAAATGGGACTGGTAAAGCTCTACAGGGTGACGGGTGAAAGAAGATATCTTGACCTTGCAAAGTTCTTTCTCGACGCCAGGGGAACACTCCCCGACGGCGAAGAATACAATCAGGCCAACAAGAAAGTTATAGATCAGACAGAAGCTGTAGGGCACTCAGTCAGGGCAACATATATGTATTCAGGTATGGCCGATGTGGCTGCCATACTCAAGGACGAAGCCTACATCAATGCTATCACAAAAATATGGGAGGATCTGGTATACAGGAAGATGTATATCACCGGCGGCATTGGCGCAAGCGGCGGCAATGAGGGTTTTGCGGAGCCATATAATCTTCCGAACATGACAGCCTATTGTGAGACCTGTGCTTCAATCGGCGATATTTTCTTTAACCACCGCATGTTTTCACTGCAAGGCGACGGGAAATATTTTGACGTTCTGGAAAAAACTCTTTACAACGGGGCATTGTCAGGTGTCAACCTGGCCGGAGACAGGTTCTTTTATCCTAATCCGCTGGAATCAAACGGGCAGTACGAAAGATCACCCTGGTTCGGATGCGCATGCTGCCCTTCGAACATCGCCCGGTTCATCCCTGCAATACCCGGTTATATATACAGCGTGACTGACAAAGACCTGTATGTCAATCTTTTTGCATCCAATAGTGCTGATATAACTTTCGGGAAACATCATGTCAGCCTGACGCAGGAGACAAACTATCCATGGGACGGAGATGTGAAGATAACTATAAACCCTGATAAGGAAGGCAGGTTCAACCTGCGTCTCCGTATCCCCGGCTGGGCGCGCAATGAGGCCATCCCGGGCACTCTTTACACATTCGCCGGAGGCGATGAAGGGAAGTATGGCATACGTGTAAACGGAAAAGATTACAAGGGTGATGTCACAAATGGTTATGTCTCTGTGTCACGCAAATGGAAAAAGGATGATAAGGTAGAGCTGTCGTTGCCGATGAATGTCAGGACCGTGGTTGCTGACAGCAGGGTAAAAGATGACATTAACAGGTATGCCGTTCAGCGGGGTCCGCTGATTTTCTGTGCCGAATGGGCTGATAACCCTGACGGACATGTCCTTGACCTTGTCATTGATGAAAATCCGGAATTTGCCACTGAGTTTAAACCCGGGTTGCTGAACGGAACACAGATAGTTACAGCAAAAGCCCGGCAGGCAGCCAGGAATACTGATGGCTCAGTATCACCCGGGAATTATGAAGGAATAGTGCTGATACCTTATCATCTGTGGAATAACAGGGGAAAAGGGGAGATGGAAGTATGGATACCTTTTGACAAACGTGAGAAATCAAATTTATAATCTAATAGAGCAACCATGAAATACATCAGAGTAGTAATTTCCGGAGTTTTAATGCTACCGGTTCTCGTTTCTGCAACCTTTGCCCAGTCAAAGAAAGAGACCAGTCAGGCTAATATTATTATTAGCACAGACCTTGGAACGCAGATAATCAGCCGTCATATCTACGGACATTTCTCAGAACACCTCGGACACTGTATCTACGGAGGCTACTGGGTGGGAGAAAATACTGATATTCCCAACACCAGAGGAATCAGGAATGATGTTGTTGAGGCGCTGAAGAAGACACAGATTCCAAATCTGCGCTGGCCGGGCGGATGCTTTGCTGATGAGTATCACTGGATGGATGGTATAGGACCCCGCGAAAACCGGCCCAAAATGGTAAACACCCATTGGGGAGGCGTCACGGAGGACAACAGCTTCGGAACACATGAGTTTCTCGATCTCTGTGAGCAACTGGGAGCTGAACCCTATATCTGTGGCAATGTGGGTAGCGGTTCGGTCGAAGAGATGTCAAAATGGGTTGAATATATCAATTTTGACGGCGTCAGCCCGATGGCGGACCTTCGCCGGAAGAACGGCCGCGACAAGCCATGGACTGTCAAATTCTGGGGCGTGGGTAATGAAAACTGGGGGTGCGGCGGAAACATGACACCTGAGTTCTATTCTGATCAGTACAGGCGCTACGCAACCTATACACGCAATTACGGTGCTAACCGCCTGATGAAAATCGCAGGAGGAGCCAGCAGCACTGACTACAACTGGACTGAAACCCTGATGCGGGATGTACCTAATTCTATGATGTGGGGTATCTCCCTCCACTACTACACCACGAACTGGGAGAAAAAGGGGTCGGCAACCAATTTCGGAGAAAAGGAATACTTTGAAACGCTCGAGCGGTGCCTTAATGTTGAAACTGCACTTGACAGGCATATCAATATCATGGATAAGTATGACCCTGAAAAGCGTGTCGCACTTGTTGTTGACGAATGGGGCACCTGGTGGGATGTTGAACCTGGTACTAACCCGGGCTTCCTCTTCCAGCAGAGTACACTTCGCGATGCCATGGTGGCAGGGTTGTCACTGAACTATTTCAATCAGCGGTGTGAGAGGATCAAAATGGCCAACATTGCACAAACTGTCAATGTTCTTCAGTCACTGATATTAACTGACGGGAAGAAAATGCTGCTGACTCCTACTTACCACGTCTTTGAGATGTATAAAGTCCATCATGATGCCACACTGCTGCCGATACACATTAACTGCGGAACTTATGCCATGGAAGGGAGGGAGCTGCCTTCGCTGAGCGCCTCTGCCTCTAAAGACAAGAATGGCATTGTGCATATTTCGCTTGTCAATATTGATCCTGCAAAAGATGTGAAACTAATGATAGACCTTAGGGGTGGTGACTATTCAAATGTTACCGGAAGAATACTCACAGCACCGGAAATGAATACTCATAATACCTTTGAAAAGCCCGAAGAAGTTAAACCTGCAGAATTCACTGCCGTTAAGATAAAGAAGAACATCGTGAGCCTCGATATGCCATCGAAGTCAATAATTGTCCTTGAGATCAATTAACAGAATCCTTTAGAAAAAAAATTTAATGAGAATGGCATATAACGTTTTTGTTTAATTTCGAAAAAAATAAAAATGCGAAGACATACATTATTATTCAGTCTAACACTGGCTTTGGTCGTGCCTGGCATGATCTCGTGCGGTAATAACAAAACAAAAGAAATGGTAACTACTCAGAGTTTCGGTACTTTCGACGGGAAAGAGGTCTCCCTTTACACCCTTACCAACAGGAAGGGCGATGTGATTAAGCTCTCAAATTACGGAGCAGGAATAGTTGAGATCATTGTACCTGACCGCAAAGGCAAAAAGGAAAATGTCACTCTGGGATATGATAATTTTGACGGATATGCCAATGGTGATAAGTATTTCGGCAAGGTAGTGGGCCAATATGCCAACCGTATTGCAAAAGGGAAATTCACCCTTGATGGTGTTGATTATACTCTTGCAATTAACAATGCTCCCAATTCTCTTCACGGAGGGCCAACCGGATGGCACAGCCGCGTCTGGGATGCGCAGGTGCTGAAGAACACTGACTTCCCCGCAGTAAGGTTCACATACAATAAACCTGATATGGAAGAAGGTTTCCCGGGCAATGTTGTTGCGGAAGTGGTTTATACCTGGACTGATAATGATGAGATAATATTGGATTACAAGGTCACCACTGACAAGAAAACGGTAGTAAACATCACAAACCATGCATATTTCAACCTGCACGGAGCCGGCGTAGGAGACATCCTAGACCATGAGGCTGTCATCAGGGCTTCTGCTTTTACCCCGGTTGATTCAACGCTGATACCCACAGGTGAGATCAGGCCGGTTGAAGGTACACCATTCGATTTCCGTACTCCGCATCTGATAGGTGAGAGAATTGGAATGGATTATGACCAGCTTAAGATCGGTGGAGGTTATGACCACAACTTTGTACTTGACAATGCCGAAGAGGTTGATGCAACGGTGTATGATCCATCCACCGGCAGAGTGCTGGAAGTTATGACTGACCAGCCGGGAGTACAGCTTTATACCGGCAACTTTCTTGACGGGACGCAGACCGGGCACGGAGGCAAAGTTTACAAGTACCGTTCAGGTTTCTGTCTTGAAACGCAGCACTTTCCTGACAGTCCCAACCAGGCTTCATTCCCGACTGTCGTTCTTACGCCGGCAGAACCGTTCATGTCGAGCACCACATTCAGGTTCAGTGTAAGATAAACAATCCCGTGTAACGCCGCGCAACCTGCGCGGGCACATGATTAAAAATTAGCAGCGACGCGCAACTTGCGCGTCGCTGCCTTGTTATAACACGCGTATTTTTATGCTGCGGAAACATACCTCGCTTCCATGATCCTGCAGCAGGATGTGTCCTTTGTCGGCTTCGCCGAACCCCTTGTAATCCTTGTACTTACTCTCCTGCACAAGTTTGCGGAAAGCTTCACTGCCCCTGTCATATTCAAGTACCTTGAATCCATTCAGCCAGTGTTCGACATGGCCATTTAGTGACACTATATGACCTGTGTTCCAGATGCCAATTCCGTTAAACCTTTTGTTTGCAGCAGGAATGAGATCATAAAGTGAAGCCAGTGTCCTGTTGCCGTCGCGTCCCAATTTTGCATCAGGATGGGTCTTGTCATCAAGGATCTGATATTCCAGTCCGATTGCAGAGCCTGTCGTTGCATAATTTTCAGTGACAAAATACTTGACTCCGCTGTTGGCTCCTTCGGTTATTTTAAACTCAAACGAAAGATCGAAGTTACCGAACTCATCTGTTGTCACTATGTCACCGCCTCCCTTTGATTCTGCGCCGCCGGAAGAAATGACTTTCAGGTAACCGTTTTCAATCACCCATCCGGTTTCAGGAAATGATTCCTTACCGGCACCGCGCCAGCCTTTTGAAGTGGTGCCGTCAAAGAGCAGCCGCCAGCCGTCACTCACCTCTTTTTCAGTAAGTGTATTCGGGATAAAATTGGCCTGATAGATATCCGGGGGATTCGGGATCATATAGTTTTCAAGGTTCTCAGTAACTATCCTTATATTTTTCCATCTTACCTGTTTACCTTCCATTTCATCAGCCACGGCATGTACCTGGAAGCCTATGAAGCCTGAAGCGTCAGCGTCATCGATCAGGTCTGCAACAGGGATATTGTTGACCCATGTTCTGATCCTGTTTCCAATCACCTCAACGTGGTATTTATTCCATCCTGTTTTGTTGAATGCCTTTACTGCTGCCTGGTTATTTGGTGTGACAGGATACAGCCATCCGCGCCGTGCTTCGTCATAGATACCGCCACTCCAGCCCCTGTCAGTGGGGTCTATTTCCACCTGGTATCCGTATACCAGAACATGGCCGGTATCCCCGGTGGTGTGACTCCTGATCTGAACGCCGGAGTTGAGAAGTGTATCCACCTTTACTTCGAATTCAAGAATAAAATCAGAGTAATCTTTGACGGTGCACATAAAGCTGTTTGGAGTTCTTGGGGTTGATATTCCTACCATCTCACCATCTTCAACAGAGAACTTCGCCTGACCGCCAAGCTGGACAAAACCAGTAAAGTCCTTCCTGTTAAAAAGATTCTGCCAGTCAGATTTCCGGCAACCATTTAGCATTACAATTAGAGCAATTGAAATTATAAGCGTTATTTTTTTCATTTTGGTAGTTTTATTAAATCCCTGGAAATTGCCATGGTGATGAATATTCGGGCCTAATCAATGCATTCGCCTCTTCGAGATTAAACCGTCCGGCAGCATTATCCCATTCCAGGGGTTTTTTAACCCTGCATGAGATGTTTGCCAGGTGTGTCAGCCTTGCAACTTTTGCTCCGATAGCCACGTCGGCATTAGGAAGGTTGCGTGTAACCATGCAGTCAAGAAAGTTTGCCACATGGGAGGCAAGTCCTCCGCCCGCCACAGCCTGTCCCTCTACGGTCTCGGACTTCTTTTGCAGGGTTACGGCTTCCATTCGCGGTGCCGAATTTACTTCCGGAATCACCTCCCATCCGTTGCGGTCGATCACCAGAGTTCCATTCTCGCCAATAAATGCCAGTCCGTGCTCCCTTCCGTAAGGTCCGTCTTTGATGCCGCATGCATGATCCCAGCTTATAGTGAAATCGTCATAGACATACGATACCAGAAGAGTGTCAGGTGTTTCCATGGCATCAGTCGGATAGGCAAATTTACCACCTGCTGTAAGGACCTCTTTCGGAAGGTCAGCTTTCATGCCAAGAAGGGCATAGTCAAGAAGGTGGACACCCCAGTCAGACATCAGTCCTCCGGCATAATCCCAGAAATACCTGAAATTGTAGTGAAAACGGTTTGGATTAAAAGGTCTGTGCTTCGCAGGGCCGAGCCACATCTCATAGTCAACGCCCGGAGGAACAGGACCGTCAGGCTGCACCGGAAGGGTCTTTTTCCAGATCATGTAAGCCCATACCTTAACAGTTCTTATGCGGCCCAGTTTGCCGGAATGAATAAATGCGACAGCATCCTGCCAGTGCGGATCGCTTCGCTGCCATTGTCCTGTCTGTACAACACGGTTATTTGTTTTCGCTGCCCTGACCATTGCATCACATTCTGCAATGGAATTAGCCAGCGGCTTCTCACAATAGACATCCTTGCCTGCCTCCATAGCTCCGATAGCCTGCAGGCAATGCCAGTGGTCAGGTGTTGCGACAATCACGGCATCCACATTGCGGTTATCTGTTACTTTGCGCCAATCCTTGACCAGTTGCTGAGGTTTCTTCCCCGCGATCTTCTCGACGTCAGAAGCTCTTTTGTAGAGCCATTCATCATCAACATCACAGATCGAAACACATTCAACCTGAGGAAATTTCAGGAATGTTTCAAGGTCTGACCACCCCATATTCCGGCCTCCTATGAGAGCCACCCTGATCCTGTCTGAAGGGCTGGTTTTCCTGCCAGGTATGCCGTATACTCCGGGCATTGCGCTCATTCCTGCAATGCCCGCAGCAGCAATCATGCTATTTTTTACAAATTTTCTTCTGTTGCTCATATCCGGGTAGCTGTTTAGGTTACTGAATATTCAAATATAGCCTTTTTCCAAAAGTAATAAATCTTAACTTTAGTGCCGGACTGTTAATTATTCTAAACACATGAAGAAAATTTTATTCATACTCTGTTTTGTATCTGTCATGCTGACTATTCACGCCCAGAAGCCTGCTTACCTGAATACTGACCTGTCATTTGAAGAACGTGTCAACGACCTCTTAAGCCGTATGACCATCGAAGAAAAGGCCGCACAGCTTCTGTTTACCGCACCTGCCATCCCGCGCCTCGGTGTACCGGAGTACAATTGGTGGGGAGAAGCGCTGCACGGCGTTGCTCGTGCCGGTTACGCCACCGTCTTTCCGCAGGCGATAACTATCGCAAACAGCTGGGACGAAGACCTGATGCTTGATGTCGCAAACGCCATATCCGATGAGGCAAGAGCAAAGTATCAGGAGTTCATCAGACGCGGTGACCGGGGCATCTATCACGGCCTGACATTCTGGTCGCCGAATATTAACATCTTCCGCGACCCGAGGTGGGGCAGGGGCCATGAGACCTACGGCGAAGATCCTTATCTGACAGGACGTATGGGTCTGCGGTTTGTTCAGGGGATGCAGGGCTCAGACCCTAAATATCTGAAAACGGTGGCTACAGCCAAACACTATGCCGTGCATTCTGGTCCGGAACCTTTAAGACATAAATTCAATGCACTGGTGAGCGAGCGTGACCTGCGCGAGACGTATCTTCCTGCCTTCCGTACCCTTGTGAAAGAGGGTGGCGTTTATTCGGTGATGGGCGCTTATAACCAGTTCCGCGGCCATCCGGCGTGTGCCAACGATGAGTTGTACGGTATTCTCCGGAATGAATGGGGATTTAAAGGATATATTGTCTCCGACTGCTGGGCTGTGTCTGATTTTTACACGTTCCAGGGTTATGCGAAAGACCCTGCCGAAGCGGCAGCACAGGCTCTCAGGGCAGGGACTGACCTTGAATGTGGCGTTGATTACAACTACCTGCCCGAATCTTTAAAGCGCGGACTGATAACAGAAGAAGAGATTGACAGGGCCGCCAGGCGGTTAATGACCGCACGCTTCAAGCTCGGCATGTTCGATCCGGATTCACTGGTGGAGTATGCCCGGATACCGTACACCGCCAACTGCTCTGACTACAACAGGTCGCTTGCACGGCAGGCTGCCCGCGAATCAATAGTCCTGCTTAAGAACGAGAATAACACTCTGCCATTAAAAAGAAATATAAAAACCATCGCAGTAATAGGCCCTAACTCCGATAATTGGGAAGCACTCGTTGGAAACTATAACGGTATCCCGAAAGATCCTGTCACCATCCTTGACGGGATAATAAAAAAGGCCTCCGCATGCACTGAGGTGATATGGGCAGAGGGCTGTGACCTGGCTCCAGATGTGCATAACCTTTTCCCGATACCGTCGTGCTATCTGCAAACACCTGACGGACAGCAGGGAGCCTTCGGAGAGTACTTTGACAATCGTGAAATGAAAGGCAAACCGCTCTTCACCCGTGTTGATGATGACATCAATTTCTACTGGGAAAATGATTCGCCTCACCGGCTTATGCCAGCCAACGACTTTGGCATTCACTGGGTCACCGATATTATTCCTCCTGTCAGCGGGACTTATCACCTTGGAACCTGGGCGTCATCAGCATACACGTTGCTGGTCAACGGTGATACACTGTTGTCTTTCCGCGGTGAACATCATGGATTTCATAAAGAAGTACCCCTTGAACTGAAGGCAGGAGAAAAGTACCGTGTAGACCTGTTTTACCGGAATTACAGCGGAGATGCAGATATGAAACTCCTCTGGGCTATGCCGCGTGAAAATCTTGTTGCAGACGCTCTGGCAAAAGCATCAATGGCTGATGCTGTTATCGTTGTTCTGGGCCTCTCCCAGCGACTTGAGGGAGAGGAGATGGGAATAAAGATCGAGGGGTTTGAAGGTGGCGACCGCACCAGCCTTAGCCTGCCTGCCATTCAGGAAGAGTTACTGACTGCCATGATCAATACTGGTAAACCGGTGATAGTTGTTCTGATGAACGGCGGCCCTGTTGCCTCATCACAGGCACAGGAGAAAGCAGCGGCTGTGCTCCTGGCAGGATATGCAGGTGTGGAGGGCGGCAGCGCCGTGGCGGATGTTATTTTCGGCGATTATAATCCTGCCGGTCGGCTGCCATTGACCTATTACGCCTCCGTTGATCAGCTGCCGCCTTTTGATGATTATAATATGGAAAACCGTACATACAGGTATTTCACAGGAACACCACTGTACCCGTTTGGATATGGACTGAGCTATACTACATTCAGTTATTCAGACCTTTCTGTGCCTGAAAAGGTCGTTGCAGGCAATGATGTGACATTGAGTGTAAGGGTGACAAACACCGGGGAAATTGCCGGCGATGAAGTTGTGCAGGTCTACATTACCGACGAGAAAGCATCTACACCAAGACCACTGAGACAGCTTGAAGGCTTTAAACGGATTCATCTCAACGCCGGTGAAAGCAAAACTGTGGAGTTTACCCTTAAAGCAGAACAGTTCTCAATGATAAACAAAAGCAATAACCGGGTCATCGAACCGGGCTGGTTTACAGTTACGGCAGGAGGCAGGCAGCCAGGTAATACCGGACCCGGAATGCCCGGGTCAGATCAGGTGATGAGTGGAAGGATCAGGCTCACCGGAAAGGAGATCAGGCTCGCTCCGTGACTTAGTCTGATTATCCTAAAAAATGTTAAATCAGTTAAATATGACATAAGTCATCCGGGGCTCATTGTGCCTGATTTACATTTGGGCTTGCCTAATTAGTGTATCCATGACACTAAGTCTTTGACTGTTTAGGAATTATATTCGGACAGCACTATAAGACACTTTAGGTTTTAGGGGTTAATTTTGCCGTCCCGGTAACACGGGGCGGCTTTCTTTTATACCTATCCGGCTTCAATGGTTATCTTTGCCGGGAATTATCAAAGCATGCTCCCTGAGGATTTTCTTGATCGGATCAAAAAGCAGTATTATATTGATGCTGCAGGGCTGACGGAGGCACTGGAGAAACCTTCTCCCGTCTCTGTGAGAATTAATCCGCATAAATGGGCGCACCCGGTCACAGGGTATGAAAGGGTTAAATGGGAACCTCAGGGTTACTATCTTCCCGGAAAGCCTCTTTTTACTCCTGATCCTCTTTTCCATGCCGGCGTCTATTATCCTCAGGAAGCATCCAGTATGTTCACCGGGGAAGTCTTCAGGCAGGTCACTGCTGGCTATGACAGTCTTCGTGTGCTTGACCTCTGCGGAGCACCCGGAGGCAAGAGCACGCACCTCTCGGCTCTGACAGATGACAAAGGTTTTCTAGTAGCTAACGAGGTAATTCGTTCAAGGGCTGCGGTACTGGCAGAGAACATAACAAAATGGGGGATGGGTAACACCATCGTAACCCAGAATGATCCTTCAGCTTTTGCTTCGATGCCCGGGTTCTTTGATGTTATTGTTGCTGACGCACCCTGCTCAGGTGAAGGTATGTTCCGCAACCCTGCGGCCGTGCAGGAGTGGTCATCGCAGAATGCCAGACTCTGCAGTGAAAGACAGCGAAGGATCGTGATGGCTGCGTGGCCTGCACTAAAACCAGGTGGAGTCCTAATCTATTCGACTTGTACTTTTAATCCTGCCGAGAATGAAGAAAATATATACTGGTTCAGAAATAATACTGAATCGGTTCCGGTCGGGATAGAAATTGACGGCAGCAGCGGGATTAAGATTCTCCGATACGACGGTATTGAGGGTTATGGCTTCTACCCCGGGGAGGTGCAGGGTGATGGATTTTTCATCGCCGTACTGCGCAAGACTGGTGGAATAAATAATGACAGCCTGAGGACCAGGGCAGTCAGCCAGAAGCCATCCCTGAAAATTTCGGACTTTGCTGACCGGATGATAACCGTGGAAAGAGGCAGGCTGATCATGTCCGGGAACAGGATCATAGCCCTGGGGGCTGATCGCAGCGTGTTCGATTATATAAAAGACAGGCTGACGGTCATCAAGTCAGGCACCATGATCGGTGAGACAAAGAGTGACACCTTCATTCCGGCACATGACCTGGCAATGTCGGTCAGGCAGAAGGAAGGAGCATGGCCGGTGTATGACGCAACATATGAGGAGGCTGTCTCTTATATCAGGCTTGAACAATTCCACAGCACCGGTATGCCTCGGGGAAGGATATTAATTCGTTACCGCGGAGTACCGCTGGGTTTCGTCAATAATCTCGGGAACCGGTTTAACAACGGTTATCCTCAGGCATGGCGGATGCGGATGGATAGAGTTTTGGATTTCAAAGAGGTCCTTTGAACCTGTTTTGTTAAACTCAACTTTAACAATTCTAATTAGTTCCTGTAGAAAAATTAAACCTTATTTTTATCCCAAAGAAAAATTCTGATGAAAACTGACATTGAGATTGCACAGGCAGCCAGGATAAGGCCCATAGCCGAAGTCGCCGCAAAGCTCGGACTAAGAGAAGACGATCTGGAACTTTACGGAAAATACAAGGCCAAGCTTCCACTCTCTATTATTGATGAAAAAAAGGCGGCAAGGGCAAAGCTTATACTGGTAACAGCTATTACTCCCACGCCTTCCGGCGAAGGTAAAACGACAACCTCAATAGGATTGGCACAGGGGCTTAACCTGCTCGGCAAAAGAGCCACTGTCGTGCTTCGTGAGCCTTCGCTTGGACCTGTTTTCGGCATAAAGGGAGGTGCTGCCGGAGGCGGGTTTTCACAGGTGATACCAATGGAAGACATTAACCTTCATTTTACCGGTGATCTGTCGGCTGTCGAAAAGGCGCATAATCTCCTCTCGGCTATGATCGACAATAATATTCAAACGGCTGAAGTCAACCTGGGGATTGACCCGAGGACAATAGCATGGAAGAGGGTTATGGATATGAATGACAGGTCACTGAGGGATATCGTAATAGGACTGGGAGGCACCTCGCAGGGTGTGCCCAGGGAGACCGGATTTGATATCACCGCTGCCTCTGAAGTAATGGCTATCCTTTGCCTGGCAACCGGAATAAATGACCTTAAAGAACGTCTCGGCAATATATTTATAGGTTACACCTATACCGGTAAGGCCGTTTTCTCACGTGACCTCAAAGCTCAGGGAGCAATGGCTGCCCTGCTTAAAGATGCGATAAAACCTAACCTTGTGCAGACACTCGAGGGTACTCCTGCAATAATTCACGGCGGTCCCTTTGCAAATATCGCCCAGGGAACAAATTCAATTCTGGCAACGCGCATGGGTCTGACACTCAGTGACTTCGTTGTCACTGAAGCCGGATTTGCGAGCGAGCTGGGGGCTGAGAAGTTTTTCAATATCAAGTCGCAGGTAGGAAAGCTGAAGACCAATGCTGTAGTAATAGTTGCAACCGTCAGGGCATTAAAATACCACGGAGGTGTTAAGCTGGCTGACCTCGGCAGGGAGAATCATGAAGCTCTGAGTAAGGGTTTCGAGAACCTTGACAAGCATATTGAAAACATGCATTATTACGGTTTCAGGCCAGTGGTTGCAATAAACCGTTTCACCTCCGATACAGATGCAGAAATAGATCTGGTAAAAACATATTGTGAAGAGCACAATGTGCGTGTCGCGGTCAATACTGCATGGGCAGATGGCGGCAAGGGAGCACTGGAGCTTGCCGGGGCAGTGATAGATGCCACTGAGGCCTGCACGGACTGTTTCACACCATTGTATGATTTATCATGGCCTCTCGAGAAAAAGATTGAAACTATCACCACCCTGATGTACGGAGCGAAAAACGTCGAGTATACCCTGGAAGCCAGAGAGCAGATGAAAAAGATCAGCGAGCTCGGTCTTGGTAACCTAGCAGTCTGTATCGCCAAGACGCAAAAGTCTCTCTCTGACGACCAGACAAGGCGCAACAGGCCGCGCGATTTCACGATCCGTATACGAAAGGTAGAGATCTCCTCCGGCGCCGGCTTCATTGTCCCGATTGCCGGTTCGATTATGCGCATGCCAGGGCTTCCGGCGACGCCTTCTGCAGAAAAGATTGACATTGATGAAAATGGACAGATAAGCGGATTATTCTGAAAACGGTTTTTCCTGACATATCAGCAGCCGTGCTTGCCGGAGGCAAAGCTTCACGCTTCGGCGGCATAAATAAATCCCTGATCAGGGTTGAGGGGGTTAAGATAATCACCCGTATTGTCAGCCTCCTGAAACCATTGTTCCATGAGATTATCATTGCAGGCTGGCCGGCGGAAGAGATAGCTCCGGATGGCACCCGGCCCGTAGCCGATAACTTCCCGGGAATGGGTCCCCTTGCAGGAATTGAGGCGGCAATGAAAGCTGCAGACACGCCTTTTATGTTCGTTTTCGGCGGCGACATGCCATGGCTTTCAGCTGAGATTATCGTCAGACAGGCGGAATATTTTATGAAGGAATCTCCTGACGTTCTTGTTCCGCTTATCGGTGTGATGACCGAACCTCTGCACTCAGTTTATAAATGTGCCCTGCATCCTTCTCTTGAGGCTTTCATGAAGAAATCAGCCAATCCTTCAGTAAGAGATTTCTACCAGCTTACCCGCGTGATGTATTTTAATCTGCCGTCGGAAGAAAAGATATTAAAGTCATTTTCGAATATAAATACTCCGTCAGATCTGCTTTAATCTGAATATGGTAGTTGTTATTATGTTGGCCAGAGGTAGTCAATAAAAAAATAAAGGGCACAACAGATTACACGGATTTTCACAGATTTTCTCAGACACTGGTTGCATTAATTTGTGGCAATCTGTGTAAATCCGTGCTGAAAAACCTGAATGAGATTTTATTCTTATTTTTGGGTAATATCTAAAGGACTTATTCATGCGGAGATCTCTCGTTATCATATCACTGACTTCACTTTTGCTTGTTGCCTGTCATAATTACAGGGATTACTCCAAAGTTGAGTGGCAGGAGAAGGATCTTCCCGACTGGGAGAATCCGGAAGTGAACACCATCAACACTGAAACGCCACATGCCACAATGGTAAGTTTCCCTGATAACACGGCTGCACTGAATGCAGGATGGAGAGAGTCAGAAAACGTGATGTCGCTTGACGGTAAATGGAAATTCAATTTTGTCAATACTCCGGCAGAACGTCCCTACTGGTTTTTCAAAAATGATTATGATGTCAGTTCATGGGCGGAGATCGAGGTGCCATCGACATGGGAGCGGGAAGGTTATGGAATACCTTATTACGTCAACATAGGTTACCCTTTTAAATCAAATCCTCCCTTTATTGACCATTCAGATAACCCGGTAGGTTCTTATAAACGTTCATTCATTCTTCCATCTGCCTGGAAGAATAAGGAAATCTTCCTGACATTTGACGGAGTAAGCTCTGCGTTTTATGTCTGGGTCAATGGCGAAAAGGTTGGTTACAGTGAGGATAGCAAAACAACGGCAGAGTTTAACATAACCCCCTGGTTAAAGAAGGGAAAAAATACTGTTGCAGTTGAGGTTTACAGGTATTGTGACGGTAGCTATCTTGAAGGTCAGGATTTTTTCAGGCTAAGCGGCATTCAGCGGTCTGTATGGCTTCATGCAAGGCCTGTATCATACATCCGCGATTTTTTTGCGAAGGCGACTCCGGTAAATAATTTCAATGACGGGCATCTCGATATAACCGTCGAACTTGCCAGCACAAAAAAAGGACCTGCAGATCTTCGCCTTGAAACGGGACTGTACGATGGCTCAACAAAAATCTTCGGTGAGACAAGGAGAGCTGACGACGTTGTCAGCAAGGCAATGCTCACTCTCAGCGCTGAAGTGCAGAATGTAAAACAGTGGTCAGCCGAATCGCCTTCGCTTTACACCCTGGTGCTGACCCTCGCTGACAGCAGGGGAAGGGTGCTTGAGAGCGTAAGTAGCCGTGTAGGATTCCGCACTTCCGAAGTGAATGGAACTCATTTCCTCATAAATGGAAAAGCTGTGCGTCTGAAGGGTACCAACATGCATGAGCATGACCCCATCAACGGGCACACGGTTGACGAAGCACTTATGCTTAAGGATATAAAGCTGATGAAGATGAATAATATAAATGCTGTGCGTACATCACACTATCCTGAGCCCGAGCGTTTCTATGAACTGTGTGACCAGTACGGTCTTTATCTCATCGATGAGGCCGACATCGAATCTCACGGTATAGGTTATGAAAAGGATAAGACACTGGCAAATAAGCCGGAGTGGCTTGACCAGCACATGCTAAGGACACAGCGCATGGTTGAGCGTGACAAGAACCACCCGTCAGTCATTATATGGTCGCTGGGCAATGAGGCAGGTGACGGACAGAATTTTGTGGCGACCTACAAATGGATCAGGGAGAGGGATGCAACCCGTCCTGTGCAGTATGAACGGGCTGAGAAGCTGACAAACACCACAGAGAGGCACACTGATATCTGGTGCCCGATGTACCCCACGATAGAAGAGCTGGAGCAGTATGGTCAAAATGCCGGCAAACCAGGCTCTGACAGGCCTTTAATAATGTGCGAATATGAGCACTCAATGGGTAACAGCACAGGTAACCTCCAGGATTACTGGGACGTAATAGAAAAATATGATATCCTTCAGGGAGGATTCATATGGGACTGGGTTGACCAGGGAATGCTTGAGACAAATGAAGACGGGGAGGAGTACTATGCCTACGGTGGTGATTACGGTGAGGTTGGTGCTCCCAGCGACGGTAATTTCTGCTGTAACGGACTTGTAGGTCCTGACCGCACACCGCACCCTGCCCTTAGCGAGGTAAAAAAAGTCTATCAGTACGTGGGGTTCAAACCTGCTGACATTTCTAAAGGCCTTGTGACGATCACAAACAAATATGATTTCACAAACCTGTCTTTGTTTAACATCAGCTGGGAGGTTCTGGCTGACGGAGCTCTTTTCAGGTCGGGCCATCTGAACCAGATTGATCTTGAACCGGGAAAATCGATCACTGTGGATATACCTTACGGGTCAATAGTTCCTGCCCCCGGTGTTGAGTATTATCTGAATATGTACGTTTCACGGGCCGACGAGTGGGGTATCATACCGCAGGATCATCAATATGCCTCAGAACAGATACTCCTGCCTTTTTATGCTGAGGCATCGTCTTCCCCGGATGACGATCTCGCTCTGGTGAATTTGCAGAATGCAGGATCGGATCTTAAAGTTGCCGGTCAGGGCTTTGCCATTGTTTTTGATATGGCAGCCGGAATAATGGAATCATTCAGAGCATACGATCAGGAGCTGATCCGTTCTGGTTTGCGGCCTGATTTCTGGAGGGCACCCACTGACAATGACTACGGTAACGGGATGGATAAGAGGGATGCTGACTGGAAAGAGGCGGGCAGCAAGGCCGTTCTCAAATCTGCGCTGGTGAGCCAGCCCGGAATGAACAGCGCTGTCATTCGATTTACATTTGATATTCCGGGACTGGACAACAGAAAAATTGCCTCACTGGTAACGGTATATACGGTCCAAGGCAACGGGGAGGTTAATGTATCGTACAACCTCACCAAAACCGACCTGAAGCTCGAAGAGATCCCGCGCGTAGGAATGCAATTAATAATGCCCGAAAAATTTACTGACCTGGCATGGTACGGGAGAGGGCCGCATGAGAATTATGCTGACCGCAAGACCTCCGCCTTTGTCGGTCTTTATGAAAGCTCGGTGGCCGACCAGTACGTGCCCTATGTAAGGCCTCAGGAGAACGGTTATAAGACTGATACAAGGTGGCTGACAGTGACTGACAAAAACGGCATGGGGCTTCGCTTCGAAGGCAGGCCAGTCTTCAGCTTTGCCGCGATGAATTACCTTCATGACGATTTTGAATCACCCGGCAACCTGGCAGTCTACCGGCCGGACGCAAAACTGGTCAACACCCATATTGATAATGTAAGGCCGCGTGACCTGGTATGTGTTAACATTGATTATGGCCAAATGGGTGTCGGCGGAGATAATTCATGGGGTGCACGCACTCATGAAAAATATTGCCTGCGTGATGCCAGGTATGAATACTCATTCAGGATAATACCTGTCAACAAGTCAATGGAACAATAGCTCCGGCAGGACTATTGCAGGGCAACATCTATTTCAGTCCTGAGTACTGTCCCGCTTCCTGTTACAATATTACTGACATTGTATGTCAGAGGCTGCCTGAGGTAACGCCTGTCAGCTTTGACCCGGGTAATTGAATTGGCAGGCAAGGTCAGCTCTGCTGGCGCCCCTTCAGGTCCGTCTGTCAGCATCATCGGGAGATCAGAATTATTCCTGACCTCAAAAAAGATATTCTTGCCGTCATCCCTGTAAGGTTTTCCTGCTTTGATTGCGGCTCTGAAGAGGGGGCCGGTGAATTGCTCGAATCCCGCCAGTGAGTCACCGTACCATACTGCTGTCCTTCCGGCAAACATTGCCTCCCTCAGGGATTCCATCGTACGCTCTTTGGCAAAGACAAGTGTGACAGGCCTGTGAGTGTTCAAGGGAGCCACATAAGTTTCACTGATCACGCCATGGATATCACTGTTGCCCATTACGGCCAGCTTATTTTCCCGGCACATCTCAAGAACAGTTGCATCGCGGTAGGTTTCATATTCATTGAAGTATTCTATGCCGTGGAGCCATCCCCTGGCTATAAGCTCTAAGTGAACCGGGTAAAGCCGTGGAATGCCATCCGGCTGCTGTGATTTCCATCCGGGGTGGTTATACTGGATAAATGCACCCTGTTTTATCGCAGTTTCAATTACTTTCATGAAGTCAGGTTTATCGAGAGAGTCTGCATCTTCTATGAAAAGTGCATTAAGATGTCCGGGAGGCATTTTGCGCGTAATCTCGGCACCATGAACGAGAATGAGATTGTATTCATCGGCAACAGGTTTGGCTATTTTCCATGCGGCATTATGGTCAGCAGGTATATACTCTTTCCAGGGTTGATATTCTATATGATCAGTGATTGCAAGGGCATCAAGTCCGTCTCTCCATGCTTCACCCACTCGTACTGTAGGCCAAACAACACCGTCTGAAAAGACTGTATGAGAGTGAAAATCACCCTTCAGAGTAACATATCCGGGTATGTCCGGCATGTTCAGCACGTGTCTCTGTGCGGTGAGGGTCACTGAGCTCAGGAGCAGTATTGTAATTAGTATTTTTCCTGGTTTCATATTGTTTGGGATTGTTGTTGGTTATCTGTCTTGCGGTCTTGCGGTCTTGCAGTTATGCAGTCCTGCAATCATGCAAACAGTTCTGATTTCGTTTGTTCTATTGTTCTGTTGTTCTATTGTTCTAATGTTCTACTGTTCCCTTTGCCCCCTGCCCTCCCGCTTTGAGGGATTTCCTCGCTTCGCTAGTCAACATGCTCCGAGCTATTTGCTACTTACCTCTCTGCCTCTAAGCACAAATCTGTCGTACAAAAACAGCATGACGCTTGCTGCCACTGCTATGGCCGTGAACAGCACCCAGACCCGTGAAGGATGGTAGGTGTCCCACAGGTAGCGTGTAAGTTGCTGTGAATTCATTCCGAAGAGCTCCTGGGCGCGTGCAAAATAATGAGTCTGGGTGAAGGTTCCGGATATATCAGGAATATCAAATCCCCGCTCTGCTACTGCCCTTTTCAGCAGGAAGAGCTTGTCGGCCATTACCGTGAATGGTTTTCCTGATAACCAGCCGGCGCCAAGATGTCCGATAGCTATCGGTAGCAATGCGGTACCCATATACAGTGCTTTCCTGTCTGATGGAGCTATGCTGCCTACATATTCCTGAATTCTTGGTGATGAGGCCATCTCGCCGATACTGAAGATCAGCACACCAAAGACTATTAGCCATGGATTCAGGTTGGCGAACATCATTCCCAGACCGAAGGCAAAGATGAAAATACCCGCCATGATAGAGTTCAGCGGTCTGAACTTAGCTGTTATTGATGATATTATGAGCTGAAAGAGGATGATAAAAAAGGATGCCAGGCTGGAAATGGTTACCGGTGTGATTCTGCCGGGATCAAGGCCAAGGGCCTGTGACATCCTGTCAAGGTTCACCCATGCTTCGAGAAAGACAGGGAACGAATAGTATAATTGGTTATAAGCCGTCCAGAATACTCCTATAATCAGGAGAAATAACAGATAACGCCAGTCGGTCAGGGTAATACCTATATTTCTGAACGCGATGCCGAGGTTCTGAAGTAAAGTCTTGTCTGTCTTTTCCACGGCCGGTTCCCTGTAAACAAAAAGGACCATGAGGTAGTTAATGGCGATGGCTGCGATGGATACATAAAAGACATTGTCCCAGCTGCTTTTGTACACCAGGGCGGCGACAAAGGGTCCGAGAAAGCCTCCTACATTTACTATCATATAAAAGATCCCGAAACCAAGTGAAGCTGTCTCCTTATCCGTCACTCTGGCAACTGTGCCTGCTATTATAGGTTTGAAAAGAGCTCCGGCGGCTGCAAGCAGGATGAAAGCTGCAAAAATTGCTCCGAAGGAATCAAACCTGCTGAGCATGAAAAAAGAAAGGATGTAAGTCGTGAAGGAAAGCATCAGGATCTTCTTGTATCCCACCCTGTCGGCAATGGCACCGGTTATTACCGGAAGAATATAAAGGATCATTGACCCGGTACCCATTATCGTACCCTTTTGGATGTTTGAGAAACCGAGGGCACCATCTTCTTTTGCCGAAGTAAGGTAAAGTGCAAAAAAGCCGCTGTAAAAACCATACCAGGCCCATCGTTCGAAGAGCTCTATGACATTGGATATCCAGAAGACTCTGGGGAATTTCTTGAGTGCGTGGGCAAAGTAGGTCATCTGTGAATATAATGTGGGTTGAAAGTAATGAAATAAATTAAATTGTAAAGACGCCCAATTTGGGCTTCTCTACGGCAAATGAGCATTTATATTAGTTTTTCGTGGCATAAAAATAAGCTTCTTTCCTGTCAGCGTCATCCCACGTATACACATTTCCGGATTTGAAACCCATCATAAATCCAATCAGTGCGGCATCTCCGGCACACATGGTCGTATGGGTGAAAAGGGTCATGGAAAGAACCCATTGCCACCAGGAAGAACAAAATATCATCAGTACAATAATGCCGGCAGTTATAATCACCAGTGGTGCGAATGCTACGACGGAAAAAAGTCTCCGTCCGGTGACAAACCTGTGTGCAGTGACGTAAATTATGCCCTGACGGAGGTCAGCACCATACCTGATGTCTCTCGCCCCGGCTGACCGGTAGGTGAGGAGATGCAGCCCTTCATGGACAGGAACCAGAAAGAGGGGTAATATCAGAAGTCCTGATGCAAGACCCGTCATCAGCCGCGGGTCTTCCATGGTGTCTCTCAGACCGGGCCATAGCCAGACAATCAGGAAAGCTGATGCTGCCAGGGTTATCCATATAATTATCATCGGAATGTTGACAGATTTAAGGCTGCCTATCACAAACGGAGCAATATCGCTGTAAGACAGAGTCAGGACTTTTTCATATGCAGATCCATCCTCAAGCTGCTCAATGGTGGGTTTCAGAGTCATATGACTGCAAAGTTAATTTATACTTCATCAGGAAAAATCATCAGCCCTGTTTTATTATAATCTGAACCTTTGGCACGACAATTGGTTAAATTTGCAGTGTAAAATGAAGCGTCTGCTTATCATATTCCTGGTTTTACTTTCGTGTGCCAGCGGTTACAGCCAGATCATGGAACCGGCCCGTCCTGATTCCACTCTTGGTCATGATACTGTTTTGAATGTTTATCATGTTCTGAAGACTGCCACCTTCGACGGTCAGACCTATCCTCTGGTGGAGCTTAAAGAAATCACTGTGTACGGGACCATGACACGAGAGGCAAAGTTCAACTACCGGAGACATGCCCGTCTTGTTTATAACGTCCGTCGTGTTTATCCTTACGCCATTATCGTCAGGAATGAGCTTGGTCGTGTCAACAGGCTGCTTGAAACTATGCCAGATGAGAGGGACCGGCGTAACTTTCTTCAGTCGTATGAAAAGGAAATCTTCAATTCATATGAAGACGACATGAAGAAGCTTACATTCACCCAGGGCAAGATCCTTATCAAACTTATAGACCGGGAGACCCAAAATACCTCTTTTGACCTGATAAGGCAGTACCGTGGAAAGTTCTCCGCCACTTTCTGGCAGAGTGTTGCACGCATCTTCGGAGCCGATCTCAAATCCGATTATGACCCTGAAGGTGAGGACTATCTTATTGAGCAGGTAGTAAGGGAGATTGAGGCGGGAAGATTATAATCACTTCTTTTTAACCATTTCATTTATTGCTTTTATCATCTCGTCGGCGTCATGGGCAATATCGGAGACGGTCGAATCCAGCATATAGCATGGGGCGGTGACGATCCGGTTTTTACTGTCAACAGAAACCTCCCCGTGCCGTTTCGTTTCATGTCTGCCTCCCATGGCTGTAATGTCAGCTGCAGTTGAGGCATCATCGCCTATTGTGACCGTCACATCACCCAGCACTCGCGTAATGAGCACCGGCGAGATACAGAGGGCTCCTATGGGTTTGCCCGCCCTGTGTGTGTCACGGATGGCTGCCTCCACCACTCTGTCAACACTGCAGTCAGTGCCATCGAAAGCGTATGTGCACAGGTTCTTTGCCACACCAAATCCT
Source organism: uncultured Bacteroidales bacterium (assembly GCA_963849945.1). Lineage (GTDB taxonomy): Bacteria > Bacteroidota > Bacteroidia > Bacteroidales > VadinHA17 > SR-FBR-E99. Next base: position 137,350 of record CAWKJD010000004.1, on the reverse strand, counting down.
CCGGGAAAGATTAATGCATCAAAGTCAGCAACCTTGTATTCCGTAAGCGCCTTTATCCTGCCCCTGGCAATACGTGCAGCTTCGGTTAGCACATTGCGCGACTCACTCATCGGTTCACCTGTGATATGGTTTATTACATGATGTTGCTTAACGTTAGGCGCAAAGATCTGATATGTGCCTCCGGCCTTATCAATGGCGTATAAGGTCATCACTGCTTCTTGTATTTCGGCACCGTCAAACACGCCGCATCCGGCCAATACTACTGCTGCTTTCATCACGGGTAATTTTTATTGAGATAATAAAGTTAAGGAAAACCGTCAACAGGTTAATATGACTCTGTCATTAAGACTAATAATTAATCATAACCTGACATAAAGGAGAAAATAACAAGAATTTACTCCCATGTATGCAGAAAATTAAAGAAAATCAGGCGTTCAGAAAGAAAATTTACTAATTTTGACATCTGCCAGGCTGCACGAGGGAGTAACTGATACCACAAACCACGTTGTAACGGGCACAAAGAAGTTTTATTTATTAAATGTCAAACTAAAACTCTGACCTATGAACAGATTAAAACTGTTGTTTGCGCTGTTTGTGTTTACGGGTTTTTCTGCCCTGATGGCACAGACGGTGACAATTAGAGGTACTGTTACCTCAGCAGACGATGGGGCTCCCATTCCGAGTGCTTCAGTAACAGTTCCGGGTACTACAGTTGGTACCCTGACTGATGGTGCTGGCAAATATACTCTCACAGTACCCGTCTCAGCCAAAACCCTCACATTCACTTTTGTTGGGATGAAGCCTCAGACAGAAGAAATCAGTGCAAGGACAACCATTGATGTAGGAATGGCCACCGATATGGTTGGCTTGAATGAGGTGGTGGTAACCGCCCTGGGTATAACCAGGGAAAAGAAAGCCCTTGGTTATGCAGTTCAGGAAGTGAATGGTGACAACATCAGTAAAACCAAGGAATTGAACTTTGTAAACTCACTCTCAGGCAAGGTTGCCGGGGTTCAGATCACCCAGTCAAATACAATGGGCGGATCTGCAAATGTTTTGATTAGGGGATATAAGTCTCTTATGAATAATAACCAGGCACTCTTCGTTGTTGATGGTGTTCCGCTGGATAACAGTCTTACAAACAGTCAAAATCAGATTGAAGGCAGCGGGGGATACGATTATGGAAATGCTGCCGCTGATATTAACCCCGACGATATTGAGTCAATGTCAGTTCTTAAGGGCGCTGCCGCCACGGCACTGTATGGGTCACGCGCCGCAAATGGCGTCATAATGATAACTACCAAGAAAGGTGTTGCCAGAAAAGGAATAGGCGTGACACTTAGTGCAGGCCTGACTTTCAGCAAAATAGACAAGGCAACCCTTCCCAAAATACAGAAAGAGTACGGAGGCGGTTATGGTGCCTATTATGAAGATCCAACCGGATACTTCTGGTATGCTGACCTTGACGGTGACGGAACCGAAGATCTTATTGTTCCTACATCGGAAGATGCTTCCTGGGGTGCAAAATTTGACCCCAGCCTGATGGTGTTTGACTGGGTGAGCCTTGAACCCACCGATACTCAGCATTATCTGAAGAAGACTCCCTGGGTAGCCGGGAAGCATGACCTTGGGTATTTCTTCGAGACCGGTATAAAGCAAAATTATAACGTTGCCTTTGACGGAGGAAATGACAACGGCACATTCAGATTGTCTTATACCAATCTTACTGAAAAAGGTATTTTGCCAAACAGTGAGCTCAAAAGGAACTCAATAAACTTTGCCGGAACATATAAACTGAGTGATAGACTTTCAGCTGATGCCAACGTTACGTATATAAATGATAATAATAAAGGCCGTTACGGTACCGGTTATGATGCGGGTAACCCCATGCAGTCACTTGGTCAGTGGTTCCAGACAAACGTTGATATCTATGATCTGAGAGATTACTGGATCACACCGGACCGCAGGCAGAGAACATGGAACTATGGTTATTATAATGACCTGGAAATACCCATCTTTCATAATAACATTTACTGGACCCGTAACATGAATTATGAAAATGACGGCAGGGACAGGATCTTCGGATATGCCATGGCTCATTATATTCTTACTCCCTGGCTTATCCTGGAAGGACGCGTATCAACAGATACCTATTCTGAATTCCAGGAAGAAAGAATAGCTGTTTACAGCAACCAGACATCCAACTATAATAAGTTCCTGAGAAACTTCAATGAAACGAACCTTGACCTGATGGCCAAGTTTAATAAAACATTTGAAAACCTCTCTGTCAATGGCCTGATTGGTGCTACCTCAAGAAGAACGTCCGCCAAATCAACCTATGGCACCACAGTAGGAGGATTGCTTGTTCCGGAGTTTTATAACCTGATGAACTCCTCCGCTTCAATTCAGACTACAGAGACCCAAAGGTTATCCGGAGTTAACAGCTTATACGGTAGTGTTTCTCTCGGATACAGGAACCTTGTATATCTTGATCTTACGGGCCGTAATGATGTTTCTTCAACCCTACCGAAGAAAAACAACAGTTATTTTTATCCGTCGGTTTCAGCCAGCTTTATTATCTCAGAGCTGGCCGGCCTGAAAGGATCAAAGGCTTTCTCATTCATAAAACTCAGGCTGAACTATGCCGAAGTGGGTAATGACGCTCCTGTATATAGCCTGAATGCAACCTATGTACAGGACGCCAACTGGGGAACACGCGGCGTATTCCGTAATAATCCGGTATTATTGAATCCCGGCCTTAAACCGGAGAGAACCAAAAGCATGGAAGCAGGTCTGGAAACAAAATTCTTCAATAACAGGTTTGGGTTTGATCTGTCTTTGTATAAGACAAATTCAGTTGATCAGATCATGCCTGTGAATATTACCATTGCCTCAGGGTACAATCAGAGATATGTCAACTCAGGTGAGATAGAGAACAAAGGTATTGAGCTGGCCGTAAACGCAACAGTTATCAAGGCGAAGGATTTTACATGGGATATGCAGGTGAACTGGTTCAGAAACAAAAATACTGTCCTCAGTCTTTATGAAGGTGTCGAAAATATCCTGCTGAATTCTGTTTGGGACGTCAGCACCAACATTGTAAAAGGTATGTCGTACGGGCAGCTCCGCGGGTATGATTTTGTCTATACAAATGGAAAAAGGACTGTAGGACCTGACGGTTATTACCTCTTCAGTGAAGCATCTGATGCTATTCTCGGATCAGTACTTCCTAAATGGAATGCAGGTATTACGACCGTGTTTAACTATAAAGGATTTACTCTCACGGGACTTGTCGATATTTCACAGGGGGGAAGTCTCTATTCAGTTGACATGAAGTATGGCCTTGCCACAGGCCTGTTTGCTGAGACGGCCGGACTGAATGCAAAGGGTAATCCGATCAGGGACCCGGTAGAAGATGGCGGAGGAATGATCTATTCTGATGCCGTTTATGCAGACGGTTCGCCGAATACGACTTACATCTGGGCAGGTGACTGGGACAGCGGCTGGAACTATGGCAGCCTTCCTACCGGATTCAGCGTTTATGATGCTTCTTATGTAAAACTCCGGGAAGTATCTTTCGGGTACTCACTGCCATCTAAGATCCTGGCAAAAACTCCTCTTTCAAAAGTCACTCTCTCACTGGTAGGCAGAAATCTCTGGCTGATACATAAGAATATGCCATACTACGATCCGGAACTCAGCCTGAGCGCCGGCAATATTCAGGGTATCTCTGACGGGGCATATCCTTCTACGAGGACCTTTGGTTTTAACTTAATGGTGGGATTCTAACCTATAAATTGAAAGATCATGAAAAATAAAACTATATACGGCTTATTTCTCATCCTGCTTGTATTTGTGACTTCTTGCAAATTGCCGGATAACATCGATCCGAAGAGTGCAAAGAAGGTCTCGCCAAACGCGTTATTCACACAGGCTGAGTTTGCTCTGTTTCAGCAGGTAGCCGAGTTGGACTACAACCTCAACTGTTCAAGATTCCTGGCTCAGTATCTGTCTGAGGTTACCTATACCAATGAAACCCGGTACAATTTTTCTGACAGACAGGTTCCTGACAACTTCTCGGGAATATTATACAGAGATGTTCTGCTGAACCTGAAAGACTGCAAAGCTCAGGTTGCAGCAAAAGCTATAACCCCTGCTTACACGGAAGGGATACAGAAAAATCAGCTTGCAATAGGAAGTCTCCTTGAAATTTATGCTTATCATGTATTGGTCGACCAGTTTGGGAATGTTCCATATTCTGAGGCTTTAATGGGCGCTGAAAACAGCAGGCCGGTATATGATGATGCCCTGACTATCTATCAGGACCTGATAACCAAGCTTGACGGTGTTATTGCCGATCTTGATGAAACCTCTGCCGGGTTTGGTGAAGCTGATATACTTTATAATGACGATATTGTCTTATGGAAGAAATTTGCGGCCTCACTTAAACTCAGGATTGCCCTCAGGCTGTCAGATGTGCCTGCCGTAAATTCAAGTGCCATGGTATCTCAGGCTATAGCAACCGGTGTATTTGAAGATCAGACGGAGAGTGCTATTTTCCATTATTACGGCATTGCACCTTATGTGAATCCTTATTACCAGGCATTTGTTCTGGATGCCCGCAAGGACTTCCTCCCTACAAATACCCTGGTGGATATGATGAACACCCTTAGCGATCCACGCCGTGCGATATGGTTTACCGAGTACCCTGAGGGCAGTGGCAGTTATCTGGGAGAGCCTTACGGAAAGTCAGGTGCGAGCGGCTACACCAAATTTTCAGCCCTCGTTGACAATATCAGAATAAGCCCGGTATATCCGGCCATTATCTGTGATTATGTTGAGGTTGAATTTTTGCTTGCCGAAGCTGCTGAAAGAAATCTGGGCGGTGTGACCGGTGCTGAAACACATTACGATAACGCCATACTTGCAAGCATGGCTTACTGGGGTGTTTCAGATGCTGATGCCGCAGCCTACCTTGACCGGTCTGATGTTGCCTATCCAACGGCAACAGGGACTTACAAACAGAAAATCGGAACGCAGAAATGGCTTGGTCTCTTTGACAGAGGTGTTGAAGCCTGGGCAGAATGGAGAAGACTGGATTTCCCCATCCTGACTGTTCCTCCGGGAATGACTTATGCCGATATTCCGGTCAGGATGCCTTATCCTTTTAATGAAAATAAAATGAATAAGACGAACTATGACGAAGCATCGGCTGCCATCGGTGGTGATAGAGTGTCAACAAAATTGTTCTGGGATGTACATTAACAGGAACGGATAGCTGATCTGACAGCTACACGTATCACGTATTGCATAAAAAGGGCCGGGATCTTCCCGGCCTCTTTTTATAGTCCTTTTCCTTTTATAATTGTACCCAGGGTATAGAAAATAATCTTCAGATCAAGATAGAGTGACACGTTTTCAAGATAGAGGAGGTCATAATCAAGCCTCTCAAGCATCTTGTCAATGTCTGATGCATATCCGAGCTTTACCTGGCCCCAACAGGTAATGCCGGGTTTAACTGCCAGCACCCTGTTATAGTAAGGCGCCTTTTCAATTATTTTTTCAATGAAGTGTCTGCGCTCCGGCCTGGGACCAACAAGAGACATATCTCCTTTAATGACATTGACGAAGTTAGGTATTTCGTCAAACCTGTGTTTTCTCATGAACCTCCCAAGCGGTGTGATGCGGGTATCACCCTTTACTGCCAGTCTCGGTCCGTCAGCCTCGGCATCACCCTCCATAGATCTGAACTTATATATCATAAATGGTTTACCGTGGCGCCCAATACGCTCCTGGCTGAAGATCACAGGCCCCTTGCCTGACAGCCTGATAAGCAGGGCCAGCACTCCCATCAGAGGCGAAAGCACTATAAGAGATGCTGCAGAAAGACAGTAATCCATTGCCACTTTAACTGTGTACTGCCAGTCAGGCATTTTCCTGTATGAAACCCTCAGCAGGGGTGTGGCGTAAATCGGACCGGCCTCCACATGTCCGGCAATAATCTGCCTCATTGACGGGACCGCCTTCACCAGTATATCCCGGTGACAAATATTGTTAACCAGCCCTTCAACAAGGCCATATTCATCCTCCTCAAGTGCAAGAATTATCTCTTCTATCTCCTGTTCCCCGGCAACCCTTACTATGTCATCTGTTGTTCCCATCCAGGGAACATCACCTGCCAGAGGATCATGTTCTGAACCCTTTACGCTGATGTATCCCGTGATAAGATTACCCGCAGGCATCTTTTCATTTTTTATATCGTCAATGAGCCTGGCAGCCTTGCCGTTACTTCCGATGATCAGTGTTCTGAAACCTGCCTCACGGCGGTGAATCCTTCCCGTTACAACAGATGTTATCACGAAACGCGGTAACCATGTAAGAATAAATTCAAGGAGGAACAGAACGATGAATGACTTGTAGTATGTTGAGTAATGCCCGACAGCATCGTCAAGCACCAGCGCAAAAAAGAGTACAATGACAGCAGCAAGGGTTACAGCCAGCGATTTGCCGAATTCGAGCAGCCTGGATCTGCGCAGCGGATCGCGATAAAATCCTGACAGCGTACAGACCAGGATAAAAAACAGCGGTATCAGCATGATCCCCAGGTAAAACTTATTTCCCAGCTCCATCCGGAAATACTCGCCGTACAACCTTGTCTCAATAAAGTACTTACGGTAGAGATAGAAGAGACCCCATGCAACCGCCGAGCCAAGGAAATCGGCAACTAAATATGATGCAGCAATTCTGCGGGCAAATTTTTTCATCGGGTATCGCGAGGGTAATGCAAAGATATCTGTTATTTTTAGATCAAAATCACGGAGTGATGGTTGAGGAGTCATTTGAGGCTAAAGGTAAGAGGAAGAGGCTTATAGAAGAGTTGCGCAGCAAAGGCATAAGTGACGAAAGTGTTCTTAAGGCCATGGGCAGGGTACCGCGCCATCTCTTTATGGATGACGCTTTCCTGAACCACGCTTATCAGGATAAGGCTTTTCCTATCGCTGCCGGGCAGACTATATCACAGCCTTATACCGTCGCTGTACAGACAATATTGCTCAACGTCGGGAAACATGACCGTGTGCTTGAGATTGGCACAGGATCAGGCTATCAGGCTGCCATCCTGGCTGAGATGGGGGTGAAGGTCTATACCATAGAACGTCAGCGGGAGCTGTATCGCAAGGCACAGGCACTGCTTGGATCAATGGGGTACCGCATCCAGTTTTTCCTCGGTGACGGCTATGAGGGGCAGCCTCAGTACGGTCCGTACGACGGCATTGTCATAACCGCGGCCACCGCAGAAGTACCTGATAAATTGCTCAGGCAGCTTCGCATCGGTGGCCGCCTTGTCGTTCCGCGAGGTGATCGTGATACCCAGGTGATGACCCTTTATACACGGCGCGGAGAGGATGATTATGAAATAACGACACATGGGTATTTTGTCTTTGTGCCAATGCTGAAGGGCATTGCCAATGGTAATGAAAAAGAATGATGCCATGAAGATTTATAAGGAGATATTTTCTCCGATCGAGGTCAATACTTTTATTATAACCGGTGATGACACTTCATGTGTTGTCATCGATTGCGGCTGTTACGGGAAGACGGAAGAGAAGAGGCTTGCTGATCTTCTCACTGACCTCCGGCTCAACCCTGTTCTGCTGCTCAATACTCATTGCCACCTTGATCATATCTTTGGTAACGCTTTTATGCTTGACAGGTACGGATTAAAAGCGTGGTTTCATAAGGGAGAGGATTACAATCTGATCAGCTCACCTAAACATGCCATAATGTTTGGTCTGACGATGGAGGCTCCGCCGGAGCCTGCCGGGTACCTCGATGACGGACAGATCATAACAGCATCCGGACTGAGCCTGGAGGTCATCGCCGTACCGGGTCATTCACCGGGCGGCGTGGCGTTTTATTCCCGGGAGGATGGGATTATATTTACAGGAGATGCCCTTTTTGCCGGAAGCATAGGCCGTTCCGACCTTCCCGGAGGCAACCATGAGCAGCTCATGAATAATATCCGTACCAGGCTCTTCACTCTGCCTCCTGATACTGTGGTCTACCCGGGCCACGGACCAGAGACAACGATCGGAGAGGAGATAAGGAGCAACCCCTTTTTCTCATAAATCATGATGAATAGGGCTTTTTTAGTCTTAAGGTTTGTGCTATTTTCGCCCCGTACCTCTAAACAAGTTATTTAACTCACTATACTATGATATCAGATCAGTTTGTTAACCGTCTCATCGGCCCGCGGGACAGCGACACCGTTGAGATGTGCAAAACCATTGGCGTTGAATTGCTTGATCAGTTGATCAGCGAGACCGTTCCTGCCTCCATAATGTCAGATAAACCTCTCAATCTCCCGCCTGCGATGAGCGAATATGAATACCTGGCATATCTGAGGGACATAGGGAAACTCAACAAACAGTACCGCTCATTCATCGGACAGGGTTATTACGGTGTTGCTGTGCCTCCGGTGATCGTGCGTAATGTTCTTGAGAACCCCGCCTGGTACACCTCATATACACCATATCAGGCTGAGATATCGCAGGGTAGGCTTGAGGCACTGCTTAACTTCCAGACTATGATCACCGGATTGACGGGCATGGAGATAGCCAACGCTTCTCTTCTCGATGAGGCCACTGCCGGTGCCGAGGCGATGATAATGATGTTCAACGCCCGCTCAAGAGAAAAGGCTAAGTCCGGAGCAAACAAATTCATTGTTGATAACTCGGTCTTCAGGCAGACACGTGATGTGCTCATCACCCGCGCTGCCCCGCTGGGAATAGATATCCAGTTCATGGATTATACGCTTTTTGAGCCTGACAGCTCGGTCTTCGGCGTGCTGGTACAGTACCCTGCTGCTTCCGGCGAGATTCGTGACTACCGTGACCTGGTTGCCAGGACTCATGAATCAGGTGCGCTGATCGGTGTCGGCGCCGACCTTATGAGTCTTGCACTGCTTACACCTCCGGGTGAATGGGGGGCAGACATCGTTTTCGGATCCAACCAGAGGTTCGGCCTTCCAATGAGCTATGGCGGTCCGCATGCCGGATTCTTCTCAACACGCGATGAGCTGAAGCGAAGCATGCCGGGACGCATCATTGGTGTCTCCATCGACATACATGGCAACCATGCACTGCGTATGGCCCTGCAGACCCGCGAACAGCATATTAAGCGCGAGAGAGCCACATCAAATATATGCACTGCCCAGGCCCTGCTGGCGACAATGTCAGGCATGTATGCACAGTATCACGGTCCTGAAGGTATCGGGCAGATAGCAATGCATATCCATTCAACGGCATGCACCCTGGCTTCAGCACTGAAGGATCTCGGTTATATCATTAAAAACGAACAGTTCTTTGATACAGTTCGGATACAGGCTGCACCTGGTGTAACTTCTGACATGATAGAGAAGGTTGCTCTTGCCAGAGGATTTAACTTCGGGTACCCATGCGCCAATTGTGTGCTCATCAGCACCGATGAAGTCACGACCCTCAGGGAGATCAACACTGTCGTTGAGATTTTTGCCGAAGCTGCCGGGAAAAAACCGGTTGAGGTGACCTCATTGTGCGATTGTCTGTGCATTGACGAAAAGTTTCATCGCACGAAACCATTCATGCAGGAGCACTCCTTCAATACCTACCATAGCGAAACCGATATGATGAGGTACATAAAGATGCTCGAGCGCAAGGATTTCTCTCTTGCCAACGGTATGATATCTCTCGGTTCATGCACAATGAAGCTTAATCCGGCTGCCTCAATGTTCGCCATGAGCTGGCCTGAGTTCGGCAATATTCATCCTTTTGTGCCTGCAGATCAGGCTCAGGGTTACCATAAGCTCATGGATGAACTGGGCGAGGCGCTTAAGGAGATAACAGGTTTTGATGCAATCTCATTTCAACCTAACTCCGGTGCAGCAGGTGAATATACAGGACTGATGGTGATAAGACAATATCACATAAGTCGCAATGAAGGTCACCGTGATGTCGCCCTTATACCCTCTTCGGCTCATGGCACCAATCCTGCCAGTGCTGCAATGGCGGGCATGAAGGTTGTTGTAGTTGAGTGTGATGAGAACGGGAATATAAGCCTGGAAGACCTCCGGAAAAAGGCCGCGGAGAATAAGGACAGGCTCGCCGCCGCCATGATTACATATCCGTCGACGCACGGTGTGTTTGAAGCAGCCATAGTAGAGATGGCGGAAATAGTTCATGAGAACGGCGGGCTGCTCTATATGGACGGCGCCAACATGAATGCGCAGGTGGGTCTGACAAGCCCCGGAAAGATCGGAGCAGATGTCTGCCACCTCAATCTTCACAAGACTTTCGCCATACCTCATGGCGGCGGCGGCCCCGGGATGGGCCCCATCCTCTGTAACACTAAGCTCGCCGAGTTCCTGCCTTCGCACCCTGTGGTAAGCACAGGAGGAAGTCACGGTATTACAGCGGTGGCAGCTGCTCCGTTTGGCAGCGCCCATATCCTGACAATAAGTCACGCCTATGTGATGATGCTCGGCGGTGAAGGCCTAACCAAAGCCACAAAATATGCTATCCTGAATGCAAACTATATTGCAGCTTCGCTCGATAAGATGTTTAAGGTGCTGTACACCGGAACCAATGGCAGGTGTGCACATGAGATGATCCTCGACTGCCGCGGGTTTAAAGAGGCAGGTATCGATGAGTTTGACATCGCCAAGAGACTGATGGATTATGGTTTCCATGCTCCGACATTATCATTTCCTGTTCACGGAACGCTGATGGTTGAACCAACGGAATCCGAGCCGAAGGCTGAGCTTGACAGGTTCATCGACGCAATGAAAAATATCTGGAAAGAGATACAGGACGTGAAGGAAGGCAGGGCAGACAGGGAGGATAATGTGCTTCATAATGCGCCTCACACTGCTGCTGCAGTCATATCCGATAAATGGGCACACAGTTACCCGCGTGAGAAGGCAGCTTATCCGCTGCCATGGGTTATTGAGAACAAGTTCTGGCCTGCGGTGGGCAGGGTAGACAACGGTTACGGTGATCGTAACCTGGTATGTTCATGTGCACCGATTGATACATACCGGTTTGATACGTTCAAATTTAAGGACCGATAGGTGGTTCCATCGTAACGACGCCCTGCCAGGGCGTCGCTGCACGGAAATCAAAACAGATCTTCGATTACCATCGAATACAAGTCTGTCTGCGATATGCCGAATACGGCAGCCTGGCGGGGGATGATACTCTCCACAGTCATGCCGGGGATGGTGTTTATCTCCAGGAACTGCGGGCCGTCGCCGGTGACGATAAAATCGACCCTCACAATGCCCCTGCAATTCAGAATGTCATAGATCTCGGAAGAGAGCTCCTGTATTCTCGCTGTAATTGCTTCAGACAGCCTTGCCGGGGTTATCTCATCAGACATTCCGTCAGTATATTTTGCCTCGTAGTCAAAGAATTCCTTCCTGGGAACTATCTCTGTGACAGGCATCACCAGCTTCCTCTCGCTGGTTTTGACCACACCGCAGGCGACCTCCGTGCCTTTCATGAAAGATTCGACCAGCACCTCATGGCCTTCGGCAAATGCCTTTTCAATGGCAATTGCAAACTCATCCACCTTTTTCACCTTGGTCACTCCGAAGCTTGACCCGCTGGCGTTTGGTTTCACAAAACAGGGGAGACCTGTCTGCCTGACGATCTTGGCTGCGTCATATTGTTGTCCTTTCCTGATAAGCAGACCGCCGGTCATCGGAATGCCATATTCGTTGAGATAGAGCTTACAGGCCTGCTTGTTGAAAGTAAGTGCTGATACAAAAGCGTCGCAGGATGTATAGGGAATACCGGTCATGTCAAAATAGCCCTGAAGAAGTCCGTTTTCACCGGGATTGCCATGTATTGCTATGAAAGCGGCGTCAAACCTCACTTTCTTATCATCAAGCGCAAGTGTGAAATCATTCTTGTCTATCCTGAAGAGGCGTCCTTTTGGATCTTCCCAGAACCAGTCCATCCCTTTTATTGTAATTATGTACAGTTCGTACCTTTCTTTCAGTGCTTCAACCACTCCCTGTGCGCTTTTTACCGAAACTGGATATTCTGACGAATTTCCACCGGCAACAACGGCAATTGTTCTCATATCATCATATATACATTTCAAAAATACTACAATTTTTAATGTAACGCGGAACCTCTGAATTCTACGTTTCAACAATGGATCATGATCATTAATTTTTTTTGTAAATTTGACGACGAACCAAAATAACCGTAAAATGAAAAAGGGCATTATTACCGTCATAGTTATTGCTGTTATCGTACTGCTGATTGTATCATGGGGCGTCGGCATATACAATAAAATCGTACCAATGAATGAAAAGGTTGGTACAGCGTGGAGCAATGTTGAGACACAGTACCAGAGAAGGGCTGATCTTATTCCGAACTTTGTAAATACTGTCAAAGGTGCTGCTGCATTCGAGCAGGAGACCCTGACAAAGGTTATTGAAGCAAGGGCAAAGGCAACACAGGTGACAGTTGACCCGTCAAATATCACTCCTGCAGAACTTCAGCAGTTCCAGGCAGCACAGAACGAAGTCAGTTCAGCCCTGTCGCGTCTGATGGTTGTTGTTGAACAATATCCCGAGTTAAAAGCCACACAGAATTACCGCGATCTGCAGGTAGCTCTCGAGGGCAGCGAGAACCGCATCTCCGTTGCGAGGAATAACTTCAATGAAGCAGCCAGAGCATATAATACCTTTATTAAACAGTTCCCGCAGAACATGATCGCTGCATTGACGAAATTCACTCAAAGGCCATATTTTGAAGCTGCGGAGGGTACCGAAGTAGCTCCCAAGGTAGAGTTCTGACACAGTTGACATGAAAGCCTCAACGTTCTTTACCCCCGCACAGCAGGGCGCAATAGTACAGGCTATTGGCGAAGCCGAGCATGCCACATCGGGTGAGATCCGTGTTCACATCGAGACCTCATGCAAGACTGATGTCCTTGATGAGGCTGCATGGCTATTCAGGAAGATGGGAATGCATAAGACTGCTGACCGTAACGGCGTCCTTATTTACCTTGCCCTGGAGGAACGCAAGTTTGCAATCATTGGTGATACAGGAATAAACAGCGTGGTGCCGCTGGGGTTTTGGGATGAGATACGCGATCATATGAAAAAGCGTTTCAGTGAAAATATGTTCACCGAAGGACTTACAGAGGGGATCATTATGGCAGGCAACCAGCTCAAGGAACACTTCCCCCATGCAAAAAATGACATTAATGAGATCACTGACACGATCTCATTTGATACTGACGAAAAGGGAGAGTGAAAATGAGGAAGATTTATTACATGTTATGCACGTTTGTATTGTTGCTTTTCTCATTCCCGCTTGAGGCACAGACCCTTCTTCCTAAACCTGACCCGCCGCGGCTGGTGAATGATTACGCGGGTGTTCTGCAGGCATCCGAAATACAGTCGCTTGAGAATAAACTGGTTGCTTTTAACGATTCAACCTCCAACCAGATAGCCGTTGTCATAGTAAATGACCTTCAGGGATATGACAAGTCGGAGTTTGCATACAAAGTAGCAAAGGACTGGGGTATTGGGCAGGCTGATTTCAATAACGGAATCCTTGTGCTTGTAAAAACGAAGACAGATGAATCCGCCGGGCAGATATTCATTGCCACGGGTTATGGCCTTGAGGGGGCTATACCTGACATTACCTGCGCAGAAATAATTGACAAGGAGATGCTGCCCCGCTTCCAGGAAGGCGATTATTACGGAGGCATTGATGCGGGCACTAACGTTCTGATGGCCCTGGCTTCCGGTGAATACAGCTATAAGAATTATGGAGGCAAAGCATCATCCGGAAAAATTCCAGGCATTATTTTTATCATATTCATCATCGTCTTCGTCTTAATTGCTTCAGCAGGCAACTCGAATAACAAACATATCAAGGGTTCGGGTACCAGCAATCTGCCTTTATGGCTTCTGTTGAGCATGATGGGAGGTGGAAAATCGCATGGCGGAAGCTTCGGAGGTTTCAGCGGCGGCGGCGGAGGCGGGGGAGGCTTCGGTGGATTTGGCGGAGGAGGTTTCGGTGGCGGCGGAGCAGGAGGAAGCTGGTAAGATTGTCGCTTCGCTCCGTCTAAAGGTCTAAAGGTCTGAAGGTCTGAGGGTCAGGTTTTGCAGTCTTGCAGGCCAGCGGTCATGTAATCCGGAAACTCCTGAAATCAAAAATCGTTGATTCTTGTTCGATATTCACTTTGCCCTGTACCTCGTACCTTAGTCTCTTCCAACGATGTAATTCCGCCACTTTTCAATAACCTGAGCCATGTCTGCGGGCAGCGGTGATTCAAAGGAGAGCCGCTTGCCTGAGACCGGGTGGTCAAAAGAGAGCGTCTGCGCATGCAACGCCTGCCGCGGGAGAATCTCGAAACAGTTACGGACGAACTGCTGATATTTTGTGAACGTCGTTCCTTTAAGTATGCGGTGCCCCCCATACTCTTCATCGTTGAATAGAGGATGACCGGAATAAGCCATATGCACACGTATCTGATGCGTGCGGCCGGTCTCAAGACGGCACTCAATAAGAGAAACGTATCCGAGGTGCTCAATGATTTTATAATGTGTCACTGCATGTTTCCCCTGGCTGCCATCCGGAAAGACCTGCATTATCTTGCGGTCCCTTATATTACGGCCCACATGACCAGTGATGGTGCCTTCTTCAGGGTCGGGTGTACCCCATACCAGGGCAACATACTTCCGCTCCGTCGTATGGTTGAAGAACTGCTTTCCCAGCTTGTTAAGGGCGTATTCATTCTTTGCAACCACCAACAGCCCGGAAGTGTTTTTGTCGATACGGTGTGCCAGCCCCGGCCTGAGCTCCCCGGTCTGAAAGAGGGGCAGATCTTTGAAATGAAACATCAGGGCATTCATCAACGTGCCTGAATAGTTACCGTAAGCAGGATGCACGACCATGCCTGCCTTTTTATCCACCACAATCACATCATCATCTTCATAGACTATACTGATGGGGATATCCTGCGCTATCAGCTCTATCTCGCGCGGCTGGTTGGGAAGAAGAATTTGTATGACATCCAGCGGCTTGACCCGGTAGTTGGGTTTTACAGGGTTGTCATTAACAATGACATTCCCTGCCTGTGCGGCAGCCTGCACTCTTGTCCTCGAGACACCCTCAAGGCGCGCTGTGAGGTACTTGTCTATCCGCAGCATCGACTGCCCGGGGTCTACTACCACGCGAAAGTGCTCAAAGAGCTCCTGCTCCTGGATGTCTGTCAGTTCCTCTTCAGCCATTTAAATTGCTCATTTGGTTATTATAAGACGCAACAGGGAGAGGGGCTTTCCTTCTCTTGTTTTTATGATGATAATATATGTGCCGGCAGAGAGTGAGCTGAAGTCGGGCCGGTCGGTGCGGGCTATTGACATCATTGATGCTCCTGTAGCCGATACTACCTCGATTATGAAGTCATCCGGTGCCCTGTCTGAGGCCATGAGGGTCACCTGACCGCTGGACGGATTGGGGTAGATGGTGAAAAGATCATTCAGGAGCGGACTTTCATCTGATGATGTGGATGAGCCTTCTCCCTTCATCACCGGCCGCAACATAACCGTTCCCGGTGCCTGGGTCGGCTCCCATGTTCCGCTGAGCATATAATAATGCCTTCCGGCGGAAGAGGTGTTAAGATCAAGGCCTGTGTTGAGGAATGTCTCTGACAGCTGTTTCCATCCAACCCAGAAGGGGCCGCTGACGCTGACAGGCTTATCAAAAGGATAGGTGACAAAACCGTTTAAGTCGGCGCCAGGAACTGCAACAGGACCTTCCGTCGTACCCAGCAGCACTCCGGGCTTACCATTGTCATCAGCCCAAACCATGATGTCAAAGGAACGCTGGTTGGCGTTGTCATATGCATCATTAAAGCATATCCTGAGGGCTTTGACCGAGTCGGCAATGAAAGACCTGAACTGCAGCGCCACCATCGCGTTGCGTGAACCCTGCCCGTTAATTCCGTAACCTGCTTCTGCTGTTCCGTCATCGACAGCAAAATAATCCGTGAAGCGCTGAAAGTATTTTATGGTGTCATCAGACTTCGGATCAAAATCGTCTGTGATAAGTGAGACAGTCACCAGGAAGAGTGCAGAATCTGTTGACGATGAGTTGTATGTATAAAGGAGTGGAGCTTCATACCGTACGTCTGTAAGCGGAGAGACGTTGGTGGCTCCGGCGTCAAAATCACGTACCACCAAGTTTTCAGGGATATCTTTTATTGAAATATGCCGGGTGACATTTCTGACAATAGTGTCATTGTTGCGGTAGTTAATAACGGCTGCCGGGCTCATTACCGAAAGGTATGCCTGCCTGAAGTGAAGCCAGGGCATGGCTTCATACTCTTTGATTAGCGATCTCTGAGGCAGGGTAAGAGCCACATCATGAAGCACAGTGTCATTTCGTGTGCGACCCTTGTCGAGCATTATATTGTCCAGGTTCCACTGATCGCCATTGAAAGGACGTCCGGGTTGGGTTTCTATCCAGTCCCTTGACAACGAAGCATAACCGGTGAACATAAAGCGAAATCCATTCTTAAGGAATCTGTCTTCCTTTACGGGTATCATTATGGTGCGAAAGCCGTGGGTTGAGTCTCCCATGGCACGCCAGACACTATGCCACATCTCTTCATCAGGTGCCCAGAAATTCAGGGTAAGACTGTCATTACTTTCAGGCATGTCTGCTATACCGCCCGCCTCATAGAGGAAGCTGAGATAAATGCTGTCGCCAGGCTGATAAGTCAGGTCTATCGGTTTTGATGTCAGACTGTCAGCAGCAAAAACAGAATAAGAGGCATCTTCGTACAATTTGCCGTTCTCATCGAGGCAGTCGAATGTCGCAATACCCTGTGTAGGTTGTTTTATTGAATAAGTGTTGTTTATAAAAACCTTCCTGTCAGTCCATCTGTCCGGAGAAGGAAAGGGATTTCCACCTGAGAAATCATCTTTAAAAGGAAGCAGAAGGGTATCAATAGCATTCGTGCTTTTCAGCCGGAGTTGATTTTTTGAATCTGCAAGCTGCCTGTTGAAAAGCAAGCCGGTGACTATCTCCTGGGAGGCTGCCCGGGTGGCAGGCAGCAAAATAAGCAGTATGTATATCAGGCATCTCTTCCTCATCATGAGGGTTATAACTCCAATTGAGTGTCGCCGACCTCTGCCGTATCGTTCGCTGTGACAGATGTTGTATCAACAGACAGCCTGAGGGTATCAACAGTAAGCCAGATATATACAGCGGATCCTAGTTGCACGGTAGCGTCAGGGTGGTAATCAGGATTTTGTTTATATACAAAGGCATTAAGAGAGTCTGTCCCGGTGAGCACTGTAGCATCAAACACATAAGCGCCGAGATTAAGTGAGGAGCTCAGTATTGCATTGCGTGCCTGATCGAGTGTGCAACCCGTAAGGCGAGGAACGGGAGTATGCTGGCTGCTCAGTCCCCTGCCAAGCACCAGGTCTATAACCATACCTTTCTGCACTGAGTCGCCTGGTGATATCTCACGGCCGTGCAGGGTCTGTTTCAGTACGAAATCCACGGTAAGGTCTGGCACATAATTAAGCTGTCCAACCTGCAGTCCTGCAGTTTCTATAAGCGACAAAGCCTGACGTCGCGGGAGGCCGACAAGGTCTGGTACTGCAACCATCTCAGGATTAAATGCGTTTATGGTTACCTTAATCATTCGTCCTCTCTTTACACGGTGGCCTGGCAGGGGCATCTGTTCTGCCACGCACCCGCGTGGGACGAATGCGGTATAGACTGAATCAATTATCTGAAATCTCATTTTGTTCTTCTGAACTACCGCTGTTGCTTCCTTTATGGTAAGTCCTCTTATCTCGGGGGTGGGTCTTGACTGGCCATGATGCGTGTAAATGTTAAGCCATATTATCAGGAATATGAAGATGGCAACGCCAATAGCCAATGCCAGTCCGACCTGTTTCCAGAAGACGCGGCTTTTAAGAAATTCCCTGGTGCTCATCGTGTGATGAAGTATTAAGTAATAAACGCTGTGTCAAAGATAAAATTATATTGCGAGAGTATCAGATCATCACCATTCCTTAACGGTTCGGTAATGGGTGTCACGTTCCACGGGTCTGAAGCCTGCAGAACGTATCATGGCCGCCAGTTCAGCTGTGGAGAGGGAAGGGTTGGTGTCTGCCGCACCGGCCATTGAGTAAATCCTTGTCGTATCATCTATTGTACCGTCAAGGTCGTCAGCGCCGAAAGCGAGGCTCATCACCGCTGCATTTTTGCCTGTAGCCGGCCAGTAAGCTTTGATGTGAGGGAAGTTATCAAGGAAGATCCTTGAGAGAGCATAGTTGCGCATGTCTTCGGTTACTGGTACTTCGGAGAGGTCAGACATGCGGTTATTCTCCCTTCTGAATTTCAGCGGTATGAAAGCGTTGAAGCCGCCGGTGCGGTCTTGCAGCTGGCGCAGTCTCAGCAGGTGATCAATGCGCTGTGAAGGACTCTCGGCATGGCCATAAAGCATTGTTGCATTTGAGGTTATTCCGAGGCTGTGCGCCGCTTCATGAATGGCAAGGTATGTCGTGGCATCAGCTTTCTCGCGGCATATCTTCACACGGAGTGCAGGATCAAAGATCTCAGCCCCGCCACCCGGAATGGAATCAAGACCGTAGTTTTTCAGCAGCTTCAGTCCTTCGACGTATGTCATTCCGGCCTTTCTGATCATGTAATCAAGTTCAACGGCTGAGAAGGCTTTGATGCTTATGTCAGGTCTGAGCTTCCGTATGGAGGCAAGGATATTGCCATAATAATGAATGTCACGTGAGGGATGCACACCGCCGGTGATATGCACTTCCGTCACCGGTACTCCTTCAAAACGCCTTACTATGTCAAGAATTTCGTTCTCCGTCAGCTCCCAGCTTCCGGGATCGCCTTCGGGCTTATGGTACGAGCAAAAGCGGCAGTTGTAAACGCAGATATTTGTCGGTTCGATATGAAAGTTACGGTTGAAGAAGACGGCATCGCCGCTTTTTGCCTTCTTTGCTTCTGTTGCCAGGACGGCCATCAGTGAGAGGTCAGCGCGGTTATAAAGTGTCAGTGCTTCAGCAGGTGTCAGTCTTTTTCCTGCAAGGACTGTCTCTGCTATTTCCCTGAGGTCAGGATCTGTGTTTTTCAGAATGATTTCCTTCATTTACAGAAATATTGACAAATTTAACGCTGCTTTGTCATAGTATAAAAAAGAAACCGCCCTAACTGTTCATTAAGACGGTCTCGTTATTTCCTGTCAGCCGATCAGTCCTTGTGTCCTACCTCGTCAGACACGGTCAGTTTCTTCCTGCCTTTGGCTCTGCGTGCGGCAAGAACACGCCTGCCGTTTGGAGTTGACATTCTTTCCCTGAATCCGTGGGTGTTTGTCCTTCTCTTTCTTGATGGCTGAAATGTCCTTTTCATCTGTATCTATATTTTCGTGTTTTACTTTCCGGTTTTAAAGACTGCAAAGGTAGCTATTTTTTGAAATAAACAGTCAGCAGGGACTTTTTTTTATGCTACCAGGGGAGGTAGACAATTTTTTTTGTTTCAAAATATGGTTCATCAAACCAACGGCTTACAGGTTCAACAGTAACAGCTGATGCGAAGGGTTTCAGTTCGGCTTCGAGGTCTCCGCCCTTGAGGAATAAATAACCATTCTTCAAGGAATTGAAGGAGCGGGGAGAGATAAGATGACGGGTGAGGTTGATAAATCGACCTGTTTCTGTCACGGCCCTGCTGACGATAAAATCAAACCTTCCGGTAAAATCTTCTGATCTGATTGCTATTGCATTCACATTACTGATTCCTGTAGCTGTGACAATCTCCTTTACAACCTTTATTTTCTTTGCCACAGAATCAATGAGGGTGAATCTGACCTCAGGAAACAATATCGCCAGGGGTATGCCTGGCAGCCCTCCTCCCGTTCCGACGTCAATAACTGCAGTCCCGGGTACAAAGGTTATAAAACGTGCAATAGCAAGTGAATGAAGCAGATGATTGATCCCGAAGTTCGCTATATCATTCCGGGAGATGACATTGATTTTCCTGTTCCACTTCTCATACAGGTGTTGAAGCATCGACAATTGCAGTCGCTGCTCTTCAGTCAGCGAGGGAAAATATTTTTCGGCAGCTGTTGTCAAATCCCGCTCCTTTTATCCTGGACCATATTCAAAATAAGAACCTTGGCCCTGAAGAGTCTTGCCTTGACTGTTCCGATAGGCAGGCTCAACTCTGTTGCGATATCTTCATAGGAATAGTCCTCAAAGTAGCGTAATTCTATAAGTCGACGGTAACGTGGCTTAAGACTTTTTACTATCCGGTTGAGTCTGGCGGCTGTTTCCCTGTCCATCAGCAGCTCATCAGGAGCTCTCGTGTCAGAAGCAACTGTGGCTTCCATCTCATCTTCCTCTCCTTCATCCTGGTCAAAGGGCCTTGGGCTCTGGCTCTTTTTCCTCATAAAGTCGATGCAGTTATTGGTGGCTATGCGGAAGAGCCAGGTACTGAACGCATGTGAGGGAACGTATTTTGCGAGGTTATGAAAAGCCTTACCGAATGCTTCGATAGTAAGATCCTCAGCATCAGATGGATTATTCACCATCCTGAGCATGACATAGTATACAGAATCACGGTACCTCGTCAACAGCTCGGTGTATGCTTTGCTGTCGCCCTGCAATGCGCGATCAATGACCTTAAGGTCATGCTGCGCTTTCTCAGATAGTCCGCTTACTACTTCCATGCTTCTCTCCCTTTACCTTTTCTGCTTGAAGTCAGGTAGAGGAATGCACTGACAAACGGTGCCAAGATATCAAAAAAGAGTGAAAAAAACCATAGCCGGTCTTCATTGAAGGTGCGTTCTGCTTTACGGAGTATCACCGCCCTCATTATCAGCCTTGATAAAGCTATGAAAACGACAACCGGCCATGAGACCATCATGATCAGAAGGGTGAGCATGAGGCCATAGTATGCTACTCTGGAGAAAGGTTCAATGAAAAGTCTGACTTTATCGTCTTTCCTGTAGTATGCCGCAGCAGAGAAATGTCTGCGTTTTTGCTTTGCCCAGGCTTTGAAAGTTTTCTGTGCCACTGACAGGGTAAATGAATCATGTGAATGCATCAGCCTGCAGTTATCAGCAGTAGCATTGCGGTTGACGAACAGGTCATCGTCACCTGACAGTATATGGTTATGGGGACCAAACCCTCCGCGTTCAAAAAAGTAACTCCGCCTGTATGCCAGGTTCCGTCCTACACCCATGTAAGGCACCCCTGCCATTGCCATTCCGAAATATTGCATGGCAACGAACATGGTCTCGTAACGTATGTAACTGTTAAGAAATCTCTTTTCGGGTATATAACCTCCATATCCAATTATAAGTTCTGCGTTGCCTGAAGCAGCTGAGGCCACTTCTCGCAGCCAGTTTCCTGACGCCGGCCGGCAATCAGCATCAGTAAAGACCAGAAGATCATTCTTCGCGGCTTTTATACCTATAAGCATGGCCAGCTTCTTTGTATGCGTGAAACCCGGGTCTTTCTGTATCAGCGAGACCTTCAGATGCGGGTATTGCTTCATCATCTCACCAAGGATTTCAAAAGTATTATCCTCTGAACAGTCGTTCACCACCACCACCTCAAACGACGGATAATCCTGCTCAAGCACAGCAGGAAGGAATTTAGTGAGATTCTCCGCCTCGTTGCGTGCGCAAATAATGACTGACAGAGGGGGAAGGGCTTTAGAGCCTGCGGCCGGATCAGGACTGGCATAAGCAGACCTCCTGTAAAACTGAAGCCAGTACCATCCCTGGATAATTGCCATTATCAGGAAACACGCAAGGAGGATAATATGTAACGGTTCGGTTGAAAGGAGCATTCTGATGGCTCATTTGGCGCCGTAATATTAAAAAGAATTGGAAAATATTTTCAGAAATCTTTTCAACAAATAAGGAACCGTTTCCTCAATTTGATATCAGGCTGTTCATAATGAAGTACAGAAAGCTTACTTTTGTGACCATCAGTTTTCAGAAGATGTTCAGTATTGAGGGGACAGATCAAACCACTGCAGCCAGGGCAGGTATTCTGCATACGGCTCATGGCGACATACCGACGCCTGTTTTCATGCCAGTGGGTACGGGTGGTACGGTCAAGGGAGTATTGCACCGCGATCTGAAGAATGAAATAAACGCTCATATCATCCTTGGAAACACATACCATCTCTATCTGCGGCCAGGAACCGATATCATCAGCAAGGCTGGAGGACTTCACCGATTCATGTCATGGGACAGGGCAGTGCTTACTGACAGCGGCGGATACCAGGTCTTTTCCCTTGCCGCAAACCGGAAGCTGACAGAAGACGGAGCCATTTTCAGATCTCATATTGACGGATCGAAACATATATTTACACCTGAGAGTGTTATTGACATTCAGCGGTCTGTCGGATCAGATATTATGATGGCATTTGATGAGTGTGCACCATATCCATGTGATCACAACTATGCACTGAAATCGATGGAGCTGACGCACCGCTGGCTTGACAGGTGTGTTGATCAGCTGAACAGTACTGAGCCCCGTTACGGATATGATCAGATGCTCTTCCCGATTGTTCAGGGGGCTGTATATGCAGACCTGAGACGCGCATCCGCAGAGAAGGCCGCATCAAAGGAGATGCCCGGTAATGCCATTGGCGGGCTTTCGGTAGGTGAACCAGCTGAAGAAATGTACTCAATGATAGAGGTGGTGAATGAAATACTGCCGGCCGGCAAACCACGTTACCTTATGGGTGTTGGCACGCCTGCAAATATTCTTGAGTGCATTGCACGCGGAATAGATATGTTTGACTGTGTGATGCCTTCGCGTAATGGCCGTAACGGTATGCTGTTTACACACGATGGAATAATTAACATAAGAAACCAGCGATGGGCAGCTGATTTCTCACCCATAGATGCAGAATCACCCTCCGAAGTAAGTCGCACATATTCAAAGGCTTATCTGCGTCACCTGGTCATATCAGGTGAAATGCTCGGAGCACAGATTGCAACCATACATAACCTCTCATTTTACCTCAGCCTGGTCACTGAGGCAAGAGAGAAAATTATTGAAGGTACTTTTGGCAAATGGAAGGAAGAAACACTTCAAAGAATATCAGAGAGAGCCTGAAGAAGCTTAAACCGGGAATACTTGACAGGTATATTATCAGGCAGTTCCTTGGTACATTCCTCTTTACGCTTGTACTGGTAATGGGGATAGCGGTCATCTTCGATTTCTCCGAAAAAATTGACGACTTCATCGAGAAGCAGGCTCCGCTTAAGGCAATCATCTTTGATTACTATTTTAATTTCATACCATATTTTGCCACACTGTTCGCACCGATGTTCGTCTTCATTTCGGTGATCTTCTTTACTTCCAAATTGGCGGTTCACACCGAGATCATCGCTATGCTTAACAGCGGGATGAGCTTCAGGAGAATGCTCTGGCCTTATTTTCTTTCGGCGGCCCTGATAGCTTTTTCTGTCTTCCTCCTCTCAAATTTTGTCATTCCGCATTCCAATATCAAGAAGCTTGACTTCGAGGAAAAGTACTGGCGCAATCCTGACTTCAGGAAAGTAAACGTGACCTCCGTGCACAGGCAGGTGTACCCGAACACGTATATTTATATGGAATCTTACAATACCATTACGCGTAGCGGACGTAATTTCAGCATGGAGAAATTTGACGATCATGGCAGGCTTGAATCAAAGATGACAGCCAACCTGGTAAGGTGGGACTCCACAATAAACAAATGGGGGGCATGGTGGTACTACATCAGGGAGACTGACAGCCTGGGCGAAAAGATAACAACGGGCAGAAGAATAGATACCGTCCTGAATGTCGGACCGGATGATTTTGCACGGTCACCGGAATTTGTGGGTACTATGAACCACAGCGAGCTGAAGGATTATATAAATGTACTCAGGTCGCAGGGATCCGATGAGATCAAGCTGTATCTTAACGAGAAGCACAGGAGGTATGCTTCGCCTTTTGCCTTTTTCATCCTGACCCTGATTGGTGTTTCACTCTCGTCGCGCAAGATAAAAGGCGGCATAGGCATGCAGATAGGCATCGGACTCCTCCTGACTTTCTCATATATCCTCTTTCTGCAGTTTGCTTCACAGTTCTCGCTGAAGGGTGGTCTTAATCCCGGGCTTGCCATGTGGATACCCAATATCATATATACAGTTATTGGCCTTATTGTGTATCGTTTTGCACCGAAATAATCAACCGGCTGATGTTTACCGGGAAATTGCTTAATTTGCCTCCTCAGTAAACGTTTTATGACACACTATTATAAAATACCATATTATGGCACTTGAAAAAAAGATCCGTGAGTTAAAGGAAAGGCGTGAGAAGATGCTTCTCGGCGGTGGCGAGGAAGCCATTGAGAAGCAGAAGGCCATGGGTAAGAATACAGCGCGTGAACGAATTCTCGCTATTCTTGACCCTGGTTCATTCAGTGAGTATGATATGTTTGTCGAGCATGATGCGCGCGACTTCGGCATGGATAAGAAACACCTGCCAAGTGACGGTGTGGTGATCGGCACGGGCACCATTCATAGCAATCCGGTGGCAGTGTTTGCACAGGATTTCACTGTGGCAGGAGGCTCGCTGGGACTGATGCACTCAAGGAAGATCACCAAGATCATGGATCATGCACTGAAAATGCGGATACCGCTGATAGGAATAAATGATTCAGGAGGAGCACGCATTCAGGAAGGGGTTAACTCGCTTGCCGGGTATGGCGAAATATTCTTCCGCAACACGATATCAAGCGGAGTAATACCGCAGATCTCAGTAATACTGGGTCCGTGCGCCGGCGGGGCAGTTTACTCACCCGCGCTGACAGACTTTGTGTTTGTAGTCGAAAATATCTCGAAGATGTTCATCACCGGTCCTGAAGTTATCAAGACGGTGCTTGGCGAAGAAATATCCATGGAAGAGCTGGGTGGCGCACGGGTGCATTGCGAGGTCTCAGGCAACGCTCATTTCTTCGCCCTGTCAGAAGAAGAGTGCTTCAGCCAGATCAAGAGGCTGATGACTTTCATTCCACGCAATAATGAGGTTAAGGCAAAAGCTGTCGATGCTGTGCCGCCGGACAGCAGTTATGATATTAATAAGATCGTTCCGGGTGACCCGACATTGCCTTATGATGTCAAGGATGTCATAAGGGCTGTGGCTGACGCATCAGACTTCTTTGAGATACAGGAAATGTATGCACGCAATATGGTCATAGGCTTCGGACGCATGGGAGGTAATACGGTGGGCTTTGTCGCTAACCAGCCCATGGAAATGGCCGGGGTGCTCGATGTTGACTCATCTGACAAGGCAGCACGTTTTATCCGTTACTGTGACGCCTTCAACATTCCGCTGATAACCTTCGTTGACCTTCCGGGTTACCTGCCGGGGGTAGACCAGGAGCATGCCGGTGTCATACGCCATGGGGCAAAGGTTCTTTATGCCTACAGTGAGGCCACTGTTCCCAAGCTTACGGTAATTTTGCGCAAGGCATACGGTGGAGGATATATTGCCATGGGCTCACGCCACCTTCGCGCGGATTTTGTCTTTGCATGGCCGACAGCGGAGATAGCTGTCATGGGCCCCGAGGGAGCGGCCAATATTATTTTCCGCAAGGAAATAGCCACCGCCAGCAATCCGGATGAGGTACGCCGTCAGAAAGTGGAGGAGTACAAGGATAAGTTTGCAAATCCCTATGTAGCGGCTTCACGCGGTTATGTAGACTCAGTGATTGAGCCGTCGGAGACACGGAAGCTGCTCCTTCATGGTCTGGACGTCTCTGAAGACAAGATTGTCCAGATGCCAAAGAAGAAACACGGCATCCCGCCTTTCTGATATTTTCTTTTTACTAACAGACTATGCAAAAGAAAGAAGCTGACAAGCTAAACATAGACAGCACTCAGTATAATACGAGGCTTAGCCGGCGCTATACCGAAAGAAAGCAATACACTCCTCCCCGGCCGGGAAGGATAAGCAGCTTTATTCCCGGAACGGTGGTTGAGGTGCTGGTAAAGGAGGGCGACAAGGTAGTCCTGGGAGATGATATTGTGGTCCTCGATGCCATGAAAATGAAGAACAGGCTGAAGAGTCACATCTCCGGTAAGGTTATAGTTGTTAATGTAAAGCCGGGAGACAGGGTGGCAAAAGGTGTGGTTATGGTTGAAATAGCCTGATCACGGCTGTTGTCTTACATCACAGTTCTGCTGTGCGCAACTGGTATTTTGCAAGGTTTCGGGGCAGGACAGGTGTCTCTCTGAAAATGCCATAAACGGCCGAGCCGCTTCCTGACATCGATGCATAAACGGCGCCTGCTTCATAGAGCCCCATTTTAAGTTCACCCAGCTGCGGCCAGTTGCGGAAAACAATAAGCTCAAAATCATTAATCACCCTCCCGCGCCATTCGTTCACAGGGAGGTTCAGGATCTGCCTGAGCGACAGTCCCGTCGGACAAGGAACGCATCCGGCATAGGCTTCGGCTGTGCTTATATTTAATCCCGGATAAAGCAGTACTATATTATAGCTGCTGAGGTCAAGAGGAAATTCCGAAAGGATATTACCGACGCCCTCAGCAAATGAAGGAGTGCCATCAATAAAAAAAGGAGCATCACTGCCCAGCCTTACGGCAAAAGTTCTCAGCTCTTCTGAGTTAAGTCCGAAACCGAAATACCTGTTCAGTGCCCGAAGCATCCCGGCAGCATCAGATGAGCCTCCGCCGAGGCCTGCGCCCACAGGTATTGCCTTGTGCAGATGGACATGTATGCGCGGAAAATCAAAAGAGCTGCGCATAAGCTTCACTGCCTTCATCACGAGGTTGTTTCCCGGATCAGTCTCCTCCATCACTCCGGTGACCCTCAGCGAATCATGCCGGCGGTTATCCTTGCGGACAACAAACTCGAGGGCATCAGAGAGTGCGACGGGATAGAAGAAGGTCTCGATATTATGAAAGCCGTCAGGCCTCTTTTCAACGATCCTTAAGCCAATATTTATTTTCGCCTTTGGAAAAACAACCATACCGGTACCAAATGATCAGAGCTCAAAAATAAATGAACCTTTTCAATTTACCTCATCTTTCGGAATTATATCCGTTTTCAACATTTTTTGAACAGGCGGCTGTTTGAAATAAAAAACAGCCGGAGCAGACAAGGTGCTTTGTTATTACTAAATTTGACCACGGTCGGAAGAAATATTATCGATACTTAATTCATTGCATATAAATACTTTATTATAATGTCACAAGTCACATCCAGATCCAGGCAGGATAAGAAGTCATCAGTAATGGTCATCCCGGAAGGAGGGAGGATACCCCCTCAGTCACCGGAGATGGAGGAGGCAGTGCTCGGTGCTGCAATGTTGGAAATTGATGCTGCAAGGATGGTTGTTGACATCCTGAGGCCGGAAGTTTTTTATTCCGCTGCCCATCAGAAGATATTCGCTGCCATTGAAGAGCTGAACAAGCGTGATCAGCCTATCGATCTTCTTACCGTCACCCAGGAGCTTAAGCGCGTGAATGACCTTGAAGAAGCCGGAGGGCCTGTATATCTCACCGAGCTTACTTCCAAAGTTGTATCAGCTGCAAACATTGAATATCATGCACGAATTGTTCTGCAGAAGTATATCCAGCGTGAGCTTATACGTGCTGCAACACTGATCCAGAACATGGTTTACGAAGACACTCTTGATGTGACTGAACTTCTGGACAGGAGTGAGGATGAGCTTTTCAGGATTGCCGAGGGTAATATCAAGCATGAGGTCACTCCGATCCATGAGGTCATAAAACTGGCCCTTTCGGAGATCGAGGAGCTCGGCAAGAAAGAGGATGCCCTGGTGGGAGTGCCATCAGGGTTTACCAAACTCGACAGGCTTACATCAGGCTGGCAGAAGTCTGAACTGGTGATAATCGCAGCACGACCTTCGATGGGTAAGACCGCTTTTGCACTGACGATGGCTCGTAACATGGCAATAGATCATGGTAAAAAGGTTGCCATCTTCTCCCTTGAAATGGCCGCCATACAGCTCGTCAACAGGCTGATAGTAACGGAGACAGAGATACCCGGTGAAAAGATCAGGAACGGAAAGCTCTCTCCGGAAGAGTGGTCGCTTCTTGAGTCCCGCATAAAGGCGCTTACCGAAGCATCCATTTATATAGACGATACACCTGCCATCTCAGTCTTTGAGCTGAGAGCCAAGTGCCGCAGGCTCAAAGCGCAGAATAAACTTGACCTGGTGGTTGTAGATTATCTGCAGCTTATGACCGGACCGCCCGATGCCGGCAGCCGTGAGCAGGAGGTCAGCTCAATCTCGAGGTCGCTCAAGAGCATAGCCAAGGAGCTTGCTGTGCCGGTGCTGGCGCTTTCGCAGCTGAACAGGTCTGTTGAAACGAGGGGAGGCAACAAAAAACCAATGCTGTCAGACCTGCGTGAGTCCGGTGCCATCGAGCAGGACGCCGATATGGTTGTGTTTATCCACAGACCCGAGAAGATGGGCGTGTTACAGTTTGAAGACGGACAGTCGACCAAAGGTCATGCTGATATAATACTTGCCAAGAACCGTAACGGCCCAACTGATGAGATACTCCTCTATTTCAAGGAAGACCGTGCTACTTTTGTCGAGCCTGATGAGTTTGGTACTGACCAGGCTTTCCCGGGATCGCCGGCAGGAGGCGTCTATACCATGAAATCGAAGATGAACGATGACATCTCCTCTGATTACAGCGACTTTTCGCCGGATGACAACAACCGTAAGCCATCATTTTGATTTCGTTACTCGAATCTCAGGATGAGTCTCATTGCCAGGGCGTCAAATGTGAGATCGCGAAAGCCTGCATAAAGACCAACCTCTGCCATGAAGAATATCTCGCTCAGGGAGTATCCTGCCTCATAATAATACCCGTAGTCAGGTGTCCAAAGGGCTGAAAGCCCGATATTCTCCCTTATGAGAGTTCTGCTGAGCCCGGGTAACCTTTTAAGCAGGAGGGTAGGGGAAGTGTATTTTATATGCCCTTCGGCAAAATATGAGGGAGAGGAGATTGAATAGCAGGGCTTATTGTAAAAAGCATCTGTGTAATTGTTCAGCAGCACAGGCGACTTCTGTGTATTGAAGAAATACATATCCTGAAGCTGAACATTATGCCTGTTCACAAATCCGCCGCCGCATATGCGCCAGCTGAATTCATTGAGGAATCCATAGCGGCTGGTTTTGCCTATCTCCGCCATGATCCTGTCAAAATGACCTGAAAGAGTATCATTATAATTATAACCATGCTTCCAGCGGAGGGTGAAGGTAGGCCAGTCAGATCCGGCACTTATTTTTGCCCCGCCGGCAATGCGATAATGCTGACGCGGAGTATATGACAGAGCGGCTGAAAAAGAAACCTGGCTGTGGCTGAAAGAAAATAAAGAATTGTAACCTTCCACCTGGCCAGCTGCAAATGGATTATCAAGGATGTTCGCAGAGTAGCCGTGATCAGGATTGAAGATCGAAAAGGATGTGGTGTTCTCTAAGGGCTCTCTGCGCTCATACATAACTGATAATGAAAGATTTAATCCATTAGCCAGGTCACTTTCGTGACCCAGGGTAATGAAAGCGCTGTTATATAGCTTCATCCAGTTTTCCCTGAAAAAGAGCGAGGAGACGGTATTTACTAACGGATTGACACCCGAGGCGGAAAATTCATCTGAAAAACTTCCTGCCCTGAGGAAAATGCTTCCCGATTTCATGGGGTCGTACATCAGGCTTGCAGCGACGTTCCACATCAGCTTTTCACGACTGAACGCATACCTTACTGACGGCGTGAGAGAGATATTCCGGCCCTTCTCCGTTTTTGTCGTCAGACTTAATCCCGTTCCGACTATAAAACCGTCAACGGTATTGAAAGAAAAACTCTTCAGGTCTAACAATCCGTCAAAGTCAAGGTAAGTATCTTCCGAGAGTTTCCATCGCTTGCCTGTGGCGGCTGCCTTAATGGCATTTGCCACAGGGTTCTTTTCTTTATCCTGTGACGTCTTTCCGACTGTCAGGGAGAGGGTTGATGTATCACGTTTTGCGAGAATAGATGGATTGTCCGTTATGACACCGATACTGGCCTTTTCTTCTTGAGTAAGTGGTATCGGCCTTATCTCATCCCAATATGCAGAATCCCTTTTCAGAGAATCTTTTTCAATAATATATGTAGTCTTATCCTGTATCTCAAGCGAGGTCTTCTCTTTATTTTTGGCTGCGTTTTTCTCATTCAGTTTTGCCAGCCTTGACATATCCCGTGATGTGAGTTCGTCGTGGGAAAGAATTGCTTCTATCTCTTTTTGCGTGGCTGTTTTGTTTTCTGTTTCAACCGGTATTTCATCCCTGGCCAGATATCCCGACGGTTCGGGAAGCGACCTGTCAGGTTCAACCTCCAGGTATTTCACGGCGCTTGAGTATGTGGCTCTTCCCTTGATGCCCATAACGGAAAGATCAACCTCGAATTCGTGGCTGACGGGCATCCATATTGTTTCTTCGACAGGAGCGTACACTTGCCTGATCCTGATTTTGCCTGCCATATTTTCATTGGTCAGGTCCAGCGAGCGTATCGCCCACAGATCTTCCACGATATAAATTACTCCTTCGAAAAGCTGCTGGCTTTTTCTTCGCGGTGTTACGCTGATCTTGTCTATCAGGTATTCACCCTCCATACTGGATCCCAAATACTTGTAAGTGTAGTGTGAGAAAGCATTAGGAGCGAGCGGCGAGATGGCCAAATCAGCAAGGACAGGCTGATAAAAGCTTGCCTCCAGGTAATCCATCGGTGATGCCTGATCATCACCTGTAGTCAGATTGGAATGTGAAGATATTACCTGGTGAACATATTTATCAGGGGCTGTAAATGTTATGACATTAACTGATTCGGAGAAATAATATTTGCCCTCCTCAAGCTGCACGTCATCAGCCTCTGCCTTCATCTGGCGCTTTATTATCTTCGGCAGTTTGTCGATCCGGCCTCCGCCCCTGATGTACACCTCAGCCTTGTACATACTTACCTGGTTAAGGTGGTAGGGTGCCATTCCAATAACTTTGCGCATGATGTAGAATGCAGGATCCTTGTCTGAAGGCGTTACTGTTACGGCAGGGATCTCGTAGAACTCCTCCTTCATGACAATATCGGCACGAATATCTTCTTTATCGACAGAAATCTTTTTTGTTACAGGAGTATACCCCAGTAACTGGAAACTGATGTTGTATATGCCTGGGGGAAGGATTGTTTCATAGAAGCCGTCCTGATTTGACGTGGTACCCTGGCGAAGCTCAGGTACATAAACTGAAGCTCCGGGCATCGGAAGGCCGTTATCATCGGTAATCCTGCCGTGCAGCATCTGGGCGTTGCATACCAGCCATGGAAACAATGTGACAAGGAGAATGGTCAGGGCTTTTCTGCTCATCACTGAAATTTTATTCAGTATGATCCCTTAAAGAGGTCCCGGCTACCACGATCACAAACTCACCCCTGGGTGCTTTTGCCTTAAAATGTTCAATGAGAGATCCCAGAGTCCCGTGTACGGTCTCCTCGAATTTTTTCGTCAGCTCCCTGGATACCGATGCCTTGCGGTCGGTACCAAGGGCAGTGGCCAGCTGTTCCAGGGTCTTGATTACCCTGAAAGGAGACTCATAAAAAATCATTGTGCGCTCCTCGGCTCCGAGAGAAGCAAGTCTTTTCTGCCTTCCCTTTTTCAGGGGAAGGAAGCCTTCAAAGGAGAAACGATCAGATGGCAGACCTGAGCTGACCAGCGCCGGCACGAAGGCGGTAGCACCCGGAAGAGCCTCTACCGGTATACCGCGTTCGATACACCGCCTGACCAGGAGAAATCCCGGATCAGAGACACCGGGTGTACCGGCATCGGACACCAGGGCCGTCACTGTGCCGCTTTCTATATTATCGCACACAGTCTCAATACTGCGATGCTCATTGAACTTGTGATGCGATTGAAGGGGTACTTTGATGCTGTAATGATTAAGCAGTATCCGCGTTGTTCTGGTATCCTCGGCAAGAATGAGGTCTGCAGACCTCAACACCTCAACGGCACGCATGGTTATATCGCCAAGGTTGCCAATGGGCGTTGGCACGAGGTAAAGTTTAGACATTTATATTGAATTTTCTGCGCACAACATCAACGAATGAAGACTGTGCTGCAGGATCAGAGCCCATGATGGTGCTTTCGTCAAGAATTTTCATGGCTTCACCCAGTGAAACAGATGTATTAAGCCGTTTGATGGTATCATGGTATGCTCTGGTGTCACCGCTGAAAAGCTCACGGATGAAATAGAATTTATCATTGATTCCAATAGCAGTGCCAATATCGCTTATTGGCTTGCTATGCAAGGCAGAGGTGATAGCTTCATCCTGCCTGACAGCGCTTGTTTTTTCACCTATGGTATCAGATGCACTGAATTTGTCTGCCAGAATGGCCTTCGTTGTTTCCTGTTCCTTTTTTGCCACTTTTGCCTTTATCTCAACCATTTCCCTCTCAGCCGTTTCCGGCTTCTCTTCAGTAATGGTTGTGACTGCGGCTTCCGGTTTCACATCAACCGCCGGATGTACAACAGGTGATGCCTGTGGTACTGATTCCGGCTGCGGTGGTGACACCTCACTCAGTTTAGGAAGGAGCTTGAGCATTTCAGTGGCGCTGCGTACTCTTGAGCGCGCCAGTTCTATCTCTGCAATTTGTGCTCCGGGTGCATCATACAACTGGTCAAGCAATGCACTTGCTTCATCCAGATCCTTTTTTATTATGCCCACTGTTTTATTCAAATCCATCACCCTTTATTTTTTATAATGAACGCTTTTCTTTATTTTGCAAAAGTAAATAATAATCGCATCAGCCAATTAATCGTTACACATTATAGAACGGAGGAATCCTGACCTGAAGTATGGAGTTTCTGGAAAATTCGGTTGATAATGCCGGCAAGCGCGGATCGATAGAGGTAATTGCCGGGTCAATGTTTTCAGGCAAAACGGAAGAGCTTATAAGGAGACTTCGAAGAGCCATGTTTGCAGGGCTGAAGGTGGAAATATTCAAGCCATCCATCGATGTAAGGTATTCAGAGGACAGGGTTGTTTCTCATGACGAAAAATCGATCGTTTCAACGCCGGTGGGTAATGCCTCTTCAATCCTTCTTCTTGCCTCGGGTGTTGAAGTGGCAGGCATAGATGAGGCTCAGTTTTTTGACGGGAGCCTCGTTGAAGTGTGTACGAAGCTTGCTGATACAGGCACCAGGGTAATAGTGGCGGGTCTTGATATGGATTTTGCAGGGAATCCCTTCGGGCCCATGCCGGCCCTCATGGCTGTTGCAGAATATATCACCAAGGTTCACGCCATCTGTGTCAGGTGCGGTAACCTGGCCAATTATTCGCACCGCAAGGTCAAGGATGAAAAGATAGTGATGCTGGGAGAGAAGGATATTTATGAGCCTCTCTGCAGATCATGCTATATCAAATCGGTTAACAGGTGAAAATCAGCGCATCAGAGCTGGAGAAGATTACCGGCGGTAAATTGTCTGGCGATGGTTCACTTGCCGTGACAGGCATTATGACGGACAGCCGTTCGTCAGGCGCCGGCCATGATGTGCTTTTCATTGCCCTGCGGGGCCCCAATCACGACGGACATAAGTTCATCGGAACTCTTTACCGCAGGGGTGTCAGGCTTTTTCTTGTTGATACTCTTCCAGCAGATATAAGCAGCATGGCCGGCGCCGCGTTCGTCACGACGAAAGATACGCTTGAGGCGCTGCATAAGCTGGCTGCATGGCGAAGAGATGCCTTCAGCGGCAAAGTCATCGCAGTGACAGGCAGCGCCGGTAAAACTATTGTCAAGGAGTGGCTGGCAGATTCACTGGGAACGGTAAAAAGCGTCATACGAAGCCCCAAAAGCTATAACTCACAGATAGGAGTGGCTCTGTCACTGATGAATATTGATGACAGATATGATGTGGCAATAATTGAAGCCGGCATCTCGAGGCCGGGAGAAATGGAGAAGCTGGCGCGCATTATAAGACCTGATACGGTTATCATAACCAATATCGGTGATGCTCACGGTGAAAACTTCACAGGAAGGGAAGCCATTGCCACTGAGAAACTCAGGCTTGCAGCAACTGCAAAAATGATCATATACAGTTGTGATGATGAACTTATTAAGCGGGAAGTGGCGCATCAGTGCTCCGGCATTCCCGCATTTACCTGGTCATTGTCAGGAGCTCCCGCAACGCTGACAGTTGATATTACTGAGAGAAAAAGCGACAGTCAGGTCCTGAGATGCACCTCAAAAGGCTCATCATTCGAGGTTTTCATACCCTTTGCTGACCGTGCTTCTGCTGAAAACGCCGTTTCAGTTATTGCCTGTTGTCTGGCCGAAGGCGTCCCTGAGGAGAGTATCCGTGAAGCAGTGGCAGGCCTGCCTGCGGTAGCTATGCGTATGGAGGTCAAAAACGGGATTAACGGCTGCACGCTGATTGAAGACTACTATAATTCTGACCCCGGTTCGCTCAGCATGGCACTCGATTTTCTGAGAACTCATGCAAAGGGATTAACCACACTTATTCTCTCGGACTTCAGACAGATAGGCGGAGGGGAAGAACGACTCTATGAGAGTGTTGCTGATTCAATAAGGAACGCCGGCATCGACAGGTTCATAGGAATAGGTGAAGCGCTGATGCGAAACAGGGACAGGTTCCCCGGAGGGTCCGTATTTTATAGCTCCACCGGAGAGTTTGCTGAGACCTTCAGGAGCTTTTCATTCCGTGATGAGACCATACTTATCAAAGGGGCACGGGCTTACGGTTTTGAACGCATAAGCAGCCTTCTTGTGAAGCAACTTCACCAGACGCGTCTTGAGATCAATATGAATGCCGTGGTTCACAACCTCAACGAGTTCAGGCATCTGCTCCGGCCCGGTACAGGCATTATGGCAATGGTCAAGGCATTCGCCTATGGTTCAGGCTCAGCCGAGATAGCCTCACTGCTTGAATACAATCATGTCAGTTACTTTGCAGTAGCCTATGCTGATGAAGGAGTGGCACTCAGAGAGGCTGGCATAATCACTCCGATTATGGTGATGAATCCTGATGAAAGTGTGATGGAGCTTATCATCCGCAACAATCTTGAGCCGGAGATATACAGCATGGAATCCTACTCGGGTTTTATAAAAAGTGCTAAGAGATATGGCCTTCTCCAATATCCTGTTCATCTGAAAATTGATACAGGGATGCACAGACTGGGTCTCAGCATCAGTGATGCAGAACAGCTTGCGAAAATTCTCCCGGATGAGCAGCACGTAAGGGTCGTTTCACTTTTCTCCCATCTTGCTGCCAGTGATGACCCTGGTCACGATGAGTTCACCCACCGCCAGGCCTCACTGCTCATATCAGTTGCTGAAAAGCTGAAAAGCGCCCTCGGTTATAACTTTAAGATTCATCTTCTGAACTCTTCCGGCATAAGCCGTTTCCCGGAATACCAGTTTGATATGGTACGCATGGGTATAGGCCTATACGGCATAGGAGACTATAAAGGGCTTGAGTTGCAGCACACAGGACGGTTTGTCACATCTGTGTCACAGGTAAGGAGAGTGCCTGCGGGAGAACCGGTAAGTTATGGCTGCAATGGTGCCGCAGACCATGATCGTGACATCGCGGTTATACCTGTGGGTTATGCTGACGGCCTTCGCCGTGAACTGGGTAACGGCAGGGGCAGCCTGTTCATAAAAGAAAGAAAGGTTCCGATCATCGGCAGTATCTGTATGGATATGTGCATGGCTGATGTCACCGGCCTGAACGTAAAGACAGGCGATGAGGCGGAGGTGTTCGGAACCGGAATTACAATAGAAGAAATAGCAAAGGAGTGCAATACAATACCATACGAGATACTCACCTCAATACCTTCAAGGGTAAAAAGGGTCTATGTCAACGAGTGATCAGACAGTTCGTTTAATGGTATTTTGCTATCAGAGGAATTCTCCTCCCGCTCCCGAAAGATAATGAAGAGACCCGAAGGACAGGGGGTGATTGTCGCCGTTTAAATTCACTTGTCCGGACGAGCTTGGCGACTTTTTCAACAAGGTCCGGATCAAAGCCTTCCTCGATAATTTGCCGGGGTGATCTCTCAAGTTCAATATATCTGAAAAGTACAGGATCAAGCTGATCGTAGGGGGGAAGTGAATCTGTGTCAAGCTGCCCGTGTCTGAGCTCTGCTGACGGCGGTTTGACGATGATCCTCACCGGAATTAACTCTCTTTCAGAATTGATATCCCTTGCCAGCCTGAATACCTCGGTTTTGTAGACATCTCCCAGCACTGAAAGGCCTCCTATCATATCACCATAGAGTGTTCCATAACCGGTAGCTGCCTCGCTCTTATTTGAGGTGTTCAGGACCATATAACCCAACTTGTTGGCGAAAGCCATCAATATCACGGCACGCAGACGCGCCTGAATGTTCTCTTCTGTTACATCAGGGACTCTGCCGCAAAAAAACGGATTCAGGGTCTTTTCAAATCCCTGTCGTAGTTCCTCGATATTTACGATATGATGCGGTATTTTAAGATCCTCAGTCATCTTAACGGCATCATTCACTGAGTGTTCAGTAGAGTAAACAGAGGGCATGAGTACGGCCAGGGTGTTGTCTGTGCCGAGAGCTTCAGCGGCAAGAGCCAGCACTACAGCAGAATCAATGCCTCCTGACAGACCAACGACAGCCTTCTTCAGTCCGCTTTTAGCGAAGAAGTCTGAAATCCCCGCCACAAGCGCCCTGTGGATAAAGCTGATCATATCACCGGGGAACAGGGCCGGACATGAATATTTGTTTCTGTTAATGCCGGCACCTGGGATTTCTATAATCTTAAAATCTTCCTTGCAGAAGGCAAGTTTCTCGAGCAGGGTGCCGTCAGCATCAATGAGCATAGATGAACCGTCAAAGATCAGATCTGTATAACCTCCTGTCTGATTGACTGATATGAGTGGCGTTTTGTATTCAATGGCATTCTTTATAAAAATCTCTTCCCTTATTTTTATCCTGTTGTGCGAGAATGGATTGGCAGCGATATTAATAATAAGAGAGGGTTTTTCCTTCATCAGTTCATCGAGAGGAGTGACACCGTATAGACGACAGACACCCCTGTCTCCGAACGGCTGTTCATCCCATATGTCCTCACAGATGGTAATGGCGATCCTCTCGCCTTTAAGATCAACGGTGCGGAAGGTGGTTCCGGGTTCAAAATACCTGTTTTCATCAAAGACATTATACGTCGGAAGCAGGGTTTTATTTATCACCGCCCTTATCTGTCCATCCTGCATGAAAAATGCCGAGTTATGAATGCTTTTCCCGTAGTCACCGGTATTCAGTGACGGCCCTCCGACAACAGCAGCTATACCTGTACAGTGAGTGGCAATTTCGTTTGCAGCCGCAAGAGATTCACTGATCAGGTCAGATCTCTGCAACAGATCGAGCGGCGGATAACCTGTGATGGCAAGTTCAGAGAAAACAATCAGATCTGCACCCTGTGATTGTGCACGATCTGCAGCTGATATTATTTTTGCGCTGTTATACGCTATATCACCCGGAATGTAATTCAGCTGAGCCAGTGCAACTTTCATACCCGAAGGGTCAGAACTTATATCCGAATCTGAACCTCACCAAATGAATTCTTGACCTGTCCTGAGGCTGAAAGACATCTGTAAGGTCCTTGGTGACATCGAAGAAGTCCTGGTCATAACCCAGGCCGGCGATAATAGATGATTCTGTTCCAACCTCATATTCCAGGCCAAAAATTACGTGCCATCCGGCATTTATCCCATAGACTTCACTGCTGGCGTTTTCATCACTGATTTCATAAGCCGGGAGGTCAACGGTGGCTTTGAGCCTGATCCTGATGTCAAGACCCAGATCGGTGAAGTAGGTCAGAGGGCCATTCTGGTTTGTCTGAAGGCGGACGCCCAGTGGTATATTAATATATCGAAGGTTATAAATCATTTCATCACCCGGAGCAACTACCTGGGTGAAGTTGGTGAACACCATTGTATGATTTTCTGTGGCACTCTGTCTTCCTCCTGCTGCCAGGAAGCTGATACCGGTTGAGGCAGCATAATTTTCAGCAAAGTAATACAGTGCGTTAAGCCCTATATCGAAACCCGCTTTTGCGCCGGTACTTCCATATTCAGAATTATTGGACCCTATCCAGGTGATAAGCGGATCAGCATGCAGCATAAATTTCATATTATGGGTGAACCCCTGGGCGGCTCCCCGTGAAGTGAAGGTGACAAGCACCATTATAGCCAGTATTTTAGCAGGCAACAGGTCTATAGTTCTTTTCATCTTCTTATTGTTTGTAAGGTAAAATTATAAATAAATGTCCTTATTTTGCGAAAAAACAAGAATTTACCGTTATATGGTATCCAAATCAACGCTATTCAGACTGTCATTATCTGTTATTCTTATTGCAGGTATCACCGCCTGCCATCACAACCCTTATAAAGTAAATCTCTCAGGAACGGAGTGTGACCTGAAAATGGAGGATCTGGGCAGTGATATTTTTGAAACGCCGCCGCATGAACTCGGTAACAAGGCCGACGAGCTAAAGCTTAAATACGGCAGTGCACTGAAAACTTACAGCGCCGTCGTCGGACTGGGAGATCCTGCAGATGAACAATGGAAAACGGCTTTTATTCTTTTTGCCTCGGACCTCCGGAACCTTGCTCTGTGGGATGATGTAAAGAAGGTATGGCCCGATCAGAAACCACTGGAGCAGGAGCTTGAGAATGCATTCAGACATTATAAATATTACTTCCCGGATAAAGTGGTTCCGGAAATAATAACCTGTATATCAGTCTTTAATAACAGCATCATAGTTGATGATTCCCTTCTCATGATCAGCCTTGACCGTTATCTCGGATCAGATTCAAAGTATTATCCGGGGCTTGGTATCTTCGAATACCAGTCGCGCAAAATGACGCCCGCGTACACCGTCCCTGACTGCATGTACGCATGGGCTTCCACAGAGTGGGACTACCGCGATATGGGCTACGGAACCAGGACCCTGCTCAATACAATGTTTCACGAGGCCAAGCTTGTTTATTTCACAAAAAGGATGATGCCTTCGCTGGCTGATACCATCCTTTTTGGATTTACTGAGAAACAGCTTGATTTCTGCAAGAAAAGTGAAGGCCTTATCTGGGAGTATCTTGTCAGTAATGATCTGCTCTTTTCATCGGAGAGCTTTATGATACGCAAATTCACCGGTGAGGCGCCATTCACAAGTTATTTCACCGAAGATTCTCCGGGAAGGGCAGTCGTCTGGACCGGTTTCAGGATCATAGAAAGGTTTATGCGCAATAATCCTGGCGTCACATTACCGAAGCTTATGACAATGACAGATTGTCAGGAAATACTTACAGGGGCAAAGTATAAACCTGATTAAAAAAAAAGAAGCTGTCTTTTCAGACAGCCTCCGGTTTCCTAAAAGGGAATGCGGTTATGCCGGATGGATTGCCTCAACAGGGCAAACGTCGGCGCAGGCACCACAATCGGTACATATATCAGGGTCGATCTTGTAGATATCACCCTCTGATATAGCCTCAACCGGACACTCATCTATGCAGGTTCCGCAAGCTGTGCAATCATCTGAAATTTTGTAAGCCATTACTATTATTATTTAAAATTACGGGCGTAAAATTATCTTTTATTTTTCTAAGTTCCTAACTGAACAATAAATAAAATTCACCCTCATCAGAGCTTTATCAAATTTAGTGCCAACCAGGCCATCACGGCAGTTCCGGTTGACATTGATTTCTCATCCAGGTCAAACGATGGCGTATGCAGCAGTTTCATTTCTTCTCCTTCAGGGGTTATCCCTAACCGGAACAGAAAAGAGGGGTATTTCTCAGCAAAGAAAGAGAAGTCCTCTGAGCCCAACCTGGCAGGCACATCTTTTATTTGTGTATCACCTAAAAGAGTACTGCATAGCTCCATCGCCTTTAGGGTTAGTGTCTCATTATTCACCAGGACAGGGTAACCTTCGACAATGTTAACATCAATCTGCACACCTCGTCGTGCAGCGATATCTGACGCCGTCTTGCGGATGATCTCTTTTGCTTCCCGGCGCCATCCTTCTTCAAAGGCTCTGAAGGTACAGGCGATCTCAACTTTCTCCGGAATGACATTGGTGGCGCCCATGCCTGTTATTTTTCCTATACCAAGAACTGTCTCAGCCTGCCCCTTGCTTTTCTCCGAAATAGTATCTTTCAGGCTGATGACCAGTTCAGAGGCGATGTAAATCTGATCAGTGTATTGCGATGGCTGGGCAGCGTGACCGCCTTTGCCGGCGACTGTTATGTAGATCTCGTCACATGATGCCATGGAAGCACCTGCGTGAAAGCCCACCGTGCCTGAAGGGAGGTCAGGCAGGACGTGTTGTGCTATGAAGATATCAGGGTTATAATTATCGAAAATGCCTGTCTCAATCATCAATTTTGCACCTCCCGGGGCCTTTTCTTCTCCCGGCTGAAACACAAGAATTACAGTCCCTGCAAATTCTTTACGCATGCTTTTAATAATTGCCGCTGCTCCCAGGAGCATTGCCACGTGCGCATCATGGCCGCAGGCATGCATCAGACCCTCATTTCTGCTTCGGTATTCTGCTCCCCGGATTTCTGTGACGGGCAGTGCATCCATATCTGCCCTTAGTCCGACGGTAAGGCCTCTGCCGGCAGCTTCACCACGTATGAAACCAACAATACCCGTGCCTGCAATGCCTGTCCGGTGCTCTATCCCGAGGAGATCAAGCTTCCTGCTAATAAAAGCAGCAGTTTCATGCTCGGCATAGGATAGCTCAGGGTACTGATGAATATGTCTCCTGATCTCTATTATTTCAGGCAGAAGCGTTGCGGCTTCACGCAATATGCGTTCTCTCATTGGCATCGTGGTTGTTGTGTCCGGTCAGAAATCCAGGCTGAATGAGAGATAAAAGATTGACGGAAGAATATATCCGTTATCTACTCCCCATGCCATGTCTGCTCTTACAAAATAGCCGAAGATCTGTGCTCTGGCGCCGCCGCCGAAGCCTCCGACAAGAGGCTCCCGCATCGAATCAAGTGTTACAACAACAGGCCCGTTCTCGTATACCTTATCGTCCCAGTAGTTCTTTTCGCCCCAGGGGTCCCAGCCTGACCATGCCATGCCGATATCACCGAAGGCGACGAGCTGAATGCTGTTGAGAAAGTTGGATTTCAGCGGGTGACCTGCAAAATACCTTACCACCGGCCAGCGCACCTCGCTGTTTATGAGGGCGAAGTTGCTCCCGTTACGGATGTTCTGCGTAAATCCCCGCATGTTTGTTGCCAGCGCCTGAAAGCCATAATGGACATTAGGGTCAACAGGTATGCTCTGATCAAACATCGGGACCTTACCTAAGAATCCCATCCAGTTGTCAACACCGCCAAGGTAATAGATCAGTCTTGAAGGGCCGAACGACGTGCTGGCAGCGAAACGGTTAGCCCATATCAGGTCACGGTGTATTTTCAGATAATGCCTGATATCCGCTCCGAACACAAACATGTCATTTTTCTTTGCGGTTACCTGGTTATAGTATTCACCAAAGAATTTGAACCTTGTCCCGTAGTAAATATTTATCGAGCGTTTGCGGGTATTGTCATAAATGAGTTCACCCTTAAGACCTGCCCAGTGGCGGCCAAAGGAAGGAGCCAAAAGGCTTGCCTGATCGGTTGACTGAACCACGTAATTGTCAAATCTGTAGGTCAGCG
Organism: uncultured Bacteroidales bacterium; assembly: GCA_963849945.1. Classification (GTDB taxonomy): domain Bacteria; phylum Bacteroidota; class Bacteroidia; order Bacteroidales; family VadinHA17; genus SR-FBR-E99. Next base: position 95,508 of record CAWKJD010000004.1, on the reverse strand, counting down.
TACCTTTAACTGCAAGAACGGCGCTCAGCGGCTTCCTGAGAGAGAAGTAAGTGGTATAACTCTTTATCTTATAATAGCTTGTGTCATTATAACTGTCGAATGTCGCCCTGTGGAAAAGGACCTGCTTGTCAAATTTACCTTTCAGAGCCTCAAGACTGACAAGATATTCGTTACTGTCAAAATTGCCTGCGAACCTGAAACCTCCAGTGATCCGGAAATCCTCGAACAGGTCAAGAGTACCGATCTTGAAAAGAAGGTTAAGTCCGGGATTGAAATAAGGGGCTCCGCCGTTATAGGCCTGATATGTGTTGTTCAGGAAGTTGAAGTCTATCTGGGTAGCGGTGTAGTTATTGTAGAAAGCAGTGCGGTAGACCCTTGCTTCAGGCATTTGCATCCTCGATGTGTCAAGGTCGATATCCATATAATCCTTGCGCCACTGCAACTCATAGTAGTTTTCCTTTTCCTTTTCAAAGACATAATTGCGGAAGTCAATAGGTTCATCCGCAGCATAATATTCATACAGGGGTTTCTTAAGAGTGTCATTCATTCTTGCCCTCTCTTCAAGCAGGCGGTCTCTCAGTTTATTGATGCTGTCTGCTGCGTGCAGGGAAGCTGTTTCCTCTTTTCGCCATTTCGTCGATTTAATTTCATCACTTCTGATCTCCGGTGTTGCCTCCGCAGGGCCCGAAAGCAACCTGTAACGGCCTTTCTCCAATATCACCGCTGCATCTGTTCCTCCCTTCCTGTCAAATGCTTCCAGATTCCGCGGAAAATCGGTCATCTGGCGTGATTCAATATAATACCTGTAATGCATCACCGTATCTATATAGGCGACGGCGCTGTCTATATCTGCCTGGTAATAGTTCACAATACCATTTCCGTTTCCGAGGAAACCTGTCGACATGGCCGATGCCCCAATGGGATTCTTATAGTCATTCAGCGTCCCTTCATCAAGTCTGGTAAGAGTGCGGTTCCCAGCCTTGAGATCATAGGTAAAGAGGTTATAAGTCAGGCCGGTGCGCTCCTGCGGATCACCTTTGTTCGTAAGAGAGTCTGTCAGGCGGTTGGAAGAGAAGATTATGGTCTCATCACGTCCGGTAATGAAAGCAGGGTCAAGATCATCAGCTACATCAAATGTTATACGTTCACTGGTACCTGAAATAATAGTATGGACATAAATATCAGTCATCCCGTTAATTACCCCGGAAAGAAGCAGCCTCGTTCCGTCAGGCGAATAGGAGAGTGAGAGCACCTTTTCGAATAAAGGCATAGCACGCTGCTCAAAATTCTTCTGATCAGTGCGGTAGAAATAAAGTTGCATCCCTCCTTTTTCCTCATTGACGAATGTGAGTATTTTTCCGCCAGGGTGCCATGCCAGGACCGGGTATGTATAATCAACAGTCTGTTCGTACTTCGGCTCAAATGAGAATATTTTTTTATTTTTTTTGGTTTGAGTATCATACAACCAGATTTTGCGCTTGCCCCAGTCATTTGATACCCAGGCTATCATGCGGCCGTCGGGACTGACCTTGACAGAGGTATAATGCTCGCGGGGCTTTGATTGCTTTATTTCTTTCGGTTCACTATAATTTTCACCCGGTTTTACCTCGTAGTATTTTTTATAAAACTCCCTCCAGTCGCGATATGTGTCTTTTGTGCTTTTGCCCAGGCCGTAAAGAAAACCGTCCTCAATATTCTTATAGATCTTGGAGAGATAAATGATATTAGGGATAATGGCATCGCCATAGACTTCACCGATATATCTCCAGAATGACTGACCGGCATAAACCGCATCATCATATTCAAGGTTTGCCATGTTTTTATATATACCGCTTTCAAAGCCATCCCTGACAATGTTGTCAGTCTCACTGTCCCATCCGAAAGCAACATAATTCACCAAACCCTTAATGTACCATTCGGGAACCTGAATTTCTGAGTTGCTGGTCACTTTATCCCGCAAGTCGCCGTTGTACAGCATCTCATATACAACAACCTCAGCGATGGCAGAAGCGATTTGCCTGCTGAATTCCTCGTGGTCACCGTTAAAATAGAGTATAATCTTGTTCTTGATGACTCTGGTGTACCCGCCGACATTATAATCATCTTCGGCCGAGATAAGTCCTATATTACTCTGTCTGAAGTCGTTCTTCTTATTATAGACGATAAGAATGGGTCTTTTATCGAGGGTGTAATCGAAATAATCCTCGATCTCGTTCAGTTTCTTGTCGGCTACCGTACAGGCATACTCGGCCACTTCCCGGCCGAATTCATTATAGTAGCAATCAAAATTTTCAAATCTGAAATACGTCCAGAAGAAATCCCTGTACTGAACACGGTTTTTACCGAAGGACATCTGCATCCCGTTATAAAACTGACCAAAGGCCGGAGATACCTGCAGGACGCAGAGAAAAACAAATGCAATAATGAAGAGTTTTTTTCTTCTCATAAGTAAAAACCGGGGTACCCTCAGCGCTTGTCACAAAATTTGTTCCAAAGGGATTATCGGTCAGACAAAACTAATGGTTTAAAAAATAAAAAAACAGAGACATATCGATTTTTATTATTTTTGACGTTAATTATGATGCAACCTCTTTGGTCTGATCTTTGTTATGTGATTGAGAGGATGAAAGAAACCCTTAAAAATAAAGTAAACAAAAACGGTTTAATATGAAAAGGAGTTTATTTGTACTGATGATGCTGTTGCTGATCTCAGGGCTTAATGCACAGCCCAGGATTAATTTTGCCAGTGTGCGCCATGACTACGGTACCATTAAGGAAGAATCCGGGAAGCAGGAGGCCATATTTAATTTTACAAACACGGGTGATTCAGTACTTGTGATCACCAGGGTACAGCCCTCATGCGGATGTACAGCCGCTGATTACACAAAATCACCGGTTCCTCCGGGTGGCAAGGGCTTTGTCACGGCTGTTTTCGACCCCCGCGGCTACAACTCTCATTTTGCAAAGAGTGTTTCAGTATATTCAAATGCCAAACCTGCCGTAACTGCTCTTGTAATTGAAGGTACTGTCACCGCAAAGGAGAAGTCTGTTGAAGAGCTCTACACATTTGTTGTGGGTCCGGTACGGTTTGAGTCAAATCACATGGCATTCACCACTACAAAAAAGACTGAAAAGAAGATCAGGGTGATGCCGATAATCAACACATCCAGTGAGCCTGCCACCGTCGAGTTCGAAGGTCTGCCTGCCCACCTGACACTTAAGACAAACCCGGTTACACTTAAGCCCGGACAAAAAGGTGTTATTGAAGGGACATATGATGCCACCCTTAACAGTGCAAGCTGGGGTAACGTAAATGACCTGGTACGCCTTAAGGTTAATGGCAAGCCGATAGAGAATATTTATCTGTATGTTTCTGCAAACCTGGTTGAGGATTTTTCCGGTCTGACGAGCCAGGAGCTGGCCAAAGCACCTGTATTCAAGCTTGATACAAACACAGTTAACTTCGGTAAGATAAAACAGAATTCTTCCGCAGATGTTGAATTCAAGTTCACCAACGAGGGCAAGAGTGACCTCATCATAAGGTTTGTAAAGGCCGGATGCGGTTGCACCGCTCTGATGCCAACTGAGAATGTCATCAAACCAGGTGATAGTGGATCAATAAAGGCCAAGTTCAATTCAGGAGGATATAAGGGTAATATATACAAGAACATCTTTGTATATACGAATGATCCCAAAAACTCGGAAGTAATGCTGATGCTCAAGGGTGAGGTGCTTGTGGAGGGTGAGCCCTCGAAGTAACCGGCATTTGCCTATAAAAATGTAATGAACAGGGGAAAAGGGTCAACCGGAGCGCTTTCGGTTCAGAAGGGTGTTGCACAGCCGCCAAGCATCAACCCCGACATGATGAACCGTCTCAGGAAGAGCAGGCGCAAACGGCTCAGTGCAGAGGATTTTGTTGATGGGATACTCCGGGGTGACCGCACGATATTAAGTCAGGCCATTACCCTTGTTGAGAGTTCATTGCCTGAACATTATGATATTGCTCAGGCGGTAGTAGAGAAATGCCTTCCTGCCAGCTCCCGTTCAGTGAGGATAGGCATAACCGGCGTTCCCGGCGTCGGCAAGAGCACTTTTATTGAGACTTTCGGCACTATGCTGACACGTTACTACGGAAGGCGTCTTGCCGTCCTGGCAATTGACCCCAGCAGCCAGCAGAGCCGTGGGAGCATCATGGGTGACAAGACCCGAATGGAACGGCTGAGCACTGACCCTGACGCTTTCATCCGGCCCTCGCCATCAGCAGGCACGCTGGGAGGCGTGGCACGCAAGACACGCGAATCGATTATTTTATGCGAGGCGGCTGGCTTTGATACCATAATAGTTGAAACCGTAGGTGTCGGACAGTCTGAGACTGCCGCACATTCCATGGTGGATTTTTTCCTTGTGCTTATGCTCACAGGCGCCGGAGATGAACTACAGGGAATAAAAAGAGGAATAATGGAAATGGCTGACACAATAGCTATCAACAAGGCTGACGGAATCAACGTGCAGAAAGCGGAGATGGCACAGATAGAGTATAAGAATGCGCTGCATCTTTTCCATCCTTCACCCTCAAAATGGATACCCAGGGTACTGACTTGCTCTTCACGTGAAAACACAGGCATAACTGAAGTGTGGGAAACAATCCGCGAGTACGTAAACCTGACCAAAGGCAACGGCTGGTTCTGGGAAAGGAGGAGGGAACAGGCAGTCACGCGTATGCACGAAACCATTATTGACACCCTTAAATATTCATTTTACAGCCACCCTGACGTGACTGCCCTTTTGCCGGAGCTGGGAAAAAAGTTGCATGAAGGTGAAACAACCTCCTACAAAGCTGCATCAATACTGCTTGAGAAATATTTCAATACCAAAAGGTAATCGCCAATTATTTATAACTTTGAAAACTCTAAAAATCATACTAAAAACTGAAAAAATCCCTTGAAATGAAAAAGCTGTTTATCCTTTTTGCTGTACTGGCAATCGCAGTTTCATGTGCAAAAGAGCCGAAATTTGTAGTAAGCGGTACAATTAACGGTGCTGAAAACGGAATGGTTCTTCTGCAGAAAATTGGTCCTGAAGGCTATTTGACAATTGATTCCGCAGTACTCAAAAATGGCACTTTTAAAATGGAGGGTTCTATAGATTATCCGCAAATGGTGGTGCTGTCGCTTAAAGACAAACGCGGAGGCCTTAATTTCTTTATTGAGAACTCGGAAATCAATATTACCGGTAATGCCGATTCGCTTTATCAGGCATCAGTGACAGGATCGAAAACACAGGGTGAATACGAGACCTACAAAGCTTCATTCGATGAACTGAATGCAGAAAGACGCAAGGTGTTTGACCGTTACAGGGAAGCAAGAATGGCAGGAAATGAAGAATTGGCATCGACTATTGAAAAGGAGATGGAAGCTATGGATGGGAAGCAACTTACGATGAATAAAGAGTTCATCATTAATAACCCTGCTTCATACGTAACACCTACAATAATAGGCGACCCGCAGATGCTGTACTATCTCGAAGCTGATGAAATGGAGTCTTTACTGAGTAAACTTGATACAACCCTGAATAAGGTTCAGGCAATAGCCGGCCTGAAAGAAAGACTTGAACATCTGAAGGCTGTTGCTGTCGGGCAGAAAGCTCCGGACTTTACGCTTAATGATGTAAACGGAAATCCGGTTTCGCTTTATTCGAAGATAGGCGGCGCAACCAAGCTTCTGCTTGTTGATTTCTGGGCCTCATGGTGTGGTCCGTGCCGGCGGGAGAATCCAAATGTTGTTAAAGTATGGAAGGAATACAATAAGAAAGGCTTTGACGTCTTTGGCGTATCTTTGGATACAGATGCTGATGCCTGGAAAAAGGGTATTGAAGAGGATCATCTTACATGGACCCATGTTTCAGAGCTGAATCGATTCAATACTGAACCCGTGAAACTTTATGCAGTAATAGCTATACCCGCCAACTTTCTGATTGATGGGAATGGAATTATCGTTGGGCATAATCTGACTGGCGATGATCTTGCAGCAAAAGTAAAAGAGATACTGGGTACGAAATAAAGACGAAGGATAATCTTTTAAATATGCCACCGGAACTGATTTTCCGGCGGCTTTTACTCAATATACCAGGTCATGAGCAAAAAAGATGAATTTTTCAGTCAAATTAAAGAGGGTTATGCCTGCCAGGGTGATTTCATAGTTCTTGGAGGAGCAATGTTTGATGGAGAAACGATTCCTGACGCACATATCAATGTGCCTCTGAAAACGCTTAACAGGCATGGTCTCATTGCGGGAGCCACAGGAACCGGTAAAACAAAGACCCTCCAGGTACTCGCTGAACAACTGTCTCTCAAGGGAATACCGTCGCTGGTGATGGACGTTAAGGGCGACCTCAGCGGGGTGGCTATGCCAGGGGAAGAGAAGCCGTTCATTACCGACAGGCATTCAAAGATAAATCTGCCATATTCGACAATGGGGTTCCCGGTCGAACTTCTCACCATATCAGAACAGAATGGTGTGCGTCTGCGCGCTACGGTATCCGAATTCGGTCCGGTGCTTTTCTCACGCATACTTGACCTGAATGATACACAGGCAGGAGTTATATCTATCATTTTCAAATACTGTGATGACAACAAACTGGGGCTGATTGACCTGAAGGACATAAAAAAGGTCATTCAGTACCTCCAGGGTGACGGCCAGGCCGAGCTTGAACGTGAATACGGCGCTATGTCGCCTGCAACAACAGGTGTCATACTCCGCAAGATCATTGAGCTCGAACAGCAGAAAGCAGACCTCTTCTTCGGAGAGGAATCATTTGATGTCTTTGATCTTATGCGCAGAGACAGCCATGGCAACGGGTATATCAATATCATCCGCCTCACTGACATTCAGGACAGACCGAAGCTGTTCTCAACTTTCATGCTGTCGCTTCTGGCAGAGGTCTATAGCAGGATGCCTGAAAAGGGTGACGTGCCAAAACCGGAACTTGTGATCTTCATTGATGAGGCTCATCTTATCTTTAATCAGGCCAGCAAGACACTGCTTGAACAGATTGAGACCATCGTCAAGCTTATCCGCTCGAAAGGGGTGGGTGTTTATTTTATTACCCAGAACCCGATGGATGTTCCGTCTTCAGTGCTTGCCCAGCTGGGACTGAAGGTACAGCACGCTCTGAGGGCCTTCACTGCCAACGACCGTAAAGATATAAAGCTGACCTCCGAGAACTTCCCTATTTCGACCTTTTATAATACTGAAGATGTCCTTACATCGCTGGGCACAGGAGAAGCCCTGGTGACCGCATTGAATGAAAAAGGAATACCGACGCCCCTTGCAGCCGTCATGATGCGTGCCCCGATGAGCAGGATGGATATCCTTACTGATCAGGAAATATCTTCCGTAATTGCCTCCTCAGAGCTTGTGAGCAAATACTCCCGGATGGTCGATCCTGAGAGTGCTTACGAGCTGCTTGAACGCCGCATATCCGATTCTGAGCACGAAAAGCAGGATGCTGAACAGAGAGATACAAGGGAGAGGGAAGCCGGACGTTATGGCCGCACCTCATCCGCACCCCGGAGAACGACTATCAATCCGGTGATTAAGGTTCTTACGTCGGCAACCTTCATACGCGGGGTGATGGGGGTGCTTACGAGGGCAATTAAGAGGTAAACTTCGTAGCGACGCCCAACCCGGGCGTCGTTCCTGCATCAGAATAAGAGCGGGAATGCGAACACAACTATAATCGTCCAGGCCATATAGACCGGCAGGTATTTTGCCGTGGTCACATTCACCCTGTCAAAGGAGTCGTTACGGAAGGTGACCCTGAAAAGGTCGACGGTAATAAGAATTAGATTTCCCAGTATCAAAAGGTTCGATCCAAGCACTGCTATGCGGTTTGGAGTAATGCCATACTCGCTCAGACGGTAAAATATCGCGGAGAGAGCAACAATGTCCACCACAAGAGTGACCGCCGAAAGAGACAGCAGGACTGCCTCGCTGACCTTTCTCCGCCTGCCTTCAGAAGCTTCTGACACAGAAAAGACGATGAGAGCCATCACTACCAGCAGCATCAGATTGAATAGAATAAGGAAGTCGCGGTTAGTGTACGGATCCTTTCCTGAGAAAATTACGGCAATCAGATAGATTATCAGTGTGATAAGCACGACAGGACTAAAGAGCGAAGCTATTATCGGAGCGATCTTTTCTGTCAGCTTCGGGTAGTGATGGAGTATGAATTCAGTAATGGCCGGCGCTGTAACGATTCCACAAATAGCAATATAATCCATAACGAATCTCTGGATTTGGATATCAATAGACGAGAAGATCCCTATGGATAATCCCGCAAGCAACATCCCCGACAGCACTAACAGGGCTCCGAGAATGGCCATATCGCCGTTATGCCTGATGAATGAGAACTCTTTTACCGTTGTCGCGGACCCTGAAGCTGGTATATACTATCCCATAAACGCACCAGAGCATGAGCGGCAGGTGAATACAGGCAAGAACGACTGACTGGTTCTTGCTATCAGCCGGCAGGAGGTTAATGAACAACGCTGAAAGGACGAAAATGCCGGCCAGAAGGAAAAGCCATTTTTTGTCAGTTTTTTTGCTTACCTTCAGATTGTATGCAATGAGCGCTGCGAAGGCTATCAGACCTATATTCTTAGCGTAGAACATGCTCGTATAAGGATCAAACCCTGCATATTTCGGTATAAGGATAAGGGCAACTGCAACAAGGCAGATGACTAAAATGTTAACCAGGTCCTTCAGGGTGACAGGTGATGAAATATTTCTTTCATCATCAGGGTTTTTTATTTCCGGATTAAGATTTTCCATAGCTGTATCTTCTTTAAATAACTCTTAAAGGTACAATTTTCTGATTTTCTCAGGACACTACTACCTATTGCTTATTGTCCCGGGAAAGCAAAGCTTTTTCGGGGATCCTCGAATCGAAGGTTCGGGACCTACTGCCTTAAAATCACCTTCCGCACTCTTTCGCGGATCTCGGAAGGAGTAGGATTTAACTCCACAGTCGAGAATGTTCCACGGTCCGGATCAATACGTTCAAAAACCATCATGTAAAGGTCGAAGATTATCTCAAGGCTGAGCCTGTAGCGCGGTTCCAGAAGAGGACAGACTTCATCCATGACTTTCAGAGTGTTTAGTCTGTATCCGTCAGCGATCTTGTAATACTCCGTCATCATTTCACGAAATCCGCTGGTGATGGGTGCTCCTTCAGCGATATTTTTCAGGTCGGTTCTGGTGAGCTGATGCCTGGCAATGATATCATCGGCAAAACAGCAGAGGTTATTAAGCTGGTCTTTGCGGAAATCGCGGATAATGTGCACAAAGTAGCTGAACATTGCACAGGGCGATGCCGTGCGTCGCACATTGAACGGAGGATCATAATAAGTGCCATGGTCCTCTCTCAGCCCTGCAAGGTGAACAAATACAGAAGCCGGTGCAACTGAAGCACCTGAAGAATATTGAACAAAATCACCGAGTGTGGCAAACCCGTCGTGATTGACGTCGTAAAGCATTGACTCCGCAAACGATTCAAGAGCCCACACAGGTATCCTGAACCGTTTGACCGTATCAGTAAGTTCAGTGCCGAAGGGTGCCAGATCCCTTCCATCCCGAAGCATATCCAGCCACCGCCTTATAATATCAGTAAAACGCGACTTTTCCTCCTCAGTGATAGCTCTGTTCTCAGCCTTGTAGTTGTCTATCTGGTCATCTAAATTACGCATGAAGCGGTAACAGGTTCGCGCTGCCTGGTAGCGCGCGTCATCCCAGAAATTTGCTGCGATAAGTATATTCGGATGATCGATGATTTTTTCAAAGTCAATAGATTCAAAAAGTCTGATGAATTCTTCCCTGGTATTCATTTTTACCCCTGATTATCCTTTTTCTGTTCGTTTAAGATTCTCTCCGATACTAGTCGTGCTGACAGCAACACCATCGGAATGCCGTTACCCGGATGTGTGCTTCCGCCCGTGAAATACAGGTTCCTGTAATGCTGATCCCTGTTATGTGGTCTGAAGTACCCCATCTGAAAGATGTTGTGTGCCAGGCTGCCAAAGACAGAACCCCTGCTTATATTTAAAGCTTCTTCCCATTCTGCCGGTGGCACAGTAATCTCAAACTTTATATGATCTTCAATATCATTTATCCCGATATTCTTCAGTTTCCTTATGACAGCTCTGCGGGCGACATCCGTCAGATGCTCCCAGTCCTGCGGATTTTTTTTATCAAGGTGGCCCACGCCCACTGCCACAGAAAATGTGTCACATCCGGCAGGCGCCGCTGATGGATCAGTTCTGACGGGCGCATGTATATAAAAGCAGGGGTCGTCGCCCATAGATTTATCCCTGAAGATCCTGTCAAGACCATTGCGGAAATCGTCCGAAAGAAATGTGCTGTGCTGCCCTATTTGCGGATATTGCTTATCCAGTCCCCAGTGTATCACAAGTGCCGAGCATGAATATTTCATCCGCTCGATACGGCGGGATTTAAAGCCGGAGGGCAGTAGCTTCCGGTACACATAGGGGAGATCCGCGTTGGCAATAATTATATCTGCCTTTACCTCCTTACCGTCGCTGAAAACAATTCCGGTGGCTCTTCTTCCTTCAGTGGATATGCGCACGACCGGCATGCTGAAATGGAACCTGACACCGTGCTCTTCAGCTGTCTCCTTCAGCTTTTTCACCAGGCTAAACATTCCACCTAAAGGGAACATGGATCCTTCAGTAAGCTCGGCAGAGGGTATCATTGAAAAAAGAGCCGGAGAAGTGAAAGGGCTCTGACCCACATAGATATTCTGGAAGGTGTAAGCCATCTGCAGGTGCTTCGACCTGAAGAAACGGGCAGTATAGCGGCTGTGCGAAATATACGTCTTTAGCCTGATGAGGAGCAAGGCATTGGTCAGGTTAAAGAAGTCGAAGAACCTGGTGAAGTTGCGTCCTATAAGCTTTTCAAAGGCCGTCTTATAGAGTTTAAATCCTATACTGACATACCTTTCAGCGCTGGCGAAGCTTCCCGGCTCGATTGCCTCAAGCTGCTCCTCCATCTTTTTCTTGTTAGTGGTGAAGTCAAGCCTGGTGCCATCATCAAACCAGACTGAATAAATATTATCAAGTGGCCTGAGGTTAAGGTCTTTTTCCAGTGTCAGTCCCAGTGAGCTTAAGACATCGCGATAGACATCGGGCATCAGCATCATCGTTGCGCCAATGTCAAAGCGGTGCCCGTCACGGTTTATCTGTCCGCAGCGCCCTCCGGGTGATCCGTTCTTTTCAAAGATATCTACCCTGTATCCTTTTTTTGCCAGGAATATTGATGTTGCGATTCCTCCTATACCGGCACCGATTATCAGTGCCGTCCCGGTATTTGCCATGCGGTTTGAAAGCTAATGTCAGTGTTTGATTCTTGTAACTGTTTTTCAATATCAACAGTAAAGCAAATATATTAATAAACATAAAATGTGAACGAGATGGCGGTGGCAGATGACGGAATTACAGGTGCGAATGGCGGAAAATGCCCCCGCGGTTAGAAAATCCCGGGTAACCGGAATAAGTGAATTGCTTTATTTGATTCTATTCTGCATGTGCCAGAGAGATTTTTTTCATCACCTCCATCCCTCATCCTTCTCAAGTTTTGACAGGTCCGGTTTCTCTGAGGCGGCCTTTAGTGATGAGGCATAGAGGTCATTCAGGTTACCAAGGTCAATCTCAGAACCTTTCCTGATGAAAACTGGTATTTTATACAATGGCACATCAACTGTTATATAATTTCCGCCTTCGTATTGTTTGCCTGGATCCCATGCATCTATCCATGTCTCTCCCAGTGGAAGGTACAGCCTATGTTCTGTTGTTCCGCTTCGCCAGACCGGTGATACAAGGAGGTCTGGTCCGAACATGTATGTCTGCCAGTCATTCCATGCCTCTGCCTGCTCTGGAAAATCAAGGAACAGCGGTCTGACTATGGGGGTACCATCATCATGGGCTTTTAACGCCTGTCTGGCTACATAATCTTTAAGTTTTATCCTGGTTTTGGCGTACAATCTCCATACGGCAATAAGTTCATTGTCGTAGTGAGGTTCGGTGGGATTGCTCCAGAAGCCTTTATTGTTTGTCGGGCCGACCTCCATAATGGGGGAGAAGCAACCGAACGCCAGCCAGCGCATGGCAGTCTCTCTTGAAAAAGAGCCCCAGTAACCTCCTATGTCGGATGCCCATACCGGGTATCCCATCACGGCACACCGTTGCATTCCTATGATGGCAGAACGCAGTCCTTCAGGCTTGCCGTCTGTGTCACCGGCCCACATGGCTCCGTACCTTGCACTTCCCGTATACTGTGACCTGGGATACAGGATGAAATTATCTCCAAGAACCGGCTGAACAGCATCGTAGGCTGCCTTGACGTACTGACGCGGAAAATCATTGTAATTCTCACGGTAAGAGGTACCCGCGCTTGTTTTCAGATTAAGCGAATCAGTCAGCTTTTCACCGTCTGCCCTGTCAAGTTTAAATCCTCTGACGCCCATCTTTGCCAGCTTGCCGGGCCCGTTCTGACCCCACCATTTCACAGCCTCGGGGTTGGTGAAGTCAATCAGTACCTGTCCCGGATTGTTACCATGCATTTTGCTGACGAGGGAGTATTTATTCTTTTCGGCATAGTCTGCCATTTTCCCCATTACAAATGGTGCGATCCAGATCATAAGCTGTATATCTTTCCCGTTAAGCCATTTTATCATTCCTTCAGGGTCAGGAAAACGCTTTGTATCAAACTGATAATCGTCGAAGCCATTGGGGCCTGTCGCCCATGGCCTGTCTATCCAGTAAGCTGTACATGGGATATCAAAAGCCTTCATCATCATGACATCTTCAGCAATATCAGTATTATAGGGTGCTTTTTTCCTGGTACCATCATAATATACAGGATTGTTTGAATGCTCATCGCGCCAGCGCCATGGACCAAAAGCCCATGCGGGAGGCACGATTGACGGCCCGGCCTCAAGGGCATGCTTTCTCACGATATCCATCGGATTGTCAGCTGAGTATATCTTAAAATGAAATTCCGGTCCTTCAAAAGAGATCTTTACGATCCCCGGATTTTCTTTGCAGAAGTCAATGACCCCGGGCCAGGTGGTTTCATTGAAAAAACCATAATTCGCTGAGGAAATATAGAACGGCGCATAAGCTGAAACAGTAGGCTTCAGCTTTACTTCAACCTTTTGTCCTCTCAGGTTCAGTGCTGCCTCAATGCCGTCCGCCCATGAATTTGACTGTGGTCCGTCAACTACTCTTTCGAAAATACCCGTGAAATATTCCTCGGGAGCAGCACCAAGGTTAACAATCCATTCTGTTATAGCCTTTCCGCCCGTGCCGGTTTGTGAAAGGTTAAATCTGAAGTCATCATTGATTTTTTCAACAATAAGAATAATGCCGGTTTCATTTCCTTTATTCCATGTCAGGGCCAGGGTTTTTTCTGCCGGTTTTGATTTCTTTGGCAAACCTGTGACCCATGTTATCTTACCTTCTGAAACATATCCGATACTGCCGGTAAATTTATCTGCCGTAACCAGTGAGACTGTCTTCCCGTCAGGGCCTGAAACAGTGATTTCCGGAAATTTGTTTATGAGGCTGACTGCAACCTGTGTCTCTGACCCTCCTGAGCAGGAAGAGACCAGGCAAAATCCTGATATTAGTATCAGCCCATGGAAAAATCTTGTTGTATTCATATAATATGTTTAGGGCATCAAATTAAATAAAATTTCAGAAGCCAGGAAATAATCAGCGGATGCTGATTAAACGACCGCTGCCTCGTTCAAAACTACGGTAAAATATAATTTGTAAACGAAAGAAATACAAATATATAACTTTAGCTGTTGTAGTAAAATATAGGTGCATCAAAAGTGCCTTCAAGGCTATGAGAAATTCAAAAAACAAGACGTATGTTTTTTAATGTAACATTTCAAATGTAACTTACATGAAATTAACCCAAACTATGAAACAATTACTAGCTCTTTTGTTCATTTTCGCACTTTATCTGCAGCCCTTGATGGCTCAGGGACAGATAAAAGGCAAAGTAGTTGATGATCAGAATCTCCCGTTACCCGGTGCATCTGTTCTTGTAAAAGGCACCTTGAGGGGTACAATGACTGACATCGACGGAAGCTTCAGCATTGCTGCTTCACCATCTGACACACTCGTGATTTCGATGGTAGGCACCACTACTCAAAATATCGGTGTTGGCAACAGAACAACCATCGACGTTAAACTGCTTACAGCAACAACCATGATGGAAGAAGTGGTTGTGGTAGGTTATGGCACTCAGAAAGTCAAGGACCTTACCTCCGCAATTTCGACGGTCAAATCTGAAGAACTTGCGAAAACGCCGTCAGGCCAGGCAATGCAGGCATTGCAGGGTAAAGTGGCAGGATTGCAGGTGGTCTCCAGCGGGGGCCCTGGCAGTTCACCTACCATCCGCGTTCGCGGTATTGGTTCTTACCCCGGACAGAACAATGAAGCTCCGTTATATGTGGTTGACGGGATGTTCTTTGATAACATCGATTTTTTGAATCCCAGTGACATTGCTTCGATTTCCGTATTGAAGGATGCCTCTGCAGCAGCCATATACGGAGTAAGAGCTGCCAACGGGGTGATCCTGATTGAGACCAAATCAGGCAGCTACAACAAGAAAGCTGATATCTCCTATGACGGTTACTACGGAACGCAAATCGCTCAGAATGTGCTTAAAATGGCCAATACTCAACAGTTTACGACCATGGCAATGGAATCAGGGTCGGCAGCCGATGCAAGTTTCATTCTGAATGCCATGCAGCGGTACGGAAGAAGCCGGATAGATCCGAATGTGCCTGACGTCAATACTGACTGGTATAATGAAATTCTTCGGCCGGCCCCTATCCAGAACCACAGTCTGAGCCTTTCGGGCGGCGACGAGAAGGCTGCCTACTCAATCGGAGCAAACTTCTTTTCGCAGGGTGGTATTCTGAAAATGAAAAACAGCTATGAGCGTTTTAACCTTCGGGCCAAGATTGATTTCAAGGCAACTGACTGGTTGACCGTGGGTGGAAACATGCTCATGAGCAATGCTACGAAGTTTTCTGAAGAAAGCGGGGTATGGAATATGGCCTATCTCGCTGTTCCGATTTTACCGCTTTACGATGAGCAAAATGTAACCGCATGGCCCAAACGTTATTCCAACGCACAGGATCTGGGCTACAGGAGCGGACAAAACCCCTTGCCTTATATGGATCTCGATGAGATCCGCAATCTGATCAAACAGATGCTGGCTAATTTCTACATAAAAATTGATCTTATCCCCAGTAAATTATCATTTAAGACAACCTATAATCACGCTTTTACATCAACTGACGGAAGAACTACTTACCTGCCTTTCTTTATCGGCAACAGTTTTCAGAGGGAGCATTCACAACTGTATAAATCCTCTGCTACGGCTTCTGACCAGATATGGGATAATGTACTGACCTATACCGACAATTTTGGCAATCATAACATGACGGTCATGGCAGGTACCTCCTACAGGAACGAAGCCTCCAGTTATCTGAATGCATCAGGGCTGGACTTCCCTTACGCTCATGAACAATCATGGTACCTGAGCCAGTCGGGAAGCAAACCTGAGAGCGGTGTAGGGGACGGAGGCCTTAAACAATACGGGTTTTCCTATTTCGGCAGGCTGTCATATAATTACAACGACAGGTATCTGCTCTACGCAACCATGAGGGCTGACGGAAGCTCGAAATATCAGCAGAAATGGGGCTATTTCCCGACTATCGGTGCTGGCTGGATAATCTCAGAGGAAGATTTTATGAAGAACAATGGTTTCTTTGACTTCCTTAAAATACGCGGCGGATGGGGAGAGCTGGGTAATGACAAGATACAGGCAAGCGACGGTGCAATCACCACCAGTGTTGTCCGTACCGCTATCAATGATTTACTTGTTTCCGGTACTCAGACCACAAACACCTTTTCATCACTTAAATGGGAAGTTACCGCAGAAACAAACATTGGCCTGACTGCCAAAATGTTCAAAAACCGCCTGTCACTGGATGCTGACTATTTTCTCCGTAATACCAAGAATGCAGCTATTTATGTGGCAATCCCGTTAATAGGAGGCAGTGTACTGAAAAATGTGGGAGTTATAAGAAACTCCGGTTTTGAAGTATTACTGAGCTGGAGTGAAAATCTATCCGAAGATTTCATGTACAATGTAGGGTTAAACTTTTCGACGCTTAGAAATGAAGTGCGTGATCTTTACGGACAGCCTTACATCGACGGAGGCTCTGCAGAATTCAGGCAGCGTTCAATGGTAGGTCAGCCGCTGCTTGCATTCTTTGGATATGAGGTGCTCGGGGTATACCAGAATGCGGCTGAAATTGAAGCTGATCCATCGGCTCCTGCCGGTGCTGTTCCGGGTGATCTCAAGTACAAGGACCAGCAGAAGGAAGGACAGGCGGGATACGGTGTTATTAATGATGATGACAGAGTTGTTCTTGGTTCTTACTTTCCAACATTTATGTACGGTGGTAACTTTGCAGTCTCATGGAAGGGATTTGATCTTTCAGCCAATGTACTGGGTCAGACGGGCAACAAGATACTTAACCGTAAACGCGGTGAAGTAATCTGGACGGCTGATCAGAATATGGATGCTGACCTCGCTCTTAACCGCTGGCATGGTGAAGGAACCTCAAATAAATACCCCTCCTCATGCAGGTTTGAGAAGAGGCTGGAACCAGAAAATGAGTGACTACCTGGTTGAAGACGGATCATTTTTCAGAGTGCAGAACGTACAGCTGTCTTATAATATAAAAGGTGTGACACTGTTTGGCGCTTCTATGCCTGAGGCCAAAATCTCACTGACGGCCGACCGGCCCATCACCTTGTTTAAATACCACGGGTTCAATCCTGAAGTGGCCAACGGAATAGATACTCAGACCTATCCTGTTCCTGCAGTCTACACAGTCGGGCTTAACGTCAAATTTTAACGAGTAAAAATTAAGACTATGAAAATATATAAATATTCACTAGAGCTCATCTTCATATCACTGGCACTGCTGGTTCTTTCCGGCTGTCAGGATCTTTTGGATGAGCCTCCGGAAAATACCTCATTTACGGGACAGACCGATTACACTATTTCTGATAACATGATTCTTCCTCTGATAGGCATGTATACAGCCTTTTATGGCATAGAGTGGGATAATTATCCAGCAACCTGTGTCAGGGGTGATGATGTTAATGCAGGCGGCCTTGGTGACCAGCAGGATTTTTCTGAAGAGGACCTATTTAATTACAATAAAGATTTCTGGATGTTCAATGCAGTATGGCAGGAAAATTATGCCAGAATCTTTAAGGCTCATTCTGCCATGGATCAGATCGCTCTTTATCAGGCAAATGCTACCAACAAAGCATTGGGTGATCAGTATATTGCGGAAGTAAAGGTAATGCGTGCATGGAATCTTTTCTGGACTTCACGTCTTTGGGGTGCCATACTTATCCCTGAAAGTTCTGATCCCTCAACTCTGCTTGTAGCCAAAGTCAAAACAAAAGATGAGGTAATGCAGCATATCTCGGACCAGATGGATGAAGCAATTCCCAAACTGCCTGCTGTTCACCCCACTGAGCGGACAGATATTAAGGGTGGAATGACCAGATACACAGCATTGGCAATGAAGGCGCTGGCTAACCTGGAGCTGAAGAATTATCAGGTAGTGGCAGACGCTACTTCTGAGATAATCAGCTCTGGGAAGTTTACTCTTTCACCCGATTTTTATAATCTCTTCAAGATCCCCGGTAAACTAAACCGCGAGTACATTTTTGAATTTCAGTTCTCGGATTTTGGGCAGAGTTCAGGCGATAACATTTCCTATCTCTACGCCTTTTTCGGCCCGCAGGGCTGGACGCCCAAGGTCACCGGAGCCGGAGACGGATGGGGTTTTTATGAGCCCAGCATGAAGTACATTAAATTCATGCTTGACAGGAATGAAACTGTTAGACTTGAAACCAGTGTCATCTTCACCAACAGGGGCATTGCTAAAATCAAGGAGGATCCAAACTATGCAACACTGCCGGCCTGGATCAGCAACACCACAAGGTCAGGCGACAGGTTCAATGATTATGCACGGGCATTATTCGCCAGCGGCAAGCATTACCTTCCTTCAGATCAGCTGACACCGGGGCGAACTGACTATGGCACAAATAAAAACTTTCCGGGTATCCGTTATGCGGAAGTGCTTCTTATGTATGCCGAGGCTCTTAAACAGGGTGCTACAGGCACTGCCGGGACAGCTGAGGCTGCAGTTGACCTTGTAAGGGCAAGGGCCGGTCTGTCACCACTGTCTACGGTTACTCTTGACGATGTCATGGATGAAAAATATGCCGAACTGGCTATGGAATGGGGATCACGGTTCTCTGATATGGTAAGGCTTGGGAGAATTTCCGAGTTGAGCTATGACGGCAGAACTTTCACTATGGATAAGGCATTCCTGCCCTATCCTCAGGCCCAGGTTGACCTGTTACCACCATTGCGGGGCAAATAGTCCTTTCAATCATACATAATTAAAAAAAAGGAATATGAAAGTTATAAAAAATATATTGATACTCGCGGTCCTCATCGTTTTTGCAGCAGCATGTAACAAGGGGATTGACCCGATTACGTATGTAAATCCGGGACCAGATGCTGCAGCCCCGGTGGTAAATGTCATCAGCCCGACTGAAGGATATCAGTGGGATGTGGATTCACTGAACGGCTTCAGTAAGAATACAGGTAGAAGTGACCGATGATATTGAACTGAAGTCCGTTGAATTCCTGATGGATGGGGTTAAAGTGACAGACTTCACTGAATTCAGGGATTACCGTCGTTTTCTGAAGGAATTCATGTACAAGGATGTTACCGTAGGCAATCATGTCCTGTCTGTCAAGGCGACTGACATGGAAGGCAAGGTAACCACCAAGACGGTTGATTTTAAAAGGCCGGTTTATGTTCCACTTTATCCTGGCGAAGTATTCTACATGCCGTTTAACGACGGCTATCTGGAAAAAATCAGCAATACGGAAGCCACAGTGGTTGGTAGTCCTGGTTTTACCGGCCAGGCGAATGCACTTAAAGGATCAAATGCATATAAAGGTGCAGTGAATTCGTACCTGACTTTTCCAACCGCAGGATTAACGGATGGTGAATTCAGCGCAGTATTCTGGTATAAAGTAAATTCGTCACCTGACAGGTCCGGTATACTTAATGCCAGTCCGGCAGGCGAAGACCGTACAAAGGGTTTCCGCCTCTTCCGTGAAGGCAATGCGGCAGTACAGCGAATAAAGATGAATGTCGGGACCGGAGCAGGAGAGACATGGAATGACGGTCAGGAAATTACAGCAACAAACGCTGATTGGGTCCATATTGGTGTTACAATTTCCGCAACATCAGCCATTATATATATTAATGGTGTAGTTGCAGGATCTGTCCCAAATACAGGTTTGGACTGGACTGGATGTGATGTCTTTGGCATTGGATCCGGAGCACCAAACTTTACTTATTGGGGCCATAGCTATGACCTGAGTTCATACGATGAGTTGCGGATGTTCAACAGAGCACTTTCGCAATCTGAAATACAGACCATTATGGAAACTGAGCATGCTTATGTTCCTAAGTATGGCGAAGTATTCTACATGCCTTTTGACGGCAGTTATCGGGACATTGTCAGCAAAACTGACGCCACCAAGGTCGGCACACCTAGTTTTGCCAGCGGTAAAAAGGGCCTGGCCTACGCAGGAGCAGCTGATTCATACCTTACTTTCCCCACGACGGAATTCGCTAAATCAACCAGTTTCAGCGCTGTGTTCTGGATGAAGATCAATGCTGCACCGGACAGGGCAGGTATCCTGGTTGCCAGCGCTCCTGATCTGGTAAATCCGGCTCTGCCAAATAATCGGACAAAAGGATTCAGGTTCTTCAGGGAAGGCAGCGCGGCTTCGCAGACCCTGAAATCAAATGTAGGTATTGGAACAACCGAAGTCTGGAATGATGGTGGCTCAGTAGATCCGTCAGGTGGTCAGTGGGTTCACGTTGCAGTTACTATTTCAGGTACGCAAAGTGCTGTCTATTTAGACGGTGTGCTTACACGGGCCGCATCACCGCTTACTTCACCAATGGACTGGACCGGATGCGACATTCTTTCAATTATGTCAGGTGCCCCGAGATTTATCGAGTGGAATCACCTTTCAGATTTGAGCCTGATGGATGAACTGCGTATATTCAGCAAAGAGCTTACACAGGCTGAAGTGCAGACTATCTATAATGATGAGAAATAGAACTTTATTCTTTCCTTACTCTGATCGCTCAGGTAAGTCTGAGGATCTTTCTTAAAGCTGAAAGACTGCCCGGAAAGTCCGGGCAGCCTTTTAAATTAATTTCCGGATTTTTCATACCTGAAAATGAAGAATGGTCTGCTCATCATTGGGTTTATTATATTCCTTTCTCTTGCCACAGAAGCGCAGGAAATATGGATATTCTCAGAAGGCACTGATCAGACATATTATGACCAGGGCATCGTTGATGTTGCTAACCTTGGGAGCAGTCTGTTTGAACATACCAGCCCCCCCGGCTTCCTCAGTTTAATGACAAGGTCCCCTGTTCCACTACGGCTTTCAAGGGATCCACTTCCCTGAAATTTAATTACACCTCATCATCCGGCGGCAACTGGAAAGCGAGCATCTTCAGAAGCGGCTGGACCACCGCTGATATAACGGGTATGGATTCCATCTCTTTCTTTGCTTACTCTACAGCAGAAGTACCGTCATCTGCTTTACCCTTGATCGGACTGAGGGCAATGAACAAGACAGGCTCCGGTGAGGTATCATCAGCCATGTACAGATTATCTGATTATAACGGCAACATTCCGGCAGGAGCATGGACACATGTCAAATTTCCGCTGAGCATCATAATGAACGACAGCGGGAACAGCGACCTGAATTTTACTGCCATCAAAGCCGTGATCTTCAGCCAGTCGGAGACCAATAACACATCAAGAACCATACTTATTGATGAGATCACCATATACAAGAGCCTGCTGGTAATACCGGCAGTGAGCCACCTCGTGGGAACAGGGTACGACAGTCATGCAGAACTGACATGGACACCTCCGATGGCAAACCTGTCGTACCGCATTTACGCCTCTTTTGACGATGGGGCAAATTATGAAATGCGAGGCGAAACGACTGACAGCATTTACCTTGATTTTGTACCTCCGGCAGGCAAAAACAAAACAGTCCAATACAGGGTTGTTACACTGGCTCAGTACAGAGAATCTGATCCATTAGCGACAAGTGCTACGCTGAGGGATTATACCGATGAGGAACTTCTTGACATGACCCAGCGCTATGCTTTCCGGTATTTCTGGGAAGGAGCGCACCAGGGATCGGGCATGGCACTGGAGAGAACAGACGGCGGCAGTTCAACGGCAGCATCAGGAGCAACGGGTATGGGCTTAATGGCTATGATCGTTGCTCATGAAAGGGAGTACAGACCAAAAGAGGAAATCAAGGACAGGGTTCTGAAGATCCTTTCTTTCCTGGAAACATGCGACCGATACCACGGCGCATGGTCACACTGGTACAATGCCGATACCAAACATACCCAGCCGTTTACCACTGACGATGACGGCGGAGATCTTGTAGAGACATCTTACCTTGCACAGGCTCTGATTGCTTTGAAACACTATTTCTCAGGGCAGGATACAAAGTCCGTCCACATACGTGAAAAAGCCGACCTGCTCTGGAAAGGCGTAGACTGGAACTGGTATCGGCAATACGGACAAAATGTTCTGTACTGGCACTGGTCTCCCAACTACCTTTTTCTCAAGAACATGAAGATAACAGGCTGGAATGAGGCTCTCATAACTTATGTCATGGCAGCTTCCTCACCAGATTATGGGATACCAAAAGAAGTATATACCCAGGGTTGGGCAAGAAACGGGGCCATGGCTGTCAAGCGTTCATACTACGGTTACGAAATAAAACTCTCGCCGGACTACGGCGGTCCTTTATTCTGGGTCCAGTATTCACATCTTGGAATAAATCCCCATGGCCTGACCGACCAATATGCCGATTACTGGCAGGAACACGTTAATACTGTTAGGATCCATCATGCATACGCCGTTGCTAACCCCTTCGGATTTGAGAATTACGGCGACAAATGCTGGGGTCTTACAGCCAGTGATGACCCGTACGGTTACACCGCTCACCAGCCTGTCAGCAACGACAACGGCACTATCAGTCCGACAGCGGCTCTGGCCAGCATGCCCTACGCACCTGAGGATGCCCTGAAAGCCCTGAAATATTTTTACCGTGAGAGAGGGAAAGATGTTTTTGGTCCCTTCGGCCCCTATGATGCTTTCAATGATCATCTGAACTGGGTAAAAAAGGCATACATCGGAATTGACCAGGGACCTATAGTTGTCATGATAGAGAACTACAGGACCGGATTACTGTGGAACAACTTTATGGTTGATGCGGATGTAAGGGCAGGTCTTACCAAACTCGGTTTTCTGACCACGTCTGATTATCCTGTTATTATGCTGCCCGATGATCTCAAGGTATATCCCAATCCAAGCACAGGCCTGGTATATATTGATCCGGCCGGATTTGAACAACCGGTTACGGTGAAGATCTTTACAATTGATGGGCGTATGATAATGACAAAGGAGCTAGGTCATACTGATTTGGTATTCACCTTGGACTGTGACGGCCTGGACAATGGCTTCTATGTTGTTCAACTGATCGACCGGAAGAAGTCCGGTCAGTCAAGGTTAGTAATCAGGAAATAAACAGGATCTATTTCTGGTTAAGAGCCTTTGTAATAGCAACTTCAGCAAGAGGTGCCATTACTCTGTATCCTGCCTCATTAGGATGTACACCATCCTCCGGATGCGTATATTCAGCCTTAAGTCCTTTTCGATCATCTACCATGACTGAATAAAAATCAAGATAAATGATTCCATTCTTGTCAGCGTAATCCTTTATCATTTGATTAAGTGCGGAGATTTTCTCAGCAGGGTAGACTCTTGGTTTCCATGGATAATCATAAGCAGGAAGAACTGAGCATAGAATTACTTTGATACCGTTAGCCCTTGCCAGTTCTGCCATGGAAATAATATTGTCCCTGATCATTTCAAGTGTTGAAGGACCTGTATTTCCGGCGATGTCATTGGTGCCCGCTAAAATGATTACCAGGTCAGGTCTGAGATTGATTACATCAGTTCTGATTTGACCAGCATCTGGGGAGTGGTCTGACCCCCGATACCACGATTAATGTATTCTCTGTTTGCAAAAAAATCAGGGCAGGTCATACCCCAGAGTTCAGTTATTGAGTTACCCATAAATACGATACGTGTCTGACCTGGTGTTGGTAATCCCAGCTTTGAATTGGCATCCTGGTAACGGTTTGTGTTAGCCCAGTCCTGGGCCTCTGTAAAACCTGCTGTAATCATAGTAAATAACAGTATACCGAAAACTAATTTCAAGTTTTTCATTATTCTAGTTCTTAAGATTTTAAATTCTAAATTACATGAGATACTTTGTCCTTATGTTGCCTTAATATGACCAGTAAGCCGGGCCGCATTTGACATAATAAATGGGTATATCTTTGACAAATGTTTTCATCCAATCGGTGCAGTATTCCATGCCACTCTCTTCTGAGGGAACATGCCCTAAAAAAATAGTAGCCTTGTTTCTTCCCTGCTGTATTGCATCACGCATATACTCATATGATTCCCATTGAGGGGATTCTCCTGCTATTACAACATCAGAATTTTGTATGAATTTGCAGTGAAACATGTAGTTATCAGCACCGGGGCTGAACCATACTTTTGATATTTTCATTTTAGGATCTCCCATTACATAAAATGCATTCTCAGGGAATACTTTCTTCAAACTTTTAAGTAGTCCTTTCAGGGTCATTTCTGGGAAGACAAATAAATTAACAGTATCATTGTCCTGATAATTTTCCCATCCTAGCTTTTTGACCATGCCGGTTAGAATTCCATCAGGTTTCATTGTGTGTATATAATCATGGAATTGCCAGATAACAAGTTTGTGCTCTTCAATAAAATGCTTTTTTTCAAGAAATACCGGATCATTTTCCAGGTATGTGGTATCATCAGCACCATTAAAATATATTGGTTCATGCACAATAATAAGGTTGCAGTTTTTGTCAACAGCCTGTCGCAGAACATCCATTGGAGCAAACATACAGGTGATTACCCCTGTGACAGGTGTATCAGGATCGCCTGCCTTGAAAATATCATTGGTATAATAAGTAAAAGGAGTAACGCCAGTATTTTTAATTATTGCCTGAGTTATCTCAAGTGCAGTAATTCCTTTATCTGTTGGGGAATTTTGGCCCTTAATTAAAAGGGAAGGAATGCATAGAATTAACAATAGTGATGTTTTCATACTGAAGAGTTTGACGAATTAATCTGTAGTTCAAACGGAATATTTCTCAATTCAGAACTCAATGTTTGATGTAAAGAAGGTCAGGAAAATCCTGACCTTCTTTACTGACAGGCTGAAAAGTAAATTACGGTTTCTCTGAATTATACATCAAACTTACTTCACTCGCACTTAAGTCTTTATTGAAGAACCTGATATCATCCATTTGTCCTTTAAAACGATTGCCCTCATTGGGGAGATACCAGGTAATTGACTGGCTGTTCCTGTCCTGTGTAAATCCAATAACCAGATTATCGCCTCCATTTCCCACTGCACCAGCATATTTTGTACCTACGGTGGTTGGATATGTACTT
Organism: uncultured Bacteroidales bacterium; assembly: GCA_963849945.1. Lineage (GTDB taxonomy): Bacteria > Bacteroidota > Bacteroidia > Bacteroidales > VadinHA17 > SR-FBR-E99. The sequence continues at coordinate 70,676 of CAWKJD010000004.1, read as the reverse complement.
TGAGCTACGTTATAGTCCTGCTCATTAACCAATACGCCATTCAGGTAAAGACGATTTATCCTTGTAGTGCCATTATAAACATTAATAAGATTAACCCATTTATTACTGAGAACTGCAACTAAGCCACCCTGTCCGGTAAGATCTTTATCATAGGAAAGCCAGGGAAATGCTTCATATCCGGCTTTATTCCTATCACTTCCGTTACAAGGGGCTGTGAAACCTGCAAATATTGTGGTTCCGTCTGCATTTTCAAGATCAATGATATTGGTTATATTATATAAAGGATATATTTGAGAGGCAAAGCCATAAAAAGACCCGGCTCCAATTACATCAAATTGAATCTTTTTACCAGTAGTGTCTATTTTTACCCAGTAACTAAATGAAAATTTGTCTGTAAGAAGCAGATCACCGCGTGGTGCTTCAATTATACTGCTTGTGCCATTGAATACTGCAGCTTTTCCTGCCGCTGCACTTCGTCCTGTGGCATAAGTTATGTCAATAACATTTGACGGTAAAGGATCCCAATCACCAACCTGGTCTTCGGTATTATCGTTAAAATTCCAATATGCTACCAGCCCTCTGGGAGCAAATGAACCAGTTGTGGTGAAATACCTGTCAATTACATCTAAAGCCAATCCATTGATAGCTTTTAACCCTGCAGTAAAAGTCAGCTGGTACAGAGCACCATTTGCTAACGGATCTGTAATAGTCAGGGTTATGGTCTTGCCTGATACTGCAATAGTCAAAGGTATCGGCAGATCATCATAATCTTCAGTAAGCGTAATGGTTGAAGCTGTTGCGGTAGTTGCATCAACGTTAGTTGCAAATGTTGCGACTATGGTAGGATTAACAGACACTCCGGTTGCGGCATTTAAGCCATTCAGGTCAATGTCATCGGCCAAAAGTGCTTCCAAGGTCAAAGGTATTGGATCCTTTTTACAGCTACTTAAAGCAAGGGTGAACAAGATAGTCACCAGCAGAAGACCAGTTAATACATGTCGTTTTTTCATAATAATTTATTTTAAGGTTTCAAAACAGTTATTATTCAATAATTTGGATTTTGTATAATTACTCCTTGTGAGATATCTATTTGAGGTTGGGGTATTGGCAGAAGTTCATGTTTTCCTTCAACAAAACCCAGAGGCCCCAACACTTCCGGAGCTCTTCCTGTTCTCACAAGATCCCAGAATCTTAATCCTTCAAGCGCAAGTTCATACCTTCTTTCAAGCAAGATTTTATCTCTCAGTGCATTTTTTTCAGTCACAGTAACATCAGGTAAAATAGAATTGTTGCCTTGTCGGGCTCTCTCCCTTATCACGTTCAGGTAAACCAACGCCTGCGAGGGCTTATCATTTTCATTGAGAGCTTCAGCAGCCATCAACAATACATCTGCATAGCGTATGATCCTCTTGTGATATGCCATAGATGCAAGAATTGGAAAACTACCCTCTGGATTGTGAGCCCATACTTTTCTGTTATAACACTGAATATTAATGGTATCCCCATCTTCATTGATAATAACAACCGGGTCGGTTGCAGTTGGTTCTCCTATTATGGGAACACCATCTAATGTATCACCAAGGTCAATTATAGTCCCTTTCAGCCTTGGATCTCCAGGTTCAAATGACCTACGAAGCTCCATTGATGGCCGGTTGAATCCCCAACCTTTATTTGGACTACCGCGAACCCCCTGTACAACGGCATAAAAGTTGCCACCTGTTTGTGTTGTCCAGGTTTCCAGGGCTCCGATTTCAAAGACAGATTCAATTCGATTGTTGCCTTTTACCCCGTTAGCGTCTGTAAATACAGGCTCCAATCCAAAAACTTTAAAGTCGATAACCATCAACAAATATTTCTGGGCATTTACAAAGTCTTTTTGAAAAAGATATGTTTTACCCAACAAGGCTTCAGCAGCCTCTTTGTTACCCTTCCTGCTTGCTCAGCAGCAAGAGAAGTTTTACTGGGAAGATGTTTGGCAGCAAACAGAAGGTCACTTACAATCAGGTTATAAACCTCTTCTTTTGAAGATCTGGGTAATTGGGGCGAAGGGCTTAAATGTACCACAAGCGGGACTCCTCCCCATGCATTTACCAGATCAAAATACATGAGAGCCCTTATAAATTTTGCTTCTCCAATATATCTGTTTCTCAAGGATTGTGCATTTTAATTTCTGGGACTTTATCGATTACCACATTTGCTGCTTTCACTCCCTGATAGAGAGCTGTATACCATCTGTCCAGGCCATCCTGGGAAGTGGAAAATGTGAAATTGTCATAAGGTCCTTGCGTAGATAACCCATCAGATGTGGCGCTTCCTTTGTAAGCGTCGTCCGACATAAAATCCAAGAATTGGGCATAATCCGCAATTATACCACTCAAGCCTGAATATAGCATATGCTGCGTTGGTAGCTAATAAAGCATCTTCCTCAGTTACAGGGAATGTTTGTTGTGTAAGGCTTCCCAGCGGATCCTTCTGGAGAAAATCCTCACTGCACCCTACAAATGCCGGAGTTATTAGTAATGCGAATAATAATATTGTCTTTGATGATTTCATAGCAGTCAAAATGTTAAGTTTAGGCCTGATGAAAATATAGCAGTGACAGGATAGATCCCTGAATCTAACCCATTCGATAAAACATCATTACTCCCAATCTCAGGAGTATAACCTGTGTATTTTGTCAAAGTATAGATATTGTTTCCTTTTGCATAAATCCGCAGTTGCTGAACAGCAATTTTTCTGGTCAGGCAGAAGGTAAAGTGTACCCTACCATAAAAGTACGCAATCTAATAAACGAACCATCAAAGATAAACCTCTCTGAAGGTAAGTAATTGTATCCACCAATTGTGGCACGTGGCTCCGTATTGCTGGTACCCGGACCTGTCCATGCATTAAGTACATGCTTTTCATAATTATACTCATCCGGTCTGAAAATCTCCTTGGCATTAAATATTTTGTTTCCTGTCTGCCCTTGTATATCCAGTGATACATCAAAACCTTTATATACAGAAGTAATTAATACCGAAAATAAATTTAGGTATCGGAGAGCCTATTAAAGTCCTGTCCTGATCGTCAAGTTTCTCATCTTTATTTACATCGACAAACTTTAAGTCACCAGGAACTGCGCTAGAATAATGGGGATAACTGTTTATTTCTTCCACAGTCTGGAAAACGCCATCCGTTTTGTACCCGTAAAATGCTCCGATAGGCAATCCCACCCTGCTGAGGGTACAGTAGTACCCTCCATAAGCTCCACCAAGTAATATTAAATCGTTGGAAACATCTCCACCTATTGCAAGTACCTCGTTATGTATAAATGTACCCAGAATGCTAACGCTATAATTAAAACCACCGACATTGTCTTTCCAATCCACTTTAAATTCAAATCCTCTGTTCAGAACAGAAGCCGCATTAAAATAAACCAATGATCCGAATCCGTTTCCAAGGTGTCCCGGGGTGTTCAATCCCAGAAGAATATCATCTGTGACTTTATTGTAAAAGTCAAATTCCCCGGTAAGCTTGTTTTTAAATAACCCTACTTCAAGGCCCAAATCTAATTGCTTATTACTTTCCCATTTCAGGTCGGGATCGCCACTCAGAGCGTATGTTGTACCCGGATTAATTGTGGAGGTTGTTCCAAAACTGCATCACCCGAGGTTGTCAGGGAATATTGACTTAAATAAGATATTTTTTCATTCCCAATAATTCCCCAGCTACCCCGTATCTTTAAATTGGAAATAAGTGGTACACTTTTCATAAAGTCCTCATTTGATACATTCCAGCCAAGTGCGAATGATGGAAAATTTCCAAACCTGTTGTCTGAACCAAATTTAGATGACCCATCCCTCCGGAATGTGCCGGTAAAGATGTATTTGTTATTAAAAGTGTAATTTACCCTGGCCAGGAAAGAAGTCATCGCATCTTCTCCTCTGCCGTTTGTAATATTTGCGGTCGTATTTACCCCGTTAGAAGGGTCATAAATATATGTGGACCTGTTAATATACCAGAAATCGGGTGAATTCCTGAGAATCTTAGCGCCTGCCATGCCCATCGATTTTGCACTTCCCTCCTGAGCGGTATAGCCAGCTAAGGCATCGATTGAATGCGCTCCGAAAGTCTTGTTAAAGTTTAAAGTATTTTCCCATAACCAGGTCAGAGCATCGGAACTACCCTTGTATAAAAAGCTCTGTGCGTTATTCTGTGCCGTAGGAAGATTTGGATCTGGCAGGTAAGCAGTATCTGTATTAAGTGGCAGGTACACAGTGTATGCAGGGGTAAAACTTGTTCCCTTATTATATGATCCACTTACACTGAAACTCGATTTGAATGTGAACATTTTTAAAACGTTCAACTCTGTATAAAGGTTAGCAACGCCCAAGATCCCACGGAGAAGTTGTTTGAGGCTGCCAAATCAGCTAAAGGGTTGCCGACATTATATCCTACAGCAAAACTCCCGTCATCATAATATGGGGGTAAGTCGGGGCGTGCCTTGTAAGCTGTAGGAACCACATTGGGAGAAGACTGTCCTTTGTAGGAGCAAGGCTGATAATATTCCCACTTTGATACTTTCTGTAAGGTTATATATATTATTAATCATAAAAGTCATCCTTTCCAGGTTTGACTTGTGGATAATACCATCCTGTTTAAAATATCCAATGCTGATATAGTATTGTGATGTTTTGGATGAACCGGATACAGATATTTGATGATTCTGGATAGGTGCTGGACTAAAAATCAAGTCCTGCCAATCGGTATTTGGTGAGAGGTCAGGATTACCATAACTACCCGGGACTATACTATTCTTAACATTCGCAAATTCAGGGCCAGTAAGCAGATCAATTTTCTTAGTAAGTACTTGTATGCCCACCTCACTTGAAAAACTGAAGGTTGGCTTCACACCGCGAGCCTTACCAAGTTTGGTAGTAACTAATATAACCCCATTGGCACCTCTTGCACCGTAAATTGCAGTTGCAGAAGCATCTTTTAATACTTCCATGGATTCGATATACATTAGGGTTAAGGAAAGCTAAGCCACCAACTATTACACCATCTACCACAAAAATTGGTGATGCATCATTAAAGGTGCCTACACCTCTTATTCTTATGGCAGCACCTGAACCGGGGGCCCCTGAGATAGTTGTAACCTGAACTCCTGCAGCCTGCCCTTCTGAAGGCCCTGTTCGGCACTGAACGATGTTCATTTTTGTTATTTCTGCCCCTTTAACTGAGCCTACAGAGCCGGTAAGATCGCTTTTTCTTAACCTTGCCATACCCTATAATAACAATCTCATCTATCTGTTTTGTTTCCAATTGAAGAACTACATCAATGATTGTTCGGTTATTTACAGGAACATTTTGAGTTAGCATCCCGACCATAGAAAATACCAATGTATCCATCGGATTGGCAGAGATACTGTATGTTCCCATGAGTTTCAGACATTGTCCCTGTAGTCTTGTTTTTTACCTGCACGGTAACAACGGGAAGTGGTTCTTTCTAGATAGTTGGTGATTTTCCCTTTTATTTGTTGCTGTCCAAAACTAATTGCGCTGCAACAAATAACAAAAATCTCAAAAATTAAAACCAATCTTTTCATAGGTAGAAAGTAGGTAGTTTAAAATTCAGGTTACAATTTTTCAGTTTGTTTCATAAGACTTATGAATTTAATTAAAAATAGAGGTCAATTTCAGATTGCCATATGATTGATAACCTAAATCATCTTCTCATGCCCCAATCTCAACTTTTCAGGACCTAGATTTTACTACATCACAGGAATATAAAATATTGGTTATTAATAATATACTTCATGCCGTATTCTTTCTTTTATTTTCATGCCTCAGATTTTGACGTAATGCTGAAAAATAATAGTACTATATGGAATTTATTTAATTTTTTTAAGCTCGTGAGATGGTATCCATTTGCACTGACATTAATGAAAACTGGCGACTTATGCGGTTATTGATTTTTTAAATTCTTCTTTGTTCTGAAAGGAGTTGTTTTACTCTAGAATGAATACTTTTATCAGTCAACCATAAGAAAACTACATAGCTTTAGGATGTCAGATAATCATTTACTATTGCCGGTACTCATATTTTATATAATAGATAATCAGTTAAATAACGGCCATTGTTGTAGTAAAAGACAGGTTTTCAATTGTAATATTATAATTGTAATGGGAAAGTTAAAATTCATGACGTTCTGTGATTGCATTGCAGAACGTTGATTATTTTTATGATGTATGCTTACCTGAATTGAATTATTCTGCTTAACTTAATAGCTGTTGGATAGATTGTCTTATGGCAGTTCAGCTGCATATGTTAACGTCCAAAAGCTTAACTGTTTCATAAGAAAAATTGAAATGAAAAGAAAAAATCAAACAATTATCAGTAGGATGACCTTGTTTGTGGGTCTTTCTTATTTGGATGTCAGCAACCTCAACAGATACAATTCAAATCGAACGGCAAAGTTGATTACGAGTTAACCGCTGACGAAGTGACAATGCTCGATTCAATTCAGCATAAGACCTTTCTTTTCTTTTTGAATGAACATCATCCTGAATGGGGAATTGTAAAAGACCGCACTGCAGGCTGGGCTCCTGCCAGTATCGCATCAACAGGTTTTGGAATTCCATCATTTGCCATAGGAGCGGAAGAAACTGGATAACCCGCGAGCAGGCTGCGCAAATTACTCTGAAAATTCTTAAATTCTTTATCAATTCAGTTCAGAGTACTGATAAGAATGGGACCGGATACAAAGGATTTTACTATCATTTCCTGAGAATGAATTCCGGTACCCGTGAATGGAATTGCGAGCTTTCTTCCATTGATACAGGCATACTGATGATGGGTATCATCTTTGCCCGGAACTATTACAACCTTGACAATGAAGTGAAAACCAGATCCGGGCAATGGCAACATACTGCTTAACCGGATTGACTGGAATTTTATGGAGATGCCCGCAACAGGTAAATTTGCCAATACGATCTCCATGGGCTGGACTCCCGAAAAAGGCATTCATGATATGGGGTGGAGCGGATATAACGAAGCTCTGTTCCTTTATGTTTTTGCTGCAGGCAGCGGAATGGAAAATGCTGAAAAGAGTTACAACTCATGGTTAACATCCTATAAATGGAAGACACCCTACAAAGGACTTTCGCATGTAGCTTTCCCTCCGTTATTTGGTCATCAGTTTTCACAGGCATTTATCGATTTTCGGGGAATAGCTGATAAGTACATGAAGGAAAAAGGAATTGATTACTTTGAAAACTCACGGCGGGCAACTTATGTTCAGCGACAATACGCAATTGATAATCCCAAAGGCTGGGTCGGTTATGATTCGCTTTGCTGGGGTATTACTGCTAGTGACGGGCCCGGAGAAATATAATTTTGATGATAAAAAGTTTCTGGGTTATGCAGGAAGAGGAACCAGCGGACCCGATTACAATTATTTTGATGATGGCACCATTGCACCTTATGCGCCCCTGTCATCACTACCTTTGCTCCTGAAATAGTTTTGCCGACCATTAAATCAATCAATGCAAAGTATGGTGAAAAACTATGGGGCAAATACGGATATTATGATGCTTTCAATCCCACCGCCAAATGGTTCGATAATGATTTTTTGGGCATTGATGAGGGTCCCATGCTGATCATGATCGAAAATTTCAGGACAGGCCTGGTATGGAATTATGTAATGAAAGATCCGATAATCCAGAAAGGATTGAATAGGCTTGGATTCATATCTCTGATAATTGATATCCGGCTGAATAATCTCCACAGATAGCATTATTACTATGAAAGGTCACTTGAAAAAGGGAAATGCTATATTCTTCCTGCTGTTTTTTGTAATTGTAGCGATCAACGCTCAAATCAAAACGCTTGATGAATTCGAAAGCAATGACGGATGGACTTTAATAAGTCCGATGGAGTAAATCTCAATTTATCCACTGAAAAAGGATTTACGGGCAATGCGATCCGTTTCGATTATGATTTCACCAGGGGAACCGGTTACGGCGGGATACAGAAACTTTTTCCTGTTGACCTTCCTGATAATTATGAATTTACTTTTTATCTTAAAGCCGAATCTCCCGCCAATAATTTTGAAATAAAATTTATTGACAGCACCGGAAACAATGTCTGGTGGGTAAATAACCGCAATTATGATTTCCCCAGAATGGAAAAAAATCCGTATAAAGAAAAGACATATCAGTTTTGCCTGGGGGCCAACGACCGATCAAAGTCTTAAACGAATTGACAGGATTGAATTTACTGTTGCATCTGTTGTTGGCGGTAAAGGCACAATCTGGATCGATGATCTGAAGTTTGAACAGCTTCCACCCGAAACTCAATCATATCCCCAGCCATCAATCACAGCATCATCATCAGAAGAAATCATTCACCGGGCTTAATTGCGGATAATTCGGATGAAACATACTGGCAAAGCAGCAGGGTGAAAGATCAGAATATTGTTATTGATTTCAAGACCCACAGGGAATTCGGCGGTTTGCAGATAGACTGGCTGAAAGATCATTATGCAAAAAGTTTTGATCTCCTTTTATCGGAGGATGGTAAAAATTGGGAGAAAGTTTATTCCGTCCAGTCAAATCGTGATGATGTAAGTTTTATCAGGCTGCCGGAAGCGGAAGCAAAATACGTCAAGATAAATCTTCTAAAAGCAATTATGAAAAGGGTTCGGCATTGGTGAAATAAAATTCCTAGATATAAAAAGCTCTTTGACGCCGAATGATTTTTTGATTTACTCAGCTAAAAATTCACCTGCAGGAAATTATCCCAGATACTTTTCAGAGCAGGCTTCCTACTGGACCATCACCGGTGTTAATAATGATGTTAAGGAAGCTCTGATAAATGAAGATGGAATGGTTGAAGTTGATAAAGCCCTGTTTTCAATTGAGCCGATGATAAAAACCGGTGATTCTCTATAACTGGAGCAATGTAAAGCCATCCAATCTATGGGCTTTTCTGAAGCAGAGTGAATTTAATTTTCTGCCTTCTGTCACCTGGCAATGTGATGATCTGAAATTCGTAACCGGAGTTACAGCAAGCGGAGAGGCAAACAAAAATTCAGGCTTGATATCAGCTATTCTTTTGAAAATCTTTCGGACCAGCCAAACGATTTTGAGTTTTATCTGCTGATCCGGCCATACCAGGTTAATCCATACTACCAGTTTCTGAATCCTTCGGCGGCGTCGGTAAAATATATTCGATAAAGGAAGGAGACGGCAAATACCTGGTTGTTGATAATAAAGTATTGCTGTCTCAGAAAATATGATTCCTTCGGCGCATGTACTTTTGATGAAGGAAATATTGTCGATCTTCTCGAAGAGGAAATATTCCTCAGGATAAATCCGCTGTTGATCAAAACGGACTTGCAAATGGCATCATGAAATATTCATTTCATTTAAATCCAGGCGAAAAGACCAGCTTTTTTGTGGTTGTTCCGTTTTATGGAATGATCCGGTTAACGAAAAACTGAGCAATAAGTATGTTGCGCTGAATTCCAGAATACAGCCAACTTCTGGAAAACAAAGGTGGACATATCAAATTCAATTTGCCCGCATCTGCAGACAGGATTGTAAATACCTATAAATCAAATCTTGTTTACATTTTGATTAACAGGGATAATGCAGGCATTCAGCCCGGCTCGCGTTCCTATGAACGAAGCTGGATACGCGACGGCGCACTGACTTCATCTGCACTTCTGAAATCCGGCATCGTAAATGAAGTAAAAGATTTTATTGACTGGTACGCGGAATATCAATACGAAAACGGAAAAGTTCCCTGCGTGGTTGATTCCAGGGGCCCCGATCCGGTTCCCGAAAACGACAGTCACGGGGAAATGATTTACCTGATCCGCGAATATTTTAACTTCACAAAGGATACGGCTTTTCTCAGGTCAAAAAATAAAAATGTACTGAAAGCAGTGGAATATATTGAATCGCTGATTGCCGAAAAATCCACCGATCATTTTAAAAACGGAAACGACAGTGTGCGCGCCTATTATGGCCTGGTTACGGAATCCATCAGCCACGAAGGTTATTCCGCAAAACCGATGCACTCTTACTGGGATGATTTCTTTACCATGAAAGGCCTGAAAGATGCGGCGGAGATCCAGAAAATACTTGGTGAAACAGGAATTATGAAAGAATAAAAAAGGTTCGGGATACATTCAGGGAAAATCTTTACAACTCGATGCAGCTTGCGATGAAAACAAGAAAAATAGATTATATACCCGGTTGTGTTGAGCTTGGTGATTTTGATGCAACATCAACAACCATCGCCTTGACACCCTGCAATGAACTGAACAATTTGCCAAAGCCACAGGTTTATAACACCTTTAACAAATATTATGAATTTTTCAAAAACCGGAGAGACGGGAAAATTGACTGGATAAATTACACACCTTATGAAAATCGTCTGATCGGTTCATTTATCATGCTGGATCAGCCGGAAAGGGCGCATGAATTGATAGAATTTTTCCTGAATGATCAGCGCCCGCAAGGATGGAATCAATGGGCTGAGGTGGTCTGGAAAGATTACCGCTATCCCGGTTATATCGGAGATATGCCTCATACCTGGGTGGCAGCGATTTTATCAATGCTATCCGGTCCATGTTTGTCTATGAAAATGAGTATGATCAGTCGCTTGTGTTAGCTTCCGCTCTTTACCAGGACTGGATCGATGCACCGGAAGGAATGTCTGTCGAAAACCTGCCGACCTATTACGGAGAGATTTCATATTCAATTAAAAAGGATAGCAATAAATATCTCTTTTCAATTTTCGGTGATGTAAAACTTCCTGAGGAGGGATCAAAATAAAGAACTTTAACGGATCGAAGTTTCCGTTAAGAGTAATCGTTAACGGAATTGAGAAAAAAGACTTTAGTGAAAATGAAATTACGGTTAAGGAGGTTCCTGCAGAAGTAGAAATCAATTATTAATCCCTGCGCCAACAAATATTCTTATGAAAACAGAGGAAACAAGTGCGGTCATAACAAAAGAAGAGAAGCATCATATTCCATTCGCGCAGTTGGCAGCTTATGGCGCCGGTGGTATTATTCCCATTGCCCTCTTCAATATTGCAGGAATCCTTGTGGGTCTGATGGGCAATATAAGCCTGGGTCTCAGCGCTTTCTGGCTGGGATTTATACTGATTGTTCCCCGTTTGTGGGATGCTCTTTCCGATCCCATAATCGGACATCTTTCTGATAATACCCGGACCCGCTGGGGACGGCGTCGTCCCTATCTGCTCTTAGGCGGAATACTGGTTGCTGTCTTTTTTGTCGTCATGTGGTGGATTCCCAAAGGCGATATGGTGCGTACATGGTTCCCGTCTGAATCGGGCTACCAGGCGTTTCAGCTTGTTTATATCCTTGTAACCCTTCTGTTATTTTTTACTGCCGTAAATATTTTCGAGATTCCTCACGGCGCCCTGGGCATGGAGATGACCAACGATTACCACGAGCGCACCCGTCTTTTCAGCGCCAAGAGTTTTGTGGGCAATCTTTTTGCCATGAGCACGCCATGGCTTTTCGCCCTGGCCAACACTGAAAGATTTCAGGGGTACCGGAGGGAATGAAGCCGATGGCATGCGATATGTCTCCATACTTATTGCTGCTATCCTCATCCCGCTTTCTTTCTGGTGGACTGCCAAGCTGCGGGAGCCGGGGTTTGCCAAAGCATCAAAGCAGGAAAAGACACCCTTCTGGATAGACATGAAACGCACTTTCAATAACAGAAACTTTACCAATCTTACTTTTACTATTTTCACGCTGGCCATGGGCTTCAATTTCGTTATTCTGCTCGGGTCATATATTCCTATCTTTTATGTTTTCGGGGGTGACAAGGTTGCAGGCGCCAGGCTATTGGGAATCAACGGTAGTATCTGGGCTATCACAGGAGTGCTTGCGGTCTTCCCCCTCAACTGGATAAGTCCTAAACTGGGGAAACGCAACACCCTCGTTCTGGCTATGATACTAATGACAATGGCACAGCTTTCAAAGATTGTCTGCTACAACCCGCAGCATCCGTACCTGGTGCTGATCCCCACTTTTCTGCTTTCTGCCGGAATGCTTTTCTTCTTTACCCTCGGGTCTTCGATGATTGGAGACATATGCGATGAAGATGAATTAAAAACCGGGTATCGCGCTGAGGGAAGTTATTATGCCATTTTCTGGTGGTTTATTAAAATGGGAACCGCCCTGGCCAGTTTTGTCGCGGGAGTTCTGATTGTCCTTACGCTGTTTGACCAGACACAGGTTACCAAGGTTGACAGCCTGCAGGGGAGCATCAGGGAGTTGCGAAGCAAGGTTCAGTACTGGGAGGGATACAATGGTCTTGCGGCGACAACAGCGGAATGGCTCAAAAACACTAAAGCAGAAACTTCAGAAGCCCTCAGTGACGCCAGGGATTATGTGATTTACCTTGAAAAGGAAGCCGAAAAAAAACCGGATAAGAAGAAAGCCGGTACGGCAGCCGTTCAAGCCCAGAGAAAGAATGTACTGCTAAACTCAAAGACCTCCGCGCAGTCAATTGTAACTGAGCTGGAGAAAATCCAGGTGCGCATTGAGGGCCTCGGATCCCAGGCTCCGGACTCTCTGGTTAAGGCTATAATAAGCGATGCCATGCCACTGACACTTCAGGTCAGGCTGTTAAAAGCCAGGGTGAATTCATTTGAGCTCCTGTCACACCTTGAAGCCAGATCGATGGAGACAAAGAACAGCAAGCAGCATTATCAAACGCTCATGCAGGAAATCACAGTAATTAATAACCGGCTTGCTGATATGAACAAGGAACAGTCTTTAAGTATCCTCGATAAGGATCTCGGAACGATTGAAAGTGAAATCATGCCGTTGACAAAACAGACGCCTTACACTCTTCTTATGATGCGTGTTGTTGAGATCGGGCTTCCCGTGCTGTTGTGTTTATTCTCTTTTATCTTTGTAATACGGTATACACTTACTGAAAAACGCAGCCACGAGATAAAGGAACTGCTAAGGCAAAGAAGTATTGAGCGCCCAAACGGAAACGGCACTGCCGGAGCGCCGGCGGTCGTATAAAAGGAAAATCAACTGAGATGACTTTCAGCGTAAAGGAAGGAAGTTTTTATCTGGGCGACAGAAAGGTTTTTCTCAATTCGGGAGAGATACATTACTTCAGGATCAGGCATAACCTTTGGAATAAGCACCTGGAAGCAGCCAGGGAGGCCGGCCTGACAACGGTCAGTACTTATATTCCCTGGGCATGGCATGAGTCAGAAGAATTTGTATTTGATTTTGAGGGAAAAACATGTCCGGAACGCGACCTTGTGGGTTGGTTGCAGCTGTGCAAGGCGAATGGGTTAAACTGCATTGTAAAACCCGGGCCATTTATACTGGCTGAGTTCCGGGGAGCGGGACTGCCTGACTGGTTTCTTGATAAATACGGTTCCGAAGTCAGGATGCGCAACAGCAGAGGCGAACCGGTTCAGAGCGACGGTGTAAGTCTTTTTAATCAGCATTACCTTGAGAAAGTTGCTCTGTGGTATGATAAGATCATGCCGCTGATAAGTAAAAACCAGGTGTCAGAGGGCGGCCCCATAATCATGATGCAGATATGCAATGAGATCGGTGTATTCTCATGGCTGGCGAAGCAGGGCGATTACGGGAATGCCGTTAAGGATCATTTCATCTCTTACCTGTCAGATAAATTCAGAGACATTAATGAAATAAATAAGCTTTGGGGAACAAATTATCAGGGTTTTGCTGATTTGGAGCTTCCTCCTGACGGCAATCTTCCTTATGCATCAGGGGGAGACCGCAGCAGGGATTATGAATGGCACTGCTTCTGGAGGAAATATTACGGAGACTATCTGAGAATGCTTACCGGAATGGCCCGTGACAGGGGAGTGAATGTTCCTCTGTATCATAATCTTCCCGGCTGGATTTTCGGACACGGTTATGAATTTCCGGTCAATATTACAATGTACGAGGATCTGTTCGGTGACAGGAGTGAGATCATTTTCGGGGTTGATCATATTCCTGAGTTCTTATCCTACCGGAATATGCATGATGACCGGATCATCAATGACATAACCTCGGCAATGCAGGGCAACAAACCTTTGTTTGCCGCCGAGTTCCAGAGCGGTTCGCGTGAGTATCACGTCGTGACCAACCCCCGCGAAATGGAGCTCTTTTACAAAGCAAGCATTTCAAATGGTTTGACCGGCTGGAACTACTATATGTTCTCTCAGGGGCGCAATCCAAGACATATGGGTTATTCCGGAGAGACCTTTTACTGGTTCAATCCTCTTACACCCGGGGGTGATCGCAGGAGTGCGTTCCCTCTGGTGAAAAGGATGAACCAGATTGTCAGTACTTCCGAAGACCTTATAGTTTATGCAAAACGCAGGGCCGAAGTATGTGTCTTTTCTATCCTCCATATTACGCAACTGAGCTGGAAAGACCTGTCAGTGAGTCATGTGGTCTTCAGTTCACGCCTTCCGCAATACGCAGACCGGCATATTTTGACGGTTTACTGAAAGTACTGCAGATACTCAATATCGACTATGACATGGCTGACCTGAGCAAGGCCTCTGCCGCCAGCCTGGAGAAGTACAGGCAGGTATGGGCATTCAGCACCGATGAGATGAATGCCGCCGATCAGAAGACTATTGTTGATTACGTTAGTGCCGGCGGCAATGTGGTCATATTTCCTTATCTTCCTGACCGTGAGATGTCTCAGAGACCATGCACAATCATCAGGGATGCTCTGTCAGTTTACCCCTCAGGGAAAGAGATCATTGATTTCCCTCTGATTGATATCTTTGATATGAAAGACATCAAGTGCGCCAACCCTATGATCACCTATGCTGAGGCTTCGCTCACCGGGGCGGAAATTATTGCCAGGACACTTCACGGCAGCCCCTGCGGTTTCTCCAAAGCACTGGGACGAGGGACTGTTATCCATCTTGGAACCTGGCTTGGCTTTGACACTGAAGGACACAAGCCAGTTTACGAGACAATCCTTAAAAGATCAGGTGCAAAACTCAGAAAGGCATCCGCGTCGTGTGAATTTATTAATGTCAGGGAGCGGTTCACTGATAAGAATTCTGCAATACTGTTTGCCGGTAATTATTACAATGAAGAACAAACCGGGAAAGTTACTTATACCCACCCCGAAACCAATGAAACTGTGAATTTTCCATTCTCACAGAATGAAATGCTCTGGCCGGCGCTTTATGCCATTCTGACCCCGGTTTGCCTGGAAGTTTCTGACGGTTTAAAGATCCTTCACAGTACCTCCGACATTCTGGGTATTTCCGCGACTGAAAGCCATCTTGAGATCACCCTTTATGGCGATCGTGACCTTGCAGGAGAGATAGTCTTCGAAGGCGAAAATGTCAGCAGAATAATGGCCGCGACGATTTCCGGCAAGACAGTTGAAATGATTTATTACGGTAAGCGCACAGCATTTACTTACAGTCATGAACACAGGAAAGAATTAATTCTTAATATCAGGCTTGCGAAATGAACATCAGGAATTCCCCAGGGCTTTCCATTGATTTTCTGGATAACGGATCACTGCAAAGCATTGCGGTGGATCCGATCGGATAAGCCTCAGATCAACTACACATTTTTCAAAATCAGGTGCAAATATCTGGTTGAGAAAAAGAAGAAACCAATTGAATATATTGCTCTTCTGGGACCGGAAAGTAACAGCCGCTTCATGGTTAAGGGCAATTCATTTGTTGCAATGGGAAGATGGGCAGGAACTCGATTATAGATGTGCGCCGCAGCTGTCTGAAAAAAGCCTCAGCTGGAAGTGGATTATTGAAATTGAAAATACGTCTCATGACACCGTCGATATCGATCTGATCTGCGTTCAGGATGTCGGACTTAAACCTGTCAGTTCCGGATTGATAAATGAATATTACGTCAGCCAGTATCTTGAGCGGCGAATTCTTGAGGATAAAGATCATGGCTCCGTGGTGTGTTGCCGTCAGAATATGAAAGAATTGTCGGCAATCCCTGGCTGATGATGACAAGTAAAAACAAGGCCTCGGCAGCAAGCGTGGACGGAATGCAATTTTACGGTAAAACTTACCGGGCGACCGGCATACCGGAAGGCCTGATGGCTGAAACCGGGGGGGCGAATATTCCGGAGAATCATCCGTTGTTGCCCTCCAGGAAAACCCATTTATGCTGGCTGCCGGTGAAAAACACAGAAGCATATTCGTTGCAGCCTATATGGCGGACCATCCTCAGGCCACGTCGGAGAATGATCTCGAACGATTGCCTGATCTCTTTCTGCATCCGGTGACGAGGAGCTGACATACCGGCTCACCTGCCATGACCACTCCAGCCAGAAATATTTTCAATACATCCGCATTCCTGCCGGCCAATGACCTTACCGACCGGGAGGTTGACGGTTTTTTTGGCAATGAGAGGCGACATGCTGAAACGGAAAACGGACGGTTGCTGTCATTCTTTTGCAGGGAGAACGACCATGTCATGTTTCGTCTTAAAGAGACTCTTGCCTGACCGTCCGCACGGTCATATTATGCAGGCGGAAGCCGGATTTTTGCCGGATGAAAATGTTATATCCACCACTTCATTTGCCTGCGGAGTTTTTAATTCGCATCTCAGCCAGGGTAACACTAATTTTAATGTCCTGCTTTCAATATGCTCCAGCCAGTTCAATCTTTCGCCTGAAACAGGGCAGCGGTATCTTTGTTACCATCGACGGACGGCAATACCTGTTGGGAGTTCCCTCTGCCTTTGAGATGGGTCTGAATCATTGCAGGTGGATTTACAAACATGGTGATTATTGCTTCCAGGTGCGGACCTGGACATCAAAAAAAGCCCCGCAGGTTAATATGGACTTCAAAGTGATCAGCGGCAGCCGGGTCAAGCTTTTGATCACTCACGATTTTGATGATCTTAACGGATGGCGCATTAACCCCGGGAGCACAGCCAGTGAGTATGTGGCCAAACCAAAACCCGGCAGCATGATAACGGGTAAATTTTCGCACCCGCAGTTCAGAATAAAAATCAACAACAGTGACACAATTTTTTCGGCATGCGGTGATGAAGCGCTTTATTCTGATCATAAGAATCACGGAAGCTCTTTATTTGTCCTTGACGTTCAGGAAACTTCAGCTTTCTGCATGAGCTTTTTAGGCGAGGTAGGTGCTTCTGCCGATTTTGTTACCATTGAAAATGCAGACAGTCAGTGGCTGTCTGAATGCCGGGATGCAAGGGCTGTCTGGCAGAATCTCAGTTTGAATCACCCACTGAAAGCGAAGCAGGAAGATATCGCAGCCATTCAGGAGATCCTTCCCTGGTATGGCATGAACGCACTGACTTATTATCTGACACCTTACGGGCTCGAGCAGTTCAGCGGAGCTGCCTGGGGTACGCGCGATGTCGCGCAAGGGCCATTTGACATGCTGCTCTGCATGGGGAAGTATGAGGAAGCCAGGCAGGTGTTACGGATTATATTCTCCAATCAAAATCCTGACGGCGGATGGCCGCAGTGGTGGATGTTCGACAGCTATGCAAACATCAGGGCTGACAGCGCTCATGGTGATGTGGTATACTGGTGCATCATTGCCCTGGGCAACTACATCAGGGTCACCGGAAAACTTTCTATTCTTGATGAGATCCTTCCATTCTACCATGAAAAAGGACCCGATCATGCTGAGCACAGGCCTCTCGGTGAACATATTGACAGGTTGATCAAAACGATAGTTGAATCATTCGTGCCGGGCACGGCCCTGGTACCATTTGACGGTGGCGACTGGATCATTTATTACAGCCGGTCAGCAGGGAGCTGGCGCAGAAAATGATTTCAAGCTGGACGGTCGAAATGAATTACCAGGCTTTCAGGCAATACGGGGAGGTGTATGAGCAGACCGGCGATGCAAACAAAGCAAAGGAAATGAAGGATATCTGCATCAGGATCAGGACAGATTTTAACCGGCACCTGATGAGGGATGGGATCGTGGCGGGTTATGGCCTGGTTGAAAAAGACAATACTGTCAGCCTGCTTCTCCACCCGCGGGATGACAAAACCGGCATTCATTACAGCATCCTTCCGATGGAGAGGGGATCATCAGCGGGATTTTTACAAAAGCACAGGCCCGTCATCACCAGGTTCTCATTGAACAGCATCTGAAAGGACCTGACGGTGCGAGGCTGATGGATCGCCCTCTAAGGTACAATGGTGGCATTCAGACGTTCTTCCAGAGAGCCGAGAGCAGTACTTTCTTTGGCCGCGAGATAGGCCTTATGTACGTCCATGAACATATTCGCTATGCGGAAGCACTGGCACGCACAGGCAACGCAAATTCTTTCCTGAAAGCGCTCCGGCAGGCAATACCGGTAGCTTACCGGGATGTCGTGCCCTGCGGTGACATACGGCAGTCAAACTGCTATTACAGCAGCTCGGATGTGATCTTCAGGAACAGGTATGAAGCCGATGAGATGTACAAACAGATAATGACCGGTGAACTAACTCTCAGGGGTGGCTGGAGGGTCTATTCCAGCGGTCCAGGGATTTTTATCGAAATCGTTGTGACGCGGCTGCTCGGACTAAGGCTTGAATACGAAAATGTGATCATTGATCCCGTTTTACCGTATTATCTTGATGGACTGTCTGCCTCGATAGACTTAAGAGGCGGGACAGTGAGATTTAATTATACCGTAAAAGAGAGTAACTTTTCCCCGAAAGCAATATATATCAACGGCACAAGGGTAAGGATTACTCATGAGGAAAATAAATACCGCAAGGGAGGAGCAGTTATTCCGGCTTATAAATTTGCATCACTGATCACTCCTCATGAAAATGTTGTGGAGGTTTATCTGTAAGCCTTTGATTAAGATATTTTATGAACAAGGAGATATGTGCAAATGAGAGACCCGAGAGAAAGTTTATACATAACCCGGTTGTACAGAACGATCTGAAGAACTCTGGATTTCAAAGCCCGTGGAAGAAATGTACTAATATTACTATAAATGAAGAGACGTAATTTTATTTCACAGACAGCATTAACCGGGGTGGGACTAACCATTGTACCATCTCATTTAATGGGCGGTACCGGAAGAACCGCACCAAATGAAAAATTAAATGTGGCCCTGGTCGGAGCAGGGACGCAGGGATTAAAACAATTAGCCGACTGGCTTAAACGCGATGAACTGCAGTTCATCGCGGTATGTGACCCTAACCGGGAAAGTTCTGACTATCCGCAGTGGGGACTGCCACAGGGAGAGAAAAAGGGTGCTTCGGGAGGAAGAGAGGTCGGACGAAAACAGATCAATGATTTTTATGCTGCAAAGAACGGTGTTAAGTCGTATGAAGGATGTACCGCATATGCCGATTTCAGGGAGATGCTGGAAAAGGAGAAGGGCCTTGATGCCGTTTTCATAATGACACCTGATCATCTGCACGCGACTGTAGCCCTGGCAGCAATGAAGAAAGGGATTAGTGTGGCTACACATAAACCCATCTCGAACTTTATGAGCGAAACACGCCTTGCCTGCAATGCGGCAAAAAACAGCGGTATCGCCACCCAATGCTTTGCATTCCAGGATTATGACGAATACTATGCCATTAAAGCCTGGATTGATGCCGGTTTAATTGGCGATGTGAAAGAGCTCCACCGTTGGACGAACCGGCCCATGTGGCCGCAGGGATCACCCTACCTGCCAGCGGAGGCGCCGGTGCCTGACGGATTCGACTGGCAGTTATGGCTGGGGCCTTCTACTGAACGTCCGTATTCACCCGATTATACTCATACAGTCTTCAGAGGCTGGTATGAATTTGGTGCCGGTTGTCTTGCTGATATGGGATATTACGGTTTCTGGAAAGACTGGCGGATGCTTAACCTCGGTATGCCGGTCTCAGCCGAAGGTGCGTCAAGCTTTACCTGCCAGGTTCGTGATTTCAGAAGCTTATGGGTAAAGAACGACGTCAGCTATCCACATGCAGCCACACTCTACTGGGAAGTACCGGTCACCGGAAAGGACAGGATGATGGATGTATACTGGTACGAAGGCGGAATAAAACCGCGGACGCCGGCAGCATTGATAAAAAAGGGCCTGAAAATGCCGGAAGACGGAGTAATGTTTATTGGCGAACATGGCACCATTCTGACAGATTACGGATATGAGAATGCGGTTTTGTTTAATATTAAGAACGGGGAAACAGCAAAAGATTCCATCAAAGTACCTCCGTTTACACTCATCGACCAGACCACTGAAATGATAAATGCCTTCAGGGGTGGCCAGCCATCAAGAGGAAATTTTGAGAACGTCCGGACAATAGCAGAGGCAATTTGCCTTGGGAACCTGGCCATTCGCATGGATAACCGCCTGGAATGGGATAATGAAAACATGAAAGTGACAAATTTACCGGAGGCAAATGCATTTTTATCACGCGTTTACCGGAAAGGGTGGGAACTGTAAATCATGCTTAACTAAAAAAATAAATACATTAAATGTCATGGCAAAAATTAAACTAATATTTTCGTTGATCACCCTGGTGGCGTTTACTTCTGTATGTGCTGCCCAGGATAATATCATCTATTCGGAACAGGGATTTACCAAAATCTTCAACGGCAAGGACCTGACCGGTTGGATAGCCCCGGAGGGGGACAACGGCCATTGGTCGGTAATTGACGGCGTTATAGACTATGATGCAAGGTCAGAGGCTAAGGGTGACAAAAACCTGTGGACAGAAAAGAAATACAAGGATTTCCAGCTCCACATTGAATGGCGTTTCAAAGGTTACGGAGACCACCTGTTTCCTCTTCCTACCATCATGCCGAACGGAGAATACTGGCGTGACGAAAACGGAAAAATAATTGAGCCGCTGGGACCGAACTCTGACTCCGGTATTTTACTGAAGCAATCCGGACAGATAAATCTTTGGTGCTGGTCGGTAGGATCCGGTGAACTATGGTCTGTAAGAACCGATGAGGCAATGTCTCCGGAAGTACGAGCCGGGGCCGTACCCAGGGAAAACGCAGACAAACCTGTCGGACAGTGGAATGCATTTGATGTCACGCTGAAAGGGGACAGGATAACCGTGATCAACAATGGTATCATAGTGATTGATAATGCGTTATATCCGGGTATGGCTGAGTGGGGTCCTCTGGGACTACAGCATCATGGCGGCATCAATCCTGCAACCGGAAAGCTTCAGGGTGCCTCAAGTCTTGTGCAGTTCCGTAATATCTGGATAAAAGAACTGTAAAAATAAGCTCCTGATAAATGAAGGCTACGTTTTCTTTTCTTCTTCTCTCTCCCCCTCCCCTACTGCTCCCTATATTACTATGCTACACCCTATCTTTTTGCTCACCGTGCTACTGCTGTCCTTATTATCTATTTTTTCACCTACTTCCTTTTTTTTTATGAGCTTTGTGCTCCGGCCGTTGGCATAATCGGAGGCACAATGCTGGTTTTCGGATCAACTTATACTAGTAATTTTACAATCTGGATGAGTACCAATCCGAAAACCGATGCCTGGAAACCATTGGTCGATTCACACACTATAGGAGGATGGGATCCGGTCTTCTTCACTGATGACGATGGAGGGTTTTATATGTATAATTGGAGCAGTAACCAGTACCCGATTTACGGTGTCGGGCTGAACAGGAAGACCATGAAGCCTTTGTCAGCCCGCAGGGAGATGTACATCCTTGAACAATGGCGCTATGGCTGGCAACGTTTTGGAGAACATATGGCCAATACATTCCTGGATCCATTTATTGAAGGTGCCTGGATGACAAAGTACAACGGGAAATATTACCTTCAGTATGCTGCGCCCGGAACAGATCACTATGCCATGCGTGTCGTAGCATACCTATCGGTGTATTCACTCCTCAGTCAATGCCACTTAGCTTTAAACCCGGCGGTTTCGCCAACGTGGCCGGGCACGGCGCAACATTCCAGGACAACTGGAACAATTACTGGCACGTTTCGACTATTGGGATCTGTGTCAAAAACAATTTTGAAAGGCGTATCGGGATCTGGCCCGCCGGCTTCGATGATGATGATATAATGTATTGTAATACAGCCTTCGGTGATTATCCGACTTATCTGCCTGACGGTAAGGAAGACCATCTGAAAAGCTGCTTCACCGGCTGGATGCTGCTTAATTACAATAAACCCGTTACAGCTTCTTCAACACTTGGAAGTTACACGGCAAATAACGCAGTGGATGAAAACATTAAAACCTGGTGGTCAGCTGCCACGACCGGGGAAAATGAATGGATTCAGTCTGACCTGGGAGCCCTTTCCGCCGTATATGCGATCCAGATCAATTATGCCGATCAGGATGCAGAGTTTCTCAGCAAATCCCTGGGAGTATATCATCAGTATAAGATCCTTAAATCAGCAGACGGTAAAAAGTGGAAGCTGCTGGTGGATAAAAGCAAGAGTAAAACCGATGTTCCGCATGATTATGTCGAGCTTGACACTCCTGTTATGACACGTTACCTCAAACTCGTGAACCTTCATATGCCAACGGGTAAATTCGCCATCAGCGGTTTTCGGTTTTCGGCCACGGGCAAGGCGAAAAACCTGAAACAGTTAAGGAATTAACAGTTCTCCGCACTAAAAAGGACAAGCGCAGCGCATGGCTGAGATGGAGACCCGTTGAAAATGCATATGCGTATAATATATACATGGGAACAGAACCAGACAAAATGTATAATTGCATTATGGTTTACGGCGCTAATGAATACTGGCTTAAAACAATGGACAACGAAAAAGCTTATTACTTTTCAATCGAAGCCTTAAACGAAAACGGAGTAAGTTCTTTAAGCCGGACAATAAAATCAGAATAATGTAAAGCAAAAGAAATCAGTATGGCCAGACAAAAGTATATTCTCATTATTTTTTTATTGCTCTGTTTTAACAGGGGCTTTGCGCAGGACAGTTTACCGGGCCTGCCTGTCATTAACCGTAGTGTCGGAGAGTCAACGATGATCTCCGACCGGGAAATGGCACTTTTTGTTGATGACCTGATGAAGAAGATGACCCTGGAGGAAAAGATAGGCCAGCTGAACCTTTGCACAGGAGGCCAGTTCTTTACAGGACCTGCAGTTTCAAAGGACAATAAAGGGTTGATAAGGCAGGGAAAGGTCGGTGCAATTCTGAATACTTTTGGCGTTGAAAATGTCACTGCTCTTCAGAAGCTGGCGGTGGATGAGTCACGTCTCGGAATCCCTCTTATTTTCGGGCTGGATGTTGTACATGGCTTCAGAACCATCTTCCCGATACCATTGGCCCAGGCATGCTCATGGGATCTGGAAGCCATTGAAAGATCGGAGCGCATCGCAGCAGACGGAGGCTACCGCCATGGGCATCAACTGGACATATGCTCCGATGGTAGACATAGCACGTGATCCCCGCTGGGGAAGAGTAATGGAAGGTGCCGGTGAAGATACCTACCTGGGAAGCCTTATAGCCGCTGCCCGGGTAAAAGGGTTCCAGGGTGAAGACCTGAGATAATGAAAAAACAATGATGGCATGTGTCAAGCATTTTGCAGCATACGGTGCACCTCAGGCCGGGAGAGACTACAACACCGTTGATATGTCAGAGAGATCGCTTCGCGAATGGTACCTGCCTCCTTACAAGGCTGCTGTTGATGCCGGCACAGGATCGGTCATGACCTCTTTCAACGAAATTGCCGGAGTGCCATCCTCATCAAACAAATGGCTCCTGACCAATCTTCTCAGAAATAAATGGGGTTTTGACGGATTTGTGGTTTCTGACTGGACATCGATTCCCGAGCTGATACCTCACGGTGTAGCTGCTGATTCGGCAGATGCAGCAAGGCTGGCAATAAATGCCGGCCTCGATATGGATATGGAAGGCATGGTTTACCTGAAGTACATGAAAAACCTGGTTGAGACAGGCATAGTATCGGAAGAGACCATAAACAAATCAGCCAGGAGGATTCTGGAAGCGAAATATAAGCTCGGGTTGTTTGAAGACCCTTACAGATACTGTGACAAAACACGTGAAGAAACTGAAATAATGACACCGGAGAATTTGACTTTTGCCAGAAAATTTGCTGCGAGTTCAATGGTGCTGCTCAAAAATGAGAACAATACTTTACCCGTAAGTAAAAAAATAAAAACCATTGCCGTCATAGGGCCGCTGGGAGATTCAAAAGAAAATACAATTGGCGGCTGGGGAGCTGCAGGCCAGTGGGATAGCTGCGTTACTGTGCTGGCTGGTATAAAGAGGAAATCCGCTGGCACATTCCAAGTTCTTTATGAAAAAGGATGTGGGATAACCGGTATGGATAAAGGTGGTTTTGACTACGCCCTGGAAGCAGCCCGGAAGGCTGACGTTGTAGTCCTCGCCCTGGGGGAGAGCCAGGATATGAGCGGTGAGGCATCCAGCCGGAGTGATATCTCACTGCCCGGTGTGCAGATGGAACTTGCCCGGAAGATTATTTCTACCGGAAAACCCGTGGCTGTGGTTCTGTTTAACGGAAGGCCTGTGACTATAACAGAACTTGATGATATCGCGCCTGCGATACTTGAGGCATGGTTCGGGGGTACTCAGACAGGAAATGCAGTTGCCGATATCCTTTTTGGTGATGTCAATCCTTCCGGAAAACTTACAATGACATTTCCGCGCAGCGTTGGACAGATACCGGTATTCTATAATTCAAAGAACACCGGGCGGCCATTTGATCCCGCCTTACCTGAAGATTACTTTAAATCAAGATATCAGGACGTTGCTAACACGCCTCTGTATCCGTTTGGATTCGGACTAAGCTATACCACTTTCAGGTATTCACCTGTGACAATGAATAAAACCTCATTCAGCACGGGAGATATGATTGAGGCTGCGGTTGAGATTACAAATATGGGGAATTATGACGGGGTTGAAATTGTTCAGCTTTATGTACACGACAGGGTAGGGAATGTGACAAGACCAGTGAAGGAGCTGAAGGGTTTTCAGAGGGTTGACATCAAAAAAGGGGAGACCGCCAAAGTCTCCTTTACCCTGAATCTGAGAGACCTCTCTTATTATCATGAAGATATGAGTTTTGACTATGATCCCGGAGAGTTTGAGCTTTTTATAGGACCCAATTCAGACATTAAGGAGTTTATCCTGTTTACTGTAAGATAGCCATACCCTGAGACACGGATCGACACTCTGTTTTTTTTAATATATTTACTGCAGTAGTTAAAAGTGACGTAACATTCCGTTCTTATGTCAGTACAAGCAGGGTGGAAAAAATTCAGATCATTTTTTTTCATTGTCTGTCTCTGTGGAGTATCATATCTGTTATTGCCCGGCCAGAATAGCGGGCGGGTAGATGAGATCCGGAATCTTATCTCGGGTAATATACCTGTCTTTAGTCAGAACTGGGAAATATATCAGGATCCTGTAAGCAGATATATCTACTTTGCCAATTCAGCAGGACTTATTGAGTATAACGGCATCAGTGCAAGAACTTTCACAATGCCGTACAGGCAGGGTATAAGATCTGTTTATGTCAACAGTGACGGGATGATTTTCAGCGGAACATTTGAGGATTTTGGTGTCTGGGAGAAAGATGTCTCAGGAGACCTTATCTATAAGTCGCTGGCGGCCGATATCAATATCCCGAAGAATGATGAAATATGGAATATCTATGAACTGAACCATACTGTTTATTTCCAGTCATTTACGACTATCTACGCGTATAATTATAATACTGTTACACTTATAAAATGCCCATCAGTAATGTTGTTCCTGTTCAGGGCCGGTGAGAATTTTATCGTACAGTTTCTTGATAACGGGCTTTACTGGTTTGACGGATCCGGGTTTACTTTAATTAAAGGAAGTGAGATATTCAAAAATGTAAAGGTCCATGCAATTATTGAATTCAATACCGGTGAATACTGGATCTGCACATCCAATAATGGCATTTATTTGTTTGACGGATATGGGTTTGCTCCCCTGAAGACAGAAATATCAGAATACCTTAAACAGGAGACATGCAATGCAGGTATGGCAGTGAATGATACTGTGATCGTCTTCGGTACAATTCTGAAGGGAGTGATTTTATGTGATAAGAAAGGCAGGATCCTGAATTCATATGACTATTCCAACGGTTTGAATAACAATACCGTACTTTCTCTCTTCAAGGATGCTGATGACAGACTTTGGATAGGGCTTGATGACGGGGCGAATTTTATTAATATATCTTCTCCGGTCACAACTTTTGAAAATATCAGCGGAAATCTCGGAACAATTTATACTGCTATCAGGGATAAGAATTGTCTTTATCTGGGTACAAATCATGGTCTTTTCGCTGCGGATATTGAGAACAGCAATGGTTTATACAGCTTTTCAAACCTTAGAATTATCCCAAACTCACAGGGTCAGGTCTGGAAACTTGACCAGTTTGACGGTAACATACTGTGCGGGCACAACGACGGAACATTCATAATAAAAGGGGACACGTTCAGAAAGATATCGGATGTTACCGGAGGATGGTCAATGACTCCATATGGAGATCTGCTTCTTGAAGGAACCTATACGGGGATTATCTCTTTCAAAAAGGATGTCAGCGGAAACTGGATTTTTAATAACCGGCTGATCGGGTATAATGAACCAACAAGATTCATTGAAGTGGATTACCTGGGATATGTATGGGCGCTGCATCCCTATAAAGGTATCTACCGCCTGGAGCTTAATGAGAGAGCGGATTCTATAGTTAATGCATTGTATTTCAGCTCAGTGGCGGACAGCTCGAGAGAGCTGGCGATGTCGATGATAAATAACCAGGTGGTGTTCATGACATCAGATCATATCTATGCATTTGACTATGAGAAAAAGACTTTCTTTCCGATAGAGTCGCTGGAACCGGGCCTTGGTGAATATGTGAGCAGCACGCAGATAATCCATTACCAGAAAAACAGTTACTGGTTTATTATGGACAACAGAGTTGCTCTTTTCAATATTACACGAAGCCTTGAAGCCGAGAAAGTAATGGAGTTTTTTCATGAATATGCAGATTTGCCCTGGCGCGAGCAGCAAATCATTTCAATTGATTCGAATACGCTTTTAATTCCTACCAGACAGGCTTTCAGTATATACAACCTGGCGAGACTCAGCAGCCAGGAAAGGAAGGATTCTGTTGTTGTCAGCAGCCTGGTTTTCAGCGGCAGGGATAAAAGCATCACTTTATTTCCTTCCATGGTGGAAGATTACCGTATTCCAAGCACTGAGAATAATCTCACGGTTTATATCGCTAATCCTTCGGGCTTTGACAGGGGAGGCCGGGAATACCTTTACCGGATTACGGAAGCCGGAGAACATTGGTACCGAACCATTACCGACAACTTTTCTTTTCTTAACCTCAAGTCGGGACATTATCACCTGCAGGTGAAAGCGGCATTCAGCAACAAAGTCACAGAAGTCGTTTTTTACATAAGAAACCACACGCTTCTCAGCTGGTGGTATGTGGTGATTTATATCATCGGTTTTGCAGCACTTGTTTTTGCAGGAATTAAACTATGGAGGGGGTCGCTCGACCGTCACCGTAAGCTAATAGCATATGAGGTTGGTAAAAACAGACTGGAAAATGAGCTTGACTACAAAAGTTATGAGCTGATGTTGACGATGCGCTACCTGATAAGAAAGACGGATACTTTGAGAGAACTCCGTGATAAGCTGGATTCAACCAGGGATTCAGCGGCGAAATTACCGGCAAAATTTGTAAGGGAAATGGAACAGATCATTGATCACGGACTTGATTCCCAGACCGAGGAATGGCATAATGTTATGAAAAACCTTAAGCTTTCGCAGGAGGGCTTTTTCAGAAAACTAAAGAACAAGTATCCGTCTCTTACGCCAAATGATCTTAGATTATGTTCCTATCTCCGGATGAATTTTACTACAAAGGAAATAGCCAATCTCACTAATATATCATCGCGGGCCGTAGAGATCGGCCGTTACCGGTTGAGGAACAAGCTCAATCTGTCGCACGATGTAAACCTGACGGAATTTCTCATACACGAGGCAGAATCCTCCGATTAGTGTACTTCCTCAAGCACAAATCCCAATCCCCGCAGGGTGCGGAGTGCCAGACCCCGGTCAGGTGAAAGATACTTTCTGAGGCGGCTTATGAACACATCCATGCTGCGCCCGAGAAAATAATCATCCTCACCCCATATTTCCGTAAGGATTTGCTCCCTGGCCAGTGTTTTATTCCGGTTGATCATAAGGTGTCTCAGGAGCTGGGCTTCGCGCAGCGTAAGCTTCTCCCTGCCCTCAGGTGTGATCAGCTCGAGGGCATTGAATCTGAGCGTGGTTCCTGAGACAGTAAATTCATCCTCGACACATGAATACACCCTTCTCAGTATGTTATTGATACGTAGCATAAGCATCTCAGGGTCGAATGGTTTGGTGATATAGTCATCAGCTCCCAGTTTGAGGCCGTGAATTATATCTTCCCGCATGCTTTTGGCGGTCAGAAAAATGAAAGGTATCCCCGGCTCAGCCTCACGTAGTTTTCCTGCAAGGGTAAAGCCGTCCATCTCAGGCATCATCACATCAAGGACGCATATATCAGGCTTGTCAGAATGAAATAACTCCCAGGCTTCCTTGCCATTTCGGGCCAGGGTAACTTCAAATCCGCTAAGAGATACATACTGTGCGAGGATGTTCCCGAAATCAATGTCGTCTTCAGCAAGAAGGATCTTCATTATCTGGTTTTTTAAATGGGTATGTTGATTTTAAATGTTGTTCCGTGGTCAGGCCTGCTGCTGACAGAAACATCGCCTCCATGGGCGGCAGCAATCCGTTTGACATAATAGAGACCCAGCCCAAGTCCTTTGATTTTGTGTATGTTGCCATGGGGTACCCTGTAGAACTTATCAAATATATGATCAATGTGTTCACGGGGAATTCCTATCCCGTTATCGGTGATACTTATATGAAATTCATTGTCAGCAACAGCCGTCGATACAACAATTGCAGGGTCCTTTTCACAGTACTTTACTGCATTGGTAAGAAGGTTGTTGATCATTGTTGTGAAATAAACGATATCAACTGACAGCAGAAGGCCGGTTGCCTTATATTCTTCCTTAACAACGGCACATCCGTCGCATGAGGTAAGGAAGGATGAAACGATCTGATGTGTCAGCTCGTCAACATTGACCTTGTGCCTGTCAAGCTCGAATTCCGTTCTCTCAAGAAGGCTTACCTCAAGGATGGTATTTATAAGCTGATTGAGGTTTACACTCTGCTTGCTTATCATTTTGGCCGTTTCAAGGACTTTATCCGGATCCTTGTTGATCTGAGTCTTTTCAAGAGTCCGTCCTGCAACCGTAATAGTTGATAACGGGGTTTTGAGCTCGTGGGTCATGTTATTAATAAAGTCACTTTTAAGTTCTGAAAGCCGCCTCTCTTCCATCAGGTTTCGCCAGGTGAACCAAAAGATAAGGACAACGATCAGGATACTGAATGTGATAAGCACAATTGAGAAAAAGGCCTTCCTGAAAACAAGGCTGTCTATTTTTGTCAGGTCAATCAGAGTCGTATATGCAATCACGAAATTGTTATGCTCTTCCTTGTAACTGTCAATGATGATCACAGTTTTTGGAATTTCGCTCTCGTCAGGGACAGTGTCTGATATGATGAACTGACCCCCGTCTATCAGCAGGCTTAAATAAGAGATCCAGGTGAATGGCGTATAGTCTGTGCTGTATCCATTTTTCTTAATGTATTCCCTGGTAAATGATGAAAGCACTTCATTCTTTTCAAGTATCGAATATATATGGTTCAACACCTCTTTTTTAAAATTTGCCGAATCTGCCGGGTTGCTCAGATATGGTAACTTCTCACTGATAACCAGACCGGCAAACTTGTCGGTGATATCCATCGCTTTTTCAAAGCCGTTGATCTTCTTTGCTGCTAACAACCTGTAGGACGCCTCCTTTGTCATTGATTCGTACCTCATGAGCATATTCTCCTTTTCCTGCCGCCAGATACTTATGATCATGAAGACCTGAACGGCAAGGAATACCAGCAAGGCTATCAGTGGGAATATTATGATCAGATGACGTTTCATCCTTATCACTTTTATGTCAAAATTAATCATTGCCAATTAAAGTAGAACAGATTAACCTTCCATTAACCTCTCATTAACTCATGGCTATAAAAACCTGGCGTAATTTTACCTCAGAAAACAATTAAAAGGGACAGTCATGAAAAGAATGGTACAATCAATTGCATTCGTTTTAGTGATCTTAATGATTTCAGCAACCGTCATCGCACAGGAAGCGACACCCTCAGAGGCTGATAAGCAGAAACAGGACGAGCTGGCAAAACTAAAAGAAGCAGACGCTCTGAAGAAAAAGCAGGATGATCTGATGAAGATGAGGGAATTAGATCTCCAGAAGAAAATGCAGGAGGCTGAGCTGGAAATGGCGAGACATGAGAGGGGCCCTGAATATGAAAAGGCCCTGCATGATTATGATGCAATCCGGAAGAGGGCAGAGGAAATGTCAAAGGACTATCAGATGGATGTAATGAAGGATCTGCCACTGAAAGACCTCCCTGAGGATAACGTATATATGTATGCCCTACCCCACGTTGAAGATTTCTATATATATAGCGATATGGATCATCCCGGCAAACCGGGGTCATCGTGGAACTACACACGGCAGGTACTTGAGGCTACTTTCACGAATGAGTTCACAATGGACGCGGGGAGTGATGAAGGCAATGTCAACCTCTCAGTCTCAGGAAATTGTGCTGAAGGGTCAATAAGTGTTGCAATCATAATGCCTGACGGTAAACAACTTTCTGAAGTGCTGATTGATGAAAACGGAAGTCTTAACTGGCGCAAGAGCCTTGAGGGAGATGATAAGAACAACTGGAAGAACGGTAAATGGATCTTCAAAATAAAAGCTAAAGCCGCCACCGGTAATTTCCGTATATCTATGAATTCAAATTAATTCCGGATTTTAGGTTTTCTTTTTCTGGTTGATTCAGATTTTTTGAAGAGCCGGGCCATTCGCCCGGCTCTGCTTGTTTATATATCTCACCGTGAAATTGTTATATTTGCAATATTATAATCACGGGCATGAAAAAGAATTCGATATGGCTCGTATCCCTCGCATTGATCATTACTTCCTGCGGTACACCCGCAGGAAAGAAAAGTGACCGGGTGATAACAGTGAGCATACCCCCTTTTGAATATTTTGTCAGGGCTATCGCCGGGGATGATTTCAAGATCAATGTCATGCTGCCACCAGGTGCTGACCATCATATATGGGAGCCGCTGCCCGCTCAGATCAATGAACTGGCAGGGTCGGAAGCATTCATTCTCAACGGACAGCTCGGATTCGAAAAGGCCTGGATGGGACGATTCAGTGAGATTAATCCTGATATGAAAATCCTTGACCTGTCACGCCATATCAATCTCATTACGACGGATGGCTCTGATTTTGAGGGAGATGTGCATGGCGTTAAAAGTCACAGTCAGGGAGGCCCTGATCCGCATTACTGGATGTCACCTATTTCAGCCAGGATAATTGCTCAGGATCTGAAGAACTTCCTTACAGAACTTAATCCCGGATCTTCCGGGAAATATGAAACCGGGCTGAAGATGCTGGACAGGAAGATTGCGCAGGTTGATTCCACTCTCAGAGCCTCTTTCTCAACGGCCCCTTCAAAAACATTCATGATCTACCATCCAGCCCTGGGGTATATGGCACGCGACTACGGCCTTGTACAGGTAGCATTCGAGGATGAAGGCAAAAGTCCCTCTCCGGCAAGGATGAAGGAGCTGATTGATATTGCCAGGGACAAAAAAATTAGCATTATCTTCATCCAGGCTGAATATGATGTCAGGAACGCGAAGTCACTTGCGGGTGAGACAGGTGCCAGGCTGATAGTTATAAACCCGATGAACAGTGACTGGCCTGCGGCTGTTTTGGAAGTGGGAGATGCGATGGGGAGAAAGGGAGAATAGGAGAGGGGGAGAAAAGGAGAAGGGGAGAAAAGGAGAATGGGAGAAGAGGAGAAGAGGCGAAGGTAAGAAGGGGTGAGGAAGAGACTGAGCGAGGAGGCGATAAAAAAAGTATTTTCCCTCCTAAGTTAGGAGGGGTCCCAACACAATTAAAGTGTGGGGGGTGGTCTGTCAATTTCATTAACCAATAGAACAATAGAATAAACGAACAATAGAACAAACGAATTAAGAAAGAATAATTTGTCGGGAATATTAGACCTGACCTTCCGACCTCAGACCTTCAGACATCAGACAATGGCAACACTTTTCACCATACAATCCGTGACCGCCGGTTATGATAACAGGGTGGTTTTGAAGGATGTCACAATGACCGTTGATGAGAATGACTTCACAGGCATCATCGGTCCTAACGGCGGAGGGAAGACTACTCTCCTGAAGGTTATACTCGGACTGATAAAACCCTTTTCAGGGAAAGTTGATTATTCCCCGGGAAATCTCAGGCTGAACCAGATAGGATACATGCCACAGGTTGCCCAGGGTGATACTCTTTTCCCTGTGACTGTGGAGGATGTTGTGCTCTCGGGAATGATGCTTGACAAAGGCGCCGCCGGACGGATGGGATCGGTGGAAAAGAAACGTGCTGCAGAGGTAATGGATGAACTGGGTCTCCGGCCTCTCGCAGGCCAGGCGCTCAACGAGCTCTCCGGCGGTCAGCTTCAGCGGGTCTACCTGGCCAGGGCGGTGACAGGATCGCCGCGACTGCTCCTGCTTGATGAACCGGCTACCTTCGTCGATAATTCGTTCGAGGCAGACTTCTATGATAAGCTGAGAGTGCTTAATAACCGTATGGCCATCATGATGGTGTCACATGATGTCGGTACGATCTCCGCATGGGTCAAATCATTTGCCTGCGTCAACGGTACCCTTTTCTACCACCCGCACAGCAAGATCACGGACGAGGATCTGAGAATGTACGGTTGCCCGATACAGCTTGTCACCCACGGAGATGTTCCTCATGTTGTACTGCACAAACACGAGTGATGGAGAATATTTTTGAATACTCATTCGTATTAAAGTCGATTCTGGGGGCCCTGTTTGCCAGTATCACGGCAGGACTGGCAGGGACGTACATTGTATCGCGCAGGATGGTCTTTCTAAGCGGCGGAATAACTCATGCATCGTTTGGCGGTATAGGCCTCGGATATTTTCTTGGCATCAATCCTGTTCTCGGCGCCGCAGTATTCGGACTGGGGTCTGCCGTTGGAATGGAATACCTGTCAGCAAAAGGGAAGATGCGCGAGGACAGCGCCATCGGAATACTCTGGGCCCTGGGAATGGCGGTAGGAATAATATTTATCTATCTCACCCCGGGTTATGCACCTAACCTGATGAGTTACCTCTTCGGCAGTATCCTTACGGTCACAAAGGGCGACCTGATAGCCCTGGGTATAATCTCCGGCGTTATGGTCATCTATACGGCGCTGTTTTACAGGACACTACTGTATATTTCCTTCGACGAAAACTATGCCCGCACGTTTACACCTCATGTCGACCTTTTCAAATATATTTCGGTAGGGCTGACTGGCCTTGCCATAGTTCTGAATATCAGAATGGCAGGAGTGATAATGATCATAGCATTGCTTACCATTCCGGCAAACATAATAATGCTTTTTACAAGGAGATATCTCCGCATTGTGGTTTTGTCCTCAGTGGTCAGTTTTATAGGCATAAGCGCAGGGTTCGCAATTTCATGGTTCACCAATCTTCCTACCGGAGCGACGATTGTAACGGTGCTGGTGATATTGTGGCTGATTGCCAGAGGAATACGGGCACTGAAAACAAAAAACGGAATTAAAAAAATAAAACCGGAAAATAAATGAATGATTTTGATCTGTTAATCATAGGCAGCGGTCCGGGAGGCTACGTTGCTGCCATAAGGGCGTCACAGCTTGGAATAAAGGCAGGTGTTATCGAGAAGGCAGAACCGGGTGGTGTTTGCCTGAACTGGGGTTGCATACCCACGAAGGCGCTGCTCAAAAGCGCCGAGGTGCTCGATCATGTCCGCCATGCTTCTGATTATGGAATAAAAGCCGGGGAAGCTGTTCCGGACTTCAGCGCTGTCATTGCCCGCAGCAGGGGAGTGGCAGATGCCATGAGCAAGGGAGTACAATATTTGTTTAAGAAGCATAATATACAGATCATCAATGGCTTTGGCCGCCTGAAAGGAAATAATTCCGTCGAGGTTGAAACTCCTGAAGGTGAAAGGCAGATCTTCACTGCCAGGCATATTGTTATTGCTACAGGAGCCCGGTCAAGGGAACTCCCCAATCTTAAACAGGATGGCAAAAAGATAATCGGTTATCGTGAGGCAATGAACCTGCCGGTTCTTCCTTCCTCCATGGCAGTCGTAGGTTCTGGTGCTATCGGAAGTGAGTTCGCAGGCTTTTACAGGTCGATGGGCACTGAGGTGACCCTGGTCGAGTTCATGCCAAGACTGCTTCCTCTTGAGGATGAGGAAGTCTCGCGTACACTCGAAAGAGCGTTCAGAAAAATGAAGATGAAGACAATGACAGGCTCCTCAGTCGAAAAAGTAGATATCTCCGGTGAGAAATGTATTGTTACAATTAAAACACCTAAGGGTGAGGAAGTTGCAGAGGTTGATGTTGTACTCTCAGCCGTGGGAATAACTGCGAATATTGAGGGCATTGGACTTGAGGAATGCGGGGTGAAAACTGACCGCGGGAAGATAACAGTTGATAAGTATTACCGTACATCGGCTGATGGCATTTTTGCCATTGGTGATGTGGTACCCGGTCCTGCCCTCGCTCATGTAGCCTCAGCCGAAGGCATCGTCTGCGTTGAGAAGATTGCCGGACTTGATCCGGAGCCTGTCGATTACGGCAACATACCCGGTTGCACGTATACCACTCCTGAGGTTGCTTCATGCGGAATGACTGAGGAAGCAGCTCGGGCAGCCGGCATTGAAACAAAAACAGGAAAATTCATGTTCATG
The DNA here is from genome assembly GCA_963849945.1 of uncultured Bacteroidales bacterium. GTDB lineage: Bacteria > Bacteroidota > Bacteroidia > Bacteroidales > VadinHA17 > SR-FBR-E99. The sequence continues at coordinate 35,677 of CAWKJD010000004.1, read as the reverse complement.
GCTTCCGGGAAGGCATCTGCCGCGGGAGCACGCGAGGGATTTGTAAAACTGGTATTCAACGCTTCAGATTATAAGCTTATCGGGGGTCATATGATCGGGATGAATGTGACGGAAATGATCTCTTCAATAGTGGTCGCCCGCAAGCTGGGCGCCACAGCCCATGACCTGATACACAGTATCCACCCCCATCCGACAATGTCGGAAGGAATTATGGAAGCGGCTGCTGATGCGCTGGGTGAAGCAATTCACGGATAATAATAAGTGTATTTTCTACTTTTAACGCAACCTTTCCCCTTTTTTTAGCATCACTCTATTGACAAGGTCAGATATTATTTCTTACCTTTATGACTCGTCTAACCATCGGGTTTGCAGAAGGAAAAAGACATAATTGACGGCTGTTTGTCTGGCAGCAGACGTGACCAGGAACTGCTTTACCGCAGGTACTCTCCGAAACTCTATGCCGTTTGCCTTCAATATTCGGGCAATACGGAAGAAGCAAGGGATGTACTGCAGGAAGGCTTTATAAAGATATTTGCCAACCTGTCACACTACAGCCATGAAGGTTCTTTTGAAGGATGGATGAGGAAGATTATTGTCAACACTGCATTGGAGAAATACCGTAACAGGTACTATCTCTCCAGGGTTGACGATATAGATGAGGTGGATGAACCGGCAGCCGGGCCTGACACAAGCGATTTCGCGGGACTGGAGGCTTATGATCTGCTTAATATGATCATGGAGTTACCACCTAAGTACAGGATGGTGTTCAACCTTTATGCCATCGAAGGTTATTCGCATAAGGAAATAGGATCCATGCTGAATATCACGGAAGGTACAAGCAAATCCAACCTCTCAAGGGCAAGAGATATCCTTCAAAAGAAGGTAACGTTACTGACAGGTGTCACCAGGAGAATGATAAATGTTTGACAAAGAGCCAAATATTGACATTGTATTCCGCAACGGGCTGAAGAATTTTGAAGTCCTGCCGCCGTCCGATGTATGGGATAATATCACTCCCATGCCGGCCCGGACCCAGAGATACGGAGTTGTGATGGGTATAGCTGCCGGAATTTCGGTACTGATCTCATTGACTCTCTTTGCATCATGGTATTTCGGCAACAACGGTAACACAGGTGCAAAAACTGAGTTGGCAATGGCAGCACCTGATCAGCAGTCAGTTACAGAGATGCCTGTTGCCGTTTCAAATCCTGTGATTGCTTTAAAAACAACCCCCTCCCAAAACCTGGCAGTGCAGGCAGCGGCAACACCTGAAAACGAAAATATTATTGCCAGCGCGGCTGAAACTCCGGTCACTTCGACAATGATTTCGGACTTTGTGCAGCCGGAAGAGAACACCAGTGATGATAAATCGCTTCCTTTAACAAATGATGAAATCACTGTCATCGCTTCCGGACGGCTGACAGGCCAGAACAGTTATTCAACAGAGACAATGACCCCTGTCAAACCTGAAGCTGCAGAACAGCGTTTTATGGTAGGTGCATCAATGTCTCCTTCAATGGGTTTCTCACCCTCAGAACAGAATGCGCGTATGGCTGAGCTTATCGGCAGCGAAAAAACCAGACCTTCATATACCACAGGCCTCACCTTCGGATACAAACTGTCTCCGCGACTGACGATACAGTCAGGTATCGGACTGGAATCAATCGGGCAGATTATCACAGGCATTGATGTATTTGCAGGCCTGTCAGATTTTTATTCTGCAAAGAGCAGTTATCTGTACAGCGTTGAGACAGCTTCCGGAACGATACTGGCAGGGAATACCGATTTGTATCTGACTGACACAAGGAACAGGGTTGGCTCGGTGATGCCCGTGAACATGGCTGATCCGTCGAAGTACAACCTCACGCAGGTAGGCAGTGATATTCATCAGGTATTCCGGTACCTCGAGCTGCCAATAGTCATCAGATATAAAGTCATTGACCGTAAGGTCGGCCTTAACTTCTCCGGTGGAATGTCATACGGGTACCTGGTTGACAATTACGCTTATACCAGAGACGGTTCAAACTCGATTCCGGTAGGTCATACCGAAGGGGTGAACGTACACAGCCTCAGCAGCCAGTTAGGACTGGGGATGGAGTATAACATCTCCTCCACTATCTCCTTTAACTTCGAGCCTGTCTTTAAATACTATGTCACCCCCGTAAGCGACTTCTACGGAACAATTTATAAACCTTACTCCCTCGGATTCTTTTCAGGTATCTTCTTTAAATTCTGAAAAGCATATAATCACTCTTCCATTTCCTTCTCTGAAAGCAATAGTTTCGCTATTTTTGCGTTTTCTAAAAATTCACGTCAGGTCATGAAAGTTAATATAGGGAAGGCGGCATTAGGAACGCTGTTGCTGCTCAGCGCCGGTTTTATTATTACCCTGCTCGCTTCAGCGAACGATCAGCAATCCGCAGTTACTGATTCTGAGGAAAGTACATTTGCTGCATCATCGTGGGATTTACCTGAGACTATCTCGTTTGCAGGCGAGGAGATGCCTCTTCAGAACTTCGACACCCGTGAAAGCCTTGACAGGGAGCTTAATGCTACTGCCTACAGGCATGGATCGACCATTCTTACAATCAAAAGGGCCGGGCGCTACTTTCCGGAGATTGAAAAGATTTTAAGAGAAAATGGCATACCTGATGACTTCAAGTATCTCGCTTGCGCAGAGAGCGATCTCAGCAACGTTGTATCTCCCACAGGTGCAACTGGATTCTGGCAGATAATGGAAGGTACGGGAAAGGATTTCGGAATGACGATCAACAAGGAGATTGATGACCGGTATAACCTCCAGCTGTCTACTCTCTTTGCCTGCCGCTATTTCAGAACGGCATACGAACGGTACGGTAGCTGGACAATGGCTGCTGCATCATACAACAACGGTTTTAACGGATTGGATGAGCAGGCAGATATACAGAAAGAGACCAATTACTATAACCTCCTTCTTAATGATGAGACAGCACGGTATCTCTTTCGGATCGCAGCCCTCAAGCTTGTAATGTCAGAACCTTTAAAATACGGACTTGAAATCACACCTGAAGAACTTTATATGCCGGTCCCCTATACCGAGGTGAAAGTAGACACAGCCGTAACCAGCTTTGAACAGTTCTCAAGGCATTTTGACACAAACTATAAGATGCTTAAATTTCTCAACCCCTGGCTCCGCAAGCCTTTCCTCACCAACGACGACGGCAGGGAGTACATCATCAGGGTGCCAGTTAAGGGTGCCAGGCTTTCCTCCGGATTATAAAATATCCTATGCCAGAGCGCAGGGATGAGATAAGAGTTTATGGCGCGAGGGTTCATAACCTGCGCAATATAAGCCTTACTATACCCCGTAATGAACTTGTGGTTATAACAGGGCTCAGCGGGAGCGGCAAGTCATCACTTGCCTTCGATACTATATATGCTGAGGGTCAGAGAAGGTACATGGAGACTCTGTCAGCATATGCGCGCCAGTTCCTTGGCGGCATGGAAAGGCCTGATGTTGATCGTATTACAGGCCTTAGCCCCGTAATATCCATTGAACAGAAGACCACCAACAAGAATCCCAGGTCAACGGTGGGCACAATCACGGAGATCTATGACTTCCTCAGACTGCTGTACGCCCGCGCTTCCGATGCCTACTCATGGCAATCGGGAGAGAAGATGGTAAAATATACCGATGACCAGATCCTTGACCTTGTCACAGCGAGATACGAGGGAAAGAAGATTTATGTCCTGGCCCCTCTGATCAAGGGAAGGAAGGGCCATTATAAGGAGCTGTTTGAACAACTCAGACGCAAAGGATTTCTCTGGGCCCGGATTGACGGCGAAATGAAGGAAATAATTCCGGGGCTGAAGCTTGACAGGTATAAGTCTCATTTTATTGAACTGGTCATAGATAAATTCCAGGTCGGGCATGTGACCCCGAAGAGACTTCATGATGCAGTACTGCTGTCTCTTGACCAGGGTGAAGGCGTCATGATGGTATTTGAACCTGATGCCAGCGAATACCGTTACTACAGTCGCCATCTGATGTCGCCGGTGACAGGACTGTCATACAACGAGCCTGCCCCCCATACATTCTCATTCAATTCACCTCAGGGAGCATGTCCGCACTGTAATGGCCTGGGCGAGACCTCAGAGGTCGACATAAAAAGGATGATGCCTGATCCGGATCTCAGCATACGCCGTGGAGGAATAGAACCAATCGGTAAATACCGGAATATCTGGATATTCTGGATGTTGGAAGCCCTGGCCGAAAAGTACGGTTTTACCGTAGACACTCCGGTGAAGGACATACCTGAGGATGCACTTAACAAGATATTTTTCGGTTCTGATGAGGTTCTGAAACTCTCAAACACCCCGCTGGGCATTACTTCGAACTACTTCATGACCTTTGAGGGGGTTGTCAATTATGTCGGGAACCAGGAGGTTGTGAGCGGGCGTAAAGCTAACGGAAAAGGGAAGGATCAATATGTTCAGTACCATGTATGTCCTGAATGCGGAGGCACACGGCTGAAGAAAGAAGCCCTGTGGTTCCGGATCGGAGGAAAAAACATCGGTGAGCTTGCAGCTATGGATCTCACCGAGCTGAAAAATTTCCTGGAGAATGTCACGGATGAGATGTCTGACAGACAGAAAAAGATCGCATCGGAGATACTTAAGGAGATACGTTCAAGACTTGGCTTTATGCTTGATGTAGGACTTGACTATCTTTCGCTGAACAGGGGTGCAAGGACGCTTTCAGGAGGTGAGAGCCAGCGTATCCGTCTGGCGACACAGATAGGATCGAAGCTGGTCAATGTCCTGTATATCCTTGATGAACCGAGCATAGGATTGCACCAGCGTGACAACCGGAGACTCATACACGCGCTGCGCGACCTGCGCGATGCCGGCAATTCGGTGCTTGTGGTTGAGCATGACAGGGAAATGATCCTCAGCGCGGATCATGTCATTGACATGGGTCCCGGTGCAGGTGTCCATGGTGGAGCTGTTGTGGCTGAAGGATCACCGGCACAAATACTCAAAACTGATACACTTACTGCCCAATACCTTAGTGGCCGCATGAAAATACCCGCTCCGCTGAAGCGCAGGAAAGGGAACGGTAAAAGTCTTACCATTACCGGAGCGAAGGGCAATAACCTGAGGGAGGTGACAATGACTGTGCCTCTGGGAACATTCATATGCGTGACAGGAGTATCAGGCAGTGGCAAGTCTTCACTGATAAACCAGACGCTGCATCCTGCGCTGGCACACACCCTGCAGGGTGCCGGCAGGATACCTTTGCCCTACAAGGAGATAAAAGGAATAGAAAACATCGACAAAGTCATAGAAGTTGATCAGGCTCCTATCGGACGCACACCACGTTCAAATCCTGCCACGTACACCGGCGTCTTTTCAGACATCCGCAACCTCTTTGCCATGACCCCTGACGCAAAGATAAGGGGCTTCAGCGCCGGAAGGTTCTCCTTCAACACACGAGGCGGGAGATGCGAAGGATGCGAGGGGGCAGGTGTGAAAACCATCGAGATGAACTTCCTTCCCGATGTATATGTGATGTGTCCTGACTGCAGCGGAAAACGCTATAACAGGGAGACACTCGAGGTTAAGTACAAGGGCAGGTCAATAAATGATGTCCTTGAGATGACTATCAACGACGCGGTTGAGTTTTTCAAGGGTATCCCTTCGATATACCATAAGATCAAGACGTTGCAGGATGTGGGATTGGGTTATGTAAGGCTGGGTCAGCCCTCAACAACCCTCTCGGGAGGTGAATCACAGCGGGTCAAGCTTGCTACGGAGCTATCACGGCGTGATACCGGCCGTACTCTTTATATCCTTGACGAACCGACGACAGGGCTTCACTTTGATGATGTAAGAGTGTTGCTGGAGGTGCTTGACCGTCTCGTGGAAAGAGGCAATACAGTCATAGTCATCGAGCACAATATGGAGGTGATTAAGGTAGCAGATTTCATCGTTGATCTTGGCAAGGAAGGCGGCCGCGGAGGAGGGGAGATCATGTTCTCGGGCACTCCCGAGGAACTGGCGAAGCTGAAAGATAATTATACGGGCAATTTTCTTGCCGCCGTGCTGGAACATTAGAAAAGATTATATTTGAACTTCTTAAAATTTAACCAATGGACGAATCAACAGACCTGATAAAGGAAGCGTTTGAGCCTAAAACATGGAATGAGATACATATCCAGGACTCCTGGCGGATTTTCAAGATCTTATCCGAGCTTGTTGAGGGTTATGAAAAAATGTCGCGCATTGGCCCAAGTGTTGCTATATTCGGATCTGCACGCACTCACTTCAATGATAAGCACTATAAGCTTGCTGAGGAGATAGCATTTAACCTGGTGCAAAAGGGTTATGGCGTTATAACCGGTGGCGGACCAGGCATTATGGAAGCTGCCAACAAGGGCGCCAAAAAGGGCAAAGGCAAATCAGCCGGAATAAATATTGACCTCCCTTTTGAGCAAAAACCTAACCAGTATATCGATCGTGACAAGCTCATAACCTTTGACCACTTTTTTGTGCGCAAGGTCATGTTCATGAAGTATTCCCAGGGATTTATCGTTCTGCCCGGCGGTTTCGGGACTTTTGACGAATTGTTCGAAGCGATAACCCTTATTCAGACTAAAAAGATCGGTCGCTTCCCGATAGTTCTTGTCGGATCAGAGTATTGGTCAGGTTTGCTGGAATGGATCACCAAGGTCATGATGGAAGATGAGAATAACATTTCTCCCGATGACCTTAACATCTTCAGGCTCGTTGACACTGCCGAAGAGGCCGTGGCTTACATAGATCAATTTTACTCAAGATTCCTTCTCAGCCCGAACTTCTGATTCAGAGCCGTATTACCTGTTTCTTTCCTTGACGTGATGATCCATCTCACGCTCAGAGTCTCTTTTCTTTATATCCTCGCGCTTGTCATACTGTTTTTTACCCTTTGCCAGCGCTATTTCTGCTTTGGCCAGTCCGCGTTCATTTATAAAGACCTTGGTCACAATGATCGTGAGCCCTGTTTCATTGACCTTTCTTTCCCACTTTTTCAGCTCCCTTTTGGTCATCAACAGCTTACGCTCTCCGAGGGGATCATGATTGTTGATATTGCCCCAGTAATATTCTGAGATATGCATTCCGGTCACAAAAAGTTCGCCGTTGCGGAAAGCGCAGAATGAATCAGTCAGGTTAGCCTTGCCGGCGCGTATTGACTTAATCTCAGTGCCGCTGAGCTTGATACCGGCAATGAGCTTTTCAAGGAATTCATAGTCATGGGATGCCCTCCGGTTCCTAATAACGATATTGCTGGTGTCGCTCCTCATCACGGGATTCAGGCGAACAGGGAAAAATAGATCATCTCGGTGAGGCGGGAAAGCACAAACTGCAATGACCCGAATATGATCAGCATTGAAATGACCGTGGCTATAAGCATGGGCAGCTTCTTGTGCTCCTGAGGTTTGACCATCTCCTGCATTCCGGTCCAGAAAATGTATAATCCATAAAGGCCAAGCAGGTTGATGAACAAAAGTGATTCCAGGAGGCGACTGATGGTGAGCGTAAGGAAGATGGGAGTCAACGAGTAAGCTACCAGTTTAAAGGCTACAACGAAATCATGTCCAAGGTCAAGTGCCCTGGTTATCTCCTTGACAATGAATGCAGAAGCGTACACCCCGAGGTAAAGAAGAAGGAATGTATTAATGCATGTCAGCACTGAATACATGGGTTTGAGGGTGATGTTGATAAAGAACATGGAACCAAAAAAGGAACTGACTGATGCAAGGATAATCAATGGCAGAAAGAAACTGCCCCTTATATCATTAATTGGCCTGTTCTCCTGGTGCACGACCTCCCATGCCATAACCGGACTAATAATAAAGTACTTCGTACGGTTGTATAAAAACCTGAAGTCCATGTCTCCTGTAAGGATATGAACGGCTAAATTAAGTAAAATTGCTTTACTGTGACCTCTTTTCGGCTATCTTTAATTTCTGATGAATGAGGCAATGAATGATATCATCGTGATCACCGGTCCTACGGCCACTGGCAAGACGCGTCTAGCAGCGCTGGTGGCAGCGAAACTGGGAGGTGAGGTCATCAGTGCTGATTTAAGGCAGGTCTACCGGGGGATGGATATCGGTACGGGGAAAGACCTGAGTGATTACACTGTCAATGGCAGGAGCATCCCTTTTCATCTTATTGACATTGTTGATGCGGGCTACAGGTACAATGTCTATGAATACCAGCGTGACTTCCTTAATGTCTACAGGGATATCCGTCAGCGCGGATGCTTCCCGGTTGTCTGCGGAGGTTCTGGGATGTATGTCGACAGCATCGTGAGCGGGTACAGGCTGATACAGGTACCGGTGAACACGGAGCTTCGCTCTGCGCTCTCGGGAAGGTCGCTTGAAGAACTTACAGATATACTTGGACAGTATAAAAACCTGCATAACAAAACAGATGTTGACACCGTCAAACGAGCGGTCAGAGCTATTGAAATAGAAGATTACTGCCTTCAGCACCAATTTGATGACGTCCCTTTTCCGGTCACCAATCCGCTTGTCATTGGAATATTTTTTGACAGGGAGACAAGGCGTGAGCGCATCACTCTCAGGCTGAGGGAGAGACTTGAGGGAGGGATGATAGAGGAGGTGCAGAGACTCATAGCAGCCGGGATCCATCCTGACAACCTTATTTATTATGGACTTGAATATAAGTATGTTACATTATATTTGCTGAACAAAATGAGTTATGAGGAGATGGCTCAGAAGCTTGAGGTTGAGATCCATCGCTTTGCAAAGCGGCAGATGACCTGGTTCAGGGGTATGGAGCGCCGGGGCATAACCATCAACTGGATTGACGGGAGGCTGTCGGAGGAGGAGAAGGTTGAGGCTATATTAAGGTTGAAGGAGAAAGGGTGAGGGAAATAGAAGTGCCTAAAGTTGGGAGTGAGCTAAAGTGAACCAGAGTTGAAGATTTGAGTGGTTGAGTGGTTGAGTGGTTGAAAGGTTGAAAGGTTGAATGGTTGAGAGGTTGAGGGATTGCATGATTTTCCCGACGCTTCGGTCGGGATCTCCGCTTCGCTACGACACGACTGCAGGACCGGAGGACCTCACGACATCAAACCCTCTGACCTTCAGACCTTTAGGCTTTTGACTTTCAGACTTTTGACTTTCAGACTTTGATTCCCATCTTCTTCATCAGCAGGGTAGCATTAAAGCTGGCACATACTCCCGGCGTAAGCTTATAATCGAAGAAAAGCTCTTCTCCGCTGACTTTCACATCAAAATGGTAATTGTCAATTCTTCCGGGTAGCTCTTCTGTCAGCTGAGTCAGCCTCAGGTCATGTGTAGCTACCATCGTTACAGTGCCATAACCTGTTAGCTGCTTTATGAGGGCTACAGAACCAGTGTAACGGTCATTTGAGTTAGTACCGCGAAGTATCTCATCAAGGAGAAGAAAAACCTTCGGATCATTTTCTGCAACAGTAATGATTGAGTGAAGTCTTCTCAGCTCAGCATAGAATGACGAAATATTTTCTTCAAGCGAGTCTGCTATACGCATGCTTGAATATACGTTCATATGTGAGATGGTGAATGATTTTGCACATACGGGTGCACCTGCCAGTGCAAGCACTGTATTTACACCGCAGGTGCGAAGGAAGGTACTCTTGCCTGACATATTCGACCCTGTCACAAGAACGGCTTTGCCTTTGCCGGAGATCTCTATGTTGTTATTTATCCGGCGGCTGTGAGGTATGAGCGGATGGCCGGCATCCTCTGCCCTGAAGGTAAAGTAGTCCGGCACAACCTTTGGCATTACCCAGTCCGGATTGTTAAATGCCATGTTAGCCACTGATGAGATAACTTCGAACTCAGCCATTGAGGCAAACCAGGTAGTGGTACTGCCTGAATGATCCCTTTTCCAGCCCTCAAGTGCCAGACAGCAGTGAATGTCATTGAAAAATAAGAGATTGAGCGGTATGGATACCAGGACGTTCAGCCGTGAGTCGAGGTTACTGACAAGTTTTGACAACCTCCGGATGCTTTCAGATGCAGAAGTATCACTATTGAAAACCGATTGCATACCCGTCAGCTTTGAAGAACTGAACTTTTCATTCTCTATCAACCCGATGATTGAGGCATATGTTTTCAGCAGGTCTGATGACCTGCTAACCTGCATATGGAGTTTGGTTATTTTTTTATTGTGAACGAAATAGTAAATAAAGTCAATTGTCAGGACAGGTGCCAGCAGCGATGCCGGGAGGCCTGTGACCACAAGAATAATGGTTGTCAGCGTCACAGCGCTGAGGATCAGTGATATAATTCTGAGACGCATCGGCCTGGAAAAATAATCATCGCTTTGCATCCATTGCTCCAGGGTATGCGGATCACTCACCTCGGTTTCATTGCTGTATCCGTAAGTCATCATTTTCTGTCGCCACTCGATCATAGGCTTCAACTCCAAAACTGCTTCCTGGCGCAAGGCGGTCTCTTCAACGGAGGCAGGCTGCTTCAGGTATCCTGCCAGCAGGTCTGACGCAGGCTTGCTTGTTGTTCGGCACATATACTGGAATAGCGAAGACTTCCCGAATATATCAAGATCGTATGAATAGGGATGATCCCTGTCTTGATACTCTCCTCCGCTGCGGAACTCTGAGAAATCTCCCTCAAGGCATTTAAGCTCAAGGTCATTGATATCCTCCAGGTGTTTAAAGAATGTTCTTTTCTTTTCGGTATTGTGATGCCTGATCACAAGCCACCCGAAAACGACAAGAGAAACAATAAGAACAGTGAAAGCGGTATGAACTGAAACAGAAGAGAGAGACACAAAAAGGATCAGTCCGCCGGCAAATACTGCCAGTCGGGCCAGGGAAAGGCGGTTAGCGGTCTTTTGCAGGTTTTCAACCTCCTCTCTGAAAGTTTTTACTCTATATTTATATGTTTCTTCAACCTCCATTTTTCCTTCTTATCGGAGTATAAAGCTAAAGAATCCCTGATAAATTAAAGATAAAAACATGACTTGAATTTGCCATTTACCGGTTATCTTCGTCCCTGACGAACACAAGAACAACAGAACAATAGAACATTAGAACAATAGAACAAACGAATGCTGAAGTAAGAAATGGGGTGTTAACTAATTATTGCCTTCGATCTTAAAGCAAGACAATAAAAACCTTTCAACCTTTCAACCCCTCAACTCTTCAACAACTTATGACTTTCAGACTTTAGACTTTAGACTTTCAGACCATATGTTCGACATTAACAACATCCTTTTCGAAGCCCTCGGTTACCGCATGAGCCTTCTTGAACTGCTGGCTACACTGACCGGACTTGCAGCAGTGTGGTTTGCAGCAAGGAGTAATATCCTGACCTGGCTTTTTGCACTTGTCAATGCAGTTCTCTTCTTTGTATTATTCTACCAGGTAAATCTTTATTCCGCGATGGCGCTGCAGGTATTCTTCTTCTGCAACTCACTTTACGGATGGTATAACTGGCGCCGCGATGAAAGTGGTGAGAAGAAGCCTGTCACCCTCCTTACCCATAAGCAGAGAGTGATATGGCTGTCTGTGATCATGGCCGGGGCGATAGCTCTCGGGACAGTTATGAAGCATATCCATACGTGGCTCCCCGATCTCTTCCCGGAACGGGCTACTTTTGTTTATACTGATGCTATGATAGCAGTTATGAGTATTGTCGCTTCGCTGTTGCTCGCCAGGCTGAAGCTTGAGAACTGGATTTTGTGGATACTGATCAACGTAATGAGTGTGGCAATGTATGCCATGAGGGGAATAATGCTGGTCTCAATTCAATATGTCATCTTTTTATTCATTGCGTCATACGGTTTCATTGAATGGAAAAGAAAGGCCGCAATCATTCATAACCCTAATAAATTTGCCTGATGAAAAACTCCATCAAAATCATCTTCATTTCTGTTGCACTAATATTATCATCATGTCAGAAGAGCGATAATATGTTTCTTGTATCAGGGTATTCAGCTGAAAATAAGAATGATGTGATGCTATGCTCTCTTAATGACGAGGGCTCCGCTAAAATGTTATCCGGATTTACTGTCGGAGATAATCCTTCATTCTTTGCGTTCGGGAAAAATAACCTCATCTATTTTGCCAATGAGGTCGATTCTTTTAACCTGTCGCCCGGTGGTGGCATAACTACTTTTCGCCTTGATAAAGAGAGCAAACAGTTTGTCCGCGAAAGCTCTGTCAATCAGGGTGCTGCAGGTCCTTGCCATATTACGCTGTCAAATGACGGTAAATATCTGATAACGGCCAACTACGGCAGCGGGTCGGTGTCGGTGGTGAGGCTCAACCCTGACGGTATACCTGAACGGGTTACGGATGTTATCTTCTATGGCGACAGGTCTCATCCGCATATGACTCTTTATAATCACAGGAAACAGATTTATTATGTATCGGATCTTGGACTCGACAGGATCCACCAGTTAAGGCTTGACACAACAATCGGCAGGCTTATGACAGAGGATGTGCCATATCTGAAATGCGAACCAGGCAGCGGACCAAGACACATGGCAATTGATAAAAACAGTTTAAACCTCTTTGTCATCAACGAGCTGAATTCCACTGTGTCAGTGTTCAATATACTGGCAGATACTACCGATATCAAACAGACGGTCAGCACTTTGCCTGAAGGATATCAGGATACGAGTTTTTGTGCCGACTTACACCTTTCGGCCAACGGCAGGAGATTGTACGGGTCAAACAGAGGACACAACAGTCTGGTAACATTTGCTGTTGGTTCTGGTGGCAGACTTTCATCGCCCGGACATCAAAGCTGTGGCGGCAACTGGCCCCGTAATTTTGCTGCCAGCCCCTCAGGGAAATTCTTTGTTGTTGCCAACCAGAGATCGGATGAGGTATCAATTATTCCGGCAGGCAAAAACAAATCAGAAGAGGCTGTATCCAGCCTTAAGATCAATGCTCCGGCATGTGTGAAGTTTTTAAATAAATAATTTTTACTACAGAGTTGCACTGCCTGCCCCGGGAGGCCGACAGGCAGAGCGGGGATTTGATAAGGAGTTGCATTGTCTTTAGACTCCTACAGACAGTGAAACTCAGTATTATCTCTACGTAAATCAGTGGTTAATCCTTCCCGGGCTCCGAGCTATTTCAAATAAGTATCCAGAAATTCGAAAAACTCATTCTGCCAGATGACGGCATTCTGTGGTTTGGTAACCCAGTGTGTCTCATTCTCAAATATCAGCAGTTTGCTGGGCACACCGCGAAGCTGTGCTGAATTGAATGCCTCCAGGCTCTGGGTGTAAGGAATCCGGAAGTCGTTCATACCGGTTATGATGAGGATAGGCGTATCCCATTTATCAATGCGAGTCTGAGGCGAAAATTTATTAAAAGCAGGTGGCTGGGGTTTATCCCACGGCGCGCCTCCATTGTCTTTATTCTCAAACCAGTATTCATCCGTTGAACCGTACTCTGAAATGGTGTTATAAACACCGCAATGTGCAATAAAGGCTTTAAACCTCTTTTCGTGAACCCCGGCAAGGTAGAACACGGAAGATCCGCCGTAGCTTGCCCCCACAGCTCCCATGCGGTCCTTGTCAACGTATGGTTCTTTAGCCATTGCATCAGTGGCATCCAGATAGTCCTGTATGTTTTTACCGCCATAGTCACCTGAAATCTGTTCCTTCCATGCCTGTCCGAATCCTGCGACACCGCGCCTGTTTGGAGCATAAATTACATACCCTTTTGCAGCCATAATCTGGAAATTCCAGCGGTATGACCAGAACTGATCGAGTGCAGACTGGGGTCCACCTTCACAAAACAGCAGGGCAGGGTATTTTTTTGAAGGATCAAAATCGGGAGGATAAATTACCCACATCTGCAGATCCATATTATCCTTGGTTTTGGTATACTTCTCTTCTGTCTTGCCAATCTTAATGCTCTCATAGATGTGGCCGTTGACATCTGTTATCATTTTGAATTCGCCGGTCGTCATATTGACTAGCGCAACTTCTGTGGCGCGCGACATTGACATCACTCCTGCAACCAGCACCCCGTTCTGAAGCTGAAGGGGTCCCATATCATAATTGCCTTCAGTGACCCTGGTTATTTTGCCGTCAGCAAGGTTAATGTTGAATACCGGTTTTGTTCCGCGGAACGAACTTGTGAACCATATTGATCCGTTGCCGTTCCATTGTGCTGTCTCCACGTCATAGTCCCATCCTTCAGAAATCCATTTTCTTTCGCCGGTAGCCACGTTATAAACGAACAGCCTGTTAAGGTCTGACTCATACCCGTCTTCTTCCATGCTTGAGTAGGCGATCATTGATCCATCCGGAGAAAATACCGGGTACTTATCATAACCCATATTGCCTTCGGTGATATTTTTTTCTTCCCCGCTTGTTACATCATGCAGGAAAATATCTGTATTTGTGCTTAGCGAGTATGCTTTTCCGGTAAGCCTCTTGCATGTATAAGCTATATATTTTCCGTCAGGGCTCCAGCTGATCTCTGTCTCGTCAAAATATGGGGCGTCAGGCGTCTCGAAACGCTGACCTTCCATCAGATCTTTTTCGTTGCTGATAGTTGTGCCGTCAAACGAGGCCGTAAAGAGGTGGCTGTAGGAGTAGTCGCTCCATGTGTCCCAGTGTCTGTACATCAGGTCGCTGATGATCCTGACTTTGGCATTCGGGAAGCCATATTTTTCATTTGCGGTCTGGTCAAGTTTGACCCGGCGGGTGAAATAGACCTTATCACCTGCCGGTGAAAAGGCAAGGATCTCAAAATCCTCAAGGCCGGTAATCTCCTTCTTTTCTGAACCATCAGGCTTCATGGTCATGGCTTTTCCTCCTGCCAGGAAGGCAATTTTTGCTCCCTTGTCAATCCACTGGGGTCCTGATCCTCCGTTGGTTGTCAGCTGCACAGGTTTTCCTCCTGCAGATGGCACTGAATAGAGGTTTGTTGTGCGGGCCTCGGTAGCAAGATCATAGTTCGTTACGGTGTAGAGTACCGTTTCCCCGTCGGGTGACAGAACTATTGATCCTATGCGTCCATATTTCCACATTATCTCAGGTGTCAGCAGGCCACCGGCTTTTTCGGCATCGGTGAGTGATACATCGATAACAGTGGCTGTAGTTTTTTCTTTCGTCTCAGTTTTGCAGCCATTCAGGACCAGAAGCGAGATTGCAATGATTACGAATAATAGCTTTTTCATAGTGTTTTTTATTTCCGGGTTTCAGTCGGTTAGCTTTGTCTCAAAGGTAAATAAATACGCTGAATGAGGAAAAACCATCAATAAAGTTTATAAACATGAGGCAAATAATGCTGATTAAATATATTTAGAAGAAAATCGATTGTCATTTAGAATATTAATTCAGGTAACGATATCTAAAATAAATTTGCATTCTTCTGTCTGATTTACTAAATTGTGTAACAATCTGATCTCAGTTAGATCTGTTTTAAGATGGCAGTCCCCTTCCTCCGCAAAGCAGACCAATGGATAACCAGAATACTCAGTTATCCGGGCAGTGATGAGAAAACACTCTCTCAGAAGAGAATAAACTGGCTGGCCAGTGTCGCTGTCACAACAATGATATTTCTGCTTACGCTGACATATCATTTAATATTTCCTCAGTTGCGTATTCTGATTATTTACGGTTTCTTTCTCACCGCTGTTTTCATACAGGGTGTCATTTATCCATTGATTTTCAGGCGCGTCGGGATATGGATGCTTATAGTAGATCAAACCCTGGTGGCTCTTGCCACTTTCTGGGCTATTATCATGCTTGGAGGGATACCTAACTCAGGTGGCCTTGTGCTGGTCGGCCTGGCCATGATTTTCTTTTCGCTCAATTTCAATAAAAGGATACAATCAGTCTGGATTTATATTGTCTATCTGATCACGGTCATACTCGCCGGGATACTGCAACCATACCTGACCGTACCACCCGAGATGACGTCAGAAGTCAATGTCTCGCTGTTTGTGGTAAATACTGTCTGGATATCATCCTTTGCAATGGTTTTTGTATTCAATTTCATTTCGCAGCGTGTCAAACTTGAACAGTTTGAAACTGACCGGATAAAGGAGCTTGATGAGGCGAAGAGCAGGTTTTATACAAATATTACTCATGAATTCCGTACCCCGCTGACCATTATCAAAGGAATGACAGATCTTATGCGTAATGATCCGGAAAGGTGGCTTTTTGAGGGAAGCGAGAAAATTGACATAAATGCCGGTGTGCTTCTCAACCTTGTAAACCAGATGCTTGACCTTTCAAAGCTGGAGGCGGGAGTGTTCCCTGTCAGGATGATCAGATCTGATATCAATCTTTATACAAGGTACATTGTGGAGCTGTTTCAGTCATCCGCTGCGGGAAGGAATATAACTCTCAATTACTCTTCGCGGGATCAGGACCTTGTGATGGACTATGACCCTGATAAGCTCATGCAGATAATATCCAACCTTCTCTCCAATGCGCTGAAATTCACGCAGTCAGCAGGTCATGTTGAAGTAACCACCTCAATGACGGGTGAAGGAAAATTTGAGTTGCGTGTCAGCGATAGCGGTACTGGTATACCCGCTGACTTTATCCCGCACATTTTTGATCGTTTTTCAAGGATGGAGGAATCCTCCGGAAATGCTAATCCGGGGTCAGGGCTGGGATTGGCACTGACCAGAGAGCTGGTCAGGCTCCTTGACGGAACAATCACCGTGGAAAGTGTCCTTGGGGAGGGAACGGAATTTACCGTCATACTTCCGGTCACTTACAACGCACCTCTTAAGGAGGGGCCGGGACTGCACGAGCTGAAAAGCAAAATGCCACACTTCATTATTCACCATGAAAAACAGGAGAAAAATCCGCCGGATTACAAAGCCCCCGGTGGAGAAAAACCGATGCTTCTGATTGTTGAGGATAATTATGATGTTGTCCACTATCTGCTGACTCTTTTTGCCCGGGATTATGATATGGTTGTTGCTGCAAACGGTGAGGAGGGTGTCAGCAAAGCCGTCGAATATGTACCTGACATAATTCTCAGCGATATAATGATGCCGGTAATGGATGGCATAGAGATGCTTGAGGTGGTGAAGAATGACATACGTACAAGCCATATTCCTGTCGTGATGCTTACTGCAAAGGCTGATGTTTCAACCAGGCTTGAGGGGTTAGCCACTGGTGCTGATGCATATATAGCTAAACCCTTTGACAGGAACGAGCTTCAGGTGCAGCTCCAGTCACTTATTAAACAGAGGCAAAAGCTGCAGGCGAGGTATGCTCAGGTTGAAAACCTTGTCCTTTCCGATGAAAAGGTTTTTCACATTGAAGATGCTTTCATGGAAAGGATGAGAGCCTTAATGATCACAAACCTGAACAACGAGAATTATGATATTCAGAAACTTTGCCACGAAATGTCCATGAGCCGTACCCAGCTTTACCGCAAGTTCAGGTCTCTGACAGACAGGTCTCCGAATGATTATTTCCGTTCGCTCCGTCTTCACAAGGCAAAGGACCTCCTCACCGGTTCGGAAGTCACTGTTGCGGAGGCAGCCTACAAGTCGGGGTTTAAGAATGTCTCTCACTTCAGCCGGGTTTTTGCGAGGGAGTTTGGCGTCAAACCGCGTGAGATAAATAAATAGTTTTTTTATCCTTTTGGTACAAATAGAACAAAGATTGGGACGAATCGTCATATATTATTCAAGACCTTTGTTTAACTTGCTTTATGAATTCAAGTGTTAACCGGCCTGCGACCAAGCAAAAAAGTATGCCTACCAATGGCAAATCACCGGTTTTTTTCAGATTGGGTTATAGTAGTTCTCTTGAGAAGTGAAGTGCAGGCTTCACTTCTCTTTTGACAAGAAGTGCCCGGCTAAAGGGGGTTTAGAAAGTTTGGCTTCGTAGCGAGCTTAATTTTTTGGGTGCTTCGGAGTAGAGACCTGGCATGCTGCGTCTCTACATTCTTCATGTTTTGGCACAAATAGAACAAAGTTTGGGACGCATAGAACAATGAGATATTTACCTGATGTCTAACTTGCATTTGCAGAATTATACCTAAACCATCAAGTCATGAAAAAGCAACTATTACTCAGTCTGATTTTTGTTCTCTTATGCGGTTTGCTCAGCGGGCAACATCTCAAACGAGTGAACAACAACCCCGGAGCAGATCCGGATTATGCAACGCTGCAGGCAGCAAATGACGCTGCCAGCAACGGCGACACCATCTATGTCGAAGGTTCACCGACAGATTATGACGGGGCAGATATCTCGAAAAAACTTGTTATTATAGGCCCGGGATATTTTCTGACAGACAATGACAGCACCCAGGCGTTTGGTATTGCAGCTACATTTAACAGTGAAATGAATTTCAACGCCGGTGCTGCGGGTAGCATTATTACAGGATGCATCTTAAAAAACAATATTAATCTTTTCGTTAATGATATTAGTATTATCAGATGCAACGTATCATATATTTATAATAGATCGGATGTCAATAATATGCTCATCCTTCAGAACTACATAAACTCAATCATGATGTCAAGTTATGGTTATAAAATTACCAATTCGGTTATTTCCAATAATATAATTTTAGGCCAGATTTCTTGTGGATCATCAAGTGGTAATTTGCAGATTGTCAACAATGTCTGCACTTATGGTTATGGTCCTCCAATCGATGCTTATAATGCGAGCATTGCAAACAACATCATTACCAATTCAACTTATGGTATAACAGTAAACACAGGAAACGCCATCAATAACAACATTTTTGCTATTGCCGGAACCAATGCCAATGGTAACCAGTATAATGTGGTCATGGCCAATGTCTTTGTCGATTTCAGCGGCTCACTGAATTACAGTGATGATGCCAAGTGGAAGCTGAAAACCGGTTCACCTGCCATTGGCACTGGTGTCAGCGGGGCAGACTGCGGTGTTTTTGGCGGTCCGACACCCTACGTTCTGTCGGGCGTACCCAACCTGCCGCATATATATGAAGCCACAATCCCCGGTACTGCTTATTCCAACCTGGGGCTGGCATGCACCATCAAGATAAAATCAGGAAAATAGGCTTTCAATCGCTCAGCGATGAAAAGAGTAGTTTCCATACTGGTACTTCTGTCTGCTGCATTACTGTGCACAGGGCAGAAGATAAACAAGGCAGAATATTTCATAGATACAGACCCCGGCTTCGGGAAGGGTGTTAATATACCGATATCCACACCGGCCAACAATGTATCACTGACCTATTCTGTGAACATAAGTGCGCTCACTCAGGGATTTCATATGTTGGTTTACAGGGCGGGTGACGACAAGGGCCGGTGGAGCGTGGGTCTCAGGCAGATCTTTTATGTCTTCAGGTCTCAGGGCACGGCAGATAGCAAAATTGTCAGGGCGGAATACTTTATTGACACCGACCCGGGTTTCGGTTCTGCGGTCAGTGTTCCAATAGCCACTCCGGCAAACAAACTGGAACTGAGTTTCAATGTCAATATAAGTGCCCTGTCGCAGGGATTTCACATGATGATTATCAGAACCCGCGACAATCTTGGCCGCTGGAGCTCTTCCTTTGAACGGGTATTTTACGTTTACAGGTCTCAAGGCGATGCGGCAGGCAAGATCGACAGAGCGGAGTACTTTATTGACACTGAACCCGGCTTCGGTTCTGCAGTCACCATTCCCATAACAACACCTGCAAATAAGCTGGAGCTGGTTTTCAATGTTGATATCAATTCTTTGGTTCAGGGGTTTCACATGATTGTGCTGAGAACCCGTGACAACACAGGCCGGTGGAGTCCTTCCAGCCAGCAGGTTTTTTATATATTCAAGGCCGAGCCGGCAGCAACCGCCAATGTAACCGCCATAGAATATTTCCTCGACAATGATCCGGGTTTCGGAAAAGGAACGATATATAACATTCCCGTACCGGGTACCAAGGTGGCTGCCACTTTTACAGTCAGCCTGACAGGTGTAACTGTCGGCAATCATGTACTATACCTCCGGGCCAGGAATGCATCGGGCCGGTGGGGACATATGTATTCGCAGGCTTTTACTTCAAGCACAACGGATATAGGCGACATGGAGGTCAGATCGTGGTTCAAATTGTACCCCAATCCGGGTGCCGGCGACTTCATCATCGATTTTTCAGATATGCAGGAGAGGCCGGTTAAACTTACCATCTCTGACCTGAATGGGAGGGTCGTTTATACCGATGCCCTTGAGGGTGAAAGAATTCAGATGAATGTCGATCTGCCTTCAGGAATTTATATGGTGACGGTTAAAACCGGCGACAGATCGCTTAATCAGAAATTATTGATCAACAGGTAATCTGAACGGTCTTAATAAATTAAGTATAGAGGTGTAGGATGCTACGCCTCTACTATTTATTATTTCACCTTCTCCTTCAGCTGTTCCGCGATCTTTCCCCTGATCTCATCGGCAAGCTCGGGATTATCTTCAAGGATCTTCTTTGCGGCATCACGCCCCTGGGCGAGCTTGGTATCACCATAGGAGAACCATGACCCACTCTTCTTAATTATATTAAAGTCGGTACCCAGATCGACGATCTCACCGGTACGTGAGATACCCTGGCCAAATAAAATATCAAACTCAGCCTTCCTGAATGGCGGCGCCAGCTTGTTCTTCACCACCTTGACCTTAACGCGGTTACCGACAGCGTCATCGCCCTCCTTGATTTGGTTCATACGCCTTATATCGAGCCTGATGGAGGCATAGAACTTAAGGGCATTGCCTCCGGTTGTGGTCTCGGGATTGCCGAACATGACACCTATCTTTTCCCTTAGCTGGTTTATGAAGATGCATGTGGTATTGGTCTTATTGATATTGGCCGTAAGTTTGCGCAACGCCTGCGACATCAGTCGTGCCTGCAGACCCATCTTTGAATCGCCCATCTCACCTTCAATTTCAGCCTTGGGTGTCAGAGCAGCAACAGAGTCAATGACAACAATGTCAAGGGCACCGGATCTGATCAGGTGATCAACTATTTCAAGCGCCTGCTCACCGTTATCCGGCTGGGAGATAAGCAGGTTTCCCACATCCACACCCAGTTTCTCGGCATAGAACCTGTCAAATGCATGCTCTGCATCTATGAAAGCGGCAATACCACCTGCCTTCTGTGCCTCAGCGATGGCATGAATAGCAAGTGTGGTTTTTCCTGACGACTCAGGCCCGTATATTTCAACAACCCTGCCCCTTGGAAGGCCGCCGATGCCCAGTGCGGCGTCGAGACCGATAGAACCGGTCGATATAACCTGCACATTGTCAATGGCATGGTCTCCGAGTTTCATGATGGTGCCACGACCGAAATCCTTTTCGATTTTACCCAGTGTCACCTCAAGCGCCTTTAGTTTGTCCTTGTTAACTTCTTTTCGTTCCATAATTATTCCGTTATCAGTTATTTAGAGTAAAGCTTGAATATTTGCGGAGCGTGCTCTTTTGTGTCAACCTTCTTTATGATTTTTTCAATTTTCCCCTTTTCATCAATGATAAAGGTTGTACGTATAACACCCGTAACTTTCTTTCCATACATGACCTTCTCACCATAAGCTCCGTACGCGGTCAGTATCTTTTTCTCCGGATCAGCTATCAGGGGGAAGGGCAGGCTGAACTTTTCAGCAAATCCTTTGTGTGATTTCTCATTGTCGGGACTGACGCCAAGCACCACAAAGCCCTTATCAATCAGTTCTTTATAATTGTCCCTGAGACTGCATGCTTCCGCTGTGCAACCCGGTGTATTATCCTTAGGGTAAAAATAGAGTACAACCTTTCTGCCGATGTAATTGCTGAGCTTGATTGAATTTCCATTCTGATCCTTGCCCTCGAATTGCGGAGCAGGCATCCCTTCTGTAAGCTGAGTCATGACTTTTTAGTATTTTTGTTCAGATGCGTAAAGGTATGAAGTTATCATTTACTGTAAAAAATTTCTTCGTCAGAGTTATTAACATGAAGGCCTGTCTGATATCCATGATTATGGTCCTGACCTTGCATTTTTCAGTTCTGTCAGTCAGTGGTCAGGACGGCACCACCAGGCCATCAAAGAGTGAAGCCATGGCCGCATGGGAAACAGGCGACTACGAAAAGGCATATAATCAATTTAACGGACTTCTGCTTCTCTATTCACGTGATCCGTTGTACAAGTATTATACAGGTGCCTGTCTTGTCAAACTGGATAATGATATACCACGTGCCGTTACTCTTCTCGGATCTGCAATCAACGGCTCCGTCAATATCAAGAGTGTGCCTGCAGATGTATGGTTCTACTACGGTCGTGCCCTGCAGATGAACGGCAGCTTCCCACAAGCCTCAGATGCATTTCTGACGTTCGTGAAGAATGCCGGCAAAAAGGTCGCTATAGAATATGAAGTGGCAAAATACCTTGATGAGTGCAACAAGAAGCTGGGTGCATTGGAAAAGGAGCAGGAGGTATTTAAAGTAGAGCCTGAAGAGAAGAGTGTAGAGCGTAAAGAAGAGAGGACAGAGAGTAGAGCGGAGAGCGAAGAGACGGCAAATCAGGTAACAGTTCCTGTTGAACAGGGCACGGCTGAAAGGAATACGGAGATCTCAACTGTACCTGAAGAATATGAATTAAAGCTGGCAAGGGCCGTGAAGCTTCAGTACAGCGCAGACTCTCTTACACGCCTTGCACAAGGTATCAGGAAAGAAATGCAGACTTCAGCACCGGAAAAACAGGAGGTGCTTCAGAGTATAGCTGCGGAGCTTGAGAGCGAAGCAGCAACAAAACAGGCTGCAGCTGACAAGGCTTTCCTCGCAATTGAACAGCCTGAAAAGGATCTGCCTGAGGAAAATCCGGTATCGCCGCAACCCTCACCGACACCTGCATATTATCAGTTTGCCGTGCTTGCTGAACCTGCCTACAGCAACACAAATCCAATTCCTGTGGATATCAGGTTACCTGCCGGCCTTGTATACACAATTCAGCTTGCTGCGTATAAAAATCCTGTGCCGCCTTCACTGTTCAAAGGATTATATCCGCTTTATGCAAAGCGAAAGCCTGAGAACGGCGTAAACTTTTACTATACAGGCTTATTCCGGACCCATGAGGCTGCCATACAGGCTCTTGCAAAAGTCCGGGGTGAAGGTTTATCAGATGCCTTCATAATTGCCCTGATGGATGAGGTCAGGATATCTATGGAAAGGGCCGCACTGCTTGAAAAAGAATGGGCAATGAAACCATTTCCGGGTAATGTGCCGCAAGTCAGCGAACAAAAAGATCTGCCGGTCGCAGACACCCTTCCTGTGGGAACACTGACCTTCAGAGCTGAGGCCATGCGCTCGGCAAAGCCCATTAAGCCTGATGTTATTGAAAGGATAGAGCTGCTGGCAGGCGCAAGGGGATTGGACTTGATTAAAAACTCACTTGGAGAGACGATATTACTTATTGGGAATTTTATTACTTTTGAAAGCGCCGAAGAGTATGTTTCACTGCTTATACGTAACGGCTACAGCACAGCGAGGGTTGCAGCATACATAGGCATGAAGGAGATACCTGTTGAGGCAGCAAAGGAATTATTAAATAAACTGCAATGACAAAAGGAGCACCATTTCCATGGGGAAAAATGAGGGGGCAGGAGGAAGAGAAATCGCTGCTTCTCATAAATGATGAAATCAACTCATTTGACCATGTCATAAAATCACTTGTCGATGTGTGTGGCCATGATGAGGTACAGGCCGAACAATGCGCTTTTCTGACCCACTATAAGGGAGGGTGTGTCATTAAAATGGGTGATGCTGTGACTCTCGAGAAGATGAGCCTCCTTCTGCGGGAGGTCAACCTCGATACCGTGGTTATTTAAAAATTCAGAATTCCGGGAGAGAGCAGCTATTTGAGGTAAAACAGTATCATTTTCTCAATTGCATCCTGGCATACCGCGCAAAACGAATCTGCTTCGTTGCTCTTCATGCGGCAGTCAAATGACGGGCGATAAATACCTTTGGCCGCGTAACCTCCTCCTTCAAACAATCCTGTGACACCGATATACTTTTTTTCGTTTGGTGTGGGGACAGGCACAGACCTGGCTATCAGAGATTTCCACTTAGAATCAAAATTAACCCGGGTAGTGATATTAGGCTCCCATGGCTCCACGTCAAGGGGATAATAATCCTCATAGGCAACCTCTGAGCTGTAATACTCATCAGCCAGTCCTGCAAACCCGTGTCCGAACTCGTGAGTGAAAACCTGGGGAGTAAAGTGATGATCGGCTGTCACGGCGCTGTAATAGTTATATACACCGCCACCGCCATATCTCGGGCTGTTAATAAGCACAACTATCTGATCATGGGGTGCAGCGGCGGCATAATCGTTTACTTCACTGATATCCTGTGTGGTGAGGTAGCGGTCGATATCAAAAGTATAATAGCTTGAGTTCAGTGCGGTATTGACATAAATGCCTTCACCGGGAACATCCGTCCCGGACTCCTGTGAGGGAACCTCTATTGCCCATATATTTATCCGGTCCTGGTATTTGTCAAAGGGAGCTTCCTGGAAGAGGATATCAGCAAGCCGCTTCACATCTGACCTGAATTTGCCGGCTTCCTCTTTAGTATAACCCTCAGCAATGAATGCAATGTCAAATGATGTGTGAGGGTCACCGGTTCCGACTATTTTTGTGGCAAGTGCGGCGTCAGTCTTTTCCCTGGTGATGAAATAGCTTGCCGGGTCAATTGCTGTCTCATAAAGTTTGCTGAACAGTCCATCACGGCCACGTATGCTCAGTACAAAATTGACCTTGTTCTTTGGGAAAGGGAAAGTAGCAACTTCCTGAAAACTCTTTTCGATCTTTTTGGCTTCAGCAGTTGTCTGCCATTCCTGGTAAAGGGTGCAGAAACCGCGCGAATAGATGAGGGTTCCTGTTGCTGCATCAAAGACCTCATACCTGAAATTGCCAAAATTGAATTTGTCAGTAAGATTCGTAAGTGAACCTCCCCAGTATGGCTCTTCCCTGAAGGAGACTGGATAAACCTTTGTTGAGGTACTGTTTCCGGCAAGCAAAAAATCAAATCGCATGGTCCGGTCAGTGAAATAATCATCAAATGCCAGCTGTGCAGGGGCTGTAAGCGACAGGGCAAGCATCAGGCAAACCGGTATTAATCTCATTATTTAATAGTTTAGTATGGTAAAGATACAAAAGAGGGTGCATAAAAAAAGATAATTCGTAATTTAACAGCCGGAAATTAAAGAACAGAAAGATGTTTCATTCGGTTGATCCCACGTTGCTTGTCAGGGGTTTCCTTGCAAACCTGGGATTGTCAGCAGGAACGATCTCATGGATGAGCACCCTCATCCTGGTTCTGGCAGTGTTTATCATTGCATGGCTTTCCAAGATTTTCGCACAACTCATTATCATGAGGGTGGTTCCCTTCGCGGTAAAAAGATCAAAATCTGCCTATGACGACAAGTTCCTGGAAACAAGGATGTTTCATAGGCTCGCATGGATTGTTCCGGGCCTGGTAGTATACTTTATCGCATCATGGCTGTTGAAGGATAGCCTGGGCTGGCTCACTGCCGTGCATAAGACGACAGCAGTTTATATTGTTGTTCTTGCCACACTGTCAGTATCGGCATTTGTAGAGGGCTGGCATCAGGTGTACCTGATGAAGCCAATAGCAAGCGGCCGGTCGATCAAGCCATATATTCAGGTTGTAAAGGTGCTACTGGCATTTGCAGGAGCACTGGTGATAGCTTCCGTCCTGTTCAGGGTACCCTTTAATAATGTCGTCACCGGGCTGGGCGTTGCCACGGCAGTGCTGGCCGTGGTGTTTAAGGATACGATCCTTGGACTGGTTGCAAGTATTCAGCTCGCAACAAATCACATGATCCAGCTTGGCGATTGGATAACTATTCCGGGGAGGAACATTGACGGTACAGTGAAGGATATAACGCTTTATACTGTAAAGGTCGAAAATTTTGACAAGACAATAATGACAGTGCCAACCTATGCACTTACCTCGGAATCATTCCAGAACTGGAAGGGAATGGAACAGGCAGGGGTGAGGCGTATTAAGCGCGAAATAAGGATAGATGTGAGATCCATTACTTTTCTTACGCCAGAGCTTCTTGACAGGGTAGGCAAGAAACTGTTTATGGAGAGATGGCATAAGGAAAACGGCGAACAGATCAGCTCTCTGAAGGAGGGAGAAGCAACTTCACTCACAAACCTCGGGGCTTTCAGGGCCTATATCACCGAATACCTTAGCAAACACAGGCATATAGATTCAAAACTTCCGGTCATGGTTCGCGATATGCCTGTAACAGAGACAGGGATGCCGGTAGAAATATACTGTTTCAGCAAGATAAACCAATGGGTCGCCTATGAAGCCGTTCAATCGGATATCATGGATTACATATTTGCTGTAGTTGGCCAGTTCGGCCTCAAAACTTTCCAGAATCCGGCAGGAACGGATTTCGAAGCATTGAAAAAGTAAACTCCCAAATTCCTCAGACATGAATACAAGTTACAATGAACGATTAAGCAGATTCATCAAATCCGGAATAAAAGACACACCGGTCACAGTCAGGCATGATCCGTTCTGGCAATCACTGCGCGCCACAGGTACTGAGTTATGGCTTGACACCGGTGATATGATTGAGGCAGAGGCCAACTGGTGCGCGGAGATGACTGCGCTGACGACAAACAACACCCTGCTCAATAATGAGATACAGAAAGGCATCTATGACGATTTCATTCCATCGGCGGTCGATCTCGTGAAGCATCTGCCGGTCAGCGAGCAGATAAAGGAGATTGCTTTCATACTAAACGCCCGCCATGGCCTGCGCCTGGCGAAGAAATTCGGAGGTATGGTAAGCGTCGAACTGCATACCGGCACCGCACATGATATTGAAGGAATAGTTGCTTATGGACTGCGCTTCAGGGAAATCAGTCCTGAGCAGTTCATTGTCAAAGTCCCCTACACACCGGAAGGTCTCATCGGGGCACGGCGCCTGCACGAAAAGGGTGTCAGGGTAAACCTTACACTTGAGTTCAGCGCACGGCAAAATGTTCTGGTGGCAATGGTGGCCAGGCCCGACTACCTGAATGTCTTCCTTGGCAGGATAGGAGCACTGATAGCTGATAATAAACTGGGTGACGGCAGCGGTGCGGGTGAGAACGCTCTGCTTTCATCACAGACATGGGTGACACGGTTATCGGCAGGCAATAAGTGGCGGACGAAACAGATCGCGGCAAGCCTGAGGAACTATACCCAGCTTGAGCTTCTCGCCGGCGCTGATGTTTACACAATACCGCCCAAGGTTGCGGCTGCAGGACGGAAATCACTGAGCGGCATCTTTAACAGCCGCCTGGGTACCCACTATGACGTGCCTCTCAACGAGACAGCGAAAGGCTTAGGTATTGAAAAGTTCTGGGAGGTACCGCGAAGTGTCATTGATTTCGGCCAGGCGCTTGACAGGTACATGCCCTCCACAGGTGAGGAACTGGTGATAAGGGCGCATGAGGCAGGACTGGGAGATATGTTTCCCCGAATGAACAGTGCTGATAATGAGCGTATTGCAGCTGAAAGTAAGATACCCGTTGTCTCTTCGTGGAGAGAGAGGGTCGTCTCCGGGGAGCTGGCACTCGATACTCTCCTTACACTTGCCGGTATAGCTTCTTTTGCAGCTGACCAGAAGCATCTGGATGACCGGGTAAAGGGGATAATCGGACAAGTCTGAAAGTCGAAAGTCTGAAAGTCGAAAGTCTAAAGTCTGAGGGTCAACCCCTTTGCCTCTTCACTTCGTATAGTACAATACCTGCTGAGACTGACACATTAAGAGAACTGATTGCTCCTGAGATCGGAATGGAGACCTTCATATCAGACATCCCCAGCAGTTCGCGGCTTATACCTTTTTCCTCAGAGCCAAGGATAATCACCAGTGGTCCGGTCAGCACTGCCCCGTCAATCTTGCTTCCGGCTTTTTCAGTGGCCGAAACAGCCCTGATGCCTGATTCCTTGAGATAAGTAAGGCATCTGGTAATGCTTTGCACCCTGCATACCGGAAAAGTGTTCAACGCACCGGCCGATGCCTTCACAGCATCAGCAGATATCCTTGCCGAGTTTTTCTCAGGAATGATAACTGCATGCGCTCCAAGACACGAAGCTGATCGGACGATGGCTCCGAAATTACGTACATCGCTGACACCGTCAAGCATCAGAAGCAGCGGCTCATTGCCTTCCTCAAAGATGTGAGGAACCAGATTCTCTAAATCCTGAAACTCTATCGCTGAAAGCCATGCAATGACTCCCTGGTGATTCTTGCGGGTAATGTAGTCGAGCTTTTCCTGAGGTACAACCTGCCATGGCACTCCCTTCTCGTTTACCAGCTTCATCAGCTCATGATACAATTCGCCCCGCAGGCCCTGCCGCACAAGAACGCGATCTATCTGTTTGCCTCCTTTTATGGCTTCCATGATAGGATGCATGCCGAATATAAATTCTTTTTCGCTATACATCATTTTAGCTCTTCGGGATTATCAAGTCGGAAAACCTTGCCTTCACGCCATTTTGCCACAGCAATATCCCAGTAGCTGATGGGGGTGGAGGCCCTGTTCAGGACAAAATCATTGTCTGAAAAGATGTTTGTCTGTTTATGGAAGTTAAACCACAGAAACTCATCAGCAACGGTGTACTGTGATCCCCACCGGCTTTTCACGGGCGGTTTCCTGAAACCCCAGCTCTCGCCTTCGGTATTCTTGTACAGCTTGTCAGGCGGTCCGTACATTATGTATATCATTCCCCTGTCAGTCAGCCATCCGGCCTTGTAAGAGCTGAAGTAGTAATTGGAGAACAGTGTCCGGTTATAGTAGATCCTTATAAGTTCTTTTGACCTTTCGATGCTGCCTCCCGTTCGTTTAAGCCAGAACTGATCAAGTGCAAGTTTTGGCTTCTCCGCCGTCCGCAGTGTATCCATCTCGTCTGGTGTGGCAAAATATGCCAGGGGAGGTACCATTGTTTCCGGGCTGGTCATCGTGGGATGGTCAGGACCGAAATTAAACAGCACTAACCCTTCGCGTATGAGACTGTCAGGTGAAAATAGGTAGATGCCTTCGCGCGGGAACATCATTGGCAGGGTGTCTGAATAAACCAGTGGTATTATCGTCTCAGGCTCCGGAGAAAGAGTCACCTCGGGAAGCACGGTCGATGGAGGTGCAGGTAGCTCTTTGACAGCCTTGTAATAGAAGAGCCATAACGTGTCTAGTTGTAACGATGGAGCGAGAATATTAATATATTGATCCCTTTTAATAACATTACTTTGCAGCTCATTGCCGCTGAAGTAGTCACGTATCTTGTAGTTCAGCCTGCTGTATCTGCCTGTCCGCTCAAAATCAGTGAATGTCTGGACCGTTCGCTGCCTGATAAGGTCTATGATCTTTGTTTCCACCGAATACGATTTGCCTTCGTAGGCTTTCAGAGGGACGTGGATGACATACTGGCCGCCAAACTCATCACGGCTCAGATCATACTTGAATTGGGCCGTATCTGACAGAATTCCCCCGAGAGTATTATCAAAGAGCTTAACAGAGAGTAGTATTGAGGCCTTGGCCACCCCTTCGGGATTAGCTTCACTGAATTGAAACTGACTCCTGGGGATGCCAATAGACAAAACAGAAGTTTCAGCATCCTCATTGAAGACTGAGATATCGGGTTTGAAGAGGTTCTTGGAAGGATTATAGATATACGACAGATCTTTGGTGTCTGTGGCACTCTTCTGCTGCAGAGAGCATGATGAGGCAAGCGCCAGAATGATCGCTGCGGCTAAAAGTGCAGTATTTTTAACAGTAAATCGTTTTAACATGCCCTAAAGGTAATAAAGATTCTATTTCTCACTTTCTCTCCAGTTTATCCTGAGCCGGCAAAGCTCCGTTCTATCATTCTCTCTTACAATAGAGTGAATGTATGATGCAGAACTTTCGCCGCCATTCTCAGTAATGATGTTTACCAGTATCATCCCTGTGTCCTTCCGACAGATAGTTGACCTCTATTGTGTCAGGGGTGTGGGTGGTTATGAACTCAGGCTCGTAGCAGTTCATGACCCAGTGAATATACCGGGCATTATTTACATGAAGATTTACGTCGATGTCATCGAGTTTTGCCTTCAGCCTGGTCACTTTGTGTTCTCCGGGAGGCAAGGGAGGTACCTTGCCCGCGTTTGTGTCAAGAGCTCTCTGATCAGGGAAATGCGCGTTCATGAATGATAATGCCTTGTCAGGACGCTGAACCTTTCGGGTCATATAATCGACTATCACCCATGATGATGACGCACCTGCAAGCCTTTTCCCCTCCGGGTCATACATTTCGAGATCACGGAGTGCAAAGATGCCGTCTGTGCCGCGAGGCCATGTGCGCACTGTGACCTCATCCCACGTCACCGGCATGCGTTCGATCTTGACCGTCATCCTTGACAGCACCCAGAAGAAACCGTTTGTCATCAGGTGCTCACGCCCGAAACCGAGGTGTGATGCATGCCTGCCGGCCAGATCCTGGAAATAGTTGAACAGCGCGCCGGGACTGAGCCTCCCGGTGATGTCAGTGTCAAAGACATTGACCGGGTATTTTCTTTCAAAGATGATCATCGGTATTCATATATTCTGACATGAACTCCTCGAGCTCGCTGTGCGCTTTCTCCCATCGTTGCATGAGGCTGTCAAGGTTCTTCTTCTTCTCTTCATAGCTGCCATAGAATGCCGGATCGCTCACCACCGCAGTGTCGCCGGACGCTAGTCTGGCATCCATGTCAGCGATCTCCTTCTCCAGGAGGGTTATTTCCGCTTCGCTCTCCTCTGTCTGCCTTCGCAGTCTCCGGTAAACGCGTTCCGTCTCCTTCTTCTCAAGGTACCGCATCTTGCTGTTCAGCGGCGGAGGGCTTTTCTCTTCCGCAGCATTAACTCTGGCTGCAGGCTTAGGAATATCTTTCTTCTCCAGCTCTTTCAGCGACTCAATCTTTCTCGACAAGAGGAACTCGGCAATACCTCCCAGGTGTGTCTTTATCTTTTTATCCCGGAACTCGTAAACCTTGTTCACCAGCCCGTCGAGAAAATCCCTGTCATGAGAAACCACAATTAATGTGCCATCGAACTTTGTCAGAGCTTTTTTCAGGACGTCTTTTGAGCGAATATCGAGATGGTTTGTGGGCTCATCAAGCAGCAGCAGGTTATAAGGCTCGAGCAGAAGCTGTACTGTTGCCAGCCTGGAGCGTTCGCCGCCTGAGAGCACCTTTACCTTTTTGTCTACGTCATCGCCACGAAAGAGGAAGGCGCCGAGGATATCGCGCAGCCTCGTGCGGATGTCGCCTCTGGCTATTTTATCAACCGTTTCGTAGACTGTCAGCTCATTATTAAGAAGCTCGTCCTGGTTCTGGGCAAAATACCCGATGCTGACGTTATGTCCCCTTTTAATAATTCCCTCATGGTCAAGCTGCCCGAGAATCATTCGCGACAGCGTCGTCTTTCCTTCGCCGTTGCGCCCCACGAAGGCAACTTTCTCTCCTCTTTCGATTTTCAGCGATACCCTGTCAAGCACGAGATGATCGCCAAAGCGTTTTGACGCTTCGTCTGCCTCAACGACCACGGTGCCTGAGCGCGGAGCCGGGGAGAAGCGTATATTGATAGCTGAATTATCTTCTTCCTCAATCTCTATGCGTTCAAGCTTTTTCAGCTGCTTGATCTTGCTCTGCACCTGGACGGACTTTGTAGGCTTATACCGGAACCGTTCTATGAACTTTTCGGTGTCCTCTATCATCTTCTGCTGGTTCCGGTATGCAGCAATCTGTTGTTCACGGCGCTCTCGCCTGAGTTCAGTGTATTTTGTGTAAGGGACCTTATAGTCGTAGATCTTGCCAAGGCTGATTTCAATAGTTCGCCTGGTGACATTGTCAAGGAAGGTGCGGTCATGGGAGACGAGAATGACTGCGCCGGGGTATGTCATCAGGAAACTCTCAAGCCACAGTATTGATTCTATATCGAGGTGGTTGGTGGGCTCGTCAAGGAGTATCAGGTCAGGTTTTTTTAACAGTATTTTGGCGAGTTCGACGCGCATGCGCCATCCGCCGCTCAGCTCACGTGTCGGCCTGTTGAAATCCGACTGGCTGAAGCCGAGGCCTGTCAGCGTCTGACCGGTGACTGACACATAGTCGTTTCCGCCAAGCATGCGGTATCTCTCATTGGCTACGTGGAGTCTGTCACAAATCTGGCGGTAGCTTTCGCTCTCATAATCAGACCGTTCAGCCACCTGGAGGGTACATTCAGCCACCTCCTTCTCAAGCGCCTTAAGCTCAGTAAAGGAGGTCAGAGTCTCTTCCAGCACAGTGGTTGTATCAGACACCTTCATCTGCTGCTCGAGATAACCTACAGTCAGCTCCCTCGGACGCTCTATTGAGCCTGACGTGGGATCCTGCAATCCGGCGATGATCTTCATCAGTGTTGATTTGCCTGCGCCGTTCCTGCCTGTCAGTCCAATGCGCTCCTGCCTGGTGATAAGGAATGACACATCATCAAGAAGCACAAAACTGCCAAAAAGGAGAGATACATTATTGACGGAGACCATCGGATGGGATGTTGAAGTTGCAAAGGTAGAAAAAAATGTGTTTTGCGGGCTTGCGGTCTTGTGGTCTTACAGTCTTCAGGATAATCGCAAATCGCAAATCGCAAATCGCAAATCCTCATTGCGGACTGACTGCCGACTTCCTTAAGCCCCATGCCCCATGCTGCATGCCCGTGCAACCATATTTCCCGTATCTTTGTCCTGTATACAGGAAGTCATGAAAAGCATACTGAAAATACTGGCACTGGCGCCTGCTCTGTTGCCCTTATTAATGATGCAGTCGTGCAGCAAGAAGGAACCAAATCCGTTCGACGATAACACTTACCTTGTATCAAGTACACTTGAGTTAATGCGGACAAAAGATAACATAGTCTCAATTCTCACTGTTGCCGCAACCCAGTACCCTGAAATTGCCGGAATAATACCAGATGTGCAAAGCGGGGTTAATGTTTACTCCATTTCATATAATACTACTTTTAAAGGCCAGGATGTTGTTGCATCAGGATTGGTAGCAATACCCACTGTTTCCGGCGCTTACCCGGTGTTAACTTATCAGAACGGCACAAACACTCTTCATTCTGAAGCACCTTCGGTTGATCCCGAGGGAGTTCTGTATCAGCTGATTGAATATGTAGCCTCCACTGGGTATGTGGTTGTAATGACCGATTATCTAGGCTTCGGCGCATCAGATCAGATGGCTCATCCTTACCTGCACAAGGAGTTGACTGTTCAGACCATCATCGACATGCTTTATGCCCTTGGAGAGTTTGACGAGGATGTAGCCAAAGGTATCACGGTCAGCAATGAATATTTCCTTCTGGGTTATTCGCAGGGCGGATGGGCAACACTGGCATTACTCGAAGAGCTTGATAAGAATTACAAATCGGAATTCAATGTTAAGGCTGCCTCGTGTGGCGCAGGGCCGTATGATTTGAACTACTTCAATGCATCAGTATTGAGTCTTACTGAATATCCCATGCCTGTCTTCCTGGGGTACATTTCCTATGCATACTCTGAATACGATTTGTTTTCGAATCCCCTCACAGATATTTACAATGAGCCTTATGCCTCGCGCATTCCCGGTCTTTATGACGGGATGCATTCATCAGAACAGATCAACGCTCAGCTTACCGGCAGCATCGCGGAACTTTTCAGGGCAGACTATATAAGCGGATACGCATTCTCGCCTGTTTATCAGGGAGTGCGTGATGCCCTGACCGCCAACAGCATCGCGGGCTGGAACACAAGTGTGCCCCTGTTATTCCTTCATGGCACCGCCGACACTTATGTCATGCCGGCATTATCTGAAAGAATGCATGCTGCTATGATCGATGCGGGCTGCAATGCACTAACATGCCTGTATGTGCCTTTGCAGGACCTGGATCACTCAGAGGGTATAATCCCGGCAGGACTTGCAGGATTAACATTCTTTAAAACATACAGGTAGCGAGGTGGGAAGAAAGAAGCCACTGCCCACGCTCAGGGGCATAAAAATATCAGACATAGGGTCGGAGGGTAATGCCATCGCCAGGGTTGATGATATGGTCCTTTTTGTTCCTGGCATGATACCTGGTGACATTGTGGATGTCAGGATCACAAGGAAGAGAAAACGTTATATGGAAGGTGTCGCTGTCGCAGTGACAAACCCCTCGCCTGACCGGATAGAACCGCCATGCCGTCACTTCGGGGTATGCGGCGGTTGCCGGTGGCAGCATCTTCCGTACGAGAAACAACTCTTTTATAAAGAAAAGCAGGTTAAGGATAACCTGACCCGCATCGGCCATACATCCATACCTGAAATAAATCCTATCATAGGATCGGAGAACGAGTATTTCTACCGGAACAAGCTTGAGTTCACTTTTTCTGACAGACGATGGATGACACGCGATGAAATAGCCGGAGGTAAGGAGATTGAGTCATCGCCTGCTCTCGGCTTTCATGTTCCCGGAATATATGATAAAGTCCTGGACATCCAGGAGTGCCTTCTTTTGCCGGAGCCTTCGAATGCCATCCGTAATGAAGTGAGGAGGTACGCCATCTCCCGCGGCCTGAAGTTCTATTACCTAAAGGATCATAAAGGTTTCATGCGCAACCTCATCCTGCGGATCACCAGTAGCGGTGAAATCATGGCAATCATGGTAATGGCCGAAAATCAGGCTGATGCAAGAAAAGAGCTCCTGAAGCATATTTCCGCGAAATTTCCGGAGATAACATCCCTCTGGTATGTCATCAACACAAAGCATAACGACAGTCTGGCGGACCAGACGCCGGTTCACTATGCAGGTAATGAATTTATTACTGAGACGATGAACGGGTTCAGGTTCAGGGTGGGTCCGAAGTCATTCTATCAAACCAACAGCCGGCAGGCCGCCAGGCTGTATCAGGTAGTCAGGGAGTTCGCAGGACTGACCGGTAAAGAGAATGTTTATGATCTTTATACCGGGACAGGAACCATTGCCTGTTACCTTGCCTCCGGCGCTGCTTCAGTGACAGCTGTAGAGTATATACAGGAGGCTGTTGCGGATGCGAATATTAATGCTTCGATAAATAATATAGACAATGCCGCATTCATTGCCGGTGACATAAAGGATGTGTTGGGGGATGCTCTTTTTGCTGAAAGGGGCAGGCCTGACGTCATTGTCACTGACCCTCCCCGGGCAGGAATGCACGCTGACGTTGTCGGTGCCATACTGAGGTCAGGTGCCAGGCGGATAGTCTATGTCAGCTGTAATCCTGCCACGCAGGCCCGCGATATTGACCTGCTTTCATCAGCTTACACGGTAACGCGGGTGCAGCCCGTGGATATGTTCCCGCAGACCTTCCACGTAGAGAATGTTGTTCTGTTAGAAAAAGTCTGAGGGTGCAGTCATCAAACGTGGTTATGAATATCAGCCAGAAAATCTTTTCAAAGAACGTTTGGTTTTATCATAGAAATCTGAAGTCTGAAGGTCTGGGAAAAACAAAAGACAAAAGTCACAAGATTATAAGGAGAAATGAGAGGTCAGGCAATAGGCAATAGGCAGTAGGCAATAGAGTCACTGAAAAGGACCTGGGAGGTAACTTTTGTCTTTTTCCTTTTGTCTTGTTTACTGTTTTTTACCGTTACGCAGTTTGCTGTGATGGA
>CAWKJD010000003.1:0-462889 GCA_963849945.1 uncultured Bacteroidales bacterium | reverse complement strand
TCGAACCCGCGACCCACGGCGTGACAGGCCGTTATTCTAACCAAACTGAACTACCGCACCAAAAGCGAGGCAAAATTAATTCATTTTTCTTATCATCAAAATAAATAAATTTGTTTTTACAGTTTCCCCGTACAAACAGACCTATGAAAAACGTTTACTCCCGCATCACGGAAACGGCACAACAGCCACAGGGACTTGTTCTTGCCACAGTTACCGGAACGATGGGTTCAACTCCCCAGAAACCCGGAAGCTCGGCGTTATTTAAAAACAATTCCCTGATAGCCGGCACGGTAGGAGGCGGAATTGTCGAAAGCAAAGTGCAGGAATATGCGGGTAAATGCTCCTTAACCAAAGAATCCGCATACCTGGTCTTTTCACTTGACAACGATATTACAAACAAGGACGCTGCAGTCTGCGGCGGGACTATTTCTGTACTTGTCGACGGTGATCCAATCAGCAGTCTCCCGGTTTTTCAAGCGATGCAGGAAGCCCTGGCCTCACGTTGCCCCGGGGTCCTTGTAACTAAAGTAATCGGTTGGGGAGAGCCTCATGTCATGATCAGACGTTACTGGGCCACCAGGGGGTCAGAAATTCAGCTATCCGACCACTTTAAGGAACGAATTAAGAATGAGGTTGAAAGCATTCTTTCGTCTCAGATGAGCACGGGATACCGGGAGCTTGACCTCCCTGTTCCCGGAGAACAGCAGTCGGCCAGGTTCTTTCTTGAACCCGTTTTTCCACTTCCGGGGCTCGTGATCGCCGGAGCAGGACATATCGGAAGAGCATTGTCGCATCTCGGAAGACTGCTTGATTTTGAGGTGACCGTTATCGATGACCGGAAGGAGTATGCAAATCCTGATAACCTGCCTGAGGCTGACCATATTATTGTCAGGGATATAGGAGAAGCAATGAAGGACATACAGAAGGATGACGATACATACATTGCAATAGTAACACGCGGGCATGACCATGATGCCGATGCGCTGAAACAGTGCATAGGCTCTGCGGCTGCATACGTCGGCATGATGGGAAGCAAAAGCAAGGTGGCAAAGATGCATGAGGAGTTTATTAAAAACAGGTGGGCGACAGAAGCACAATGGCAGGAAATATGCACTCCGATCGGACTTGAGATAGGATCAAAGACGATAGAAGAGATTGCAGTGAGCATAGCGGCACAGCTGGTACATGCAAGACAAAAGAGGACCGAGCGTAAATAAATTGCCCAGTGGGCAATTTTAGCGAGGAGACAGATTGCAGGGGAGGTAAGATTAAAGTCAAAAGTCAAAAGTGCGAAATAAAAGACAACCGACAACCGGAATCTGGGCAATAATACTGGCCGCAGGAGAGTCAAAAAGAATGGGTTCACCTAAGATGATACTGCCCTATAAAGGAAAGACCATAATCGAAAAGGTGATAGAAAATGTTCTTTGCTCCGGTGTCGAAAAGACGGTGGTTGTACTTGGCGCCAACAAAAAGGAAATTATGGAAGTGATTGGCAAATACCCTGTAATGCATTGTTATAATGATAATTATAAGCAGGGAATGCTGTCATCGGTGAAATGCGGATTTAAATTCCTGCCTCCTGACTTCCGGGCTGCAATGGTGTTCCTTGGCGATCAGCCAATGGCAGAAACATCCGTTATGAACCTTGTCATTGAAACCTATGACAGATCAGGAAAAGGCATTGTAATCCCCGTATACAAAAGAAAACGCGGGCATCCCGTCCTGATAGATAAAAAATACAGGGATGAAATCATCAGCCTTGATGAGCCCGACGGACTGAGAGGACTTCTGAGAAAACACCCCGATGATCTGCTTGAAATTGAAACTGATAATGAGACTATTTTAAAGGATATTGATACTCAGGATGATTACCTTTGTGAAACAAACAAGACATATCAGACATGGAAGAGACAATCCGGTTCAAACTGAACAACAAGGAAACGGAACTGGTTACAGACCCGAATCAGCTACTCCTCTGGGTACTGAGAAACCGTTTCGGATTTACCGGAACCAAGTTCGGCTGCGGAATAGGTTTCTGCGGAGCCTGTACGGTTCTGATCGATAACGAGGCTGTACGGTCATGTATGCTGCCTGTCAGCGAGGTGGCCGGCAAGAGTGTCGTTACCATCGAAGGCCTTGCAGAGGAGGGCAAACTGCATCCTGTCCAGCAAGCCTTTATCGACCACGATGCACTGCAGTGCGGTTATTGCACCCCTGGCATGATACTGACCGCTGTCGCTTTGCTGAAGAAAAACGATGCGCCTACAAGGCAGGAGATTATTGATGGCCTCGAAGACAACCTCTGCAGATGCGGGGCACACACACGTATCATTGATGCCGTTGGCGATGCTGCCAGAGTAATGAAAGGAGGGAAGTAGCCATGAAAAAATCAGAAAAGAAAGTAAACAGCACATCCGCTGAAGCATCATCGGGCATGAAAAGAAGGAGCTTTATGAAAATCCTTGGCGGAGGGATATTCATTTTCTTCCAGCCCTGGAACGCGCTCGACCTTCTTGCCCTGCCTGCTGAACAGGCACGGACCCTTACAAAGGACTATAATGCTTTCCTTCAGATAGCCGAAGACGGTACGGTGACCTGCTTCACCGGTAAAATCGAAATGGGGCAGGGGATTATCACCTCACTTGCACAGGAGATGGCTGATGAACTGGGTGTCCCACTTGAGAAGGTAAAAATGATAATGGGAGACACTGACCTCTGTCCTTATGATATGGGCACCTGGGGTTCATTGTCGACCAGGGCCTTCGGACCGAACATGAGGGCTGCCGCGGCAGAAGCCAGGACCGTTCTTACAGAGATGGCATCAGCACGTCTCGGCGTTCCAGCCGCGCAGCTTGAGGTGAAAGATGGCGTGGTGACAGATGCAAAAAATCCGCAGAACAGCGTAACCTATTCACAACTGGCCAAAGGAAAGAAACTTGAGAAGTATCTCGATGTAAAACCTCCCGTGAAGGATTATACCAGGTTTACCTATGTAGGCAAACCGCTGATGCACAGCGATGCCCATGATAAGGTCATGGGAAAGGCTAAATATGCCGGTGACATGAAGCTCCCGGGAATGTTGTTTGCACGGATATTGAGACCTCCTTCACACGGTGCAAAGCTGGTCTCAGTTAATACATCCGGGGCGGAAAAGATCGAAGGTGTCAGGGTGGTGCGTGATGGCGATTTCATAGCTGTGGTTAGCGAGAGCCGTGACCAGGCTGACCTGGCTATCGTTCAGATAAACGCAGACTATTCATTTGATGAGATGAAGGTCAGTGACAAAACGCTCTATGATTATATCAACAAAGGCAAGTATAAGACGAATGTCTCCAGAACCGCCGGTGATATTGAAGCCGGCCGCGCACAATGTGACAGGGTTTTTGAACATGAATATCATGATCCTTATCTTGCACATACGCCCATAGAGACACATACGGCACTTGCCCGCTTTGAGGGAGACAAGCTTACTGTCTGGGCTTCGACACAATCGCCTTTCGGACTCCAGGACGGCATCGTAAGGGACCTTGGCATCGCGCGTGAAAACGTACGGGTCATAACCCCGTTCGTAGGGGGAGGCTTCGGAGGGAAGAGCGCTTATCTGCAGGGTCTTGAAGCCGCAAAACTCGCCAGGATGACAGGAAAACCGGTAATGATTGTCTGGACACGTGATGAGGAGTTCTTCTTCGATATATTTCATTCAGCCGCTGTTGTCAAAGTCAATTCAGGCTTAGACAAAAACGGGATGATCACCATGTGGGATTACCACGTCTATCTTGCCGGTACAAGAGGAGCAGATGTAATCTATGATGTGCCCAACACTAAGGTCACAAGTTACAGCGAGGACAAATCTGTCTATCCTGTTCATCCTTTTGGCACGGGGCCATGGCGCGCTCCCAACAATAATACCAACACTTTTGCGCGTGAGACACAGATAGATATAATGGCCTCGTCCGCAGGAGTTGATCCGCTTGAATTCAGGCTCAGGAACCTGAAGGATGAAAAGATGATAGCCTGCCTTAAGTCCGCAGCTGAGAAATTTGGCTATGTTCCCGGGAAAACTCCCTCAGGAAGAGGTATCGGAATAGCATGCGGAACCGATGCGGGCACCTGGGTGGCTGAGATTGTCGAAGTAAAAGTGGACAAAAGCACAGGGAAAGTCAGCGTTGTCAGGGTGGCCTGCAGCCAGGATATGGGTCTCTGTGTCAATCCGCAGGGTGCACTTATTCAGATGGAGGGCTGCATAACCATGGCGCTTGGATATACATTTTCGGAAGAGCTTAAGTTTGAAGGGGGAAATATCACGGACCGGAATTTCAGCACTTATAATATCCCCAGGTTCTCATGGGTGCCAAAGATAGATTGCGTCATTCTTGACAGGAAAGACCAGGCACCGCAGGGTGGAGGCGAACCTGCCATTATTGCTATCGGAGCCGCTGTAGGGAATGCAATCTTTGACGCCACCGGAGCACGATTGTTCGTGGTCCCATTTACTCCTGAGAGAGTGCTGGCAGCATTGAAAAAAACCTAAACGGGAGAGGTAAAGAAAGTAAAGTTCACGCTGCCGTAATTTCTGTGCTCTGAAAAATGCGGGTCATCCTTGAAATCATACGCTTTGGGATGTTCAAGAATGAAGAGGCTTGTTTCGTTCACGGCACCTGACCTGAACACCAGACCGGGTAAATCACGGAGCCAGGGTATATCATACGGCGGATCGGCAAAAATAATGTCATACTGCTTATGGCATACCTTCAGGAAGTCCCGGACATCTATCCGGTGCACACGGGCATTGCTTATTCCCAGCTTGCGTACAGT
Organism: uncultured Bacteroidales bacterium; assembly: GCA_963849945.1. Classification (GTDB taxonomy): domain Bacteria; phylum Bacteroidota; class Bacteroidia; order Bacteroidales; family VadinHA17; genus SR-FBR-E99. The sequence continues at coordinate 458,071 of CAWKJD010000003.1, read as the reverse complement.
ATTACCTATGAATTCACAATTACGGCGGTCGGTCTCCACCAGGTCTATCTCCCTGGTGCCCCTTGATGCAAACTCATAGCTGATGGCTCCGGTCCCGGCAAAGAGGTCCAGGAGAGAGATCTCCGTGAAGTCATACCTGTTATTCAGTATGTTGAGGAGGCTTTCACGCGCCAGGTCAGTTGTAGGCCGTGCTTTAAAGCCCGAGGGGGGATCTATTATCCTGCCTTTGAATGAGCCTCCGATTATTCGCACGATGCTGCAGTGAAAAGGTTAAGCCAGCGGTGCAGGTGAACCTCATTCATGACGTAGCTGAAACTTTTTCTTATAAGCGGAGCAGAAAACCTGACATTCTCAGCAAAATTAATTATTGAGATATGCCCTTCGCTGTAAGGCTCCAGGGTCCCGCTGATATTCAGAGTCTCGTCTTTGGTTACACCTCTTTTTTCAAGAACGCTGAAGATGAAATAACCTGCATCAGCAAGTGCTGTGCAGGCGAAGCTGTTACAGAAGACGAGGCTCCTTTTTTCTGCAATGATGACGGTGACAAAGCCTTTTTCGAAGTGCACCTGGATGTAACGTTCTTCAGAAGAACGGCATGCCGTAAAGACATGCTGAAGGAGAGGTTTTGTATGATGCCAGGGGGTAATATCACGCCATCTGGAAGCAATGATATCCATGACCTCGCTTCCTGGACTGAATATGACTACTGCGCCCGGGAAGGGAAGGGAATTGGAGATGAACAACGCCTTTTCATCTGCATTATGGTTAAAACGGAAATAGGACTCTTTCAGGGCCGGGTCATAAACCGGTGCAGGTACAAGAGTGTATTGTAAAGTCGGCGTAATTATGAAAACCTTTCTGTAGCGTTTCTTCAGGAAGTCATCTGAATCAACTATTTCGGATAGTGAGAGCCTGATATCATCTGAATTTTTTTCATGCGGGTAGTTCCTCAGCATGACATATTTTCCACGCAGAAGATCCAGAAGAGCGATTGAAACTCCTTCATCCGACAACTCAAGTGTCAGATCATAGTTTTCAGTTGCGTTTATGTCGAGGGTCTCATCGAGGAGCTCCAGCGGATATGTCTGCGATGGTGTCATCAGTTCTTACGGTTACTGCAATTGTTATCCTGTATCTTCACTTCGCCCGCCTTCATGCCTTTTTTGACAGATTGTTGAGTAACTTTGTGCAAATTTAAGAAAAAGCGGACTGATATCAGGGGTGTACGTCTAAAATGAGAAAGGAGAATATCTATTCACTTCTTGAGAAGAATCTCGGTTACATCCCCACGCAGGATCAGTCTGACTGCATGAGGCTGCTTGCAGGATTTGTCATTGACAATTCAAATGATGTTATTTTCCTTCTGACGGGATATGCAGGAACGGGAAAGACCAGCATTATTGCTTCACTGGTCAGCACGCTCTCGACGCTGAGGCAGAAGTTTGTGCTGATGGCCCCGACCGGGAGAGCCGCAAAGGTTCTAAGGTCATATACCGGTTACGAAGCCTATACCATCCACCGGAAGATCTACCGTCAGAAATCGGCTACTGACGGCGTCGGGAAGTTCGTGCTCGACCGTAACCTTCACAAAGAGACTTATTTTATTGTTGATGAGTTTTCTATGATCCCGGCTGAGTCGTCGGAAGCTTCGATGTTCGGAAGCGGTAGACTCCTGGAAGATCTTCTTGAGTACGTATACACCGGCACCAACTGCAAGCTGATACTTGTGGGTGATGTCGCACAGCTGCCACCAGTCGGATCAGTGGTCAGTCCCGCTCTTGATCAGGAGGTATTGCGGGAGACGGGTTTCGGGCTGGAGAGCTTTGAACTGCGCCAGGTCATAAGGCAGAGCGAAGGGTCAGGCATCCTGATGAATGCGACAGCTGTGCGGCAGCAGGTAAATGACGGAGACCTCTCAGTACCAGATCTGGTCCTCGAAGCCTATAATGATATGGAGCGCCTGAATGGCAGCGATATTATTGAAAAACTGAGCGAATCATATGACAGGTGCGGCACCGACGGAGCTATAGTAGTTGTCAACTCAAACCACCTGGCAAACAGGTATAACCAGGGTATCCGTAACAGTATCTTTTTCAGGGAGGAGGAGATAAGCACCGGTGACATTGTGATGGTGGTGAAGAATAATTATTTCTGGCTGAAAGATGAAGAAGGAGCGTCTTTCATCGCCAACGGCGACATTGCAGAGGTACGCAGGATAAAGGGGTATGAGGAGATGTACGGCATGCGGTTTGCCTCGATGACACTCTGGTTCCGTGATACTGAGCTGGAACTGGAGGCAAAGGTAATGCTTGATACGCTCATGATGGATACCCCGTCTCTGTCACCGGAAAAATCGCGCGAGCTTTACTTCGCCGTGCTTGCTGATCACCCGGGTATTACAGCAAAACGGAAGCAGTTTGAGGCAGCCCGTAACGATCCGTACTACAATGCACTGCAGATCAAGTTTGCCTACGCTGTGACATGCCATAAGTCGCAGGGGGGGCAGTGGGAGAGAGTATTTATAGATCAGGGAGGGTTTAGTCGCCAGGAGCCTACAATAGATTATCTGAGGTGGTTCTATACGGCATTGACGAGGGCGACGGATAAGGTTTATCTGGTGAATTTTCCGGACAGGTGGTTCAGGGATTGAACTTATGGCACAGAGCCTGTAGCTTATTTATCCAGTACATAACCCAGATTAAAGGTCAGGGGAACAGTCACCCCGGCATTATGCGGAAAAATATTGCCATTTGAAAAATGAGTGATCCGGATTCCTGCATAAAGTTTTTTCTGCTTACCGGCGAACGTGCCGACGCCAATAAAATCATGGAAAGTAAATTTTTCTCCCGTCTTTATGTCATCAAATATAGCTTTTGATATAAAGGAGGGGCCTGCAAGGGAATATTCAAAAAACAGATCGAAAGATTTTGAGTGCAAAGCATATAACTTGAATATAGGATTCAGAGAGACCGTGAAAAACCACTCTTTCCGGCTGGTGGTTTGCCAGAAGCCTGTGCTTGCACCCAGGTCAAATGCAAAAACTTTCCGGCCATGAAAGACATTCCGCTGATAACTGAAAGTAAATCCCTGTCTTACATAAACATCGCCACGCCAGAAAATGGGGAAATAATCATTTGCTGCAAGATCATTGACACCGTAACCCAGTACATTGGTTGAGTAACCGGCCATTATAAAATGCCTGGGGAAAATATATCCGCTGCCGGAATTTTTCTCCAGTCTTTCTTCTGAAAGCGGGAGCAGGTGATAACTGAAGCCGGCGCCAAGGAAAAAGGTTTCGGGCTGACGGTACTTTTTGTTTTCAGGCGACCATACAGTGCTGAGATGAATATCCCAGGCCGTCTTAACCTGGTATTGAAAGCTGCCGCCAAACAGTCCCGTGGCATAAACAGCGCTTGCGACAACCGGATGGTTATCAACGGAGAAACCGTGCCTGGTGATCACGCCCAGTCCCGCTTCGGCAGTCAGTGAGATCTTTTCGGTTAGGGGGAACCTCCCGTCAAGTGTCACACCTCCTATATTCATCCATACGGAATGGCTCGTATTATCACCATTTACATTGTTGTAATGGACCCAGGTTACAGGTCTCATCTCCGAGATACGTGCTGAAACATATTTGCCAAGCGGCAGTCCGTATAGCACAACCCTGACGGCAGGATGCGGGATATCAATTGTTCCCGCCTGGTATCCGGGTTCAAGCTGGGTTGAAGAAAAGGGGTAATTTATATAGCCGACATCCACGCCGAAGTACGTGTTTTTCATTCCGGCCGGAAATTGTATCCGTTCATACTGTGCCGAAAGGGGGTAGATATTTAACAGCAGAATACCGGTCAGGACTACCAGGAATTGTTTTTTAGGCAACATTCGGGTGAAAATCAATAATCTTATTTCAAATTTGCATTAATAAATAACCACGGGCAAGTTAATATAAACCTTCAGAATAGAAGTCATGAAATCGTACAGGAAAGAGTTATGGATGGAAACTGCGCACCGCAGGGATTATGTCAATATTACGAGGCAGGTGGAACAGTGTCTTGCTGAAAGCGGAATAAGAGAGGGGATCATTTTAGTAAATGCGATGCATATAACAGCCTCAGTCTTTATCAATGATGATGAAGGCGGGCTGCATCAGGACTTTGATGTGTGGCTTGAGAAGCTGGCTCCGGAAAAACCGCACTCGCAGTACCGGCATAACGGATTTGAGGATAACGCAGACGCTCATATGAAACGTCAACTCATGGGCCGTGAGGTTGTGGTCGCTGTCACAGACGGCAGACTGGACTTCGGTCCATGGGAGCAGATCTTCTACGGAGAGTATGATGGCATGCGACGAAAACGTGTGCTTGTCAAGATAATAGGCGAATGAGCATATGCGATTTGCGATTTTGAGGACTTTGGACCTCAGACCTTCAGACTCTCAGACCCTCAGACTGCAGGTCATTCTCTGTCAGAGTTTCATATCCCTGATGATCGCATCGATCCGGTTTTCAAGCGACTTCCAGGCTGAGTCAAACTCTGATGTGTCATTCAGCTTTGCATGGGCACTGAAATAAAACTTGATCTTGGGTTCAGTACCGGAAGGCCGCACTGAAATTTTCGTTCCGTCAGCAAGGAAGAACTGCAATACATCCGATTTCTGGAGACGTGAGGGGATTCTTCTTTCCTGTTGTGATATCAGTTGAAACAAGGGTAAGATAGTCATCTATCCTCACCACCTTGCTTCCGCCGATGAGGGCAGGCGGATTATTGCGATACCCTTCCATCATATTCTTTATCTCAGCAGCTCCCTCAGCTCCTTTTCTTACCACGTTGACGAGTTTCTCCCTGAAGAGGCCGTATTCGACATAAATATCAAGGAGGAGCTCCCACAGTGATTTTCCGTGATCAAGGGCCCATGCGGCTGTCTCGGCTACGAGAGCGCATGCCGAAATAGCGTCTTTATCCCTTACGAAATCACCGGCAAGGTAGCCGAAGCTCTCCTCCCCGCCACCGATGAATTTCTCTTTTCCCTCGAGGTCGCGTATCATCTCTGCGAAGAACTTAAATCCTGTGAGCACATCATAGCATTTCACGCCGTTCTTCTCAGCGATGCGGTTCATCAGATCTGTCGTTACGATGGTAGAGATGATGTACTCATTGCCTTTCAGTTCATTCCTTTGTTTCTTCTGCGAGATGATATACCATGTGAGCAGTACTCCGGTCTGGTTTCCGTTCAGGAGAACGAACTCACCTGAAGGCTTTCTGACAGCGATGCCCAGCCTGTCGGCATCAGGATCGGTTGCCATCACCAGGTCTGCGTTTTCCTTCCGGGCCAGGGCAATGGCCATGGCAAGAGCATCCGGCTCTTCTGGATTTGGCGAACGAAGGGTAGGAAAGTTACCGTCGGTTATACACTGCTCTGTTACCTTATGCACATTGGTAAAACCGTACATGGCCAGCGCCTCAGGAACCATCTTATAACCTGTGCCGTGAAGCGGAGTATAGACGATACCCATATCAGCGTTCCTCCGGATTATGTCGCTGTTGATGCTAAGTTTCCTGACCTCCGCCATAAATTTTTCATCGGTCTCAGCACCCAGCATCACGATCTTTGACGGATCGCCACCTGTGGCTATCTCAGAAACAGATTTAATCTTCCTCACTTCATCGATAATGCCAGTGTCATGAGGTGATACTACCTGTCCGCCGTCGTTCCACGAAACCTTGTAGCCATTATACTCTTTTGGATTATGAGATGCAGTGATTATTACGCCCGCATCGCAGTGATGAAGCCTGATGGCGAAAGAAAGCACTGGGGTTGGCCTGAGAGATTCAAACAGGCAGGCAGTGAAACCGTTGGCTGTAAAAATATCAGCTGCCACTTTTGCGAAGTAGCTGCTGTTATTACGACTGTCATAAGCTATTGCCACCTTTATCGACGAAGGGTTGGCGGCATGCTTTTTAAGATAGTTGGAGAGGCCCTGCGTGGCCATGCCTAGGGTGTAACGGTTCATCCTATTGGTGCCGGCGCCCATAATCCCGCGAAGTCCTCCGGTGCCAAACTCAAGATCCTGGTAGAAAGCATCAATGAGGGTCTTCTCGTCATGGTCAAGCATCTGCTGCACCTCCCTGCGGGTAGGCTCGTCAAATTCTTTTCCCAGCCATGATGCGGCCTTTTTCCTGATGTCGTCAATATTGATCATGTCCTGTTGATTTTTGAAATGCAATTGTTAAGACTGGTACGCCAGTGCGGGATTGTCAGACCGTAATTTTCCTTTATCCTGGTTTTGTCCAGCACGCTGTATGCCGGTCTTTTAACCTTTGAGGGGTAAGCAGAGCTTCTTACCGGAATAACTGTGCACTCTGATCCTGCAAGGATAACTATCTCATTGGCAATATCATACCAGCTGCAAACTCCTTCATCGGAGTAATTGAATATACCCGGTATAAAATTATGCCTGTTCTGAATTATACCGCTGATGATTTCAAGGATGGCAGCGGCGAGGTCAGCGGCATAGGTTGGTGAGCCGGCCTGGTCAAAGACGACATTGATGCTCCGGGAGGAACCTGCCTTGCCGAGTATGGTCTTTACGAAGTTGTTGCCGTATGAAGAATAGAGCCATGATGTGCGAATGATCATCGCCTGTGGCCAGCACATAGCTGCTTTTTCTCCGGCAAGCTTACTGCGCCCGTAGGCTGAGGCAGGTGAAGGAGTGTCATTCTCCAGGTACGGAACGGGAGAGTTCCCGTCAAAGACATAATCGGTTGATATATGTATCAGTCTGCAGTCAGACCCGGTCAGGGCGTTGACGATGTTCTCAACTCCCCTGCCGTTGATGAGCGTTGCCCTGTCCTCTTCCTCTTCGGCCTTATCAACGGCAGTGTATGCAGCACAGTTGATGATCCATGAAGGGGAGAGGTCTTTTATGAATGACGCTGTTGACCCGGCGTCAGTGATATCCAGTTCGTTCAAATCGGTAAACACAAAATTATATCCGCTGAAACGGCCTGACCGTTCCCTGATCTCATTGCCGAGCTGGCCGGATGCTCCGGTGACTAGTATTGTTGTCATCTCTTAAAGATAAAATTTGTTGCGATATCTTTTAAGAGAGGCTGTTTTAAATCTTTAGGACTGATGATTTCTTTTCCCTTTTCAATCATCCAGTCGATTTTAAGTGATGCATCCATCACGTTGATACCCCGCTCATGTGTCACGGAGTAATTATTGTCACATTTATAAAGGACGATTGCTCTCTCGCTGAGTACGGAGAAGCCGTGCGCAAATCCTTTCGGTATAAGAAACTGCAGTTTCTTTTCAGAGTCAATGATAAGTCCGTACCATTTGCCGAATGTAGGTGATCCCTGCCTTATGTCAAGGGCCACATCGTATATTCTGCCCTGTATAACCCTTATCAGTTTTGCCTGGGCGAATGGTTCTTCCTGATAATGCAACCCCCTTATAACACCTCTGGATGAGCTGGATTTATTATCCTGAACAGGCTCGTATGTAATATTATTCAGCCAGAACTTCTGGTTATTGTAACTCTCGAAAAAATAACCACGCGTGTCATTGAAAACATCCGGTTCAATTATCAACAAACCTGGGAATTTTGTTTTCAGTACTTTCATGACATGATTTTTTCGTTTGCCACTTTAAGGAGGTACTGGCCGTACTGGCTTTTTGCCAGTGGTCTTGCCAGTTCCAAAAGCATCTCTCTTGTAATAAAACCGCTCTTATAGGCTATCTCCTCGATACATGATGCGCTCAGACCCTGTCTCTGCTCCAGTGTAGCGATGAAGTTCGAAGCCTGCAAAAGGCTGTCGAAGGTACCCGTGTCGAGCCATGCCATTCCGCGCCCGAGAAGCTTTACTTCAAGCAGTCCTTCATTCAGGAAAAGCCTGTTCAGGTCTGTTATCTCGAGCTCGCCGCGGGGGGAGGGTTTCAGGCCGCGTGCACGTGATGCTACTGTGTTGTCGTAGAAATACAGTCCTGTGACAGCATAGTTTGATCTTGGTTTTACCGGTTTCTCTTCGATACTGACAGCTTTATAATTTCTATCAAATTCAACAACGCCATACCGTTCCGGGTCATTTACCTCATAGCCGAACACAACGGCGCCCTCCTTCAGTGCTGCGGCCTGTCTGAGTATCCCGGCAAGGCCCTGACCATAGAAGATGTTGTCTCCCAGTATCATGCAGACCTTTTCTTTCCCGATAAAATCTTCACCGATTATGAATGCCTGTGCCAATCCTTCAGGTGCCGGCTGCTCGCGGTAATAGAAATGCATACCGATTCTTGAACCGTCACCCAGAAGTGCACGGAAGTTCGGCAGGTCACGGGGGGTTGATATTATCAGCACATCGCGTATGCCAGCAAGCATCAAAGCTGAGAGCGGGTAATAGATCATCGGTTTGTCATAGACCGGAAGAAGCTGTTTTGATATTGCCTCCGTGATCGGGTGAAGCCTTGTTCCGGCGCCGCCGGCAAGAATTATGCCTTTCATCTGATAGTTATTTCTTGGGTTAGGGTTATCTGCGTCCGATGCCGTAATATTCAAATCCGATTTTTCTCAGCTCTGCCGGGTCATAGACATTTCTTCCGTCAAAGATCACCTTGTTTCTGAGTTTACCCGACACCTCCTCCCAGTCAGGGAGCCTGAATTCAGCCCATTCTGTCATAAGCAGCACGGCATCAGCGCCTTCTGCAGCCAGATACGGGTCATTGGCATAGGTTATCCGGTCTCCGAACTTTTCTTTTATTTCCGGCATTCCTGCAGGGTCATAAACCTGCACCGAGGCACCGGCTTCAAGAAGCTTCAGCATCAAAACAATGGAGGGTGATTTACGGGTATCGTCAGTCTGAGGCTTGAAAGTCAGTCCCCACACTGCAAATACCAGTCCTTCGAGCTTATTGCCAAAATATTCCTTTATTTTGTCAAGGAGGCGGCTTTTCTGCAGTTCATTGGTAAGGTCAACGGCTTTGATAACATTCATTGAATAGCCCTTATCTTCTGATGTACGGATGAGTGCCTTGATGTCTTTAGGGAAGCATGATCCGCCATACCCCACGCCCGGATAAAGAAATTTATTACCGATCCTGCTGTCGCTTCCGATACCTTTTCTAACCAGGTTGACGTCTGCACCCAGGATATCGCAGAGGTTGGCTATCTCGTTAATGAAGCTGATTCTTGTCGCAAGCATTGCATTGGCAGCATACTTTGTCAGCTCGGCTGATGCAATATCCATGAAAAGGATAGGATGCTGATTAAGGATAAACGGTTTATACAGTTTGCGCATTATCTCCCCGGCCCGGTCTGAATCAATCCCGATAACTATTCTTTCCGGTCTGAGGAAGTCTTCAACAGCGTCACCTTCCTTGAGGAATTCAGGATTGGATGCGACGTCAAAGGGTATTTCCCTGTGTCTGTTCCGAAGCTCCTCCTTAATGGCGTTCCGGACAAGTTCGGCGGAACCTACGGGCACGGTTGACTTAGTCACCACGACCAGGTAGTCATTCATCAGGCGGCCTATCTCATGCGCCACTTCGAGCACATGAGTGAGATCGGCACTTCCGTCTTCCTCAGGAGGAGTATCGACAGTGATGAACGCCACCTCACATTTGTCAAGCGCTTCGGAAAGATCAGAGGTGAAAAAGAGATGTCCCTTTTCGGCGTTACGCCGTATCATCGTTTCTAGTCCCGGCTCATAGATAGGAGGTTTTGCCATTCGCAGAAGGCTGATCTTTTCAGCGTCGATATCGACACACGTCACTGTCACGCCGGTCTCAGCGAAACAGGTTCCGGTAACCAGGCCCACGTAACCTGTTCCAACAACAGCTATCCTCATAATTTATTTAAGATTAATTCAGAACACAAAAATAGAAAAAAGTGTCAATCAAATAAATGACGGGCCCGTACCGCTGTTTTTAATTTCTTACAGTCTGAAAATCTGCTGCTTGTTCATGCCGGAAATTAAAAAATTACTATCTTTGTGCGCAATTTTTAAACAACATAATGTCTAACTTATTAAATTTCAATTAATTTATTTAACACATGACTGAAAAGAAAGAGAAGGTCGAGAAAAAAGTAAAAGAAGACCTCGAAGTTACAGAAACAAGTGCAGAAAACGCCAAATCAGCTGAAGTCGTAACCGAATCAGCAGGCGAAATGGTCGCAGAGGAAAAACCAATTCTCAAAGCTAAAAAAGAAAAAAAGGTGAGGGCCTCACAGCCGGTTGCCGCAGCGGGCACCGCAGCAGGAACAGCACCTGAAGAATTTGACTGGGATGCGTACGAAAAAGACGGATACTCAACCGAGAAGACATACGCAGATCAGGAACAACTTTATGAAAAGACACTTTCAACCGTTGCGGTGGATGAAGTAGTTGACGGAACAGTGATCTCAATGAATAACCGCGAAGTGGTTATCAATATCGGACAGAAATCCGAGGGAGTTGTAAGCCTTAATGAATTCCGTTACAATCCGGATCTGAAGGTTGGTGACAAGGTTGAGGTTTATGTTGAGAGCCAGGAAGACAAAAAAGGTCAGCTGGTTCTGTCACATAAAAAAGCCAGGGCTTACAATTCATGGGACAGGGTCAACTCTGCCCTTGAGAACAACGAGATCATTACAGGTTACATCAAATGCCGCACAAAAGGCGGTATGATCGTTGATGTATTCGGTATCGAATCATTCCTCCCGGGTTCTCAGATAGATGTGAAGCCGATACGCGATTATGATGTGTACGTAGGCAAGACCATGGAATTCCGTGTTGTCAAGATCAACCAGGAGTTCAAGAACGTGGTTGTGTCACACAAGGCACTTATTGAAGCTGAGCTTGAGCAGCAGAAGAAAGAGATTATTTCCAAACTTGAAAAAGGACAGGTTCTTGAGGGGACCGTTAAGAATATTACCTCCTACGGTGTCTTTATTGACCTCGGCGGTGTTGACGGTCTGATTCATATCACAGACCTCTCATGGGGCAGGGTCAACCATCCTGAGGAGATAGTTCAGCTCGACCAGAAGCTGAATGTTGTTATACTTGATTTCGATGATGAGAAGAAAAGGATTGCTCTCGGTCTCAAGCAGCTTACCCCGCACCCGTGGGATTCACTCAGTGAGACTCTGAAAGTCGGCGACAAGGTCAAAGGCAAGGTTGTGGTCATGGCCGACTACGGTGCCTTTGTTGAGATTGCCCAGGGAGTCGAGGGTCTCATCCATGTTTCAGAGATGTCATGGTCACAGCATCTGCGCAGTGCACAGGAATTCATGAAAGTGGGTGATGAGGTAGAGGCAGTGGTTCTTACCCTTGACCGGGAAGAACGCAAGATGTCACTTGGCATCAAGCAGCTCAAACCCGATCCGTGGGAAAATATTGACCAGAAATACAGTCTTAACTCACGTCACAAGGCACGCGTCCGCAACTTCACCAATTTCGGGGTTTTTGTCGAGATTGAAGAAGGCGTTGACGGTCTGATACATATTTCCGACCTCTCGTGGACGAAGAAGATCAAGCATCCTGCCGAGTTCACCTCAATTGATGCTGAGATCGAAGTCGTAGTCCTCGAGATCGATAAGGAAAACAGAAGGCTGAGCCTCGGCCATAAACAGCTTGAGGAAAACCCGTGGGATGTGTTCGAAGATCTCTTTACAGTTGATTCCATTCATGAGGGAACTGTCATTGAGGTGTTTGATAAAGGAGCCATTATCGCTCTGCCATACGGCGTTGAAGGCTTTGCCACACCAAAGCATCTCATTAAGGAAGACGGAACATCCGCAGTGGTTGACGACAAACTGAATTTTAAGGTTATTGAATTCAACAAGGGTTCAAAGAAGATCATTGTCTCTCACAGCCGTGTCTTTGAAGATGAGAAGAAGAGCACTGAGACTGCCGCCAAACGCTCAGAAACAGATTCTGCGAAGAAAGCAAGTCGTAAGTTAAAGTCAAGTCTTGAGAAAACAACTCTCGGCGATATATCAGAGCTTGCAGCCCTTAAAGAAGAAATGGAAGAAAAAGAAAATAAAAGCATTGGTAAAAAGAAAAAATAAACTTACTTTTAGGATGCTAAAATAATCAGCCATGGACTTCAATATTGAAAATCGTAAACAATGCACAGTAATCAGCATTGAGACTGAGAAGCTCGATACTCACATAGCTCCGTCGCTTAAGTCAGAGCTCGTGCTTATTTCGGGAAAAGGCGAGAAAAACATTATTCTGGACCTGAAGAAGTGCCAGTATTGTGATTTATCAGGCCTGAGTGCAATTCTGGTGGCTAACAGGCTTTGCAAGAACGCCGGCGGCACATTCGTCCTTTGCGGTCTTAATGAAGCCGTCGAGCGCCTGATAACAATCTCTCAGCTTGACACTGTGCTGTCCATAACGGCTGATACGGAGGAAGCAGAGAAACTCATTTCCTGAGGACAGGCGGCAGCATGTCGTTCAGGTTAACCATACTTGGCACAAGTTCTGCTCTGCCTACTTCAGACCGATACCCGACCGCTCATGTACTAAATGTACATGAGCGGTTGTTTTTGATAGACTGTGGTGAGGGTACTCAGATGCAGATGAGGCGTTACCACATACATTTCGGAAAAATCAATCATATATTCATAAGTCATCTTCACGGAGACCATTTCTTCGGGTTGTATCCCCTGCTGTCAACCTATAACCTCATGGGCAGGAAGACACCACTGCACGTTTATGCTCCGGCATCCATTGAGGAGATGCTTAACCGCCATCTCGAAGATTTTGATATCAGACTGAGCTATGAGCTGATTATTCATCCTCTCGCAGGGCGAACCGTTAAGCTTATTCTCAGCGATAAGCGCGTTGAGGTTTTTTCTTTTCCGCTTAAACACCGTGTCAAAACTTATGGCTTCCTCTTCCGTGAGAAAATGGCTGACAGAAACATGATCAGAAGCAAAATAGCCGAATATAAGCTCACCATTGCTGAGATATCCATGCTCAAGAAGGGAAAAGATATACTCCGTGAAAATGGTGAAGTCATCTCATGCGAGGCAGTAACTTCAGCTCCTCCTGTTCCGGTTTCTTATGCTTTCTGCAGTGACACCGGCTATTTTCCGAAGCTCTCATCATTCGTTGCCGGAGTCACGCTTTTATATCATGAGGCCACTTTTGGAGATGAGCATGATGCTCTTGCCAGGAAAGTAGGTCATTCAACCGCCCGTCAGGCTGCCACCGTAGCCCGCGATGCCGGCGTTGGACGACTGCTGCTCGGGCATTTCTCAGCCCGCTATAAGTCGCCTGAGACACTCGAGGAGGAGGCCAGGCAGGTCTTCCCTGCTACTGACGCTGCACGGGAAGGGCAATCTTATGATATAACCCCCTGATGAGCAAATCAAAGAATAACTATCTTTGACCCCGACTTATAATTTCTAACAAATTCCAGGTGCAGGAGAAGATTTTGATCCTCGATTTTGGATCACAGTACACGCAGCTGATAGCCAGGCGTATACGTGAGCTTAATGTATATTGTGAAATATCCCCGTTCAATAGCTTCCAGGCACCTGATGAATCCGTGAGAGGAGTGATCCTTTCAGGAAGCCCTTATTCCGTGCGCGATGCCAATGCTCCCTTCCCTGACCTGACGGCCATAAAGGGACGGATCCCACTCCTTGGTGTTTGCTACGGGGCACAGCACCTGACACATAATTTCGGGGGAGAAGTACTCCCTTCAAACACACGGGAATACGGTCGTGCCCGGCTGGTTTCTCTTGATCAGAACGATCCGCTTTTTTCCGGTATCACTCCGGGTACACAGGTGTGGATGTCTCATGGTGACACAATTGCCAGGATCCCTGCCGGTTATACAATCACGGGGTCGACAGCTGATGTGAAGGTGGCAGCATTCAGGATTGAAGGAGAAAAGAGCTGGGGGATACAATTTCATCCGGAAGTGTACCATACCACCGAAGGGCTGAAGATGCTCGGTAACTTTGTTCTCGGGATCTGCGGGTGCAGGGGTGACTGGACCCCGGAGTCATTTATTGATCTGACAGTCAGTTCCCTCAGGGAAAAGCTTGGAAATGACCGGGTAGTCCTCGGACTCTCAGGAGGGGTTGACTCCTCTGTCGCTGCCCTGCTTCTTGACAGAGCCATCGGAAGTAACCTGACCCTGATATTTGTGGACAACGGACTGCTTCGGAAGAATGAGTATGACCTGGTTATGGAAGCATACGGGAAGATGGGGCTGAATGTCATCGGCGTCGATGCTTCCGCAGCCTTTGTTGATAGTCTTAAGGGTGTTAGTGACCCTGAAAAGAAACGTAAAATCATTGGCAGGGTGTTTATTGAGGTCTTCGACCGGGAAGCGCATAAAGTCAGGAATGTCAAATGGCTGGCCCAGGGAACAATATACCCTGATGTCATTGAGTCCGTATCAGTGAACGGACCCTCCGCCACAATAAAATCACACCATAATGTAGGAGGCCTGCCGGCGGAAATGCACCTAAAGGTGGTAGAGCCGCTTCGCCTTCTTTTCAAGGATGAGGTTCGAAGGGTAGGGCATGCGCTGAACATGCCGGAAGAGATACTTAACAGACATCCCTTCCCCGGACCGGGACTGGCTATAAGGATACTGAGCGATGTCACCCGTGAGAAGCTTGAAACACTTCGCGAAGCGGATGATATTTTTATTTCAGGACTGAAAAAGAATGGTTTTTACGACAAGGTATGGCAGGCTGCCGTTGTATTGCTCCCGGTGCAGTCAGTAGGTGTAATGGGCGATGAGAGAACCTATGAGAACGCAGTGGTCCTCCGTGCGGTGACATCGACCGACGGCATGACTGCAGACTGGAGTCACCTGCCTCATGAGTTCCTGGCAGATATATCAAACGAGATTATTAATAAGGTAAAAGGTATTAACAGGGTGGTTTATGATATAAGCTCAAAACCCCCTTCAACAATAGAATGGGAATAAAGTGAGTTTACTATTAAAAGCGAAGTATAATATGGCAAGAAGATTTATATACGGTATTATTGTTTTGGTTGCGCTTCACGGTTCGTGGATCGGGGCTCAGGGCCTCACGCAGGAGACTTTCAAGCTTGGTAAAACCCTTGCCCTGCTTGATGCTGTCTATGTCGACAGCGTAAATATCGACTCCATAACGGAGCAGATGATCGTGAACACACTCAGGAATCTTGACCCACATTCGGTCTATATCCCTGCGAAGGATGTGCAGGAGGAGAACGAACCGCTGCAGGGTAATTTTGAAGGAGTGGGTATTCAGTTTAACCTTCTGAATGACACCATAATAATAATTTCACCTACTCCCGGAGGCCCCTCGGAGAGAGTTGGCATACAGCCAGGCGACAGGATAATAACCATTGCGGGCGAAAAGGTGACCGGAGTGGGCATGAGCACCACAGGTGTGCAGAAGAGACTCAGGGGACCCAAGGGCACAAAGGTGGTAATCACAGTGTTCCGCAAGGGCGAAAAAGAGCTTCTTGAATTTACAATAACCCGTGACAAGATACCCGTGAACAGCCTTGATGCCTCGTATATGGTATCAGGTGATGTTGGTTATATCAAATTAAGCAGGTTCTCGGAACAGACAGCGCAGGAGTTCGATAAGGCGGTTGCGCAACTGCGCATGGAGAAAATGGCAAACCTCATTATTGACCTTCGCGGCAATGCAGGAGGTTATATGGTGCCTGCGGTTCAGATAGCCGATCAGATGCTGTCGGCGGGAGAGCTTATCGTGTATCTCCAGGGAAGACATACTCCGCGACAGGAGTACAAGTCTGAACCGTCAGGTACCCTGACAAGGTCGCGGATAGCCATCCTTATTGATGAGGGATCTGCTTCGGCCAGCGAGATACTTGCGGGAGCCATACAGGACTGGGACAGAGGTGTGATAATAGGCAGAAGGAGCTTTGGCAAGGGCCTTGTGCAGAATGGATTCTCCCTGCCTGACGGGTCTGAGATAAGACTGACAATCGCCCGCTATTATACCCCTTCAGGCCGTTCAATACAGACACCCTATAATGAGGGATTTGACAAATACTTCCAGAAATATTACAGCAGGTACTTCAACGGAGAACTGATCCATCCTGACAGCCTCAACCTGCCTGACTCTCTGAAGGCTTACACTATCCCGAACAAGAGGGTTGTTTATGGCGGGGGAGGAATTACCCCTGACATTTTTATTCCTATTGATACAACCTATTATTCAGATTATTACCGTGATCTGATAAGGACATCAACGCTTATGAGTTTTATTGTTGGTTACACTGACCAGAACCGCGAATCCCTTCTGAAGAAATACAAGACTTTCGAAAAATTTAACAGTGAATTCACTTTCACCAAAGAGACCATGACTGAACTCATTGCAGCCGGCGAAAAAAACAAGGTCATGTTCAACCAGGCTCAGTATGACACTTCGTTGCAGGAAATGCAGAGGGTGATGAAAGGACTGGTGGCACGTGACCTCTGGGATATGAACGATTATTACAGGGTTGTGAACGAGGATGATCATGCCATAATGAGGGCATTGTCAGTCATCAATGACACTATTCTTTACGGGAAACTGCTGGGTTATCGCAAATAGTGACGATGAAACTTATTGTCAAGACCCTTTACGGCCTCGAGGAGGTTCTTGCCTCTGAGCTGACTGCCATGGGAGCGGAGAAAATCAGTATCCTCAACAGGGCCGTTGCCGTCGAAGGACCCAAATCTCTCCTTTATAAGATCAACTATAACAGCCGTGTGGCGCTGTCTGTCCTGCAACCGGTTGCCGAATTCAGCATCAGAAATCAGAAAGATCTTTACAACGGCACGGTGAGCTTCGACTGGGATCATTATCTTGATATTGACAAGACCTATGCTGTGGCGGCTGTTGTAAATTCCGGGCATTTTACACATTCCGGGTATGCAGCTCTTGTTGTGAAGGATGCTATTGCCGATTTTTTTCGTCACCTGACCAGGAAGAGGCCCTCGGTCGATCCGAAATCACCTGACCTTCTGGTCAACCTTCATATAAGCAATGAGAAGGTCACCATCTCTCTTGATTCTACCGTGATACCGCTTTACAAAAGAGGCTACCGGCGAGAGCAGTCAGAAGCACCGCTGAGCGAAGTACTTGCAGCCGGGATAATCATGCTTAGCGGATGGAAGGCTGACACTCCGCTGGTCGATGGCATGTGCGGGTCAGGAACAATCCCCGCTGAAGCAGGCCTGATTGCATGCAATATTGCGCCCGGCAAGTTCAGGAACAGCTTCGGTTTCATGAGATGGAAAGATTATGATGCCGCACTGTTCAGATCGGTGAAGTTCGATGCTGAGAAGAAAGAGAGAAAATCTCCAGTGAAGATATATGCCGGTGACATCTCTGCCGACGCTGTCAGAATGACTGATATCAACATCACCGAAGCCCGGCTGAACGATACTGTAGAGGTCTCGGTGAAGGACTTTCTGAACACCCCGGCTCCGGTTCCCGAAGGAACGCTTATAATCAACCCTCCCTACGGACACCGGATAGGCGGAGAAGAGATGGGAAGGTTTTACGGTGATATCGGTACGGTGCTTAAGCATAATTATAACGGATACACTGCATGGATACTGTCAGGAGATAAGGAGAGTCTTAAGTCGGTTGCACTAAAACCATTCCGTAAGTTTGACCTGCTGAACGGCGATATTGAATGCAAGCTCCAGGGCTACGAACTGTACCAGGGAAGCAGAAAGGGTGCAGTCGCTTATCGCCATTAAACGGACGTTTGCCAATGAGCCTGCAACCTTGGTCAAAAAAACGCAGTCATAGATTAAAATATTAATATCCGCATGGTTGGTATTAACTGCAAACATATATTTTTGTTAATTATTAAAGCTATATTTACTTGTACAGAAGCATGATGAGCTTTGATCTCGAAAACCTTGTGAGTGACCTTGACATCAGAGGCGCTATCCTTTATTTTAAGGGTAACGTTGACTCTGAGGTGATCAACAAGGCTTTGGATTCGGTTGAAGGCAAGCTCCTGTCGAGCCGTGAAAACCCGAGACTGAGGAAAAAAGTTTATAATGTGCTTGTGGAAAGCCTGCAGAACCTTTATCATCATGCTGACGATGTGCCCAAAGATTATCATGCTTCAAGACCTGACCGGTTTGGCCTGATAATTATGGAAAAGACCGGGAGGGGATACAGGATTACTACCTGTAACTTCGTGACAATGTTGAGGATCAGGGAGCTGGAGGAAAAGCTTACAAGGATCAACAACTCAACGCCGGAAGAGATTAAGGAACTTTATAAAGATATCCTTAACCATCAGGAGATCACTGAAAAGGGGCTTGGCGGACTGGGATTAATTGATATGGCAAGAAAAACAGGGCACAGACTTGACTACAGATTTAAAAAATACGATAACTTGCACTCCGCTTTCAGAATAAGCGCTGTGATAACAAGTGAATGAGTTAACAACAAAAAACAAAATAGCAATGGAACCGATCATTATTGAAGGAACCCCAAAAAC
Source organism: uncultured Bacteroidales bacterium (assembly GCA_963849945.1). GTDB lineage: Bacteria > Bacteroidota > Bacteroidia > Bacteroidales > VadinHA17 > SR-FBR-E99. The sequence continues at coordinate 439,591 of CAWKJD010000003.1, read as the reverse complement.
GCCATCGATAAAATTTGATGAGAAGGAGGGCATTTTTGAAATAAAGGGAAGATCTATTCCTGAGAACTCTGTTGAGTTTTATAAACCACTGAATGAATGGCTCGACAGTTACATGCAGGGACCGCTTGATAAGACAGTGGTAAATATCAGACTTGAATATTTCAACACCAGCTCGTCGAAGTGCATACTGGATGTGTTTAAGCGTCTGGAAGCCATCCACCGATCAAAACATGACGTTGAGATAAACTGGTTTTATGAAGAGGATGATGAAGACATGCTCGAGGCAGGAGAGGACTATGACTTTATTATCAAGGTGCCTTTCAAGATGATCGAGATCGTTGAATAGCCCTTTGCTGGAAACCTGAAATATTGATTATATAGCACAAAAGAGGGTGCCGGCCTTACCGCCGGCACCCTCTTTCGTGTTAATTGCCTTCTGTCAGATCAATCGTTGCTTTCTCGCCGCCTCATCACCATCTTTATCTTGTTTGAAGACTCAAGAATCTTATGTAATACCCTGAAATACAATAATACATAAAGAATGAGAGTCATAAACCAGATTACTCCTATATTCACCGCAAGGGTACCTGCAAAGTATCCGAATACCTGCTTGCGCGGTGCATAGAAATGTGCTTTGATCAGACGGTTTTCAGGATCATAAAAGATCTGGTCATAATTCTGGTAAAGCCCGTTCCGGTATCGCTTTATCTTACTCTTTTCATTTTCGTTTTTTACGAATTCTTCCAGTGATTCGTTAGTGTACTCCTTTTTCATCCGGATAAACCCATCCCTGTCGGCACGCTCGAGAGTAGTGATATAGTTGTCACGCGCTTCCACTGCCTCCTTTGATACTTCTATATAATACCTGCGTACTCTTTCAATATAGTTACGCGCTGTATCTACTGATTGAAGTGTAATATTGTTAGGATCCAGGAGGTTCAGGTCAAATGTCACAAAAGGTGTGAATCCCATCTCTTCCGCAATCTCGTTTCGGATGAGTGCCATGTCATTTTTGCCCGAGGCGCCAAGCCTCTCTTTCTCAATATTGCTCTCGAGCCTTGAGAGAACGCTCTTCATCTCATTGTACCAGATGTCTTTTTTAAACTTGGCAATGCTGATGACCTTATCATATCTGTAGAATTGCTTTTCAAATTTATTGTTTACATACTGGTCGACGGCAAGAGCTTCATACCCCCAGCGCGCTGCTATGATCTCACCATATAAGGGTATTGAGACAGGAGATGATATATTGGGATTCAGCTTGTCATATTTGACGATAATACCGCTAAGTATAATCTGAGGAATGACGAGGAAAGGGATAAGTATATAGATAGTGACCACGGTTTTGAAACTGTCGGAGATGAGCAATCCCATCATATTGGATATAGCCCAGCAGCTGAACAGCACAGCCCAGTATTCGAACCACATTCCCTTTATTCCGAAAATGGAATTGCCCACAGCTACAAAGGTGGCAGCCTGGATGGCGGATATGAGAAACTGGACGCTGATCTTTGAGAGAAGGTAACTGTTCCAGCTAAGATTGAGAAATGCCTCCCTCCGCAGTATTTTCCGGTCTTTTATTATCTCTTCCGCGCTGACGGTGAGGCCCATGAAGATCGCCACTATTACTGACATGAAGATGTAAACAGGCAGGTTGCTGTTTTGCATCATCGTATAGGCCGGATTACCGGCGCTCTCATCAAAATACCTTATGATATAGGCAAGGAACAGGGCCAGCACCGGTGCCTCCAGGAGGGTGATCACAAGATATTGTTTATCTGACAGTTTTGCCAGTATGTCACGGGTGACAAATACCAGGAACTGCTTAAACCTGTTGGGCGTCTTTAATGTGATCTCAGGGATGCCACCGCCTGGCTTGGGAGGCGTTGGGGCTTCCTCTAAACGCGTATTATAAAAAGCGTTCCATTCCTGAGGAGATATTTTCCTTGTTTTTGTGGGTCTTCCGAATTCATCAAGCACCTTTGATTCGACGATGCTGAAGATCTGTTCAGGATTGACATTGCCGCACGCATGACATTCACTGTCGTTGTATTTTGGAAGCTGCATCCGGTCCTTGAAGTAACCTATTGATCCGACAGGTATTCCGTAGTAGATCATGTAACCGCCTGTATCAAGAAAAATAAGCCTGTCAAACATCTTGAATATATCTGACGACGGCTGATGAATAACCACAAAGATCAGCTTGCCTTTTAGCTTGAGGTCATTGAGCAGGTCAAGAATATTCTCCGAGTCAAGAGATGAAAGCCCGGAGGTGGGCTCATCAAGGAAGAGTATAGAGGGCTCCCTGATCAGCTCAAGCGAAATATTCAGTCTCTTGCGCTGCCCGCCGGAGATTTTTTTGTTCAGCGGCGTTCCGACCTTCATGTCTTTTATGTCATATAAACCGAGGCTGTGTAACACATTATCCACCCTGGCAGTGATCTCCTCGTCCTTAAGGTTGCCGAAACAGAGTTTGGCATTATAAAAAAGGTTATCGAATACTGTAAGTTCTTCTATCAGGAGATCGTCCTGAGATACAAAACCAATAAGTCCTTTTACCTTGTCAGCATCTTTATGAATATTGACACCGTTTATCAGTACCTCACCGGCATCCGGCTTATTGATCCCGTTAAGAACGCCGAGCAGTGTTGATTTTCCTGCACCTGAAGCACCCATGATACCGACAAGTCTGCCTGACTCCTCGGCGAAGCTCATCTTGTGAAGGCCGACATGTCCTCCCTTGAACTTATATTCAAGATCCTTCACCTCATAAACGACCCTTGATGCAAGGACACTTTCGTCAAGGAACGCCCTGATCACTTCGGAGTAATAGATAGGCTTGCTGCTCAGGTATTTAAGTGATGCTCCCCTCTCGAAGAGGTACACCTTGTCTTCATGTCTCAGCTGACCGCTCAGTAACAGTTCTCCCGTCCCGAAAGACCTGATAAACAGCATGTCAGCCTGTGGCAAATTCAATACTCTTACCTGCCCTTTGAGCGTGCTGTTTATTATGTGACGGGTTTTAGCATATTTGTGTTTACGTTCATTGTCAATGACGAGGATCTGTGATGATTCGGGCACCTCCGTTTTCTTTGACAGAACGAACTCCTTAATGAGTTCATATTCCTCACGGTTGACATTAAATCCTTCAGCGGCTGTTATGATGAATTCGAGCTCGGTGTTGCTCACTATTGCTTCATCTGAACGGCAATATTCGAGAAGCTGGACAAGGACTATGATTTTCTGATTGAGGGTAAGCTGGGCTCCGATATCAAAACATATCTTGATGATCCTTACGGAGATGGCTGCATTTCTCCTGGCCTCATTTCCTTTCTTCAGTCTCTCCTGTGCCTCATCGTAATAGTTGTCAAATATCTTCAGGTAAGCATCGACGCCTTCCTGGTTAAGCTGGGGTTTGAGGAAAGCCTCGACAACCTTGCGCCTGTCAGTCTCACTGCCCTGTGCCGGAGCAATGATGGCAAAAAGATGCATCAGGGTGTTAAGTATCTTCTCATTCATCCCGGAAAGGTTTTGTACCCATTAACTGCAAAAGCTGGAAGTAATACAAGAACGCAAAAAGTCGCAAAATATTTGCTGGCTGTCATTCTGACATGAAATGTATTGCAGAAGGTGTCTGGCAAATAAATTGATGTTATTGGTTAAAAGCATACAAAATGAATTCTGAAGAATCTATTAACCGCTATGCCATTGATCTTAATGAACGGGCGCGGGCAGGCAAGCTTGATCCGGTAATCGGAAGGGATGATGAGATAAGGCGCGTTTTGCAGATCCTGTCGAGACGCTTAAAGAACAACCCTATTCTGATCGGAGAACCCGGGGTTGGCAAGACAGCAATAGCAGAAGGACTGGCGCAGAGGATTGTACGGGGTGACGTGCCGGAGGATCTGCTCCAGAAAAGAATATTTTCACTTGATATGGGTGCTCTGATAGCAGGCGCAAAATATAAAGGTGAGTTTGAAGAGAGACTTAAATCCGTAATCAATGAGGTCATTGCCTCAAACGGCGATATAATCCTTTTTATAGATGAGATTCATACCCTGGTCGGTGCGGGGAAGGGCGAAGGCGCCATGGATGCTGCAAACATTCTCAAGCCTGCACTGGCAAAGGGTGAGTTGCGCGCAATAGGCGCCACGACACTGAATGAATACCAGAAGTACTTTGAAACGGACAAGGCACTTGAACGCCGTTTCCAGGTAGTGATTATCAATGAACCTGACAGGGCTGATACCATCTCCATACTTCGTGGCCTCAGAGAGAAATATGAAGCACACCATAAGGTCATCATAAGAGATGAAGCGATCATCTCCGCTGTCGACCTGTCTTACCGTTATATCACTGACAGGTTCCTTCCCGACAAGGCTATCGACCTTATTGATGAGGCTGCGGCCCATCTGAGGCTTGAGATGAATTCTGTGCCCGAGGAGATAGACAGCGCCGAGAGGCTTATAAGGCAGCTTGAGATTGAGCGTGAGGCCGTGCGCCGCGACGGTGACACTCTTAAGGAAAAAGAACTGTCTAAGGAGATATCTGACCGGTCTTCGAACCGCGATAAGCTTAAAGCACGCTGGCGTTCGGAGAAGGGCCTTGTTGATAACCTGCAGAAGAAGAAACAGGAAGCTGAAGAGTTCAGGTTCCAGGCTGAGAAGGCCGAACGGGCCGGTGACTACGGAAAGGTAGCCGAGATTCGCTATGGAAAGCTTGTGGAGAACGGGAAGGAGATTGCCCGCCTGAACAAGGACATTGAAGAGAAGCGCGTTGCAGGCTCAATGGTGCGTGACGACGTTCGCTCAGATGACATAGCCGAGATTGTGTCAAAATGGACCGGCATACCGGTTTCGCGCATGCTTGAGAGCGAAAAGGACAAGCTTATGAGGCTGGAGGAGGAGCTTCATAAAAGAGTCGTGGGCCAGGATGAAGCCATCACTGCTGTCTCCGATGCTGTACGCCGATCGAGGGCGGGCCTGCAGGATGAGAAGCGTCCTGTTGGTTCTTTCATTTTCCTTGGCACTACCGGAGTAGGTAAGACTGAGCTGGCCAGAGCCCTTGCCGAGTACCTCTTCAATAATGAAAACCTGATGACACGTATTGACATGACCGAATACCAGGAGAGGCACAGCGTTTCAAGACTTGTCGGAGCGCCTCCCGGATATGTGGGTTATGATGAGGGAGGACAGCTTACTGAAGCAATCAGGCATAAACCCTATTCGGTTGTTTTACTTGATGAGATCGAAAAGGCACATCCCGATGTGTTCAATATTCTGCTTCAGGTGCTTGATGATGGCCGTCTGACAGACAACAAAGGCCGGACAGTCAACTTCCGAAATACAATTATTATCATGACCTCCAATCTGGGGTCGTCACTGATACGTGAAGCCATAGAAGGCAATGACGGTAACCTGACTGATGAGCAGGCCGTAAAGCTCAGGGAGGAGTTGATACAGATGCTGATGAGCACCCTGAGACCTGAGTTTGTAAACCGTGTGGATGAGATAGTTATGTTCAGACCATTGACCATAGAACAGATACGTGAAGTTGTCAGACTTCAATTCAACCGTGTCTCGCAGATGCTTGAAGAGAAAGGAATAAGGAGTGAGATCACTGCCAGGGCTATCGCCTGGCTTGCTGAAAAGGGATTTGATCCGCTTTTTGGTGCAAGACCGGTTAAACGACTAATTCAGAAGGAAATAGTCAATGAACTGTCAAAGGCGATTATAGCAGGTTCCATTGACAAGGAAAAGATAGTCAGAATTGATGTTAGCTCCGGAGAACTGAGAATCACGAATGTCTAAGAAGGCCCGCTCCTGCGGAAGCTCTCAAGACATGCCTCACGGTCAGGGAAAATATCGAGCGCCTGATGGAGTTGCAGCATTTCAAACAGCTCAGCTGCCCGCGGTGTAAGCCCGCAAATCCTGAATATACCGTAATTTGATCGTGCCACACGCAGAAGGTGGAGAAACATGGCAAATGCTGTGCTGTCGAGATAATTCACCCCGCCAAGGTCAATTACTGCCCTTGTATGTGGTGTCTCGAATAATTTAAGTATAACAGGCTTGATGCTGCCAACATTGTTGGCATTGATCCTGTCATCGTCGAAGCTGATGATCTCAACCCCATTGAGCCTTTCTGAGAATACCATAACAGGTCAAGTTTTCTTGCTTAAATAATCATCTATTTCTGCCAGTACAGTTGCGGCATCCTCTTCAAACCTTGAGATGTAGCCGGCATATTTCTCCTTCTGTTCTCCGGCTTTCGCATTCAGCTCAAATTCCTTCAGCATTATGGCGGTCTGTTCCATCCCCATCACTGTCACTGAACCTTTTGCCTTATGGGCCAGAAGTCCAAGCTCATAGTATTTGCCGCTGCCGAACAGATCGTTCATCTCCGTGATAAATTCAGGGATCTGCGTGCGGAATATTCCTACGATCTCTTCCATGGTGGCAGTGTCTCCGCCGGTTATGTTCACCAGATAGTCAGGATTGAATGCCTTGTATTCCATTGGTTCAGGTTTGTCAATAATACAAATATAGAAATAATGACACCTCCTGCGTACTAATTAAGTTAAAAGAGACAGGTCCAAAAATGATTTATTGCAGTTTTTTATCAATAGGAAAATGATACTTTTGTTCAATATTCAAAATCCAATTCAATGAAAAACACTCCGTTTCTGAAGTTTCATGAGGCTCTGGGAGCCAGGATTATTCCTTTTGCAGGGTACAATATGCCGGTTGAATATACCGGTATCACCGATGAGCATATCACGGTACGCGGAAAAGTGGGCGTGTTTGATGTCTCTCACATGGGAGAGTTTTGGGTTAACGGTCCCCGTGCCCTGGAGTTTTTGCAGTATATCACTACAAATGATGTTTCAGCTCTTACCGACGGCAAGGTGCAGTACACCTGTTTCCCGAACGGGAAGGGAGGTATTGTTGATGACCTGCTTGTTTACAGGTTCAAGGCTGATAAATACCTTCTCGTGGTTAACGCTGCAAACATTGACAAGGACTGGGATTGGTGTGTAAAAAATGCCGCGCGGTTTGGAATTCCTGCCGGACCTGGGAAGGACATGCATAATGCTTCAGAAGGTACTGCACAGCTTGCTGTACAGGGACCGCTGGCACTCAGGGCAATGCAGAAGCTTACCTCAGAAAATGTTACTGATATGGAGTATTACACCTTCAAGGTTCTGAAGTTTGCGGGCATAGACGGAGTCATATTTTCTACCACTGGTTATACAGGTGCCGGAGGTTGTGAAATCTATGTAAAAAACGCCGACGCTGAACATCTCTGGAAAGAAGTTTTCAGAGCCGGAGAAGAATTCGGTATCAGGCCTGTCGGCCTGGGCGCCAGGGACACCCTTCGCCTTGAGATGGGCTACTGTCTTTACGGTAATGATATAAATGACACTACTTCCCCAATTGAGGCAGGACTGGGATGGATTACCAAATTTGTTCCCGGCAAGGACTTCATTGATAAGGATCTTCTTCTGAAACAGAAGGAGGAAGGAACCGAAAGGCGCCTGAAGGGTTTCATAATGATTGATAAGGGCATTCCCAGACAACATTACGAGGTCGTTGACGCTTCCGGAAACAATATCGGAGAAGTCACTTCAGGCACCATGTCACCGATGCTGAAAAAGGGCATCGGGATGGCTTATCTGAAAAAGAATTTCTGGAAAACTGATACCGAAATCTATATCCGGGTCAGAGGTAAAGACCTGAAAGCAAAAGTTGTTAATATGCCTTTTTATAAGTTATAGTATAGTGTTCATCACCGGTTGATACCATGACACTCAATAGCCTTGAAGTATGCTTTTCACCCGCAATATTTGGAGCACACGCAGACAAATGTGCTGTGGTTGTGGTTTTGGATATCCTGAGGGCGACGAGCTCAATCTGTACTGCTTTTGCCAATGGTGTCCGTGAAATAATACCGGTCGCCACAGTGGAGGAAGCAAGGGAGATGAAGGATAAGGGTTATCTTCTTGCAGGAGAGCGTGACGGATATGTACTTGATTTCGCTGATTTTGGCAATTCACCGTTCAATTTCACTTCGGACAAGGTACGGGGAAAGATTGTCGCCTACAGCACCACAAACGGAACAGGTATAATGAAGATGGCATCAGAGTGCAGCGATGTCGTGATCGGCTCGTACCTTAATTTCGATGCGCTCTGCAGTTGGCTGGCAGAACAGGACAGGAAGGTTATTATCGTTTGCGCCGGATGGAAGTCGCGCTTCAGCCTTGAGGATGCTATCTGTGCAGGAGCCATTGCAGAAAAACTGCTTGAGAGCGGAAGGTTTGAGACTGCCTGCGACTCGGTGCATGCTGCCACGGATCTGTGGAAAATGGCGAAGGACGACCTGTCAGGTTATATAGAAAAAGCTGCCCAGAGGTCAAGACTCAGGGACAAAGGTCTTGATGACTGTATTGACTATTGCCACACTTTTAACATTACAGATGTTATCCCGGTTTTACGAAACGGAAAACTGGTGGCACTGTAACCATTGGCATGGCGATCAGTTGAACTTAATTATATAGATTTGAGAGAGAAAACTAAATAAACTAATCATTATAAAACCATCAGAAATGAAAATGCACAACTTTTATGCAGGACCTTCGATCATGCCTCAGTACACTAATGAGAAAGTGATTGAAGCTATAAAGGATTTTGCCGGAACAGGACTCTCGATCATGGAGGTTTCACACCGCAGCAAGGAGTTTGTAGCGGTTATGGATCAGGCTGTGACAATGGTAAAGCAACTGCTTGATGTGCCGGCCGGCTATTCCGTGATTTTCCTTGGCGGTGGTGCAAGCCTGCAGTTTGCAATGGTACCGATGAACATGCTCGAGAAAAAAGCAGCATACCTCAATACAGGCGAATGGGCAGGGAAAGCCCTTAAAGAAGCTAAACTTTTTGGCGAAGTCGTTGAAGTGGCATCATCAAAGGACAAGAACTTCAATTATATCCCGAAAAGTTACGTTGTGCCGGCTGATGCGGATTACTTCCACATTACCACAAACAACACTATTTTTGGCACTGAACTGAAGAAAGACCTGACTGTCAGTGTACCTCTCGTGGCGGATATGTCATCTGATATATTCAGCCGCCCGGTTGATGTCTCAAAATATTCCATTATTTACGGCGGTGCGCAGAAGAATCTGGCACCCGCTGGGGTTACATTAGTCATAATCAAGGATGATGTGCTTGGTAAAGTTACCAGGCCCATTCCGACCATGCTTAATTATAAGACACATATTGAAAAAGAATCAATGTTCAATACGCCCCCGGTTATGGTGGTCTTTGCAGCCGCCAAGACACTTGAATGGCTTACCGGGAAGGGTGGAGTAAAGGCAATGCAGAAAATCAATCAGGAAAAAGCTGGTCTTCTTTATGATGAGATCGAACGCAACAAGCTTTTTGTGCCCACTATTCCTGACCCGGAAGACAGGTCACTGATGAATGTCTGTTTTGTGATGACAGAAAATTTTAAGGAGCTTGAAAAAGAATTCGCTGCCTTTGCAAAATCAAAGGGTATGGTTGGTATCGAAGGACACCGGTCGGTTGGTGGCTTCCGTGCCTCTCTCTACAACGCGATGCCCATCGAGAGCGTCAGGGCGTTAGTCGAATGCATGAAGGAATTTGAAAACAAATACTAGATAGTATCATGAAGGTTTTAATTGCCACAGATAAGCCCTTTGCACCTGTTGCCATAGCGATGATACGTGAGGTCATAGAAAAAGGTGGCCATATTCTGACCCTCCTTGAAAAGTACAAGACCCCGGAGGAACTCTGTTCAGCCGCTGCTGACGCTGATGCACTGATAGTTCGCTCCGATATTGTTGACGCCACGGTCATTGACTCTGCCAAAAAGCTGAAGATTGTAGTAAGGGCAGGCGCCGGCTATGATAACATTGACCTCAATGCCTGCACGGGAAGAAATATCGTAGCAATGAACACACCCGGCCAGAACTCAAATGCGGTGGCTGAACTGGCATTCGGAATGATGCTGTATAATGCCCGTGGCGGCTTCGACGGCAAGACAGGATCGGAACTGCTGGGAAAGACCCTCGGCCTCCATGCCTTCGGTAACGTCGGGAAATGCATGGCACGGATTTCACAAGGCTTCGGAATGAAGACATATGCCTTCGATCCGTTCGTAGACAAAAAGGTCATGATTGATGCCGGCGTGACCCCGGTCGATACCATTGAGGAATTATATTCCCTGAGTCAGTATGTTTCATTGCATATTCCGGCAAATGACAAGACTGTAAACTCCATTGGCGAGAGACTGATCTCACTTATGCCCAGGGGAGCCGTCCTGGTCAATACAGCACGCAAGGAGGTAATAAATGAGGCTGAATTTATTGCAGTGATGGAAAAAAGAAACGACCTGAAATATCTATCGGATGTCGCACCTGACAATGCAGAGATTGTTGCTTCTAAGTTTACCGGGCGGTACTTCTTTACTCCAAAGAAGATGGGCGCGCAGACAGAAGAGGCCAATGTCAATGCCGGCGTTGCTGCAGCCCGGCAGATAGTCTCCTTCTTCGCCACAGGAAACGAAACTTTCAGAGTTAACAAACCCTAAACAGAACCTTACACTAACTGATAAAATGTCTGTTGTTAAACCTTTCAGGGGGCTCAGGCCACCGGCCGGACTGGCATCCGAGATTGCATGCCTCCCTTATGATGTCATGAATTCAGAAGAAGCTGCCGTGATGGCTAGGGGCAGGGAAAAATCGCTCCTGCATATCACAAAATCGGAAATTGACCTGCCTGAAGGCACTGACGTCCATTCAGAAGACGTTTACAGGAAAGCTTTTGAAAACTTCACTGAATGGCAGGCAAAGGGATGGCTCGTTCAGGATGAAAAACCCAATTTCTATATTTATGCCCAGACAATGAAGGGACGCACTCAGTATGGAATTGTGGGGGCAGCAGCTGTAAGTGACTATCTCTCGGGGGTGATCAGGAAACACGAGCTTACACGCCCTGATAAAGAGGAAGACCGTATGATGCACGTAAGAACCAATAATGCCAATATCGAACCTGTCTTTTTCGCCTATCCTGCAGTAAAGGAGCTTGATAAAATTGTAAGCCGGGTTGTCAGGAAACAGAAACCCGAATATGACTTTGTGGCGGAAGATGGGATAGGCCATCAGTTCTGGGTCATAAGTGATGAAACGATGATAGCACAGATTGAGAAGCTATTTGACGAAAAAGTGCCTCTCATGTATGTTGCCGACGGGCATCACCGTACCGCCGCCGCTGCCCTGGTGGGAAAGGAAAAGCGTGACAGGAACCCTGCCCACAGGGGAGATGAAGAGTACAATTATTTTCTTGCGGTAATATTCCCGGATGAACAGCTCAGGATACTTGATTACAATCGTGTTATCAGGGATCTTAACGGACATACGCCTGAGCAACTGCTGGCAAGACTTGAAGAATCATTTGAGGTAAAAGATAAGGGATCAAGCACTTACAGGCCGCGTAAACTCCATAACTTCGCAATGTACCTTAATGGTAAATGGTTCAGCCTGACAGCGAAGCCGGGTACTTACAATGACGCTGACCCGATAGGTGTTCTTGATGTAACCATCCTGACCGAAAAAGTACTTAAGCCGTTGCTTGACATTCAGGACCTGAGACGGTCAAAACGAATTGACTTCATCGGAGGTATACGCGGACTTGCCGAGCTGAAAAAACGTGTTGACAGCGGTGAAATGAAAGTGGCTTTTGCGCTTTATCCGGTATCAATGAAACAGCTTATAACCATAGCCGACACCGGCAATATAATGCCACCTAAAACGACCTGGTTTGAGCCGAAACTCCGCAGCGGACTGGTTATACATAAACTTGACTGACAGGCAGTCAGGGAGTTAACAGATGAACAGTATCACCCGGAATATCGATGCTTTGGTGAAGGCGCTGCCAGGAACCGTTTCAATTGTCGCCGTCTCAAAAACTCGAAGTCCTGAAGAAGTGCTTGAAGCATTTAATGCAGGTCTTCATACTTTTGGAGAAAACCGGGTGCAGGAACTGGCCGTAAAAAAGGCAGCCCTCCCGGGTGACATAACCTGGCATCTTATTGGTCATCTGCAGTCAAACAAGGTAAAACAGGCTGTTGAATCAGCCTCAATGATCGAATCGGTTGATTCAATAAGACTGCTCGGGATGATTGACAGCGAAGGTGCCAGACAGCATAAAGTTATGGATTGTCTTTTACAGGTCCACATTGCTCTGGAGGAGACAAAGTCTGGCTTCAGCATTAATGAGATTGAGGAGACCGACTGGACAACAATAGCCGCATCATTAAACAATATAAGGATATGCGGCCTTATGGGAATTGCTTCATTTACAGACAATATGGACCAGGTACGGTCGGAATTCAAATCACTCTCGCGGCTATTCAGCGACACCCGCCTGAGATGCTTCAGCAACTACGGCTGGTTCACCCAGTTATCAATGGGGATGTCAGGCGACTGGAGGATAGCTGTAGATGAAGGAAGTACGATGATAAGGGTGGGAACACTGATATTTGGAGAACGAATAAAAAAATAAGATGAGCACCATGAATACACGTTATCTTGGACTTGAACTCAGCAGTCCGGTTATTGCAGGGAGTTCGAATTTTACATCCGGCGTTGAGTCGATCAAAGAGGCTGAGTCAGCCGGAGCGGGAGCCGTGGTGCTGAAGTCGCTCTTCGAGGAACAGATAGTGTCTCTGGCTACATCAATGTCGGCAAAAGAGTCATACCCCGAAGCTGATGATTACCTGTTATATTATACACGGACAAACAGCGTGGAAAAATACCTGGAGCTGATATCAAAGGCGAGCAACACCGTAAAGATACCTGTCATTGCAAGCATAAACTGTTTCTCCGCAAAGGGCTGGACTGATTTTGCCGTTGAGATTGAAAAGGCAGGTGCAAGCGCACTGGAGGTGAACATCTTCTTTATGCCGGTTGATATGCACCAGTCAGCAGCAGAGGCCGAAGCGGTCTATTTCAGAATTATAGACAGCCTGAAGAAGAAACTAACGATTCCAATCAGCGTGAAGATAGGACTACGCTTTTCAAACCTTTTGAATTTTGCACTGCAGGCCTATAATCACGGTGCCTCCGGAATGGTACTATTCAACAGGTTCTACGAGCCTGATTTTGACATAAATACTCTCTCCATAATCCCGGCATCAGTTCTTTCGAACCCGGTTGAACGACGTTACGTATTGCGATGGGTGGGAATGGTCAGCGCCCTGAACATAAAAATGGATATCTCTGCCTCAACGGCTGTATATACCGGGGATGATGCCATCAAATACCTGCTTGCGGGTGCAACTACAGTGCAGGTGTGTTCGGCCCTCTACAAGAAAGGTTTTACAGTCATTACCGATATAAATAATGCAATCCTTAAATGGATGCATGACAAGGAGTTCAGCAGCATCAATGATTTCAGGGGATTGTTGAATTACCGGAACATTGATAATCCTTCACTGTTCGAGCGCTCACAGTTCATGAAGCATTACAGCTCCTATATTTAGTCACTTCTTCAGTGCGGAAATAAGTTCGCGGGCAAGCTGCTGCTTGTCTTTTTCAAATGTTTCTATCCCTGCTTCGATTTTACCAATAATTTCTGATTTGTCAGAATTACTTATCAGTTGCGCGCACCCATCAAGTACGGTAAAGCATTCAATAGAGGTCAGATAATCGCCGACCATGAATAACTCAGCGAGTGCCACTGCATGCTCCGAGTAGTCAAGCCCCGACTGCCAGCAGGAAGATGCAAGCATGGCTTTGGAGGCAGGATTGCTGACAGATGATATTGACTCAATCACCTCTGCCTGTCCTGATCTCTCCTTCATGTCATTGAAAAAGCACGATATGATAAGTTTAAGACCTTTATCAGGGGATTCATCATAGAAATGAGCCAGTAAACTGATAGCGCCTTCGAAAGGTTCTTCAGTGCGAAGCATACTAATCCGGTCGGTTATCTCGTTATACTTTCCGTTGCTGAGTATTTTTTTCAGTTCAGCCAGTTTCTTTTCAGACTTTAACATGTTGGTAAGTTTTGAACAAAATTATGTCTAATAATAACTTAAGGGCACATTTGAATAATAAAAAAAAAGGTTTAATTTGGTCGGATATTAGCCTGTGAACTCTAAAACAATAATCATTATGAACAGCAAGTTTAAAATTCTGCCACTGATACTGGGAGTGACAGCTCTCGTAGTCTGTTTGGCTGCCACATCATGTAAGGGAAGAACAAAGGCGAAGGAAGCAAAAGTAACGGAAAATAATATTAGCGCTGATGAGCAGACAATGGAGCAGATAAAAAGCGCCGAAAAGGTATTTAATGCACTTCCGACGCCGCTTGAGGTTGCTCAGCTTATAAAAGAAGCAGGGGCAAAGTTTGATGCTACACTCCTTAACCCTGTTGAAAACAAGAGTAACTATACAACAAGCAAGAGCATGGCACTGAACCTCGGGATCTATGTATGCGACCTGAGTTTTGCCAGCATGTATGACGAGACTTCGTTGCTTGTCAATTACATGCAGGCTGCAGAGGATATGGCCACCGGACTGGGGATAATAGACGCCATCGATGAAGGAACAATTGAAAAGCTCGAGCAGAATATCAATAACCGTGACGTAATCATGGAAATCGTCTCAGAGACGTTCCTGAACTCACAGGCTTACCTCGAGGATGATGAGCAGCATGCAGTTGCTGCCACGATTATTACAGGCGGATTTATCGAAGGACTTTACATATCAACTCATATGGTTGATATGAAAAGCTTTAAAGGCAATAAGCTGGTAAAAACCATTGCAGACCAGAAAATGTCTGTTGACGATCTGATCAGGCTTCTCGAAACCTACAATGACAATACGGCAATACAGGAACTCCTCGGCCCTATCCGCGAACTGAAGACCATCTTTGATAAGGTAGAACGATCTGCAACGCCCACATCAACAAAATATGATGATAAGACAGGGGTTACTGAGATCACCGGGGCAGCAATGTCTGAAATCAAGCAGGATGTTTTCCTGGCTATCAAGGAAAAGGTTGGAGAAATAAGAAACGTTTATGTAAAATAGTGACCGATGAGAAAGTTCATACAGATATTTCTGGTAACGTTGCTCCTTGCTCTGATGACATCAGGGGAAGCAACAGCACAGTGCAAGGGTTTTGCCAAGTCACTCTGTAAAAAAGAACTCGGTGCGTATCTTCACGATGGCAACTATCATGCAGCCGTCCTGGTTGAAGGTGAGGAAGCTGAACTATATAAGACTTTTTACTCCGAAATGGATTACCGCGTCGCAATATGCGGTGCCGATGGCCTGCCTCCGATTGAATTCACCGTTTATGACGCTACGGGGAAGGTTCTCTATTCAAATAAGGATAAGGAAATGAGCAGCATCTGGGATTTCAAGCTCGAAGCCAGCCAGCAACTTAAGATTGTGGTTAAAGTCACAACCTTCGGAACCAGGAATGAACTTCCTGTCAGCGGATGCGTTGCCATAATGTTCGGATTTAAGACCAAATAAAAACATTTTCAGATAAAAAAAGAGGCAGCCTTACCCTGCCTCTTTTTTTTATCTTCCTTCCTCAAAGGAAGCTCTGCACCGGGTGCAGAGATGATGACTTTTCTGGTCAATGTCCTCAACATAGGTGCTTGATCTCATGACACACGAGGGCACATGACAGTGTATGAGTCCAAAAGTATGGCCAAGCTCGTGAATCACTTCTTTGATTGTTCGCGAAAGCAACAGCGATTCATCTTTTTTAAGTCCGTACACTTCGTTCCGTAGCCTGTAAACTGAGGCAACTGCCGAATGCCCGTTAAGCATTGCCTGACCAAATATATATGTAAGGATGGGAATGAACAGATCCACCCTGAAGAGGCCAATCAGTTTCGTGAATTCATCACTCGAACCCCCTGCGATGAACGAAAGAAGCTTATTTGCGTCGTACTGTCGTCTACCCGGATTGTAAAACTGATTAAGATCAATGTGATTCTCTTCAAATGAAACAGGGATCCTGAATTCTTTTTCGGTTGTCAGTGCTATCTTCCTGAGAAATTCTTTTTCAGAAGGCCCGCACGATACCAGTATAATTCTATTCTCTTTCAATCAGTGAGAACCTTATGCACTTACTGCTGCTGTTTCAGGTTATACTTCTTTATCTTATTGTATAGAGTCACCCTGTCAACATCAAGGGCCCTGGCAGAGCGCGATACATTCCATCCGTATTTGTTCAGAATCTGCTCAATATGTCTCTTTTCAAGCTCATCGAGGCTTTCAACCGAACTGCTGATAGCCTCTTTCCCCATCGGCAGGTCCTTAAGCCTGATCTCTTTTCCGTTACCGATAACTATTGCACGCTCAATCATATTCTCAAGCTCACGAACATTGCCGGGGAATTCAAACTTCTCCAGATGTTTCATGGCACCAGGCTCAATAGTAATCATATCACGACTCATGGTGGTGCAATACTTCCTGATAAAGTGATTGACCAGCAGCGGTATATCATCAGTCCTTTCGCGCAGGGGAGGTATGGTTATGTTAACCACATTCAGCCTGTAAAAAAGATCTTCCCGGAAAGTGCCGCTCTTTACCATGCTTTTCAGATCCCTGTTGGTGGCACAGATAACCCTGAAATCAGAGGTGATCTCCTTATTTCCTCCAACCCGTACAAAACTCTTCGACTCAAGGACCCTGAGCAGCTCGATCTGCATTTTGGGTGAGATGGTTGCTATCTCATCAAGAAAGATTGTTCCTCCGTCAGCCATTTCAAATCTCCCTTTACGGTTGAAGGTAGCTCCCGTGAAAGCCCCCTTCTCATGTCCGAATAGTTCGCTCTCAAGAAGACTTTCAGTCAATGCCCCGCAGTGGACACTGATCAGAGGAAAAAATTTCCTGGATGAGTTGGAATGTATGGCCCTGGCAACCAGCTCTTTGCCCGTGCCGCTTTCGCCGGTTATGATCACTGATGAATTTGACTGTGCAACGCTTTCTACCTGTTTTAAAACCTTGCGTATGGATTCACTCTGACCAACAAGGTCATCTATATCTTCAAGAGTATTGACTTTGATTTTAAGAGCTTCATTCTCTGATTTGAGAGATATTTGTGTTGCCGCATTGCGGATCAGGTGTGACAGGTCATCAGGATCAAACGGTTTAGTGACATAATCATAGGCACCGTCTTTCAGGGCCTGAACTGCGGTGTCAACAGAGGCAAAGGCAGTCATAATTATGACAATGGTGTCCTTGTTCAGGGCCCTGATCCTTTTATGCATCTCCATACCGTCCATCCCCGGCATTTTAATGTCAGCCAGTACAATGTCAAATTCCCTGGATTCAAGCAGGGCCAGCGCCTTTTTTGCATTCTCGGCACACTCTACATCATAGCCGTCTTCTATAAACCAGTTATATAACGAATCTCTGACTGATTCCTCATCATCAACTATCAGAATTGAAATTTTTTCTGCCATCTCGTTTCTGCTTATGTTCTTCTTAACGGGAAATTAATTGCTATAGTTGTTCCTTTGCCGACGGTTGAGTTCACATCGATCTTTGCACCGTGGTTCTGGACTATCCCATGCACTATGGGTAGCCCCAGGCCAATTCCCCTCGCCTCCCGCTTTGTGGAAAAGAATGGTTCAAAGATGTGCGGGATGTCTTCAGGAGAGATACCGGAACCGTTATCTGATATCTCAAGCCTGATGGTGTGGTCATCGGGATTCAGTGTACGCATAATTATCTCACCGTTCTCTGTCACAGCCTCGGAGGCATTGACAAGCATGGCGACACAAGCTTGCTTTATCTGGCCGGGGTTGCAGTATATAAGGTCATCCCTGGCACTGAAATCGGTAAGAAAACTGATGTTGGCGATCTTTATATGATGCACCATAATATCATATGTGCCGTGAAGTATTTCATGCAGGTGCTTTTCTTCGAAGTCATCCTGGTCCTTGCGCGAGAAATCCAGAAGTCCCTTCACTATTTCACCGCAACGCTTTGTCTCATTCTCAATCAGCTTCAGCTGCCGTAGCATGTTCTCTTTCTTCTCAGCTGGAAGATCCTGGTTGTCAAGCTGTTTGTATATCAGCTTGGTGTATATTAATATTCCCGAGAGTGGATTATTGATCTCATGAGCCACTGAGGCTGAGAGCTTACCCAATGATGCTATCCTCTCTACATTTATCAGCTCATTCTGAGCCTCGGAGAGCTCTTCAGACTTTTTCTGAACCTTGTATTCAAGCTGCTTTGACCAGTTTTCAAGTTCATTGGTGGCATTGTCAATGTTATCGAGCATATTATTGAATGCCTGCGAAACTTTCTTCATATCGTCAAGGAGATCAGGTCCGATTTGGAGCCTTGTCTTAAGTTCTCCGGCCGAGACCGCTTCGCTGGCCTTAATAAGGCTGTTCAAAGGGTCTTTTATTCTCCTTCTTGTGAACCAGATGAGTGTGGCCACTATAAGTACCGTAGTAAGAAGGGCAAGCAACAGGAACTGTGTTGATGACTTCTTCAGTGCCTTATCAAGTTCAATCAGGGGCATTCTTATTATCAGCGAACCCAGTACTTCATTTTTCTCACTGTGAGCGTGACACGATGCTGTATAGCACGACATTTCATTGAGTATAGGCCTCCTTATAAGCATGTGTCTCTGTCCGGGCCGGTTCGGATTCATGCTGCAATCACTTTTCGCATCAATAATCCTGTAGCTTCTTTCTCTCCTGGAAAACATCGTGTTGAGGTTTGAATGGCATGAAATACAGTCTGGGTTACTGTGATATTTCATTTCTGTTGCAAAGGATGAATATGCCAGGTTGTCATTTTCATCATATAAATTGACGTCCTCTATCCCGGGCATGGTGTTGATAAGATCAAGTGTGCTGTGAAGGGTGCTCTTGTCATTTTTAAGCATGGAATTATATAATGCCCCCTCTACGATCGCCCCGACGTTATTGCCACTCTGTTTTAATACAGTGTTGAAATAATTAACATAGACGGTTCTGAAGATTGCGTTGAAAAGCACAAACAATACAACAGCAACAAGGGTGATTATTGAAACCACCCTTCCGTATATGGTTGACCGCAGCTTAAAGTATTTCCGGATCCTTTCGTTCCATTGATTCCGGAGTTTGCTTTTTTCTTCTGGCTGTGCCATTATTAATGGTTTTGGCTGTACAGGAAACGGGTGTAATTATACTCATGTTTTCCGAAGAAAATTACACCGTTTGTTTAAATTTTCTACAAAGTACAAAAAAACTCCCTATAGTGCAAGCGAGAGTTAGGTTTGGAATTTATTTCAGAAATTCCTCCTGAAAATCTTTCCATACTTCATCAGGCATTGCCGAGAGGGGATTGTCAATCAACTCACCGCCATCCTGGAGGTAGACAGCATTCATTTCCGGAGTATTTCTGCTGACTGATGCAGCCATGAAGTCCCTGAACCTTTCGAGCTCTGTCCGAAGCCAGGTGCTTGCTTCCGCAGCGAAATGGAAACCACCGGCCTCTGTAAGCCATTCAGTTGGCTTTATGCTGTAAAGCCATCCCTTCCCGTAAGGATCACTGTTCAATACGGAAGGATCGTCTTCCAGGATATGATTTACTGCTGTTATCTTACCCGAAACAGGAGAGATGATTATGAGCTTCTTGCCCTCATGGTCAATTTCTGAAACCACATCTCCCTTAATTACGGTATTGCCGGGGTTTTTCAGCATCACTACCCTGACTCCCCCGGTCAGATGAAGAAGGAGATCGTCAAGACCTATCCTGGCATCGCCTGACTTCTGCATGTGAGCCCAGGTGTGGTTATTGCTGAAGAAGATGCCCTGCGGAACACGCAGGACGGAAGCAGACAGGGTTTTGAAGGCATTCCTGACCCTGGCCGGGACGTTAAGAGGCTTGTTCAGCAGCCTCCAGAAGGGGATTATCAACAGCAGGAAGGCAATAATTATAATATATTCAATACCCTTTGTCTGGAACAAGTTGTAATAGGTGAATCCGTCCATGATTGTAAAGTTTATGTTGTTGCTTTAAATTACTTATGCATAATTAAAAGTTATTTATCATGACTAAGAGCCGGAGAATCACTCAATACTGGCAACCGTCTGATTACCCACCTGAAAATCCATAACTCTGTAAATATTACGGCAAGGGTCACTGTTATCTCCATCCATGATGGATAATAGTGATGAACAGCATCCCACTTAAAACCTATAACGCTTATATTCAGTCTGTTGATAATAATGCCAAGCATTGTAATGACGGAGGCAATCTTGATCAGAAGGATATTCTGCTTCCTGTAGCTTATAAAAAAGAGTACCATCGGAAGGAGCACAAAGCCAAGCATTTCAGTAAGGTACCAGTATCCCATGGGTGTGTTAAGCAGGGGCCACCGTTTTTCATGAACAAACACCAGCACATTCAGCGTGAAGTAGGCAAACATTGTCACAGCACAAATCTTTGACAGACTATGTATTATTTTGTTGTGCTCCCTGTGATTCTTTTCGCTTATCTGGTCAAAAAAGACTTTCTGATTTATTGAACCTTCAAAAATCACCATTGACAGTCCTGCAAATATGCTGGAGACAAAAAACATCACAGGGATGAATTCAGAGTACCACAGTGGGTGAATCTTATCTTTCGCCATGAGGAACAGCGCTCCCAATCCCGATTGGTGAAGGGTGGACAGGGTGATACCAAAAATAACAGCTCCGAGGGTCATTCCTGAAAGGATTTTTTGCGCCCTCTTTGCGCCAAGCCACTCGGCTACAGCCGGAGAAAACTCAATCAGTTCTGCCACCATATAAAGCAGGAAGTGCCATGCAACAAGAAAGAGCACAGAGCTGGTGCCGAAGCTGTTGCCAATGACCGGGTTAATTACATTCCATGGTCTCCCCAAGTCCAGCAGCAGGGCTCCGGCGTAAAAGACATATGCAAGAAAACCGTTCAGTACCGTCACCCTGACTATTGAATGGTATTTTTTAATATTCAGGATATAAACCATGAAGGTGATGACATAAGCGCCTCCTGCGAAGGCCACGCCGGTTACCACATCAAAACCAATCCAAAGCCCCCATGGTACTTCCTGTGTAAGGTTGGTTATTGAGCCTATGCCTTTCCAGAAACGAATCACAATTAGTACTATGCCGGCAAGTATTACCGGGATGGAGATGACATTGAAAGGAGTCAGCAGCTGGCCTTTTGGCTTAAGCTCACTCAGAAAGAATCTCCATGCACTTTGTCTGACGGCTTCCCCGGCGGCAGGGTAGTTATCATTCCTCATCATCTTCTTCTTTAGGGTTGTTGTCTTTGGTTGCCTGATGCAGTCCCAGAAGCATTGCCGGCCACAGGACGAATATGGAAGGAACTGCGTACAGGAATCCCTTTGTCAGGGCAGGATATGACGACTTCTGGAGACTGGTGTTAAATCCAAGCTCCTCAAAAGGAACGGCTGAGAGGTACAGATAACCTGTTCCGCCCGCTTCATGTTCTCCGTATATATAATCATAATACTGTTCCGGATTCGTGTTTATTCTGCGTCTTGCTTCAGCGATCAGTTCACGGCGCGTGCCAAAAACGATGGATTCTGTAGGACACTGTTCGGCACAGGCTGGTGTTTTGCCCTCCTGAAGCCTGTCAAAGCACATGTCGCATTTCTCTATTTTAGGATTAGGGCTTAAATATTCAAATTTCGGTACGTCAAACGGACATGACACCATGCAATACCGGCAGCCCATACATTTCCTTCCGCGCCATATTACAGGACCTTCCTCAGTCTTGTACATTGCTTTTGTCAGGCATGCTGCCGTGCAGGCAGGGTCACTGCAATGCATACACTGCCTCTTTACAAAAAAATCACCCTTACTGGTTGTATAAGCGTTAATGACAGTACGCCGGGTTTCGCTGGTTTTGCGTTCGGTACCGACCACCGGTACGTCTTCGAAACTCGGAGCCGGCAGGCCATGAGCTTCAGCGCAGGCAAACTCGCAACCCTGGCATCCGGCACAGCGGGTAGAGTCATAAAGCATACCGTAGAACTCTTTTTTGCCTTTCACAGCAGGTTCTCCACTGAGACGCCTGCCAGTGGCAAGGGTGACTCCGGTGACCCCCAGTACTTTGAAGAAGCCTCTTCTGTCAATACTCATAATGTGGTTTATTTAGAACTTATAAGGACTAATTATCTGAAAGCATCCGCTAAAAATCAGTGCCGGGAATCAATAAATTTAATCTGAAACTCTTCCCATACCTCAGGGCCGAACTCCTCGAGAAGTCCGTCTTTTAATTCACCGCCGTCCTGAAGGACCACTGCAGCATACCTGACATTATTATCACCTGGAAGCCCGGCGAGAAAATCCTTGACCCGGGTGAATTCATCTCGTATCCATTCCGCATATTTTCCGGCCATTATCATCATCCTTGATTCTGTGATCCAGTTGTCGGGTTTAACGGCATATATCCAGCCTTCATTATAGGGCGAGTTGTTGATTATATCAGTGCCGAGGTTCAGTTTTTCATTTCTTGCAGTAATCGTTCCGCTGACAGGTGACTGTATATCAATTTGTTTACCTTTCTGTATCAGAGAAATAATATGATCACCCTTATGTATTCTTTCGCCTGCCGGCTTCATCCTGACGCGTGTAACCGAACCGGTGATATGTTGAAGAAAGTCATCAATTCCAACGCGCACCGCCCCGTCTTTTTCCATGAAAGCCCAGGTATGACTCCTGTCAAAAAAGATCCCTCCCGGTACCAGTAGAGACTTTTCGCTGAAACCTGCCGGACGTACACTCTCATTGAAATCCGGGATTATATTTACTGATCTCGTGTAACGGTAGATGGTATATGCTATAAGGGCCACAAGGGTAATAATTGCGATAACCCACAGCGCGGATCTGAGAAATGGTGATCCTGCATTTCCTGAACTAACAACACCCTGATCCTCCGAGAGTGTTTCTCTCTTTATCAGTCCTTCGCCTTCAGCCAGGGCTGTATAACCACCGCCGGCAAGAAGCTGTTGCCCGTCAGTCAGAATATAACTTAGGAGAGCAGTTCCCGCCTCGCTGACCGGTTGAGCAGGCGATGTTGCAAAAATGCTGTTGCATAAGGCTTTTGGGTATTTGCCGATATATACGCCCCTGTTGAAGCTGCTGTAGTCGTTATAAAACTGTTCAAAGTAATCTGACTGGCCGTTATTGTTAATATCAACTGGAATAACTTTGAATCCTTCAAGAAATCCTGTGCCTGCATTGTCCGAGATGTCGGCAAGCCTGCAGAAACCAATTGCGCCCGGATCTTTACGAAGCAAATCAAGCATATCAGCGGGTGTGTGGGCGGTTGATATAGTCATCTTATCCGGTTCAATGCCGGCAAACTGTGCAACCTGCGAACTGACTGACCTGTCCTCAGGTAACCATACTGTTAATGGAGAGGCACCGGCATTTGCAAAAAGTTTGTTCCAGGTCAGGTTTTTTGCTGACAAGAGAGCAGCATACCTCTCAGGTGAGATCCCCGACTTATATAATTCATTAATGTACGGATTGGCAGAGCTTGTTACCGGAACAATCACATCTCTACCGACAATCATTCTCCAGGAAGGCTTTGTTTCTTCCGGCATTAAAGAATTGCCTTTTACAAATTGTATTTCAGCATCCGGAGAACCGGCAGGAGAGAGGACCTTGACTTTCATTACGGGATTGGCACTCTCAAATCCCTTTATCCACGACATTGCCAGAGCTTCAATTTCGGGAGCTGTACTTATCATGACACTTTTTGTATCATTCTGAAGCGTTTCATTTCCGGTTTTCTGACCTGTTATAAGGCCAAGGGAGAGAAACATCATGCATGCTGAAAGGAAACACACTTTTTTCATGTTATTGTTTTTACCAGTTTTGGCGGTTCATTTGGTATTGCCGTTTGCAATTAATATGCCAATGTATATAATAAATTGAATATCAATATATTATAACAATATTTAAAGATTTTATATAAAACATTGATGTTGAATATATATACACTAAATGATTATCAAAATCATAAATAGAAGAAAATCAATATCATAAGCACTATGTTAAAATAATATACACCTGTATAATATATCAACACCAGGTTTTATGAAAACTTGTAAGAGCCAGAAATACAGATAATTAAATATAGTCTAATATTTATCTGACCGATTGCCTTAGTTTTAGAAGAGGTCTCAATTATCTCTTTTCTTATATTTGTCTTACCTTCAAGTTTTCATAACCCAAGCCCTATGTTTAGCGAAAAAGGACCGTTTGTCAGTAAACCAGATATATTTTAGGGCTGCAATAAAGTAGAGAGCACTGATGAAAAAGCCTGAAAACCAGATTTTTGTTATTTTCGGAGGCAGGGGCGATCTGGCCATGAGGAAGATCATTCCGGCATTATATTCCCTGTTCGTACAGGATCTGCTTCCTGAACAGTATGCTGTACTGGCTACAGGCAGGAGGAAAATCACGGACGATGCTTATCGTGACGAGGTAAGAGCTGCGATTGGATCTTTTTCGGAAGAAAAGGAAAAGAGTCGGATAAAAGATTTCGCAGACACATTCAGGTATATCGATCTAGATCCGTCAGTAAATGAATCTTTTACGCGGCTTTCTTCGGCTCTGGCAAATGCCAGGTCACTGCCGGGCATGTCGGGCAACACACTTTTTTATCTTTCTGTGCCACCGGAATTGTGTACAATTATATCTGATCATCTTGCCCTTAATGGATTAAACAGTGAAAGCGACGGATGGAAGAGAATGATTATTGAAAAACCATACGGGCATGATTATGAGAGCGCTATTGTGCTGAACCGTAAACTGCTTGAAAAATGGAGTGAGGAGCAATTATACAGGATAGATCACTATCTGGGTAAGGAAAGTGTTCAAAATATTCTTGTTACGCGGTTTTCCAATGGTATTTTCGAACCGTTGTGGAACCGCAATTATGTACATCATGTGGAGATCACATCTTCAGAGAGCCTGGGAGTTGAAAAACGGGGTGCCTATTATGAAGGTGCGGGTGCTCTTCGTGACATGGTTCAAAACCACCTTCTTTCTCTGACTGGTTTTGTTGCGATGGAGCCCCCATCCTCAATAGATTCAACTTCTATCAGGAACGAAATACTAAAAGTCTTTCAGTCGCTGAGACCCATTAAGACTGAAGACGTTCCAAGGGTAGCTATACGCGGCCAGTATACAAGCAGCCATGTCAGGGGAGAATGGGTCAGGGGATATCGTGAAGAAGATCATGTGGACCCGTCTTCGGTTACTGAAACCTTTGCTGCCCTTAAATTCTATATTGACAACTGGAGATGGGGAGGCGTACCCTTTTATATCCGGACAGGAAAAAGACTGCCCACCCGTGTTACAGAGGCTGTGGTGTATTTCAAGCAGACACCTCACGCTCTCTTCTCCCATAACAAGGAATGTGATGGATGTAACCAGCTTATCATGAGGATACAACCTGATGAGGGCATACTTCTTAAATTCGGGGCGAAGGTACCCGGTGCCGGATTTAACGTTCGGAATGTAAACATGGATTTTCACTATTCCGATTTTGCCTCAGAGAGAATTCCTGAAGCTTATGAAAGGCTCCTGCATGACTGCATGAACGGTGACAACACACTTTATACACGGTCCGACGCCGTGCTGGCTGCCTGGCAATTTCTAGATCCTGTAATTAAGACATGGCATAACAATCTTGACATTCCTGTGTACGGCTATCCGGCAGGGACCTGGGGACCTGACAAAGCTGATGATCTCATTGAAGAACCGGAACTGACATGGAGATACCCCTGTAAAAATCTTGCTGATGATGGTATATATTGCGAATTATAATTAGTTTTATAATCTGATTAATCCGGATTATGTCACATTCAGTCAGAGTGTTTCCCACACTTGAGGCCATGGCTCAAAGCTTCGCTGCTATTTTGATCAAAGATCTTGACAGGATCGAGCCAGATCATTTCTACACCATCGCACTGTCAGGTGGCACCACTCCAGAGTTTCTCTTCAGATATCTTTCAGAGAATTACGCTGACCGGATAGACTGGGAGAAACTGCTTGTCTTCTGGGGCGATGAAAGA
This sequence comes from uncultured Bacteroidales bacterium, assembly GCA_963849945.1. Classification (GTDB taxonomy): domain Bacteria; phylum Bacteroidota; class Bacteroidia; order Bacteroidales; family VadinHA17; genus SR-FBR-E99. Next base: position 413,462 of record CAWKJD010000003.1, on the reverse strand, counting down.
TGCGTACCGCCGGAGAGCAAGGATAGCAACTTCCGTATGGCTTATGAAAACCTCCTGCAGAATGTACCAATACCTGATGCCAATATCTTCCGGATAAAAGGCGAGGATGACCCTCTGACAGAGGCACGTCAGTATGCAGAACTGGTAACAGATTATGTGCCTGAGTTTGAGGAGACCCCGCAATTTGATCTTATGTTGCTGGGTCTTGGCGCTGACGGGCATATTGCGTCAATATTCCCTGATAAGATGGAGCTGTTTCACTCTTCTCAGCTTTTTGAGGCCGTTTCTAAACCTGAAACAAGGGAGAAGAGGATCACTGCCACAGGTAAGCTGATCAACAATGCCTCAAAAATTTATTTTATTGTCACAGGCAAAGAAAAGGCTGAGATTGTGTCTGATATAATTCAAAAGAAAAGCGGGTCGGAACATTATCCTGCCTCTCTGGTAAATCCTAAGGCGGGGCACATTGTCTGGATGGTTGATACATATGCCGCTGCCCTTCTTAAATGACTGATATTAAAGTAAAAAATTCAAACTTCCCCAAAATGATCACAGGAATCCTCAAGGAGACCGGAAATGAGAACAGGGTTGCTATACTTCCCGGCGAAGCCGCCAAATTGAAAAAGATTGGCATTGAGGTATTGGTCGAATACCATGCCGGAGAAAAGTCCTTCGCTTCCGATAAGGATTATGAGGCTGCCGGAGCCTCAATGGCTGACAGAAAAGACGTCATCTCACGGGCCGGCCTGTTGCTCACAGTCAATCCACCCGTCGATGATGACATCAAATCTTTCAGGGCGGGACAGATATTATTCACGGTTCTTAATCCTGTGGAAAACAAAATATGGCTTGAAGAGGCCCGGATGCAGGGGCTGACTGTCATGGCACTGGACCTTGTTCCGAGGATTACCCGGGCGCAGTCAATGGATATTCTTTCGTCAATGGCCACAGTGTCAGGATATAAGGCCGTACTGGAAGCTGCATCCCTCTTACCCCGGTTTTTCCCGATGTTCATGTCGGCAGCCGGAACTATCAAACCGGCAAAAATGCTCATACTGGGAGCAGGAGTGGCCGGACTGCAGGCCATAGCTATCGCGAGAAAACTCGGAGCAGTGGTTGAAGTTTTCGATGTGAGAAGCGCTGTCAGAGAGGAGGTGAAAAGCCTTGGCGGAAAATTCGTCGAAGTTGAGGGTGCCCGGGAGGATGTCACGGCAGGCGGTTATGCCGTGGAGCAGACCGCAGAGTTTAAGAAGAAGCAGCAGGAGCTGATTCAGCAAAGGGCTATTGCAGCTGATGTTGTCATTGCCACTGCCATGATTCCAGGTAAAAAGGCCCCGGTACTGATCCTGAAAGAAACTGTCGGCTTCATGAAACCAGGATCAGTGATTATTGATCTCGCGGCTGCTTCAGGAGGTAACTGTGAACTGACGCAGGACGGCAAAATAGTAGTGGTGAATGGGATCAAAATAATCGGCAGATCTGACTATCCGTCAGAGATGCCGGCTGATGCGAGCAAAATGTTTGGAACCAATATTATCAACCTCCTGAAGATCATGGTTGACAAGACCGGCAATCTTGTCCCTGATATGACGGATGAGATAGTCAACGGAACCACAGCTGTCCACGGCAAAGAATATATAAGTCAGAGAATCAAACAAATGCTTGATATAAAACAGTCTGCATAATGGAAGGAATATTCGAATTTTTTATGGCAAACAGGGGAACCATTTACATGGTGATCCTGTCAGTTTTCCTTGGCATCGAGGTGATCAGCCATGTGCCTGCAATCCTGCATACTCCTTTGATGTCAGGAGCAAATGCAATTCACGGTGTTGTGATTATAGGTGCAATAATTGTCATGGGCCACGCCGAGACAACAGGGGCAATGATACTTGGATTTCTCGCGGTCGTACTGGGGACCCTTAACGTGGTCGGGGGGTTTGTGGTCACTGACAGGATGCTTGAAATGTTCAGGAAGAAAAAATAACAATCAGGTTTGTTGAAAGTTGCATATTTCAGAATAATGAATGATGTTTCTCAGTTTTCGGTTGGTATCTCTGTTCTGGAGATAACATACATATTGGCCTCAGTTCTTTTCATACTGGGATTGAAGATGTTAAGTCATCCTCTTACCGCACGCCGGGGTAACAGGCTTGCTGCAATCGGTATGATAATGGCGATACTGGCTACGATCCTGTTTCACAGGAAAGAGGGAGAGCCTATTGGTAACATCGGGTTCATAATCGCTGCAATAGTGATAGGGACAATCATTGGCTGGGTTATTGCCAAACGTGTGAAAATGACGGCGATGCCGCAGCTGGTATCATTCTTCAACGGGATGGGAGGAGCGGCCGCAGCCCTTATTTCCCTGATGGAGTTCCCGCATGTCAGTCCTGAGCTGATTGCTAAAAGCGGGATGGCGAACGGACACGTGCTGGCAATACTGCTTGGCCTTGTCATTGGAACTATATCCTGGGCCGGAAGCATGATTGCCTTCGGGAAGCTTGACGGTCGTATCGGTGACATGCGCATCAAGGCTATGAGATATGTCAATCTTACCATCATGGCTGTGATCATCGGGTTCGTTGTCTTTATAATGACACGCCATGTACAGGCTTCTGCTGAACTGACGCCTCTTATAATCATACTGTTTGTGATTGCCGTGGTGTACGGTGTGTTGTTTGTCATGCCTATCGGAGGTGCTGATATGCCGGTCGTGATCTCGCTTCTTAATTCATTCACCGGTGTGGCAGCGGCTATGGGCGGGTTCCTCTATAATAACCAGGCTATGCTCACCGGAGGTATACTCGTGGGGTCTGCAGGAACGATACTCACCATCCTTATGTGCAAGGCTATGAACCGTTCACTTCTGAATGTCATTGTCGGTGTGTTCGGGGGAGGAGGGCAGGTACAGACAGGCGCAGCAGGGACAGTGAAGGAAATATCGGTTTCTGACGCTGCGGTCCTTCTGAGTTATTCAAAAAAAGTGGTTATAGTTCCGGGTTACGGACTGGCAGTGGCTCAGGCACAGCATATGTGCCACGAGCTGGACAAGCTTCTTGAGGCAAAAGGAGTGGAGGTGAAATACGCCATTCATCCTGTCGCCGGCCGTATGCCAGGTCATATGAATGTCCTGATGGCGGAGGCTGATGTCCCCTATGAACAGCTTATCGAGAGCGATGAGATCAATCCTGACCTGCCAAACACCGATGTTGTTGTAGTTATCGGTGCCAATGATGTTGTCAATCCGGCTGCCGAGGATGACCCGTCAAGTCCTATATATGGCATGCCCATTGTTAAGGCCCGTGACGCAAAGAATATCATCGTGATGAAACGCGGTATGGGCAAAGGTTATGCGGCAATAGATAACATGCTCTTCTTCAATGATAAAACCAGGATGCTGTTCGGCGATGCCAAGACGACGCTGCAGAACCTGGTAAATGAGATCAAAGCCCTGTAGATTGGACTGTTCCATTCTCCGCATTGTGTCTGATAACCGCGGAGATGTGTCCCCAGTACTTTTTGTGGAACCTCAGACTTTTTGAGTCTAACATCCTGTGCAGCGTCTCAGGCTTATCGGCCGGACTGAACCGTACCTCTGCACGGTTTTCATATAGTGCCGGTACTTCAGGATGGAACTGAACAGCAAAGACGTTCGGGTACTTCTTATGCCTGAGACCTTCAACCACCTTCCCGTCATTTGACAGAGCGGTGACTTCCATATCCCTGCCAGGTTCCCTGACAGCCTGATGATGGCTGCTGTAGACCAACGGCCTGAGGTTTTTGCTAAGTTTTACAGTAGTCCCGAAGAAAGAATTTTTGGTAAAATGAACCGGGTGCAGGTTTATTCCCATGAGTTTTGGATCATCATAAATCTCCTGCCAATAGTTACGATGCATATCAGGTCGGTCTATTTTCACATTGTCTTCCGGAGTAAAGCTTCCGTAGATCTGCGCAGGTATGTCCTGGTACAAAGACCCGCCGGTTGCCACATTCATTGACTGCATACCCAGGCAAAAACCCGTCACCAGGTATTCAGGATTTTCATTCAGCAGAGGTGCAAAAGATACACTCCGGCTACCGCCAAGCAGATGAAACAGGAAGCTGATCTCGAAGAAATGCCTTCCGGGATCAGTAGTCTCAGAATACATGTTTTCTTCTCCGTAGACCGAGGGTGGAATATCCTGCCCTCCGAAAAAGATTACACCGATTGAATTTTCAAATATTTTACGGAAATCGGCTGTACATTCATTTTCGTGGAAGAGAGCTTCTTCGGGAAGGGCACCTCTTACTTCATACAGAAAATATCCGTCCGGATTATTTTTTGCTATGTAGTCAGCACTCTTTGAAAAATCATATTCCTGGCTGGTGTGATAAACGCCTACGAAGCTGACTTTATCAAAATCAACATCAAGCAGCTTCCTGCTGACAAGAAAATTCACGGTCTCAAGATTTCCAACGGTAGGATTGACAAGGATTACGAAGTCTTTCTCCTTATCGAAATCCCCCCTGAAGAAATCCTGCGGATAAAGAACCGAAGCAATATAAAGTGCAGACAGGAATAGTAAAAGCCTTTTCATAGAGCTGATTATTAATTTAATAGATATTAAAGTAAATTACTTTTTATGTCTTGGACGCAATTGACAGGTACATGAACCGTCAAGCTGTTCTGTAATATCTTTTTTAAGAGGCAACCCGTCATGTTCCCACTCTACTATTCCACCTGCCAGATTGGCAATGTTTGTAAATCCTTTGCCAAGAAGGAACTCTATTGCTTCATGACTTCTCAGTCCGACCGAATCCGCAAAAATTAGTTGCACATCAACCGGTAAGCCAATATAATCTTCCGTCAGTCGGCTCTTAGGCATATAAATCAATTTGGGTACATCAAAGCATTTATATCCGGTCAGCCTGTCTTCCCTGACATCCACTATAATTGCGCCGTTTTCTGTTGCCTCTTTATATGCTTCAGACCCCGACAGATTTAAGAAACCGGAACTTATAAATCCATTCATTCTGACAAATGTATTAAACGGATATATTCCCCGATCAAATGTTCAAAGCTATTTTATCATCGGAGCGATATTAAACATACTCCGATATCAAAAAGGATCTGCTATTGCTTCAGGAGGCAAAATATTTTCGTTTAAAATATAATGCGAGGCTGACCAGTGCAATCATAACCGGAACCTCAACCAATGGACCAATTACAGCGGCAAATGCTTCCCCTGAGTTAATTCCGAATACTGCTATGGCAACTGCAATAGCCAGTTCAAAATTGTTGCTCGCAGCAGTAAAAGAAAGAGTTGCGGTTTGCTGATAATTTGCGCCAGCTCTTCTGCTTATTAAAAATGAGAATAGAAACATTGTGACAAAATAGATTATCAGCGGCACAGCTATCTTCACGACATCCAAAGGCAACTTTACAATATATTCTCCTTTTAATGAGAACATCACTATAATTGTGAATAACAATGCAATAAGCGTTACAGGACTGATTTTCGGAATAAATTTTGTTTGATACCATACCTTGCTTTTAGCCCTGATTAAGATAAACCTGGTAATAAAACCCGCAATAAATGGTATCCCCAGATAAATAAAAACGCTTTTCGCTATCTGTCCAATAGTTATCTTTTCCACAATCGGATTTGTAGGTACTCCGAACCAGCCTGGTAAAACAGCAATAAAAAGCCATGCATAAACAGAGAAAAGAAATACCTGAAAAATCGAATTAAAAGCAACTAAACCGGCGCAGTACTCCGCATCGCCTTTTGCGAGGTCATTCCACACAACTACCATGGCAATGCACCGGGCAAGACCTATCAATATTATACCATACATATACGGCAAATTTGCGTTGTCCTTCCCCGGAAATATTTTGAAGAACAGGATCGCAAGTGCAAACATAAGTATGGGCCCTATAATCCAGTTTTGAACCAGGGAAAGCCCCAGAATTTTATAGTTCCGGAAGACACCTCCCAACTCCTCATATTTTACTTTAGCAAGGGGCGGATACATCATCAGGATTAAGCCTACAGCAATAGGAATATTTGTTGTGCTCTCAGGAGAAGATTTTAATGAATCCCAAAACTTTGCGATTGCCGGAAAAAAATACCCTAAGAACACACCGATAAACATTGCGAGAAATATCCATAGAGTCAGATATCTGTCCAGGATTTTTAGTTTGGTTTTCATAAGATAACCAGTTGAAGATTAATAAGGTTTTTCTGCATAAACGGTAATGCTGTAAATACCTGTGTTTGATTTTCTGAAATCTTTTAATTCTAACGGATCCAGATACTTAAGCATGATTTCATCCGGTATAATAATAGTTTTCTCCTTTTGAATCAATAAATTGGTTAATCCCGCTTTTGTCATTACCCGGAGATATTCTTCGATTTCAATCGCACCGGAAACGCACCCGGCGTACATTTCGGCCGCCTGCTTAATTTTTTCCGGTAGTTCACCACGTAAAACGATGTCCGATACTGATAAATGCCCTCCCGGTTTCAGTATCCTGAAGATTTCAGAAAATGCTTTTCCCTTATCGGGTACAAGGTTAAGCACACAATTGCTAATAACCACATCTGTGCTATCCGATAAAACAGGCATTTCTTCGATATCACCGAGCATGAATTCAACATTACTGTAACCAAGCTTTTTTACATTATTCCTTGCCTTTTCAATCATTTGTTCAGTCATGTCAATTCCGATCACTCTGCCAGCATCGCCCGTCAGGGCTCTTGCAACGAAGCAATCGTTGCCTGCACCGGAACCCAGATCAACCACTGTATCTCCCGTTTTTATCCCGGCAAATTCCGTGGGAAGACCGCATCCAAGTCCAAGATCAGCCTCCGGATCATATCCATTAAGGTTTTTATAGTCCTCACTGAAAATGACATAATCAGCCCCATCACCACAGCATGATGGTCCGCAACATGATGAGTTGCCAGCCGGGAGGCTTTGATCCGCAATCTGACCGTACTTTTCTTTTACAAGCTCTTTTGCATTTTCCATTGGGTAAAACTGATTATTCTTCAGATTGGTATTGTAAAGCTTATAGAATTCCCTCTTTATCTCATCCCTGATTCTTCGGAATTCATTTATAATAAATTCATCCGAGCCAGTAGCATGAGACGGATCCTCAAATCCCATGTGTAAACGATGCTTCACTTTGCCAATGAAAAAAGGACAGGTTTCATTTGCATCATCACAGACTGTAATGACATAGTCCCACTGGTCATTCAAATATTCATCCACATGCTTTGGGGAATTCATGCTGATATCAATTCCAACCTCAGCCATCACCTTAACCGCTTTTGGGTTGACCCCTGGTTCCGGAGATGTTCCTGCAGAATGCACTTCCAACTTATTATCGAATGATTTCAGGAATCCATGAGCCATCTGGCTGCGGCAACTGTTACCGGTGCAAAGAATTAATATTTTCATACTGTTAGTCCTGATTTCTGTATCTCTCAGTATTTTAAGGTTTTATTCGTTTTTCCGAATTATTATGCAGATGAAAAAGCTAATATATTCTGCAAATATAAAACATTTCGTATATTTGCGAAATATAAACATGAAAAAGAATATATAATGACAGCAGAAATGGAATTTGCCAGGGATGTCAGGCAGATTGCCGAATTTTCAAAGGCATTAAGTCATCCTGTAAGGGTTTATATTCTGAAGAAGCTATCGAATATGAACTCTTGTTGCTATAGCGGAGATTTGGTAGAAGAACTTCCCGTGGTCAGGTCAACTCTTTCGGAACATTTAAAGGTGCTTAAATCCGCAGGACTGATACAGGGAGAAATCAATCCGCCTTATATCAAGTACTGCCTGAACAGAAAGAATTGGGAGAAAGCAAAGGAATTGCTCGGTAATTTCTTTAATGAGAATCAGTCCGAAAATACCTCAGTTTATGAGACAAAGACTATTCTTCTTAACAGGACAGTATAATAATATCATGTTTAACCGTTATAAAAAGTAATCAATGGAAATTAAAATCTTAGGACCGGGATGTCCTAAATGCAAAACACTGGAAAAAGTGACACGCGAAGCGGTTGCCGAAACCGGGATTGACGCAACAATTGAAAAAGTTGAGGACATCGTTAAAATTATGGAATACAAAGTAATGCACACACCTGTTCTGGTAATTAACGGAAAGGTTGTACTGAAAGGGGTGGTACCAACTGTTCAACAGGTAAAAGATATACTTACTAACAATCAATAATTAAATATAATGAAAGCATATAGATTGATTATGGCATTGCTATTGATGACGCCATTTATTGGGTGTACCGGTCAGACAAGCAATAAGGTGGCTGGGGCTGCCGGTAACAATTCCGACAAAATTGAGGCCTACTATTTTCACTTCACCGCTCGTTGTGCAACTTGCAAAACAATTGAGGCCAAAGCCAGGGAAAACCTGGAGACGCTTTATCCTAACGAGGTAAAACAAGGACTCATAACATTCCAGTCTTTAAACCTCGAGGAAGCACCAAACAAAACTCTTGCAGATAAACTTGGTGTATCAGGTCAGACTTTATTATTGGTAAAAGGAGATCAGAAGATTAATCTTACCAATGAAGGTTTCATGTATGCAGTTGCAAAACCTGAAAAATTCAAAGAAATAATCAAACAGAAGGTTGATGAGTTGCTGATCAAGTAACTTTATGGAATTCCTTACAAACCTGTTGGATAACAGCACAACTCCGTGGCTAACGGCATTGTTGCTGGGTTTAATGACTGCAATAAGCCCATGTCCCCTGGCTACCAATATTACTGCCGTAGGATTTATAAGCCGGGATATTGAAAACCGTAACCGGGTATTTATAAACGGCTTGCTATACACTCTTGGCAGAGCTATAACCTATACGGTCATAGCATTGGTAATTTACTTTGGAGCCGATCAATTAAAATTTGGAGGTTTTTTCCAGAGATACGGTGAAAAAATTGTCGGTCCGTTGCTGATTATTATCGGATTATTCATGCTCGATATTGTCAAAATAAAATTTCCCGGATTTAACAGACTGACCTCAAGGATGCAGGAGAAAAAGAAGTGGGGATACCTTGATGCAGTGCTGCTCGGGCTTGTTTTTGCTCTGGCTTTTTGCCCTTACAGCGGTGTGTTATATTTCGGCATGCTGGTCCCGCTGACTATTGCAAGTTCATCAGGACTATACCTTCCCATTGTCTATGCTATTGCCACGGGGATACCGGTTATTATTTTTGCCTGGATAATTGCTTATACAATTTCAAGTATAGGAGGCGTATATAAAAAGCTGAAAAGCTTTGAACTTTGGTTCCGGAAAATCATAGCAGTTTTATTCATCGGAGTCGGTATTTATTACATTATAAGGGTCTATATGTAATTTTTTTATCAAAGTATTTCGTGATTTTACGAAACAAAAAACTTAATCACCTCATTTAAAAACTATCAGATTAACAATATGGAACTCAAAAAAGAATTAAAAATCCTTATATGGATAATTGTTGGTTTCGCATTTGCATTCTTCCTGCCTATTGAAAGTGCACGTTTCAATACAGCCATTGCAGCAACTCTTGACCTTGTAAAATGGTATGCACGTGAACATTTTATTTTATGCCTGCTGCCTGCATTCTTCATCGCAGGCGTAATTTCAGTTTTTGTCAGCCAGGCTTCAGTATTAAAATATTTTGGTGCACAGGCCAAAAAATGGGTCGCCTATACAGTTGCCGCAGTTTCAGGGACAATTCTGGCTGTATGTTCATGTACGGTCCTTCCCTTGTTTTCAAGCATTCACAAAAGAGGAGCAGGGCTTGGCCCTGCAATAGCATTCCTTTATTCAGGACCTGCAATAAACATACTGGCTATTATTCTGACAGCACGCATTTTAGGCTTTGAGATGGGAGTTGCCAGAACAATTGGAGCTGTCTCATTCAGCGTATTAATCGGACTTGTAATGGCTTTCATCTACCGCAAGGAAGAAAAAGTCAAAAAAGAGGAACAGATGAATATTACTGCGCCACCTGAGAAACGACCGATGTGGCAGACAGCATTCCATTTCTTTACACTTGTCGTGATACTTGTATTTGCTAATTGGGGCAAACCAGCAGAAGGAGACACATCAAGCGCCTGGTATTATATCTGGGCAAATAAATGGTACATCACAGGATTTTTTGGCCTGATGCTTGGATATTCACTGATAAGAATATTAAAAATCAAGTGGCAATGGGTTCTGTCTGCTGTTATTGTCACAGTGTTATCTGCTGTGTTATCATCAACCTTTCTTAATAACCAGAAGTACGTTCCGCTTATCCCCATGCTTGTTGCCATCATTTCACTTAGTGTTATAACCCTTTTGGATAAAAATGATGAAGAAAACAAAGCATGGACCATCGCAACATGGGACTTTGCAAAATTGATTATACCATTGCTTGCCCTGGGTGTTGTCGCCGCCGGGTTTCTGTTAGGATCAACACATGATGGAAAGACGATTGCCGGAGTAATTCCAAATGAATGGATATCTGCCCTGGTCGGAGGGAATTCTGTCTTTTCAAATTTCTTTGCGTCAGTGGTTGGTGCTTTCATGTATTTCGCAACCCTGACAGAGGTGCCTATTGTTCAGGGACTTCTGGCAGCAGGGATGGGTAAAGGTCCGGCTCTGGCCCTTCTTCTTGCCGGGCCTTCACTTTCGCTCCCGAGCATGCTTGTTATCAGGAAAGTAATGGGAACACAGAAGACAGTTGTTTATGTAATACTTGTTGTCGTATTTTCAACGATTGCAGGTTTGATCTTTGGAACCATTTAAAAAAATGTACCCGGTTTTCAGCAAGTCATTTACGAAAAACTAAAATAACAATAAAATGGAGCAGTTTAAACATCTTGATGAAAAGACTATTGAGATTGCCGGAATTGCAGCTTCTATTGCCGGTGGCTGTCGTCCCTGTCTCAATTACCATTTTAAAAAAGCTGCCGAAACTGGGTGCACTGTTGGTCAGATTAAAGAAGCTATAGAGCTGGGAAAGATGATAAAACAAAGACCAATAAAGGATATCTATAAACAGGCAGAAAAACTTATAAAAAACATTGAATAATATCCTGAATAAAATGGAAAATTCACAGAAAATTCAAATCGTCAGTTGCAGCGGCGCTTCGAACACAGGCGAATATGCCGATAGAGTTGCACGTATGCTTGATGAAAGAGGCGAAGCAAACATGGTTTGCCTTGCCAAGGTAGCAATTGGTGACCAGAATCTTATAAACAAATTAAAGTCAATGCAGGATAAAAGAATTATTGTGCTGGATGGCTGCCCCATTAACTGCTCTGAAAAGATTCTTGGCAAAGAAGGCATTGCAAATATCACTCATATCAACACAACCAGCTTTGGAATAGAAAAAGGGAAGACTCCTGTCACAATTGAAAAGATAATAGAAATTGTTGAAAACATTGAAAAGATAGCCAAATGAAGAACATTCAAAGGACCTCAGTGCTCATATTGAGTATTTTAACATTTATCGGTTTTGTTGACTGCACTGGTTCAACCGGTAAGCCCGCATCATTGGCAGAAAATAATGACCAGAAATTAAATGCCGCGGAAGCGCAGCAGCAGAAACTCACCAAAGTTAAAGGAGAATCATCGGATACCATATTTAAAGTTACCTTTATTGAGTTAGGTTCAGTACGCTGTATCCCATGCCAGCAGATGCAGCCTGTAATGAAATCAGTAAAAGAGAAGTACGGTAAGCAGGTTAAGGTTGTTTTCCATGATGTGTGGACCGAAGCAGGCTCACCCTTTGCAAAACAATATGGCATTGAAGCAATTCCCACCCAGGTTTTCCTTGATGAAACCGGGAAGGAGTATTTCCGGCATGTCGGATTTTTCCCTGAAGAAGAACTGATTAAAGTGCTGAACCAGAAAGGAGTTAAATAACCCTTATTGCATCACTCTATCTTAAAAGCTTAAATGGTAGCAATTGAAATAAAAATAAACCAAGAACTGATGAATATGAAAAAGATTGTATTTTTATTCATGGTGGCTTTTCTTGCACTCACCGTTAATGTCTTTGGACAATCGAGTAAGAAGAGCGTCGAGGTTTTGTACTTCAAAGCAAACCTGGCATGCTGTAAAGCAAGGGCTTGCGATGCTCTTCAGGCAGATGTTGATTCTGTTTTGATAAAGTATTTCCCAAAGGAAAATATTAAATTTAACGTCGTCAGACTTGCAGATACGTTAAACAATGACCTGATTGCAAAATATAATGCAAGGTCCCAGACTGTAATCGTAGTAAAAAAGAAAGGGAAGAAGGAAGCAGCAACAGATGTTTCAGCGATCGTACAGGATTATACAGTGAAGCGTGATAAGGATCTTTTTGAAAATACGTTGAAAGATAAGATCAGCGAATTTTTAAAATAACATTTAGCTACCGCAATTGTCCATGGCAGTTTTGTCAAGCTGTTGTCAGGAACTATTTGGTTAACCTGTTATTCTGAAATCCTGTATCTTTGATCCAGTTGCTGTTATACTTTTCATAAAAAGATGCGGGAAACCGGACATTATCACTCAAAGGTAAGCGGGAAAAACCTGGGGTTTGCCATAGGGCTGAACGTTGGCATTACTTTAGCCCAGGCTATCGGAGGTATTATTTCAGGTAGTATGGCTTTGCTCAGTGATGCGGCGCATAACTTCAGCGATGTGTTATCAATGGTCATTAGTTTTCTGGCGAACAGACTTGCAAAAAGGGATGCTACGGAAAAACAAACGTTTGGTTTCAGGCGATCAGAAATAATGGCAGCCTTCATAAACTCAGCCACACTGATAATAATTTCAGTAATCATTCTTTTTGAAGCTGTCCAGCGATTGATAAATCCGGTGCCTGTTTCTGCCAATACGGTTATTTATCTGGCATTGGCAGGGATACTGGCAAACGGCATCAGCGTTCTTTTCATACGTAACGACTCTCATGAAAACATGAACATGAGATCGGTATACCTTCATCTTGTTCGGTGATATGCTTACATCTGTTGCAGTGTTGCTGGGAGGGCTTGCCATGAAATACCTGCAGTGGTACCGGACAGACAGTATCTTCTCGATTGCCATAGCAATCTACCTTCTGTACATGAGCTGGGGAATTTTAAGGTCATCTCTTCGCATAATAATGCAATTTACGCCTGATGAAGTTGACATTCAGAAAATTGCAAAGGGAATTGAGAATATTACCGGAGTGAAAAACATACATCATGTCCACGTTTGGCAGATAAACGAGCATGATCTGATGTTTGAAGCGCATATTGACATGGCCGAGGATATTAAAGTTAGCAGTTTCGAGACTGTGCTGAAAGAAATAAAACAGTTGCTGAAACAAAGCGGCATAAATCATTCAACCATTCAGCCCGAGTTTTCAGTTGATGATAAGAAACAGATAATTTATTAATGCCTGCCCGGACACGGAAAGAATCTCGGGACTTTTTCCTTATATACAACATAGTCAGGATACTTGCTGCTGCTTATGTTCTCTGTCAGCCGGGAGCTCCCGATAAAGAGCAATACCAGCAATAACGGACCGATGACTGTTATATTGATCCATCTGCCGGATGCGGCAACACCAAAAAAATAAAAGCTGATCCAGATAGCCTGTTCTGATGCAAAATTCGGATGCCTCACATATTCCCACAGTCCCTCAGTCAGGAAGCCCTTCTCGAGGGATAAAGCATATATAGACTTTACCTTCTGAACATTTTTCTTTTCCTGTTGAAACCTGAACTGCTGATTATCTGCAATCGTTTCTGTGATGATGAAAACGGCCATCATGATGCCAGCCGCAATATCAAGCCAGTTGATGCCCTGATTATTATACTTTGCTGCAAGAAGTAAAGGCGAAGAAAATAAAAGTATCAGCAGATTTTGATAAAAACAGATGAAGAAAAGATTGAAAAGCCCGAACCGGAGCCTTCCTTTCAGGGCCGGTTTATCACGCATTATCTTCCACCGGTAATCTTCCTCGCCTCGCCATGGTACAATATTGTATCCACCCTTTCTGTGGAAATTATAGCTGAGCCTCAGGCCCCAGATGGTGACCAGCAGCGCCATTATCAACATCCTCGCAGAAGGGAAAGAACTGAAAGTAACCCAGCTGTAGATACCGGGAATTATGCTCCACAGCTTGTCTACCTGACTGTAGTTCAGGGTTAATTCACTTATCACAAAACATACAAGGGCAATAATGATCATAACGGTAAACCATGTTAAAACAAGACCCTGAAACCGTACGTCATGGCCTGACAGAAATGAGCCGGAAAGAATTAATGAGGATATCAGTGTTACCATAATAATGTAAATTAGCCATAAAGATGTGAAAAAAAATTTATGGAAGGTACAAGGTATAAGGAACAAGGAACAAGGAGCAAGGAATAAGAAACAAGGAACTTTAACCTTTCAACTTTAATCTTAAGTATTTGGAGGTGTATGACTTATCATACTTCGCCAGCTGCTCCGGTGTACCTTCAAATACAACATACCCGCCCTTGTCGCCTCCCTCGGGACCGAGGTCAATGACCCAGTCGGCACATTTGATCACCTCAACATTGTGTTCAATGAGTATCACCGAATGACCGTGCCCGACAAGCGCATTGAGCGATTTCATGAGCTTGTTAATATCGTGAAAATGAAGCCCGGTCGTAGGCTCATCAAAGATGAACAGCATCTTTTCCGTACTCTTCTCCTGGCTCAGGTAGTACGCCAGCTTCACCCGCTGGCTCTCACCGCCGGACAGGGTTGATGACGACTGGCCCAGCCGCACATAACCAAGCCCGACGTCTGCCAGGGGCCGGAGCTTATCTGCAATCTTTTTACATGTCTTGTCCTGGCATCTGCCGAAAAACTCTATTGCCTCGTCAATAGTCATCTCAAGGACGTCATGGATGTTCTTTCCGTTGAATTTGACGTCCAGTATATCGCGCTTAAAACGCATTCCCTTGCAGGCTTCGCATGTAAGTTCGACATCAGCCATGAACTGCATCTCCACCCTGATGACTCCTTCTCCCTGGCATTCCTCGCAGCGGCCACCCTCAACGTTAAATGAGAAGTGTGCGGGCTTGAAACCCGACTGAACTGAGGCTTGCTGCTCAGAAAAAAGCTTTCGGATATCATCAAAAGCCTTAAGGTAAGTGACAGGGTTTGAGCGGCTTGACTTGCCGATAGGATTCTGGTCGATCAACTCTATGGCCGTGATACTTCCCGTATCTCCACCGAGCTCCGTAAATCGCCCGGTTTTCATGTTTGTGCCAGCTATCTTATTGGATACAGCATTGAACAGAATATCATGTACAAGTGTGCTTTTTCCCGAACCGCTGACGCCGGTCACAGCGGTGATAACATGAAGAGGGAATTTGACGGTGATCTCCTTCAGGTTATTCTCTCTGGCACCGGTAATACTGATATAACTGTTCCACTTGCGCCGCCGTTCCGGTTCCTCAATACGCATTGCACCGGTCATATAGGCTGCCGTCAGTGATTTGTTTTTTTCCGAGAAGTCGACGCCACCC
This sequence comes from uncultured Bacteroidales bacterium, assembly GCA_963849945.1. GTDB lineage: Bacteria > Bacteroidota > Bacteroidia > Bacteroidales > VadinHA17 > SR-FBR-E99. Next base: position 397,935 of record CAWKJD010000003.1, on the reverse strand, counting down.
TGGTAGATCACCTCACCGCCGTGAGTGCCTGCCCCGGGTCCCATATCGATGATCTCATCGGCTGCCCGGATGATCTCCTCCTCGTGTTCAACAACTATTACAGTGTTGCCAAGGTCGCGGAGATCCCTGAGTACATTAACCAGCAGGTTGGTGTCGCGCGGGTGCAGTCCGATACTTGGTTCATCGAGTATATATAGCGATCCTACGAGGCTGCTGCCGAGTGAAGTCGCCAGGTTGATGCGTTGAGACTCCCCTCCGGAAAGGGTGTTTGAGAGCCTGTCGAGAGTAAGATAGGAGAGGCCTACATTCATCAGGAAGCCGAGCCTCTGCTGTATCTCCTTCAGCAGCCGGCCTGCTATCTCCCTCTCTGCACCGTTGAGCGTCAAATGTTCGAAGAACTGATGCGCCTCGCTGACAGACATTGAGGCAATATCACTTATTGACCGGTCTCCCACCTTTACCCATCCGGCTTCCTTGCGAAGCCTGTGACCCCCGCACTCCGGACAGACCCGCTTGCCCCTGTAGCGGCTGAGCAGGACCCTGTACTGGATCTTGTATTTCTTCTCTTCAAGATGCCGGAAAAACTGGTTCAGGCCAAAAAAATACCTGGTACCGTTCCATACGATAGCTTTCTGTTCATCTGTCAGCTTGTACCAGGGTTTGTGGATGGGGAAATCAAACTTTTCAGCGCTGTATATCAGCTTCTCCTTCCACTGTTTCATCGTCTCGCCTCTCCAGCAGGCGATGGCATCATCGTATACCGACAGGTTCTCATCGGGTATAACAAGGTTCTCATCTATGCCTATTATTTTTCCGTAGCCTTCGCAGACCGGACAGGCACCGAGAGGGGAGTTGAAACTGAAGAGATGCTCTGTGGGCTCTTCAAAAGTGATACCGTCTTCCTCAAACTTATCAGAGAAATTAATCGTCTGTGTCGTTTCCTCGTCAGTGATGGTAAGCGTAATATGTCCCCGGCCTGTTAGAAATGCTGTCTGGACAGAGTCAGCTGCACGGCTTAAATCCTCAGGAGAATTTCCGGCTGCCAGTCTGTCAATAATAAGATCGACGGAAGGCGACTTCCTTATCAGGTCTGCTGCTCCCTCTTCATCAAGACGCACAACACCTTTTTCAGAGCTGATGCGGTTATAACCCTGCTTGATGAGAAAGTTAATGTATTCAGATGGTTCAACATTCTCAGGCACTGTCAGTGGTGCCGTGATGACCACCCGTGTTCCTTCTGTAAGCGTTGCCAGGTAGTTTACGACGTCGTCTACAGTATGTTTTCGCACCTCACGTCCGGAGACGGGCGAGATAGTTCTGCCCACCCTGGCCCAGAGGAGCCTCATATAGTCCATTATCTCTGTGGAAGTTCCGATAGTTGATCTCGGGTTTCTGGTGTTAACCTTTTGTTCAATCGCGATGGCAGGAGGGATGCCGTTGATGAAATCAACATCAGGCTTGTTCATACGCCCGAGAAACTGCCGTGCGTATGACGACAGGCTCTCTACATACCTCCTCTGACCCTCTGCATATATAGTGTCAAATGCCAGCGATGACTTTCCTGATCCGGAAACTCCTGTAATAACTATAAGACTGTCTCTGGGGATTGTCAGGGTAATCTCCTTCAGGTTATGGACCCTTGCTCCCTTGATTTCGATATTACCCTTCATTCAACCGCCCGGTATTGAAAAGTTCAAAAGTAATAATTTTGATTTTAAGAAATTTTGTTTTCTTTGCTTAAGAATAAATGAAACAAAGCAGGACTGGTTCCGTATAACCCTACACTTAACCAAACAAAAAAAGAGGAGGATCGCCTATAGAATAACTGTACTCTAAACCAAACAGAGATAGTTATGAAAAGTACAAAGACCGATTATGAGCTGATTACAGGCTTCATAAACGGTGACGAAAGAAGCATCGAGCTTCTTATCCTCCGCTATAAAAGCAAAGTTTATTCTTACATCAGCCTTTACATTCGCAGCCGCGATCTGGCAGATGACATTTTTCAGGATACCTTCCTGAAGGTTGTTCAGTCAATACGTGCCGGTCGTTACCAGGACGATGGTAAATTTATATCATGGGTGATGAGAATAGCCCATAACCTTATCATTGACCACTTCAGGCATGAGAAGCAGATGGGGATAGTTCTCACCGATGACTACGAGGCTGATCTTTTTAATTCGCGGAGACTTTCAGATGACAATGTCGAAGATGTTATGGTGCGCCGCCAGGTTTTGCGCGATGTGCGTCATCTTATCGGTGAGCTGCCGGAGGACCAGCGTGAGGTGGTTATCATGCGTCATTATGCAGGTATGAGCTTCAAGGAGATCGCTGATATGACCGGTGTCAGCATCAATACAGCCCTGGGGCGGATGCGTTACGCCCTGATCAATATGCGGAGGATGATGACGGAAAAAAATATCACCCTTTCGGTCGACTGATACAATTTAGGGGGTAGAAATGGCGTTATTCTCTCATGAGAACACCAACGCCTATGGATACTAATTCTACCCTGCTGCTATCTTATTTCGAAATCACCGATACCCCGTCAGACCTGATTGCAGATGCATTCGGGATTGATGTTGCCCTGAGCACCCTCCTTCCGGAAATGCAGGGAGAACCTTCTGATGATGTTATTGCCAGACTGTTTCAAAAGATCAGGCACGGGAAAAAGGCGGACTGAAATATTTAACCTGTATTATCATAGCTTATAGAACCAGGGAGGTTGATAAATCTGCCCCTTCCTTCCCGCACTGCTTCGGGAAGGAAAGGGTTTTTTTATGTATTTTCTAATTAACAGTGTCCGGGTCACTTTTTATCATTGTCAATTTTTCTACCTTCGCAATACCCAAAACATGCTATATGAAGAGACTTATGCTTTATTTAATGGTTATGACGACCATGTTATCGTCATGCACTTCAAAACAGGAAAAAATGGAAAACCGTATGAAGGAGTTTATCTCCGGATACGAGGCTAAGATGATTCCACTTTATAAGGAATACCAGCTGGCCTCGTGGGAGGCCAATGTCAACGGCACTGATGAAGCCTGGGCACGGAATGAGAAAGCCTCGATTGATTTTATCAGCTTCTTTACCGACAAGAATGCCTTTGCGGAGCTTAAGGAACTTAAAGAATCCGGAATGGTGAAGGAACCTCTGCTGGCACGCCAGCTCGAACTGATCTACAATATGTATCTCCAGGGCCAGATCGATACAAGCCTGATCGCACAACAGGCAAAGATGGAGACTGAGATAAACAAGAAATACTCAAACTTCAGAGCTTCGGTAAACGGGAAACAGTTCAGCGACAATGAAATTGAAAACATATTACGCAACTCCGCCAGAAGCGATGAACTGCAGGCCGCCTGGGAAGGTCATAAAATGATCGGCCCTGTTGTAGCCGATGATATTATTAAACTTGTGAAACATCGTAATATAATAGCTCAGCAGCTTGGCTTCAACAACTACCACCAGATGAGCCTCCAGCTCTCAGGACAGAACCCGGATGACGTAACCAGGATATTCAATGAACTTGACAGTCTTACCCGTGATAATTTCGCCCTGCTCAAGGGAGACATTGATACTTATTTCGCCAAACGTTACAAAATAGATGTTAACCAATTGCAGCCGTGGCATTATCAGAACAGATACTTCCAGGAGGCCCCGGAGATCTACCAGGTTGATTTCGATAAATATTATGAAAACCAGGATCCGGTTCAGCTTGCCTCGAAATATTATGCCGGCCTTGGCCTCCCGGTCGATGCTATCCTGGCAAAAAGTGATCTGTACGAGAAACCGGGTAAAAACCAGCATGCTTTCTCTACTGACATAGACAGGGCACATGATGTACGTACCCTTGATAACATCAAACCGGATGCAAACTGGATGAATACAATCCTTCATGAACTCGGACACGGAGTGTACTCATATTATAATGATATGTCTCTCCCCTTTACGCTCAGGGATGCAGCTCATACCTTTACCACTGAAGCTATAGCAAATTACTTCGGCAGACTGGCAACCGATCCAGCATGGATGAATTACATGGGCATAATTGATGAGAAGGAGATGAAGAAGATCGAGGGTGACAGTTTCAAGGCCCTCCGGCTCCAACAGCTCGTATTCAGCCGCTGGGCACAAGTGATGTACCGTTTTGAAAAATCGATGTATGAAAATCCGGATCAGGATCTTAACCAGCTGTGGTGGGATATGGTTGAGAAATACCAGATGATCAGGAAACCCGAGGGACGTAATATGCCTGACTGGGCCACAAAGATACATATTGCCCTTTATCCTTGTTATTACCATAATTACCTGCTCGGTGAGCTTCTGGCCTCCCAGTTTAATCATTATGTAAAAATGTCAGTTGTTAAAGGAAATACTGAAGCTGACATGAAAGCCATGGGAGAATATTTCAGGACCAACGTATTTATGCCGGGCGCCAGATATCAATGGAATGAAATGATCGAAAAAGCAACGGGTGAAAAGCTGACGGCAAAATATTACGCAGAGCAGTTTGTTCAATAAACCTAAACCCGTTAAAAGAAAATTCACATGAAAAAGTATTTGATACTGATGATTGCAGTTCTCACAGCCTGCTCAACACCTGAGAAAAAGGGTACTGAAGCCGGCACCGGTTTCCTGGATGAAACCATAATAAAAAGCTCAATCGGTAAAGTACAGGCAGCACAGCCTGCAGCAGACCCGGTGCTCCTTGAAAAGGGAGTTAAGCATGCCGCTTCATTATGGAGGGCCGAAGATGGTACTCCTGAAGAATTTTCGGAGTTTGTCGCCGCAAACTATATTTCTGATCCTGAAAAAAGAAGGACTGTCTTCCTCAAAGTAAGTGGTTATTTCGAATCAATGGGCGGGCACATGAATGAGATCACGCTTAATCTCAGGAAGGTGCTTGATGAATCAGTCGGTGAAATTGATGAGATTGACCGCATGTTCGGCAACTATTCTGCAGGATCACATTTACAGTCAGACTTCTATGACAACAAAATAGCCTTTGTGATCGCACTGAACTTCCCGTATTATACCCTTGCTGAAAAGGAAGAGCTGGGTACAAAATGGAGCAGGGAAGAGTGGGCCATGGCGCGCCTTGGAGACCAGTTTATATCACGGGTACCGGCAGAGCTGAACCAGGCAGCCAGCGTGGCAACAGGGAATGCGGAAATGTACATCGCTGAATATAATATACATATGGGTAATCTCCGCACAGACGACGGCAGGAAACTCTTCCCCGATGACATGGTTCTTCTTTCACACTGGAACCTTCGTGACGAGCTAAAGGCAAATTATGCTGACAAGGAAGCTGGACCTGAGAAGCAGGAGATGATCTATAAGGTTATGGAGCGCATTATCAGACAGGAGATACCCGGTGAGGTAATCAACAGCTCTGAATATGAATGGTCACCCTACTCGAATAAAGTATCAAAGGGAGGTGCAGAAGCCGAACTTGCTGCAGAACCTGATACCAGATATTCGCACGTGATAAATATTTTTAACGCATGGAAGGCAATAGATCCATATTGTCCGGGCATGAACACTGCCATACTCCGGAGTTTTTCGGGAGGGATGGAGATATCAGAGGAAGAAGCGGAAGTCCTCTTTGATTCTTATCTCAGCGCCCCACAACTTAAGGTGCTGGCAGGAATGATAAAGGAGAGGCTCGGACGTGACCTCAGACCCTATGACATCTGGTATGACGGATTCAAGTCAAGAAGCTCAATACCCGAGACCCTTCTGACATCAAAGACTTCTGCCCTGTATCCTGACCCCGCCGCCTTCAAAGCCGCCATGCCTTCCATGCTGATAAAGCTGGGATGGTCACCGGAGAGGGCAAAATATATTGCAGACAAGATCGTGGTTGACCCTGCCCGCGGTTCAGGCCATGCATGGGGTGCTCAGATGAAAGGCTCTGTATCTCATCTCAGAACCCGTATATTGGAAAAGGGTATGGATTACAAGGGTTACAACATTGCGGTTCATGAGTTCGGACATAACGTTGAGCAGACAATATCATTATATGATGTTGATTATTACATGCTTTCCGGTGTGCCTAACACTGCTTTCACAGAGGCTAACGCTTTCCTCTTTCAGGCGCGTGATCTGATGCTTCTTGGCATGAAGGAGGAAAACCCGGGGGTAGAGAAACTTCAGACTCTTGATCAGGCCTGGTCACTTATGGAGATAATGGGTGTGAGCATGGTTGAGATGAAGGTATGGAAGTGGCTTTATGAAAACCCGGAGGCGACACCTGCACAACTGAAGGACCAGACTATCAGCACTGCGATTGAGGTATGGAATAAATACTTTGCCCCTGTCCTGGGAGTAAGTGACTCACCTCTGCTGGCTGTTTATTCGCATATGATAGAGGTGCCCATGTACCTGTCCAATTACGCTTACGGTCAGATCATACAGTTCCAGATTGAGGGATTTATTAAAGGAAAAAAATTCTCTGACGAAATAGACCGGATGTACAGCCTGGGTCGTCTCACCCCGCAGCACTGGATGAGTAAGGCAGTGGGAGAGAAAATCTCGGCGCAGCCGATCATGGACGCTCTTAACGAGGCATTGAAATAATATAATATCCGGTGGTTGTGATGAAGTTTCGGAGAAAGGGTATGCTGCCTGAGAACTGAGGCAACCGCCGCGGACGAAGATCGAATTTTACCTCAAAATTCGGGTTGATGAGCCAGAGGGATTTCTTCAAAGTGAGAAATCCCTCTTTTTTTATTATTTTCTCAAACCGTCCGATGTTGATGCCTGTCTCCTTTATCTCAAGCAGTCCCTCAATTTTTGCAGGGTTCTCACCGCCGGCCTTTAGTATCATACGATATAACGATCGAGGAAAAAGATGAATCCAGGGCAGTTTTGAAAGCACCCTGCTGTCGCACATCTGCTGATGACCCCCGAAAGGATTGTTCCAGGGAGGGAAGGCTATAAACAGAATGCCCCCGGGATTAAGGAACCTTTTAACATAGGAAAGAAATTTTGCCTGGTCATGAATGTGTTCAAGCACATCACGCATCATAACCACGTCAAAAGAGCCAACCGATGCTGATTCATAAATATCTTCAGCAATGAACTCAACCTTTTCTCCTCCTGCGACAGATGAATAAAACCTGCGGGCATTGTTTATTTTATTTACCGAGAGATCGATGCCGGTGATGCGTCTGCACCCGGCCTTGAGAAATGGCAGGAGATTTCCTCCCTCACCGCACCCTATCTCCAGAACGGAAAGAGTATTGTTGACTGGTATAATGCTGTCAATGAATGGAATAACATATTTTGCAGTTGTTTGTGCCTGCTCCCTGAAATAGCGCTCCCTGTCAGTATGACGCTCATGCATAATCCAAAAGTAAATTTTTTTTCGGTTTTTCTTGACTTGTGTTATTTAATATGATATCTTTGTGATATCATAATAATATCATAAATCATGAAAGAAGAAAAGATTTTCAAAGCTGCATCGGGATATCTGTTCCTGGTGTTAAGTCTGCTGGTAATTACAGCCATTGTCTTCGCATTTATCCACGAGATTTTCTGGCTGGGGGCTCTGCTTATTGTACTGCTGTTCCTGATTCTCCCCGGATTAATGGTTGTTAATCCCAATGAATCAATGGTGATGGTGCTTTTTGGAGCATATAAAGGTACGGTGAAAACAAACGGTTTCTGGTGGACTATCCCGTTCTATTCACGGAAGAAGATATCTCTCCGGGCACGAAACTTCGACAGCGAGCCAATCAAGGTCAATGACAAAAACGGTAATCCGATAAAGATAGGTCTTGTCCTTGTCTGGAAGGTTGAAAACACCTATAAGGCCGCATTTGATGTTGACAATTACGAGCACTTTGTGCTTGTCCAGAGTGATGCTGCGCTCCGCAAGCTGGCCGGGCTCTACCCTTATGACAACTGGGAGGGTCATGAGGAGGAGATCACTCTCCGGGGTGGGGGCGAAGAGGTAAATGATGAGCTTGAGAAGGAGATCAGCGATAGGCTTAAGATTGCCGGTATCAATGTAATTGAGGCAAGGATCAACTACATTGCCTACGCTGAAGAGATTGCCGGAGCAATGCTGCGTCGTCAGCAGGCAACTGCGGTTGTGGCAGCACGCTTCAAGATCGTTGAAGGTGCTGTTTCAATGGTTGAAATGGCACTGGAACAACTCTCATCGAAAGGGATTATAGATCTAGATGAAGAGAAGAAGGCAGCTATGGTCAGCAATCTTATGGTGGTGCTGTGCGGTGATAAGGACGTGAATCCAGTTATCAACACCGGTACACTTCATCAGTAGTCATGCAAAAGAAGTCATTTGTCATAAGGATTGATCCGGACAAGCTGAATGCCATTGAGAAATGGGCCTCTGACGAGTTTCGCAGCACCAACGGTCAGATAGAGTGGATCCTCGACCAGGCACTGCGCAAGTCCGGAAGAAACCAGACAAAAAAGGAAAATAAAAAAGAAGAAAATGAAAAGTGAAGTTCCGTTACTGAAGTATGTCTGCCCGAAGTGCGGCGGAAAGAAATATCTTGTAAAAGGAGTGGTGATTCAGCACAGTCAGTTCAGCCAGGTATTCAGTATCCCTGGAAGAAGGTATACTGCAGTGATCTGCGACAGATGCAAATATGCAGATTTCTATAACCTTCCCCTGAACAGGATAGGTGAAGCATTCAATTTCGCTTCCGGAAGGATGTGATCTCAGATGTTGGCCAGGTAGACAGAGCAGCAGGCAGCGACGCCTGCTGTTTCTGTTCTCAGGCGGCTGGGTCCTAAATGTACAGGTATGAAACCTGCATCTGAGGCCAGTCTGACTTCTTCATCAGTAAAATCGCCCTCAGGGCCTATCAATATTGTAACATCCTCACCGCGCCCGGTAACGGCGGTTATAGCCTGACGCTCCAGTTGCTGATCACAACAGGCTATGAGTTTCCGTCCTCCATACTCCTTACCGACAAACTCTGTAAAAGTGATAGTTTCATTCAGCCGGGGCAGAAAAGACTTTAACGACTGTTTCATTGCTGATAAAATCAAACCTTCAAGTCTCTCTCTTCTGATACGTTTTTTTTCTGTGCGACTGCAGATAAGCGGGGTGATCTCATCAATTCCTATTTCAACAGCTTTTTCAATGAACCACTCAAGCCGGTCATCGTTCTTAAGCGGTGATATGGCTATATGCAGTCTGTATCCGCGTTTTCCGGCTTCTGCGGTAATTCCGGTGACTGTGGCTTTCATACTCAGAGGGTCGTCGCCGGTAATGATGCCTTCATACAGATTACCCTTTCCGTCAGTGAAAAGAATCTTTTCTCCCCGGCGCATACGGAGCACCCTGAGGCAGTGTCCTGACTCCTCCCTGCTGAAGGTGGCAGTCCCGTCCGAAACATTGTTTGTATAAAATAGCTGCATTGTTGTTCTTCTTAGCGCAAATTTATTGATTTTAGCATCAGTAATTTTTATTATTTCGCCGGATGAAGATAGGAGTGATATCAGATACGCATGGCTGGGTTGATCCTGCTGTTTATGAGCATTTTGCAGGTGTCGATGAGATTTGGCATGCCGGTGATGCCGGTGACATGGCCGTAATTACCGAGCTTGAAGCTTTCAAGCCGCTGAAGGCTGTATGGGGAAACTGTGACGATTTTAAAGTAAGAAGTGCGACAAAGGAGTACCTCAGTTTCGTCGCCGGTAAAAAGCGTGTTCTTATTATTCACATTGGCGGATATCCGGGACGGTACTCTCCAAGGGCGCTGGAGCTTATAAAGGAATACAAACCTGATATCTTCGTCTGCGGTCATTCTCATATTGTAAAAGTGATCTTCGACAAAAAATACAATATGCTTTGTATCAATCCTGGCTCAGCCGGCAGAACGGGGATGCATAAGGTGATGACCATGCTGCGCTTCAGCATCGAAGACGAAAAAATATTCGATATGGAGGTGATTGAATTTGGAAAGAGGGGCAGGAGCTATGATCACTGATCATAATTTTCGTCATCGTAACCTTTCCCTCCGCTTTCCATCCTGTAAAGAAATCTGCTGAGCCTGTCGGGAAGGCCTATCATGTATTTATATTCACCTGTACGTGAGCTGGATTTAGGATCCATCCTTTGCTTCTCCTTAATTTCTCCAAGCAGTGTATTGTACGTAATGTTAGACGAACTGCTCATCATAACTCCCCTGAAATAGGAGAACCAGTACCATACATTGTCATTTGCTTTAAGATAGATGTCAAGCAGGTCGCCCGATCTCTTTCTCTGCAGCTCGACCCACCCGTCGACATAAGTATTCAATGGTGAGTTTCCGATGAAACCTATTCCGATCTTTCCTTTCGAAATAAATGACTGTGAGTAAGGATTCCACTCCAGTTTCACATCGTTCAGCAGGATCTGGTAAGAGTATTCTTTAGGAAGCGATCGTGCCACGCCGAAGAGCTGAAGTTCTTCGTTGAGAATTTTTGCCGCCTCCACACCGAGAAGATCATCCATTGCTTTCTTGTTGAACTCTGAGGAGAGGTTAACTGCTTTCAGAGTTGGAACCATCCGTATATCGTCAGCCATCATCTGCAGGGCTTCCGGGCTGAAATAAAATGAGAAGCCAAGGATAGACTGCACATCCACAAGCGAAGAATCAGTATTATGGACAACCCGCCCGGAGCTGTTAAGCGTCAAAAGGTCATAATTAACGCCGAAGTTTATCTTGCCTTCGCTGACAAGATTGCAGTAGTTTCTGTCGAAAGTTATCATGTTGCCAGGCAGACTGAGGTCAGCAAGCTTCTCCATGGAAGCTATCCTGTATATGCCTGCCCCTTTGTCGTGGAAAAGGAAACCCTGAGCATTCAGAACGGGGTTATCACTCCATGTTTTTCTCTCAGACAGGAAGGTTCCGTATACACCCGCAGAGTCGAGCGAAATAAACGTGCCTGAAAAGAGCAGGTTGTCATTTATGTCCCTTGGCTTGTCGCTGATAGGAATAAGAATGTTCTTTGGATCGATTGCAGCGCTGAATTTTACCGGGCTATTATTGATCTTTTTACAGTTTGTGACAATTCCGGCAGCACCTGTGAAGGTCAGATGATCGTTATTTGAGCGGAGAGCAACATCGCCGGTGAAAGAAAAGGCAGGACTGAGAGTGAAGTTCTGAGTTACAGGAATAAATCCCTGGGCTTTCGTGATCAATGTGTCAACCTTTATTTCAGAGAATTCTATCACCTGACTTCTGCCGTCTTCATCAATATAATCATACTTACCTGAACCATAGTAATTTGCGCTGCTCTCAATATTGAGTTTTGCATTATGGATCAGGTGTTTGTTGTTTATGGCCACCACAGCGTTGTCAGTCTCCCTTATCTTTGCTCCCTTACCTATGTACAAAATTCCCTCACCCGGTTGAATCAAGGCGTCAGCAACGGGTATATAGTTGACACCCTGTGCTTTGACGTACTCATCCTGCAGGAAGTATGATGCAGAACCGGACTGAAATTTAATTGTGTCTTTCATATTGTTGGTAGAGATAAAAGTAGGTTTCTCCACCATGCTGTGCGGCACTTTCAGTAGCTGGTCTGCTGGCATCAGAGCAGGGGATTCCCTTCCCTTTTGCGACATGTCAAGCACCTTGGTTCCCATGTCATATTCAAAGTTTGTCATCTTTGAAATGTACTCTATCTCCGGAAAGATTACCATTGACGAATCGGTGTTAAGGCTTAAGGAAGCGCGTTGATCAGAAAAGTTCACATGCGAGTTGGCATCGGTAGCTACAAAGCCGTATCCGTTTCCCCTCAGAGCTTTGAGATAATAGTCTGACGTATCTGCATCAATCGTATTCGTTCCGAAACTGAAGGTCTCGGATGTTATCCGGGCATCGGCAATATTCACCTCGCCCTTTCCGTCAAGACTTGCAGGCCGGAGGATCAGCGTTCCGTTCATTGTGGTACCATTGCCGAACATGCTGAACTCCTTGCCTGTGTTGTTTTCGGCATACCATTCATCAGGTCCTGTGAGCCACTCAATATCCACGTCCGCAGATTTTAACTCCGGGAATCTGTTCAATGAATCCCGGTGCATGGTGAAGCTATGAGCCCTGGTGACCATGAACTCAGGGTAAAACATGAAAGTATCTGACACTGCCGTAGCGGTAAGATGATCAACCATTCCGCTTCCGATAAGTCCTGAATTGCTCATGCTGAGGTGATCATAGAGTTTCCCCCTGCCGCTGTAAATTGGTATACCCTCAGGTGCAATCATCATGGAAAAGCCAAGCGACGTATCAGGCTGGACTGTGAGAATCTGCCTCATGGGTTCGGTGATTCCTCCCCCGACAAACTCACCGTCAAGAGCCAAGGCAGTATTATTATAGTGGTCTATATTGCTGTAAGTGAACGGATCGATCCGGAAGTAAAATTTCTCCCGGGGATAGATGCCTTCAAGATTTGGGATATTGTCATAGAAGATATACGAGTATGTCAATGCATTAATGATAGGGTATTGCTGCAACCGCCTCAGGCCCGATTTATTTTTCGGGTCATCAATAAAAAGGTTCGCCGAGCCCAGTTGAATAAGGTTGTCAATATTTTTTATTATCGGCTTGCCGAAAGCGTCTTTTTCATCAGTCTCCACTGCAATCCGGATGGAGTCTATTTTTGCCAGCCGTATGTAAAAGGTGTCATAATTAAATGCGAATTGTTTGCCGTATATTGTAAAGAGACCTGCTTTAACAACACCGTCAAATGAAATAGCCCGGTTTTTCCCCACCACAAGACGACCATTGTAAGGCATAATTGCCACCTTTTGAGAGTCACTCAGTGATACGATATTCACCCCCGCGAGGTTGAGGTTATAATTCTTAAGGTCAAGCGTGGCATTCTCTTCCTGATCTCTCGCCTCACTGTTGATGGAGATTGCATCGTAGTCCTTCTTTTTGGCGAAAGAAGCCATATAGTCATCGACCTTTTTCTTGATTGAAACCTCGTTGAAGTTGCGGTCATAGAAAAGGAAACCGTTATTGGCCAGCTCAATACAGAGAGCTGTAGCCTGCTCAACAGGCATCTTCATCCATTTCGCGAACCCTTCAACCGGGAATGAGTCAGAACCGTAGATCCTGGCATAATCCCTGATACGGTAAAGGGGATGCACATCATCAAGCCGCATGAGCCTGAAAAAGTTCGCCTCATTGTAAAAAGAGACAGATTCAAACTTCGCAGAACCTATGGACGAGCCCCTCGTCCGTGACAGAGTGATGAACTGTTGATCCATGTCCCATGCAAAATGCTCAAAGTAAAGGTCGAGGTTATGATAGGAATCAAAATAGGGGCTTCGCGACAGGGGGCTTTTTGTGCGGAACAGGCTGACCTCTCTTGTGTTGGTGTTATACGAGAAGCCAAGGTTTGAATGATAAATTGAATCTCTTCCAAGATATAGTGTTGCTGATGCTTCATTACTGCCGATAGTTTTCTGGGAAAGAATGAAGGTCCTTGAGACAAGACTCATGGCAAGTGTATCACTTCTGTAGAGTTTGACGCTTGCCGGAAACCAGTTTGAACCTGTGCCGGTGACAACTGCACCTTCAAGGGTCAGCCCTCCCTCAAAATCAACCCCCTTATAAATATCATCAATGAAGAACCTGGTCTCATAGGTCTCAAAGCGAGGCATAGTGGCTTTATCGGGTGAGGTTATCTCCACCGCCCTGTCTGTCAGTTTACCTTTCACAGGCTCGTGAAAATAGGTCATGTGGGTCAGCAGGGATGAGTTACAGGTAAACTCGCTCTTCGTGACATCAATGTCAAAATCGGAGACAGTTGCAAAGACTTTTGAACGGTCGTAACCGGCTTTCTCCCAGGTCACAGTTCCCTTATCACAATGGAGACGAAAAACATCAGGATAATATGTACCTGAAAAGTCATAAATTTCCGTGCTGTCTTTGCTCAGGAAGCACTTAAGGGTCACAGTTTTGATATCAATTTTCAGAACTGTGTCGCGGGCAAACTCGACTGATCCGCCCTGTGTTTTCCACCTGACAGAGCCTGCAGTATAAAGGGTGTTGTCAACTAAAAGCAGGCCGGTCACTTCGATGAATTTTTCGACGGAAGCGTTTGTGAAGCGGGGGTCAAAGGCCATTTCGCTCAGACCGGAGAGCCATGCGCTGACCTCATCCGTGCTCTGATCGGTTTTTATAAAGTCAGTGAGTGTCCGCATGAAGAAAATAAAACCGGGGACCTGGCTAATCCTTCTGGCCCTGAGCTGACTGGCTACATTAATTATTCCATCTTTGGTCTCCCGTGAAAAACATGTACTGTCGTACAAGGAAATAAAAAGATCAACCTCAGCTTTTTGTGCCTTGCTGACCAGTGTTCCCATAAAAGTCGTCAATTCGGTGGTGAATTTTGTTGCATCACCGGAAAACTGGCCGGGAACCTGGGCTGTTGCCTGAAATGAAAGGGCAACTGCTGCAAGGAGTGTGAAGATGATCTTTTTCATCAGGTGATTAAAGTGCATTCACAATGCTGCAGAATTCATCCTTTGCCAGTGATGCTCCCCCGATCAGTCCGCCGTCGACATCAGGATTGGCAAACAGCTCGGCGGCATTGGAGGCTTTGCAGCTTCCACCGTAAAGGATTGTTGTATCTGAAGCTACATCGTTTCCGTATTGTTTTTTAATAATCTCACGGATAAATTGATGCATCTCCTGCGCCTGTGCAGGAGTGGCAGTAACTCCCGTTCCAATGGCCCATACAGGCTCATATGCTATGACACATTTCCTGAAGTCTTCAACAGGAAGAGTGAAAAGGCCTTTGTCAAGCTGTCTCTTTACAACTTCAAAATGAATATTTTTTTCTCTCTCCGCCAGTACCTCACCGCAACAGAAAATTACCCTCAGACCATTACGGAGAGCTTCAATTGTCTTGGCGGCAAGAAGTGCATCATCTTCACCATAATAGAAACGGCGCTCCGAGTGGCCAATTATTACGCTGGCAGCGCCTGTGCTACGTATCATTGCGGCCGAAATCTCTCCTGTGAAGGCCCCTGACTTATGGTCATTGCAGTTCTGCGCCCCTGCAGTCAGTCCCTGAACATTAAGCAGTGAGCTGACAGTTCCAAGATGTATGAAGGGGGTACACAGGATAACTTCTTTATCCTTCAGTGAATGTTCCTTGAAGTAATTGTTTATGGATGTGGCAAGGTCAACACCCTCGCTCAGTTCCATATTCATTTTCCAGTTGCCTGCTACTATTTTTTTTCTCATTGTTCAGTTTTTTATTAAAGTCTCTTTTTTTTCATGATCATCCTTTGTTACTCTGCAGGGCAGTGTAACGGCAATAATAAGTGAAATTGCCAGTAATGTACTTATAATGACAAGATTAACATTTTTTCGCGTATTGGTTTTTAATGCAAGAGCGTTTAGATCTCCCGAGAAAGCCTCCTTGTCAGGCAGACTATGGGATGACCATTTGGCCATCACGGTACCGTTGTGAAGGAGCACAAAACCCGGGTCCGATCTGATCACTGTCTTAAGAGTCACTTCATCGCCAAAAAGAGTATTAAAACCTACGGTCAGTCGTTTTGCCTCCTCAAACGGTGTGGCAGTCACAATGTAGAATTTGCTGCCTTTCCCCTGAAGGCTTAATCCGAGATCATATCCTTTCACCAAACCGTCCCTGTCTGATTTATCGAGCTTCCGGGCAATCATCAGCACTACATCACCCTCGTTCCGGATGACCTGGTCAGTCATGTCCACACCCTGGTCGTCAACCAGAGTGAAATCATGTATCGGCGGTACATAACCGCGGGAGATAAGAACCGATTTCTGGTCTATGAATTTCCATGTCGTATCGTCAGCAGGGTAGTCGTTCAGGGTAAATTCTTTCCTGACGCCGTCCTTCTCATAAATAAATCTGATGTCATATTTATCAGATGGTGCACCTGCAGGGATTGCCATCGCTTCCGGAAGGTTTGTTCCGACCTTATAGGGTCTGAAATCAATCAGAGGCTGATATGCCAGGTTATAGCGCATAAAGAGAAGGAAAAGAAACGCTACAGCCAGCGTTGCATTCAGTCCTGATCTTACCGTGAGAGTACCTGTGCGGTCATCTTTCCTGATAAAGACAAAGACCACCAGAAGCGTAATGGCAATATTTTTAAAGAAGGTTTGCCAGTTCGTAAGGTGTATTGCATCACCAAAGCAGCCGCAGTCGGTTACCGGATTAAATATTGCCAGGACAAGTGTCAAAGGTGTGAACAAAGCCATGAAAAGGGCAGCCATCCATGATGCAAGCTTTACAAGAGATCCTGTCAGGAGCATCATACCGGTAACAAACTCAACCAGGCAAAGAATTATTGCCAGGGGGAGTGCCAGATCATGAAGAAATCCGACTCCGAAGGCAGTGAAATAATCATCCAGTTTGAAAGCTGTACCCATTGGGTCAATCCCTTTCACAAAACCAGAAAATACAAAGAGAAGACCGGTGAGTATCCTGCCGATTTGCGTTAGAGCCTTCATCTGAGGATTTTTTTCTCTTTTAGTTTATCAAGTATCAGGTGAAAAATTTCATCGGGTGTGAGAATCACATTATCAGGGTTGTAGCAGCGTATTACCTGCAGGTTATCATCTTCTTCGGCTACCGAAGTATAAACGTCGCGCACTCTTTTCTGAAAGTCAAGACTGCTTTCATGTATATCAAGGTTACCCAGAAGATAGCTCCTGTCTTCACCCTGGCGTCTGGTTTGTAATTTTTCTTCTGTAAACCTGAACGGAACATCAAGGAAAATATTTATATCGGGCCCGGGAATGCCGAAATGCTCAAACTCAAGATTTTTTATCCAGGCCATGAGCTTCTTTACCTCTTCAGGTGAATTCAGTTTTGCACACTGATAAGCAATATTCGAGTACGTGTAGCGGTCCAGAATCACATAATACTTTTCCTCCAGCCATGCCTCTATCATTGGTGCGGCATCTTTCCTGTCGCCGGCATAAAGCATCGCGACAAGGTAAGGATCAACGTTGTTAATATCCCCGAATTCGCCTCTGAGGAAACGGGCTATAAGTTCTCCGAAATAAGGTGTCTCGGTACGCGGAAAATGAATATATCTGCACTGCAGGTTTCTTTCGGAAAACCAATTCTTAAGCAATGAAATCTGCGTTGATTTACCTGCACCGTCTAATCCTTCAATTACAATGAGTTTCATATCCGGGCTCTCTTCCTGATAACGTTATTTAAATCCATGATGCTGCGGTTTTAAAGATAAATATTTAAAAGAAGCAGGTGTCAGGTCAGATCTGATTTTATCAACACTCTTTTGAGAGCAAAAAACAGCACCCTCAGGTTAATCGCGCACAAAGTGATCCATAATGAATGGTATTTCCATGGAGAGCTCGGCAACTCCGGCAAGTTTTCCGTTATCATACCAGGGGGTCTGGTAGATGAGTTTTTTAACACCTTCTTTTTCAATAGTGTAGCAGTTGACCTCTTCATTGGTCATAATACTAAGGATCTTTTCCCAGGATTGCGGTTCGTGACACTCCTTAAGGTTTTTGCCTAAAAGCTCTTTACCTCCGTTTTTGGAGAATGTCGCCGCTGATTTATTATTCATAAACAGAATATTTCCGGATATGTCAGAAACTGTGATCGCCACACTTAGTTCGCCGGCCCAGTTTATGTCATTCATATGTTTGATTTTTGAGATTAATTATGCAATCAGCAAATATAGCCATTTTGGCCGGCAACGGTCAGGCTTCAATTAACATCATTTCACGGCAATGACTATCTTTATAAATGTTTAGATAACGGATATGTTTATAAATATTAAGGGCAGGCTTCTTGATCTGGGCAGACCGCGGATAATGGGCATAATTAATGTCACTGAGGATTCTTTTTACGCCGGCAGCCGGGTTAACTCTGATGAAGAGATTCTGGGCGTTGCAGGAAAGATGCTGGATGAAGGAGCTGACATCCTTGATATCGGAGGATGCTCAACACGACCCGGAGCCAGGCCGGTGACTGAGGAGACGGAGAAAAAGCGTGTATGCCACGCGGCGGAAATAATCCTGGGCAAATTTCCGGAAACCGTACTCTCTGTTGATACGTACCGCTCCCGTGTTGCAGAAGAGGCCGTAAAGAATTCAGGAGCAGCTATCATCAACGACATCTCCGGAGGAGAAATGGACGAAGAGATGTTCCCCCTGGTTATCAGACTGAATGTACCATATGTAATGATGCACATGCAGGGAACACCACAGACTATGCAATCAAGCCCTCATTATGATGACGTTGTTTCAGACATACTGTACTGGTTCGGGCAGAGGATAACGACACTGCAGCATGCAGGGGTCAGGGATATTATTATTGACCCTGGTTTTGGCTTCGGTAAGACCTCAAAACATAACTTTGAAATACTGCGAAGACTGGATGAGTTTCATATTACCTCGCTGCCGGTACTTGTGGGTCTCTCAAGAAAATCAATGATCTGGCGCTCGCTGAATATAACTGCTGATGAAGCACTTACAGGCACATCTGCTTTGCACATGACAGCACTGATGAAAGGAGCGTCAGTACTGCGTGTACATGATGTCAGGGAAGCAAAAGAGGTCATCACCCTGTTTGAAAAGATTTATCCTGACGGTATCCTATTCGATCATTATTGTTAAATTTGTCCGTCACCGTAATCAGTTGTATGTTTAACTTATCAGTCCTCGATATCATCGATATTTTAATGGTAGCATTTATTTTCTACCAGTTGTATCGTCTTATCAGGGGAACTGCCGCTTTCAGCATATTTCTGGGTATATTTTTTGTTTATCTCTTCTGGCTCATGGTCAAAGCTCTGAATATGGAGCTGATCAGTGCCATCCTGGGACAGGTGATAGGAGTAGGTGTAATTGCACTTATCATTGTGTTTCAGCAGGAGATACGACGTTTCCTTCTCGCTATCGGCAACAGATATATAAGCCGCAACAGGTTCTCCTTTGATAAATACTTTCCTTCGGGAGCAGTAGACCAGACTACCAATCAGATTGTCGAAGAGATCGTACATGCTTCCGAATCTATGGCTCAGTCCCGCACGGGTGCTCTCATAGCCGTAGGACGTACAAGCCTGCTGGATATATATTCAGAAGGCGGCGAGTTGCTGAACGCTCTCGTTACCGATGAACTGCTGAAGACAATATTCTATAAAGGATCACCTCTGCATGACGGTGCTGTGTTGATACAGAATGGCAAGGTCTTTGCCGCCCGGTGTCCACTTCCGTCAACAGACCAGACAGGGTTGCCGGCCAGGTTCGGTATGCGTCACAGGGCTGCAATAGGCCTGACGGAAGCGACTGATGCCATAGTTATAATAGTATCTGAAGAGAGAGGCAGGATATCAGTTGCTGATGCCGGGAAAGTACATGAAGACATAACTCCCAACGAACTCCGGCAGATACTTCTTACTCTCAGGATGTAATAATTTGGCAGTCCTTAATGGTACCTGAGCCTCAGGTCAATTATGTTATCGTAAACGTAATAGCAGGGCTGATCGCATGTTGTCTCATCATAGCGGACCCTGGGACTGGCAGAACCAACCGACACATATTTTTTGCCATCAAGAGTGAACTCAGCGCTTGCAGAATAATCCTTATACAGCAGCGCATCAAAAGTCACGTATGGATAACTCTCATTCACAATGATTCGTTTGAGAACAATACTGTCTTCTATTGCTCCCTCATATACTGTTACTGAAGGGTTTGACGGTACATAATCGGAGCTTCTGATATATATTTTCAGCTGGACGAGGTAATTTTCGGAAGTGTCGCACTTGCTGCAATCAGTCAAGCCTCCTTTCTCACAGGAGAGCAGCAGGAGCAACGCAAGGGCCACTATGATGTGACTATTCTTCATAGTTGTAGATTTTGATTTTTTTACCGGCAGCCGCTGGCGCAGTCCGCGAAAGTGTATATGAAATGCCAAGGCTGAACCAGAGGGGTGACACCCTGTAAAAGGGCATTTTCAAATAAACAAATCCGGCGCTTGCCGAAAAATTACTGAGGTGCCATCTGATTTCTGCTGAGGGAATGATACAGAGACTGTTTTCGGGCTTCAGGGTAGTACCTTCGTACTCTGAGAAAAAGCGATAACCGGCAGACAATGATGGAACGGCACTTAGCCTGCTGTTTTTGAACTGATAGAAAATGAATTCCTTAAAGATCCCGGCAGATATAACAGACGAGTTTACCCTGTACTGATGGATGATGTCAGGATCGTTGACCAGTAACCGGTACCTGAAGGGATTTAATGCAGCGCCCAGGGTAATGCCTGCTTTCAGTCGTGCTTCAGAAAGCGATACTGCCCCGGTCATCAGCAGATAATGCGAAGTAAACATTCCTCCTCCTGAGAATGTAATCTCTTCGAGAGCAAATTTTTGCTTTTCATAAATTCCATGCTCACTGAGCAGTGACAAAAGCTTTTTTTGACCATAGAATTCAGCTATCCCGGCCGGATTTTTTGTTCCTGCATTGCTGTAATTCCATCTCTTGCCGTTCTCAAGCAGAAAAGCGACTGCCTCTTTATTTCCGTACCTGACGGCGCATCCGAGGGCATCAAGACCGTCATTGTTGGATGCATACAGGTTTGCACCTGAATCAAGCAGAAGCCTCATCATCAGCGTGTCACCCTTCTGGGCTGCTGCCATCAGAGGTGTAAAACCTTCACTGTCATGGGTATTGGGGTCAGCGCCTGCCTGAAGCAGAATATCAGATATATCATAATAACCGTAACTCACTCCGACCATCAGCGGGGTGTTCCCTTCGGTATCATATACTTCAACAGGTGAATCATAATAAAGAAGCATGTCGGTGATGTAAAATAACCCTAGTGCGGCAGCATGATGAAGCGGTGTGGAATTAAAGCTGTCACCAAGTTTGACAGATGCACCGTACCGTATCAGAAGCTCGGCTATCTCAAGATCATTTGCCCTCACCGCTGTTATGAGCGGAGTGTTACCGTACTGGTCGCGTTTGTCAGGTGATGCACCAAGAAGCAACAGAATCTCTGCAGCCTCCTTTTTCCCGGATGCAATCGCATAATGAAGAGGTGTGGCGACACCTCCGACAAATGTATTTACATCGGCCCCTCGTGCAAATAACCTGAGTATCTCATTGCAGGCACCCAGCGAGGAGGCAGTCTGCAGATTGAAATTATCAGCATCAGCACTGTATGAAACATAATCGGAAGTATCAACGAACAATAAATTCTCATTGTACTCATCAAGTATGACCCTGATTCTTGTCAATACGGAGTCTATTTTCAGTGAATCGTTCTGTGCTTTAATCCCGGCTGAAACAGATAAAAGGAGAAACAGCATCAGTATATATCTGTACATTGCAGTCATAAATACAAATTTAGTTGCAGTTTTAAGGCAGAACCATTTTGTTGATATTTTTTTTCAATGGTTAAGAAAATAGATAATAAGGAGACGTGCGAATACGTTAAAAATATATTTTTGTACGCAGGTAATAAACAGGAATATACCTTATGACATCAGGAGATCGCTGGTTACGTATAATATTAATATCGGTTCTTGGCATATTTTCCTTTGTTCTGCCAGTGGGGACGGAGCGGGTTACAGTTATTGATGCGGCTTCCATGCCGGCACATCTCCGGATAGATAACAACCTGACAGACAATAATCTTTTTGTTAACGCTGAAAAAAGTATTGAGTGGTTCATGAAGAACTACGATATCAGAGGCGCATCCGTTGCCATCGCCAGGGAGGGGAAGCTTCTCTATGCCCGCGGATTCGGTTATGCCACACTTAAAGACTCTATGCCCGCGGAGCCTTATAACCGTTTCCGTATTGCCAGCGTCTCGAAGCTGGTAACCGCAGTGGCAGTTTTAAAGCTGCAGGAAGAGGGCAGGCTGTCTGTCAACGATCACGTCTTTGGTCCCGACGGCATACTTGATGATACTCTTTTTGCTCATCCGAAGGATAAACGCGTATTTGATATCACCGTAGGACACCTGCTGGCACATGAGGGCGGTTGGTCACAACGTTTCGGAGATCAGATGTTCATGCCTGATGTAGTTTCGAGAACAATGGGCGTTCCCATGCCTGTTGATACAAAAACAATCATCAGGTTTGCTCTTGATAAAAATCTTCATTTTACTCCCGGCGCCGGTCAGTCATATTCCAATCTCGGCTACAGCATTCTCGGCCTGGTTATTGAAAAGGTTTCAGGAATGAGCTATGACGAATACTGTTCAAGCGCGGTGCTTGAACCTCTGGGGATCTATGATATGGCTCTGGGACACAACCTGCCGGGGCAGGCCCTGCCACTCGAAGTATCTTATTATGAGGTAGACAATGCTCCCCTGAAACCATCTGTCTATGGCACCGGTGAGATGTTACCGGCAAGCAGGGGAGGAAATGATATTGAAGCCCTTGGGGCAGCAGGAGCGTGGGTGGCAACAGCCCCGGACCTCATGAGGCTCCTTCTCGCTGTCGACGGCTTTGATAACCCGAAAGACATACTGACCCCGGAGAGCATCACGTTCATGACCGATGTCTATAACGGTTATGCTCCTGTAGGATGGAGAGCGACCATGGTCAACGGATCATGGTGGCGGACAGGATCATTCCCCGGAACGACTGCCATGATGAAACGATTACCCGATGGTACGGCATGGGTGGTGTTGCTTAACACCAGCGCCTGGAACGGACCGGAACTTTCAACTGATATTGACCAGATGATGTCAAGATTCATCGGCAGGGTCAAAGAGTGGCCGCAGACTGACCTGTTCAGGTATTCGGTGCCTGTTCCTCTCAGGGTTTCCTACTCTGCAAAAACTTCAGACACAAAGAAGGGATAAATTAATAACCCGGTGTGCTTTACTGTTAATGTAAATATTGTCAGGGAAGAGCTTGAGGAGCGCTATGGTGCTGACCTCATTGATCATGATAAATATCGTCCCAGCTATTATTATCATGCCTACAGCCTCCCTCTCATGCCCGTGGTCTGCTCGGATGATCCCGCCACTCTGCGCCTCTTCAGGTGGGGATTGATACCTTCGTGGGCTGCGGATGAGAGTGAAGCCAGCGAGATAATGATGAAGACATTCAATGCCAGGTCTGAAACAATAGATACCAAACCTGCCTTCAGGGAATCGTTCACTTTACGCAGGTGCCTTGTACCCGTAAGGGGTTTTTTTGAATGGCAGCATATCGGAGGCAGAAAAATTCCCTGGTACATAAGCCTGCGTGATGAAGATATCTTTTCCCTCGCCGGGATATGGGATTCATGGACTATGAAGGGAGGTATTACTCTTAATACATTCTCTGTTGTGACAACGAAGGCCAATGAACTGATGGCAGAGATACACAATACAAAGAAACGCATGCCGGTCATATTGCCTGCTTCTGCAGAGAAAATATGGCTTAAGGGTGAACTGGAAAAGGACACTGCGAAGGCTCTGATGGAACCTGTCGCCTCAGAGATGCTCAAAGCTCATACTGTCAGTCCGCTTATCACAAATGTCCGCGCCGACCGCAACAGGCCCGAGCTTGTCATGCCATACAATTACCCTGTTCAGGGACTGCTATTCTAGCTATTTATTGGGAGACAAAAACAAATGTCAGAAACCCGGCTTGTCTGACGGGAGCGCTGGGGTCAGAATTGAAAGTTGACCTCAGGGCATAGTCTGTCGCTGTCTCGGTGAGACAGGGATCTTTGGTTGTTGAGAGACTGGAAGCCGGCTCAGCCTTAAGGACTTTGCCGTTCTGGTCCACCTCAATTGCCAGTGTGATCTGCCCTGCGCCCTCACACTTGTAGATCGGAATAGGGAGGTAAACATGGTGCCGGCCGGCAAGATCATAAAAAATACGTGTCGGGCCTCTGAATGTGCCTTTCTCCTGAGGCTTCTTCTTTTTTTCAGTCAGCTGGGGTTTGATCTCTTCTGTTGGAACATTTATCTCATCCCTGCCGGACTCATCGGCCATCTTCTGCTCGTCGATAAAATTCTTCTCATTCAGCATGCCGCTCTTAATAAGCTCCTCCTTGACCATGTCCTCGTATGCCTTTGGATCAATATCAACAGGTTTGTCAGCAAGATTTTTAATAACATTGACGAGTTCCTCAGCCGTCGTACCGGCAAACTGATCGCTTTTGGACAGCTCTATTGCTTTTTTCATGTCAGGATCAGGGAGCTCCTGATCCACAGAGAGGATGATCTCGGCAGCCAGGTCGCGTTTCATTGCTGATACCTTGACGGACATAAATATCACTGCAACAAGCAGATGAATTATAATTGTCACCATTACAGCCGTGAATATGGTCTCAAACCTGTTCATCAGGGTACGAAAGTATGAATTATTGTTTATTTCGCCTCAGTCAAACCTCAGAATCGTGCGCTAAGTTTGAGGTTAAGACTGCGGCTTGTGAGATAATTGGGAACGGCATATTCAAGCGATCTGCCCTCACTGTTCTTAACGGTCCTGATCCATGTATATGAAATAGTGTTTCTTGTATCAGCAAGGTTGAAGACTTCAACTCCTGCCATAAGTTCTTTTATAAACGATCTCTGCCCTTTACGGTTATTGCCGATCAGAACCTTTGAGAAGCCTATGTCCACCCGTCTGTAGGGCGGCATCCTGAACCATACATCCCACTGATTCCTTCCCGGCGGGGATGTTGGTATTCCAGTCCCGAAGGCAATGTTTATATTCGCTCTGAAATCCGGATGACCGGGAAGATAATCCTGGAAGAAAATGCTGAAATTCAATCTCTGGTCAAAGGGTGAGGGGAACCATCCCGTATTATGCGAAGGGATTTTCATTTCCGATTTCATAAATGAAAGGCTGAACCAGGACTCAACACCTCGTACAAATTCGCCATTGACCCGGAGGTCTAGACCGGCAGAATAGCCTTCAGCAATGTTTCCACCGTAATAGATCAGTCTCACATTGTCAACTGTGTAGGGTATCAGGCTGTTAAAAAACCTGCCGTACGCTTCCCCGGTGAACCTGAAAGGTCTTTCCCATGCAATAAAATCATAATGCAGGCCTGCAATTATATGCATTGAGCGTTGCGCTTTCAGCACCAGCGATTTGTTTTCGGTCTGGAGCATCATTTCGCGTCCGCCAGGAGGCTGGTGGTAGGCACCTGCAGAAACCTGCGCTGAAAGACGTGGTGATAACGGCACACTGACCGAAATGCGGGGGGAGATCAGTATCTCGGAGTTATATGTATCGTAAGCAGCCCTGATGCCTGCGTTCAGTTCGCACATCATGTCTCCCAGGCTGAAGCTGCTCCTGTTAATGAGATATGCTTCGGCAATTGTGCTGTTTACCTCCCTGCTGTGGTCATTGAATGATGTCAGGGTAAGTTTATCATCACTTCTGCCTACCGTAAAACCTGCAGAGTCAACCCTCGTCCATTCATTTACATCAATATCATGACTGCGGTGCCTTGCGGTCAGGCCCCATTCAAATCTTGTCGGGCCAGCGGCGGCAAATCCTTTGTACGAGAGGCTTATCATGCCGGTATACAGACTGTTGCGCGCATGAGAAAGCCAGCTTCCTACTCCGGCATTAATGATTGAATCAGGATTATTCTCCGAGCCTTCTGTCTTATCCAGTGCGGTGAGGTTGTAGGCTCCCCGGATGTCAAAGTTCTCGCTCTCTGCAGCACGGTAACCTGATAAAATGATTTTGGAGGATACCCCGTTATTATGAAGGAGGCTTATTGTGACATCTCCTCCTCCGCAGTCATATATGTCACGTTCACCTCCATCAAACCATGCATATAATTTAAAGGCGTCCAGGGTTGTTCCGAATGTCGTTGTCTGGCTCTCCGGCATAAATGTGTACCTGTTTGATGAACCCCACAGTAACAGGGTTATCCTGGTATTGCCTCCGGGATTGTAACCAGCCATTGCCTGAATATCGGCAAAATGTGGCGAGTACCGGCCACCTAAATCAAGGCTGTTGAGCAATAGGGCATTGGTACGGTATCTTGCTCCTGCAATTAAGTAGAACTTGTTGTTCCTGCTCCGGGCACCTGCATGGACTGAGGAGGTGATGAGGCTGAGAGATGCAGAAGCTTCAAATGCCTCCGGTTCACGGTAAGATATGTCGAGAACTGACGACATGCGGTCGCCATAAGCTGCGCTGAACCCGCCTGGCGAAAAACTGACCCTCGCAGTCAGGTCAGGGTTTATTCTGCTGAGCCCTTCCTGTTGTCCTGACCTTATAAGGTACGGCCTGTAGACTTCAACATCATTAATATAAACAAGGTTCTCATCATAGCTTCCGCCTCTGACCGAATAGCTTGAACTCAATTCACTGAAGGATGATACCCCCGGGAGTGTGGTAATGGCTGCTTCTATACCTCCTGACACCGAGGGTATGACCATACCGGCAACAACAGGTACCGGAATGGCTGTAATATTATCATTCCCCGAGGCATTTATTTCAACTGTGCCGATTTCTATGATTTCATTTTCAAGAGTGACATTCAGGGGGTTAATTGACTTCTCCCTGGTGAGTAAAAGTGTATCTGCCTTATATCCGACAGAGGAGAATACAATGGTATATTGATTTTCACCTGCCGGCAGGGGGATAGAGAACAGGCCGTTTTCGTCTGAGACAGTCCCGCTGGAAGATGAGGGAATATAGATTGTCACGCCGGCAAGCGCCACTCCCGATGTGTCTGTTACTATCCCTTTAATTGTATCACTCTGTGCCGTAAGGGGAATAGCAGTCAGTGAAATTAATAAAACAGTGATCAGAATAAGCCTTATTCTTTGCGTCAGTGGCATCAGTCACTCTTTTTTTTCTTCCTGACCTTGGTCTTTGTATGTTTGGCGGCGGTTGACTTCTCATTTTTAAGCATTCCGCCTTTAACTCCCTTGATGAACTTTGACCAGGCAAAAGGATTGAGCAGGTTATTAGCCGGTGCCTGACCGCGGGTGTACAGATTATCAGATACCTGCTGCATTGTATACCTGTAGCCCTGACCCGGTGTGGAGCGCATATCAGACCATGTCTGCTGCTCCACAAGGGCCAGGTTAAACTCCATATTCTCCATAAGCGGATCCTTAGGTTTATTCTCCAGCACAGCCCTCTTGAATTCAGAATAGGTCTTCCATGGCAATATTGGCACCTCTTCAATAATAACAGTGTCGGTGATCATTTTTACATCAGTGATGTAGCTGGTGCCGGAAAGAGTTAAAGGGACGGTGAGAAGAGTCGATTTGTATCCTACGGCACTGAAAAAGACCGTGTCACCCGGAGTGCTGATAATGGAAAAAATCCCGCGATGATCGCTTGCGGCGCCACGTTTGAGGTCCTTTGAATAGATACTGACGCCGGGAACAATAAATCCCTTTTCGTCAGCTGTCAGACCGTCAATCTGGATAAACTTCCTGTCTTCTACCTGCGCGCTGATCCTGCAAATAATAAAAAACAGCAACAGGCTTGTCACCAAAACCTTCTTCAATGGCACTTAATTTTGCTTTGTAAAGTAAACATTATTGGCTATTGATTCTTACTTTTAACTTAACTTTAATAAGTTTAGGGAAAATTTATAGAAGCCAGAAGTATATGCATAAATTATTATTGCTTGGTGATGAGGCAATTGCACAGGCTGCCTTAGATGCCGGACTAAGTGGAATGTATGCCTATCCGGGTACGCCTTCAACTGAGATCATGGAGTATATCCAGTCATCGGCTGAGGCATCAAAAGAGGGGGTTCACCGCGAATGGTCATCAAATGAAAAGACCGCTATGGAAGCTGCACTGGGAATGTCCTATGCAGGAAAAAGAGCGATGGTTGCCATGAAGCATGTGGGCCTGAATGTTGCAGCGGATCCTTTCATCAACTCAGCTGTTACAGGTGTCAACGGCGGACTAATTGTCGTGGCTGCTGATGACCCTTCAATGCATTCTTCGCAGAACGAGCAGGACTCACGCTTCTACGGTAAGTTTGCCCTTATTCCCATCTTTGAACCGCGTAACCAGCAGGAGTGCTACGACATGATCTTTGATGCTTTTGACCTGTCTGAGAAATACCGGTTGCCTGTTCTTTTGCGCATAACTACCCGTCTGGCCCACTCACGGGCCTCGGTGACTCTCCGTGAACCAAGAGCCCGCAATCAACAGTCACTTCCATCAAACCCGAGACAATTTGTGCTCCTTCCTGCAATAGCCCGGAAACAGTACAGGGCGCTTACACATCTGTTTGACACGCTGCCTTCTGATCCTGTTCTTTCAGGATGGAACAGGTTAAGAAAGAGTACCGGCAGAGGGACCGGCATAATCACCTGCGGAATAGCTTACAATTATCTTCTTGAGAATATTTCCGGGATAGCTGATGATTATACCGTTCTTTCCGTTGCTACCTATCCCCTGGATAAAAGCATAGTTGCGGAACTTGTTGACAGTTGTGAAAAGGTGCTGGTCCTTGAAGAAGGCTATCCTTTTATAGAGGAACAGCTCCGCGGCCTGCTTGACAGGGATGTGAAGGTGATGGGGCGGCTTGACGGTACGGTACCGCGCGACGGCGAACTTAACCCTGCAATTGTTGCTGATGCTCTGGGGATGAAGACTGTCCCGGGCAAAGAGGTACCCCCGATCGTCAGACAACGGCCTCCGTCTTTCTGCAAAGGCTGTGGTCATGCTGACCTGTTTGCTGCCCTGGCCGAGGTAATGAAAGAGTTCGGGCCGGGAAGGGTCTTCTCGGATATCGGTTGTTATACACTGGGAGCCCTGCCTCCTTACAATATGGTCAATTCATGCGTTGATATGGGCGCTTCTGTGACAATGGCTGTCGGTGCTGCTGACGCAGGGCTCTTTCCGGCTGTGGCAGTCATAGGAGATTCTACCTTCACACATTCCGGGATGACCGGACTCCTTGATGCGGTGATCAAGAACTCGCCTGTCACGGTAATTATCTCTGATAATTCGACCACGGGCATGACAGGAGGACAGAAGTCGCAGGCAACTGACAGGCTCGAAAGCATTTGTCTCGGCCTTGGTGTTAACCATGATCACCTGAAGGTGATAGTGCCTCTGAGAAAAAATCATGAAGAAAACATTGCCGTAATCAGGGAGGAACTGCTGTATCACGGATTGTCCGTGGTGCTCGCCAGAAGAGAGTGCATTCAGACTGCATCAAGAAATAAAAAGGCTGATGCAGACGGGAAAAATAAAACAAAGCAATAACATGAAGTGTGATATTATACTGGCAGGAGTAGGAGGGCAGGGCATCCTCTCCATCGCAGCTACAATAGGATTCGCTGCCGTTGAAAAGAATCTTTTTCTGAAACAGTCTGAAGTACATGGAATGAGTCAGCGGGGAGGTGATGTTCAGTCGCATCTCAGGCTATCTGACAGGGAGATACATTCAGACCTCATACCGAATGGTAAAGCTGATCTGATAATTAGTGTTGAGCCCATGGAGGCATTGCGCTATCTGCCGTGGCTTTCGCCTGACGGGTGGATTGTTACGAACTCGGTCCCATTCAATAATATTAATGATTACCCTGATCCTGATGAGATAATGGCTGAGCTGAAGAAAACCGACAACACCATTGTCATTGATGCTGATGCCATCGCAAAAGACCTTGGCTCGGCAAGGTCGGGTAACATGGTCATCCTGGGAGCTGCTTCCTCATTCATCTCTCTTCCTTTTGAAAGTCTTGAGAATGCGGTCAGAAAGCTTTTCCTGCGCAAGGGTGAGGAGGTTGTCGACCTTAACCTGAAGGCCCTGAGAGCCGGCAGGGATTCTGCAGGACGATAACAGTAGAGACTCCCAATTTGGGCGTCTCTACTGTCCGGAAACGATATTCCACACCTGCCTTGTTTCCTCAGGCAATTTCTTTTTCGGCCTTTGTCCTCGGCGAGCTGAGAAGCATCAGATCTGAAGCGATGATCTCGGTGACGTTCTTTGTCACTCCGTTCTTGTCAGTGTAGGTGCGATAGCTGATGCGCCCCTCGATACAGACCTGCTTGCCTTTCTTCAGATACTTTGAAGAGAGCTCTGCCAGGCCGTTCCATGCCACGACGGAATGCCAGACTGTCTCCTCGGTTTTGGTGCCATCAGCACTCTTGAAGTTCTCATTTGTGGCCAGCGTGAATTTTGCTACTTTCTTGCCGCTGTCAAGCGTCTTGATTTCCGGTTCATGACCAACATTTCCGATCAGCTGAACCTTGTTTCTTAATGCATTCATGATACTTGGTTATTAGGTTAATAATAATGTTAACGATACAAATGTGCACCCTCTCTGACACATCATTCGGTTATTAATTATTTCTATTCATTTCTCAGTCGTTTATATCCGTTTGTAAACGTTTTTTGTTAACTTTATCAAAACATTACGCTGTGGAAAGAGTATGTCTTGACTGCGGAACTAAACTTCTGGGCCGGTCTGATAAAAAATTCTGCTCCGACCAGTGCCGCAACAATTACAACAATCGTCTTAACCGTGACCAGAATAACTACGTCCGGAATGTCCATGCCCAGCTGAGGCGAAACCGGAGGATCCTCTCCGACCTGTTTGATGACGGCCATTATCGCATTCACCGTGATGCCCTGATCGCACAGGGCTATAATTTCACTTTCTTTACCCACCTCGTCGAAACCAGGGATGGACTGAAATGGTCATACTGTTTTGAGTACGGGTTCAGGGAAGCAGGGAAGGGCTACCTGGAGCTGCAGAATAGCAGCAATTATCTGGAAATTGAACCTGGGGCTGAGGAGGCATAAGGTCTGAATTAAGAATTAAAAATTAAGAATTAAGAATTAAGAATTGAATTTTGACCGGCTTTTGACAGAACCGATATCAGAAAACCGATAACAGAGATAGGACAAAAATGTACTTTTGCGAAACTCTAATGGCAGACAAATGAAAAAACTGATAATAGTTGTTGCAGCATTGTTGATATCTGTTGCGGCTTTCTCCCAAAAACAGAAGGTCTATGAGAATGGATATATTATTAAAGCAGGAGATACAGCTCCTGATTTTACCATCACGGAGGCAGGGGGAAAGTCATACAGGCTGTCAGACCTGCGGGGGAAAGTTGTCATGCTGCAGTTCACCGCAAGCTGGTGCAGCGTTTGCCGCAAGGAGATGCCATTTATCGAGAGTGAAATATGGTTGCCGGGAAAAACGAAAGGCCTGGCAGTGATCGGTATAGACCGCGATGAACCTGCGGAAAAGGTACAGAAGTTCAGAGATGAAATGAAAATAACATATCCTCTCGCCCTCGATCCCGGAGCTGAAATATTTGCTCTTTTTTCCCTGAAGGAGTCAGGTGTTACACGTAATGTAATAATTGACAGAACCGGCAGGATCATTTTCCTTACACGCCTTTTTGAACGCGATGAATTTGACAAAATGAAGGAGATAATCTTCTCCGAACTGGCAAAAAAGTAAAATAAATTACCCCTTTTTTGACAATCCATGCAACCTTTTGATACTTTTTGACGTTAATCGTTTTACAGTCCTGTATTATTAACTAAAAAAGACAAAAATGAAAAAGATCCTGGTTGTTATGTTTGCAATACTGCTCGCTTCACCTCTTTTTTCTCAGATTAAGTTCGGTATTAAAGCAGGGGCTAGCACTGACTTTACATTTACTGATCAGACATTTAAAAACACAACTGTGACCATTCAGAACCTTAAGACAGCAGAATGGGGATTCCAGGGAGGAGTGTTTATGAGAGCTTCTTTTGCAGGCTTTTATCTGCAACCTGAATTGCTTCTTGCCACAGCCACAAACTCTGTCACTTATAGTGACGTTGAAGCAGGCGGAGTTCCCGTCATTTATAACCAGAAGTTCAATAAACTCAATATTCCTGTTTTACTGGGATTTAAACTCGCTTTCCTGAGAATAAATGCCGGTCCTGCTGCATCCGTTCTGATAAGCGACCCTAAAGAGATAATTCAGGGCGCGACTTATAAGAGGGCCACGTTCGGTTACCAGGCTGGTGTAGGCATCGACCTCTTCAATAAACTGACGCTTGATTTACGCTATGAGGGTAACCTGAACCAGTTTGGCGACAAGATAACCATCGGTGGTGAAACCTTTACACTTGACGACAGAACCGGTGCCCTTCTGCTTCATGCAGGCATAATATTCTGATCGCAAAATGTCATAAATGAACTCTTCCGTTGTCAGGCGGAAGAGTTTTTTTTCAAGCATGGCTTTCATTTTTCCGCTTCCAATGATGCGCAGTTTCCAGCCGTTATGCCGTTCTTTTGTAAGTTTCCAGGCATCCAGCAGCAGGTCAAAGCCCTTTTGTTTTGTCAGTCTTCCGCTGGCAAGCACTCTTTTTTCATTCAGAGGCGTAGGCTGTAAACCGGTAATTGTTACAGGGTTGGGAATGCAAACACGTTGGCAAGTACAATGGTGGCACGTTCTGTTCCTCCTGCCGTGTGCAGTGATTTAACAGCAAAAAATATCTTCATTTCATTCAGTACTGATCCCTGTACCCATTAGCTTGTTGAGCCAACCGAAAAGATCCCGAAGTACTTCAGGATCCGCTTTATCGGCTGACTCGATGCATCCGAAAAGGATCTCCGGATGGTTTTCAAAATATTTTATTTTGCCGTCAATGTATTTAACTTTTTTTCCGTCGGGCTTAATCAGCAAATATTTACCCTTCGGGGCAATGGACACACAATCCTTCGCCGAAACCAATCTGGTAAAAAAGAGCCTGAGTATTAAATTGTTCCGGGTCACGGAATTTGTGATCAATATTTTTGATGAGTACCTCCGGATGATTATCGAAAAATGCTTTCAGAACAGACTTTTTCAGAGGAAATGGAGTATGCTCAATGCAAAAATACCAGCTGTGTTTCCCTGAAAAAGGCACTGCATTTAGCATCGAATCCTTGAATCCGAAAGGCAGGTGACCATGCTTTCTGGGTTTTAATTTTCGCACGAGGTGTTCGAAAGCAACATTTCGCCACATTCCGTAAGCGAGGGCTTTCCCTCCGTAAAACCAGTCTGACGGTTCTATGGGACGCATCAGAAAAAAATCATCATTGAAATAGACGAAATTTTCGCTTAGTCCTTCTATTCTGTAAAGACAGCTTTCCAGCGAGAGGCTGTTAAAAACCGGCAATATTTCTTCGTACCCTGCAAAAATTTCTTTGTGATCAATGATGACGATTTCAGTGCTTCGATTTCGGAAATGCTGTTCAATAAATGGCTCCAAATAAGGATTTTGATTGTCAGTAACAACAAAGATTTTATGAACGAAAGGGGCAAACTTCAGAATGGAAGCAACACAGAAATAAATTTCTCCAACTGAACTGTATCGCGTTGGGGATGCAATATCATCCCACTTCGAAAAAGAATCTTTCAGATAGGGATTCATCTTTTTGCGATGGTTCGGGTCGTTACCGTCCACCCATGAGATTACAACATCTATAGGTTCATTGCGATACATCAATTAATCTATTATAATTCTTTCGAAAGGTATATCTCTCAGTTTGGCAGCATAGGCAGGAAAGTTGGTCCGATACATTTGTGCTGTACCTACACTGTAAATCTTTCTGGCCGACGATAACATAAAAAAGTCGATAAATGATTTCATATATACTTCTTTTTGCTCGCCGTAAGCGCAATCGATGTGCACCACCTTACCCGGAAAGCAGTAAATATTATTGACATCCTTCAGGAAATCGATGAATTTCATACTGTCGGAAGTCACTAAAACGGGCATTCCCGAACTCAGGGAAATACGAAGGAGGGCTTCTTTGTTTTTCTGCATCAATTTTTGTTGTTTGTCTTCGGGTAGAATATGTGAATTTATTTCTTTGAAATCGCCCAGCATGGACTGAAATCGGAAAGCACACGCTATAAATTCATCAGGAATAATGTTCAGGTGGTTGGCTATCTGCTGTCTGAGTTCTTCGGTCGGATGGAAAAGTTCATGAAAAAGTTCCCCCCAACGAAAATGGGTATGGTAGGTTCGGTTGATCTCTTCCAGATAATCGTAATTGGCATAAATCCGCAGTTGTTTTTTGGGGGGTAAAAGCCGCATTAATCTCTTCAGAGTAGGCTGTTTCCGAAGGATAACATATCTCACATCGTGCATGGAATCACTTAGTTCGTTGGCTTTAGGCAACCAATCGTATTCGTTGGGCAGAAGGTAATCGGTAAGAGGAAAAGGATGGGTGAAGACGCAGCGAAAAGGGACATTCAGGGCTTTCGAAAGGGCATAAACGGTTACAATCCCCTTTAAACGATCGGTAAGCCCCTGAGTGTGTCTCCGGTCGTCGATGATCGAAATCAGCATGGGACTTTTTCTGCCCGCCACGAAAAATGAATGGTATTTCAGCAGCATTAATCGTTCTCTGAAACCATAAGCATTAAAAAATCTAACGACCGATAATTTCATTGAAACAAATAATTGTGTTATAAAATTAATAATTATCCGCATGCTGACCAATAGAAGATATCGAAAAGCATCCGGTTGACATCATCGGTTACGTCTGGTTGAGCCTATAATGCTTTATGCACTGCTTTGCATCAACTCAATTCGCATGTTTTTGTCACTTTCACGGCAGGTCACTATGCGGATTATTATATTTTTTACTTTTACAGATAAGTAAAACGTCTGCTTATGCTCCTGGCGGGAAATATTATGACAGTCTTTCTGGACGTACTGGCAATATTGTGGGTGATCACAGTTGTTTCCATCTGCGTGATGATTGTCACGGAGAATGGGAATCCTGTCAAAACTCTTTCCTGGCTGCTTGTAATCCTGTTTATTCCGGTGGCCGGTGTGATCATTTATATGTTTTTCGGAAGGAATTACCGGAAGGAAAAGATATATACACGCAAAAGCCTGACAGATATAGGCAGATTGTCTGATAACGTAAGCCTGCAGGTGACATCACTTTCCGCTGTACTTGCTGAGGAGAGTGAAGCGGTAAGGTCGAAGGCCCACCTCATGCATCTTATGCTTAAAAACAACAGGTCGCTGCTGACTGTTGACAATAGTATCACTCTTCTTATTAACGGAAGAGAAAC
Source organism: uncultured Bacteroidales bacterium (assembly GCA_963849945.1). Classification (GTDB taxonomy): domain Bacteria; phylum Bacteroidota; class Bacteroidia; order Bacteroidales; family VadinHA17; genus SR-FBR-E99. The sequence goes on along the minus strand of CAWKJD010000003.1, from coordinate 362,930 downwards.
CTTCTCAGCCATGCTTGAAGCTATCGCTTCATCAAAGGATTACGTACATCTCGAGTTTTACCGTATTGAGCCTGATAATCTTGGCAATGAGTTCAAGGAACTGCTTAAACGGAAAGCCAGGGAAGGGGTAAAGGTCAGGGTCATTTATGATGACGTCGGGAGCTGGAACATACACAATGCCTATCTAAGGGAGATGCGCACAGCAGGTATTCAGATTTTCCCATTCATGCCTGTACGCTTCCCAAGCTTTTCAAGCAAGATGAACTACCGCAACCACCGCAAAATACTTGTTGTTGACGGTAAGACAGGCTTCGTCGGAGGACTAAATATCGCAGATAAATATATCCATGGCCTGCCTGATCTCGGCCCCTGGATTGATACTCACCTCAGGCTTGAAGGTGAATCAGTTGCAGCTCTTGACAGGGTTTTTATTGCAGACTGGGATTTCCTCAGCGGAGAGGAGCTGACACCGGACATATCGCCGGAAAGTGTCAGGAAGACAGGTAAACGATGCCTTGTGCAGGTAGCTTCAAGCGGTCCAGATACTGATTGGGCAACCATTATGCAGGTATATTTTTCAGCTATTGCCACAGCAAAATCCTCAATATACCTCACTTCACCGTACTTCAGTCCTGACGAGAGCATGCTTACTGCAATTAAAACAGCGGCTCTGAGCGGTGTGGATGTGAGAATGATCTTCCCGGAAAAGTCAAATTCCATTCTCACTAACTGGAACACCCGGTCCTATATTTCAGAGTTGCTCGAAGCCGGTGTAAGGGTTTACCTTTATGGAAAAGGTTTCATTCATTCAAAATATCTCCTTGTGGATGGCGTTTTTTCATCAGTAGGCTCTCCAAATGTTGATGTGCGGAGCTTTGACCTTGATTTTGAAGTCACTGCCCTTGTCTATGACGAAGATTTCGCATCGAGGCTTGGCGAGGTATTCTCTGAAGACCTTAAAAACTGCACTGAGGTAATTCTTGCTGAATGGGGGAAAAGGAGAAGGAGAGAGAGAAACAAGGAATCGCTGGCCCGCATCTTTGGTCCTCTGTATTAATCTGAGACCTGATGAGAAAGTTAATAATGTATCTTTTTTTTGGTGGTCTGGCAGCAAGTCTGGCAGTGATCACTTTTCTGTGGATAGTTGCACTTATACCTAATGTCAAACCTGATACTGAAGTCAGGATTTATCTGCCTTCGGGTTCCACATTTGATGACCTCATCGACACTCTTAGAAGCTCGGAAGCTCTGGTGAACGAGCGCAGCTTCCTCATCACCGCAAAACTTAAGTCGTTCGGCCGCTCAGTGAAACCGGGATCGTACGTAATTGAATCCGGGATGAGCAACAACAGGATTGTGAATATTTTAAGACCAGGTAAGCAGACTCCTGTAAATGTAACCTTTAATAATATCCGTACGCTTGATGAGCTGGCAGGAAAGATCGGCCGGCAGATCGAAGCTGATTCCGCGTCACTGTCCCGGTTCTTTGATGATGAGAATAATTACTCTTCAGATGGATTCACGCATGCGACACTTATTTCTGTCTTCCTGCCTGATACATACCAGCTTTACTGGACTATGGATGCAAAAGATTTCTACCATCGCATGCTAAAGGAATACAAAGCCTTCTGGACAGATGAACGAAAGTCTCTTGCGAAGGCTGAAAACCTGACCCCTGTCGAGGTCTCAATACTCGCCTCCATTATCGATGAAGAGGTGGCGAAAGCAGACGAAAAGCCAAGGATAGCAGGAGTATATCTGAACAGGCTACGCCAGGGCATACCTTTGCAGGCTGACCCGACTGTTAAGTTTGCATTGAATAATTTCAGCATACGCCGGGTGCTGGATGAGCATCTTGATATCGATTCACCGTATAACACATACAAGTACAGCGGCCTGCCGCCCGGACCGGTACGTTGTGCGACCAAAACCGGCATTGACGCCGTACTGCATGCAGAAAAGCACGATTATCTTTATTTTGTGGCGAAGGCTGATTTTTCAGGTTATCATCACTTCTCCCGCACCCTCGCCGAGCATAACAGATATGCCAGCGCATACCGCCGGGAGCTTAACAGGCGCAGGATATACAAATAGCTGTCAAGTGTATCACTGATGTTTATTGTTATTGCTTAGCAATTCAACAATCCTTTTTGCATTTACGCTGTTATCGGCAATCTCACCAAGCAGGGTCTGACGTTTAACTTTCATCTCCTCAGTGAATTCCTCATTCATGAGGCTGTCAGTCAGGCTTATCCATTCGCCCGGTCCGGCGGCAATGCTGCAAAGTGTTTCCAGCCTTGTACCAGCAACAACAGATGGCGATGCGATCACATGCCGGCCAAGGCAGAGTGCGTTTATCAGCTTCAGCTTCATCCCTGAAGGCTGATAAGCATTCAGCAGACAGACCTGCGCATTGGTTATAAGGTCATTCATCTGTGCAAGGGATGGGTTAGGGATGACTTTCACGTGCCTCAGCGATGAGGCTTCGTGCATCAGCTCATCCGAAGGTCTCTTACCGGAAATGACTGTTTTGTATTTCCATCCGGGGACGACCTCCTTCAATAAAAACCTGGCTGCTGCATTGTTCTCGGAGGTAGAGAAATCGCCGTGAAGAAGAACAAAATCGCCCTTACCGTCTGTGAACTTACATCCATCCGAGGGATGAAAGGGCCCGACAAAAAAAGCATTGCCATATTTCGAAGCAAAATAATCCGTGTCGCCCGGAGAGATCGTCAGGAGTAAAGTCGCCATTGCAAGTTTAGACTCATACCGCTCAAGCTTCCGGGCTTCGGAATTGTAGAAAAATTTTCTGAACGGATTTCTCTCATTAAGCGCCAGGTTACGGTAATAGATATGTTCAATATTGTGTGTCCTGACCATTGTCATCCGGCCGGAAAGGGAGGGATGGCCAAGAAGGTCGGTCGTATGCAGTCCTTCAAATATTATAGGGTGTGTGTCAGCAAGGAGATGCTTCAGAAGCGAATCGCTCCGGCGCGAAAGGACAATAAAAGGTTCCTTGCTGAACAGGTGAAACAGATTTAGATCGCGACGGTAGTAATGAACCTTTAGACATTCACGTTCCAGCGTTCTTGAACGGGTTCGCCCGTAGCTGAAGCAATGAAGTATAATGCCCACACCCTGCTTCTTCAGTGCAGATATCTTGTAAAAGACGTCCATGACTCCGCCGTAATCGGGCGGATAGGGGATGTTGAAACTTACGAGATGAATTATCCTGTTATGCTGAGCATCCATGATGAGTCTGTAAAAACGATGCACAAACATAACTAAAAAAAATTCTTTTGTATCTTTCAGCGCCTTATCGGGAAACAACGAGGTTACCTGCCAGGCAAAAGATTGATAATGAGAGCAACCATCGCCGTCATAAGTGACCTTTCAACAGATATGAGAGTGCAGAAACAGGCGTTGGTACTTACGGATCTGGGATATTCCGTGACACTCATCGGAAGATTTACGGGCAAATCGCCCTCCCTGTTTCTTCCTCATGTAAAGATAAGACGGCTCAGGGTTCTTTTCAGACGCGGTCCGGCGATGTACATAATCTTCAACCTGTCGCTGTTGTTACGCCTCCTTGCGGGAAGAACAAACCTCTATGTTGCAAATGACCTTGACACTCTCATACCGTGTTATTTAGCCTCGCGTTTTTTCCGCAAACCTCTTGTCTATGATGCTCATGAGTACTTCACAGGCCAGTATGGACTGGCGGAACGAAAGCGTACCTATGCATTATGGAAAAGGGCCGAGAGGCTGATTTTGCCGAAGATCCGTCATATGATCACAGTCAGCAGTTCAATAGCTGATCTCTACAGGAAAGAATACGGTGTTGACCCCGTGGTCATCAGGAACGTCGCCCCCTCAACAGATATAGTCATCCCGCGTCGACGCAGTGAAGTCGGTGCCAGAGAGGATGATCTCCTGGTCGTCTACCAGGGCTCGGGTATCAATCCGGGAAGAGGGGCTATGGCACTCGTAAACGCAATGAGCATGCTTGAAAAGGTACGGCTGATCATCACAGGGTCAGGCGATATGATTGAGGATCTTAAGCGGGTGGTCGATGAAAGAGGTCTTGACAATAATATTATATTTTTACCCAGGATGAGATGGGAGGAGATGATGGGATTCACCATGTGTTGTGATGCGGGACTGTCACTTGATCCTGATAACTGCATCAACCAGCGCTTCAGCTTGCCAAACAAACTGTTTGATTATATTGCAGCGGGAATTCCTGCCATTGTTTCCCCCTTGCCTGAGGTCTCTTCAGTCGTTGATAAATATGGTTGCGGCCTTGTGCTCAGCGATGTGACACCCTATGCCATAGCGGGCATTCTGGAAAGGCTGAGGGATGACAGCTCTCTTCGTTATACGCTGAAGGAAAATGCTAATGCGGCGTACCGTGAGCTAAACTGGGAAAAAGAAAGCGTGATGGAAAAGGAATTTTTTAAAAACGTTATTAAGGCAAATCCAAACGAATGAATAAGAAAACTGTAAAAAAATATTTACCCGAGATAATCGGCGCTGTTATTGGCGCTATCGGCGGATTCTTATACTGGAAGTATGTCGGTTGTGTCTCAGGCACCTGCACTATTAAATCGAACTGGTATCTAATGGTTCCCTGGGGTTTGATACTGGGTTTCCTGGCCGGATCGATCGCAGGTGACCTCATAAGGAAGAAAAAGACCGGAACAGAGAAGCAGGACATGTAGCCTTTCAGGTATTTTTTTTAAATCGGAAGTTTGTATATTGCATACATAATTTAATACAATATTAACCTGACCAATATGAAAACCAATCGTCGCAATTTTCTCCGTATTTCTGCTGTGGCCGGCGCAGGAGCGCTTACAGCAGCTTCTGTTTCCTCATGTTCCAGTGAGAAGGGCAAATCAGAACTGATGCCTGAAGTCAGCAAGGCTGTACTGGCCAGCCATGCGCAGAAATTCAACATGTCAGGATATGCTGCTTCGCCACTTGAAAAAATACGAATTGGATTTATAGGACTGGGTCAGCGAGGCCCGGGAGCTGTTGAACGAATGATTTACATTGAAGGGGTCGAGATAGCAGCACTGTGCGACAAGTATGCCGACAGGGTTGACAAGGTGCAGGCGATGATAGCTAAATCCGGCATTCCGCAAGCCAAGTCATTCAGCGGAACCGAAGAGGCATGGAAAGGTATTTGCGATGACCCTGACATTGACCTCGTGTATATCTGCACACCCTGGGCGTGGCATACACCTATGGCTGTCTATGCCATGGAAAGCGGGAAGCATGTAGCTGTAGAAGTGCCTGCAGCAAAGACGGTGGAGGAGAGCTGGCAGCTGGTTGAAACTTCGGAACGGACTAAAAAGCATTGTATGCAGCTTGAGAACTGCTGCTATGACTTTTTTGAACTGCTGACACTGAATATGGCACGGCAGGGCCTGTTTGGAGAGCTCATACACGGCGAAGGAGCATACATACATGACCTGCGGTGGGGTTATACCTATGACAAGAACGGCTATGCTGATATGTGGCGCCTGAAAGAAAACACGCGTAACGGAAATCTTTATCCAACTCACGGACTTGGCCCTATATGCCAGATCATGAACATCAACCGCGGTGATAAAATGGATTATATGACGTCGATGTCATCAAACGATTTTGCGATGGCTTCCGAAATTGATCAGCTTGCAAAGGAAGACCCGTTCTACCAGCCCTTCGCAGGGAAAAAATACCGGGGTAATATGAATACCTCCGTGGTCAGAACCTTTGCAGGGAGAACCATAATGATACAGCATGATGTCTCAAGTCCGAGACCATACTCACGTATTCACCTTATAAGCGGTACTAAGGGTATGGCGTGCAAATACCCGGAACCTGAAAGGATAGCTCTCGGTCACGAGTGGGTCTCACCCGAGGAGTTCAAAGCACTCGAGGAAAAGTATACACCGGAGATTATAAAAAGAGTGGGATCGATGGCAAAAGAGATAGGTGGCCATGGAGGGATGGATTTCATCATGGACTGGAGACTGATTGACTGCCTCCGCAACGGACTTCCGCTTGATCAGGATGTTTATGATGCAGCTCTCTGGAGCGTCATCGCTCCGCTGAGTGAATGGTCAGTGGCCAACAGATCGAATTCAATCAGTGTGCCTGATTTTACCTGCGGATCATGGAGTTCAAACAAACCGGTTGACCCCAATCTGCCACAGGGAGGCAATACCAAAGTACTTAGTGTTGAAAGCGGTTCAAACCAGCTGGAAATAAAGCATCATTAAAACAGGGCCCGGTCACTGAAAATATGGCTAAAGCCTGGAGATATGTATGTCCCCGGCAATTCGGCTCACCCGCTGACATTCATCAACGGGTTGATGGATCTTCTCGGTATATGATTTTCCACCTTGAAATTATGAACAATGGAAATCGGCTTTTTTGTTACACGCGGGCAAAAGGACAAAGAGACTGCCGGGACAGGTGAATTCACCTTCGAGGTTGACAGGTTCGAAGATATAAGTGTGCTTAAGTACCGCCTTCCGGGATTTGAGGAGCTTTCATCAGGTGAGAAAGAGCTCATATACTATCTTTCAGAGGCTGCGCTTTGCGGAAGGGATATTCTGTGGGATCAGAATTTCAAACATAATCTTACGATTAGAAAGACCATTGAAGCGGTCATTAATTCATATAGCGGAGATAAACACACAGCGGAATATGCATCGTTTGTGACCTGGGCCAAAAGAGTTTTCTTTGCCAACGGGATACACCATCATTATTCGAATGACAAGTTTGTGCCCGGTTTTTCTGAAGATTTTTTTGCGGCGCTGGTGAATGGATCTTACCTGTCATTGCTTCCTCTGGGAGAAGGGCAGGAGACCGGAGATCTTATTGCATTGCTTACACCGGTGATCTTTGATCCGCAACTTTACCCGAGGAAAGTCAACCAGTCGGATGGTGCAGACCTGATAACCTCATCGGCAAATAACTTCTACGAAGGTGTCACGCAGGCAGAGGTCGAAGAATATTATGCCATCAGAGCCAACCATTCTGATCCCAGACCTGTATCATGGGGACTTAACACCAAAGTCGTGAAAACCAATGGCAAAGTCACGGAGATACCGTATAAAAGCGGAGGCCTCTACGGTCCTGTCATTGACCAGATTATCTCATGGCTGGAGAAAGCGATGAAAGCAGCCCTCAGCGATAGCCAGAAGAAGGAAATAGGATTGCTTATTGAATACTATAAGACCGGAGACCTGAAGACCTGGGACGACTATAATATTCTCTGGGCAGGGAACACCGGACTTTCAGTTGATTACATTAACGGATTTATCGAGAAATACGGTGACCCCCTGGGGATGAAAGCCACATGGGAGGCGGTTGTTGAGTACAAGGATGTCGAGGCATCGAAGCGCACCACTGTCATTACTGAGAACGCTCAGTGGTTTGAAGACAACTCTCCGGTTGATCCGCAATACCGGAAGGAAAAGGTCACAGGAGTTGCTGCAAGTGTAATCAACGTGGCAATGCTTGGCGGCGACTGCTATCCGGCTTCGCCGCTGGGAATCAACCTGCCGAATTCCAACTGGATCCGAGCTGAAACGGGCTCTAAATCCGTTTCACTGGCAAACATTACGGATGCAAAGGACATTGTCTCGAGAGGCAGCGGCCTGCTTGAAGAGTTTGCTTTTGATCAGGCAGAGACTGACAGGTCGGTAAAATACGGGTCTCTGGCTGATGCCCTCCACACTGACATGCATGAATGTATCGGACATGCAAGCGGAAAGCTGGCTCCGGGGACTGATCCCAATGCGCTGAAAAACTATGCTTCCCCGCTTGAAGAGATGAGGGCTGACCTCTTCGCACTTTATTTTGCGATGGATCAGAAAATGGCAGAAACAGGATTGATGACTTCAACTGAGCCCGCTAAAGCACAGTATGATAACTACATACGCAACGGCATTATCATTCAGTCAGCCAGAATAAAGCCCGGAAAGGACATTGAAGAGGCACATATGAGATGCCGGTCTGCAATAGCCCGCTGGGTCTATGAAAAAGGCCGTGGTGACCGGGTGATTGAAATGGTGTCACGTAATCAGAAGACATTTGTGAAGATCAATGACTATGAAAAGCTCAGGCAACTTTTCGGTGAAATGCTTAAGGAAGTTCAACGGATAAAATCAGAAGGCGATTTTGAGGCGGGAAAGAACATGATCGAAAATTACGGGATAAAAATTGATCCAGCCCTTCATTCTGAAATAGTGGCACGTTATGAAAAACTTAACCTGGCACCTTACAGCGGTTTTGTAAACCCGGTGCTCGAGCCGGTTTATGATGCGCATGGAAAAATCACCGATGTAAAGGTCGGATATTGCTCTGACTTCCTTGGCCAGATGATGGAATACGGGGAAAAATATTCCTTTCTGAAATAAAAGGGATTAATAATATTTTTTATTCACCCGGTCAGTCTTTTTCTTTTCGGCAAGTACCATGTATACAAGGTAGGAGGCTGTTATTATCAGCAAAACAATTATGCTGTATCTGATAATCAGGCTAACATCTGTAATATCCATCGAAGCAGAAGGGGGTTTGACAGAATGGCCGATATCAATCCCGAAGAGATTCTTTACAAAGAACAGCAGAAAGAAAGAAAGAAGGCCGGCTGCCACAGGTGTCGTTATCCAGCCTGAGGCTATGCTTCCGAGTACTTTAAGATTTATGTTTCTGACCCCCTTGTAGAGACCTATTCCGAGTATGGCCCCGACTATCACCTGGGAGCTTGAAACCGGCACGAGAGGTATTCCCGGAAGACCCATCCTTATCAGGAAGGCGGAAAAAGAGGAGGAGGAAAAGAAAAACAGCACAAGCGCTTGTGCCAGAACAACTACCAGTGCAGCCTCTGACGAAAGCTCCAGAAGGTTATTTCCCAGTGTCTGAATGACCTTCTTCGAGTAAGTCACTATTCCGGCGGCAATGGCTATGCCTCCGAGGAAGAAAAGCTGCTGGGCTCCTGAGAGGGTAAAGATCCCGAAGTCCGCTTCCTGCAATTGTACACTGGGAACAAATACACCCATGACATTGGCAATATTATTGGCACCGAGACTGTATGCTCCGAATGCGCCAACGATCAGCAGGCCGGTCCGTAAATACGATTCATAGAAGAGCAGATGTATATTAATTCTTTTTCTGATGACTTTGACCAGGTGGTACAGAACGTATGCAAAAGTTGCTCCAAGAATTGGGCCGGTCACCCATGAGCTGACGATGAGAACCAGTGACCTTGTATCAACGGAGTTATTGGTAAAGAGGCTCCATCCGATTATAGCTCCAACGATAGCCTGTGTTGTCGATACAGGCAGTCCGGCCCGTGTCATAAAATAGACGGTTATACCTGCTGCCAGGGCCACAGTGAAGGCACCACCGATAGCGTTCACTGATCCTAACCGGCCGAGGGTGTCAGATGCGCCTGCTCCCTGCACCACGGCACCGATTATTACGAAAACAGCTGCAATAACAGCAGCCCTGGTGAATGAAACCATTCTCGACCCGACAGCTGAACCGAAAATATTGGCAGCGTCATTCGAGCCAAGCGTCCAGCCAAGGAACAAACCGCTGGTGATATAAAAAATGATCATATTTTCACAGCATTTGTCTCATGGCCATTGATTCCAGCAGGTCGGCCGCATCCTGTGCGGTATCAGAGATACTTTCTATATGATGAGTTATATAACGCAGATGCGCTTTCTCTGCCAGGGAAAGCTCATTCATCTCATGAAAGACTTTCTTCTTCAGCTGGAATCCTGCCTTGTCAGTCTCCCTCTCGAAAAAATAAACTTTAATCAGCTTTTCCCTGACCTGATCAGGATGTCTGAAAAATTCCCGGGCAGCAGGCAATAGCTCTTCTGCAGCATCAGCCGATATCTCAGATAAAGAAATAAAGTCATCAACAAGGGACGCCGGGATGTGCGGAATCTCAATGTAAAACTCAAATATTGAACCTTTTGCCGTATCTATGATCTCATCCAGCTGCCACAGAAGCTTCACCATATCGCTCCTCTGCTGCGGCAGGATGGAATGAACAATCATATCATTCTCAATGCTCTTCTGCAGATCATCTGCCTTGTTTTCAAGCTCATCTATCTTTTTCAGATGGTTCTGAAAAGCTTCCTGGTCACCTGTGACATAAGCCTTTACACCCTCCTTGAATATCAATATTCCGATCTCGATGGTGTCAAAGAATTCATCAATTTTTACGGTGACCTCCCTGGTTGTACGGGTAAAAAGCGACATAAGCCCTGGATTGTGTTGGTTTAAACAAATATATTAAGAATAAGTATCGTGACAGATCCTTTAAAAATCAATAATCCTTTCCACCCGGTGATTTTTTAAATAACCCTTGATGATAACCTGGATATCACGGTTATCTGTTGCGTTCCTGATGCAGTCATGCACAGCAGTCAATCCAAACCCCACATCATTGATATTAAAATATCCGAAACCGGCATATTTCCCGTTGATGATCTTTACGGCAGATCTCTCTTCGTTGTCACGACCCCTGTCGATGATGAAGAAATTTCTTTCCGTGAAGATAAATTCATCAAGCACAGAAATGGCTCTTTCATTGTATGATGCTGGTTTTTCTTCACCGCAGCATGCTCCCTGGCACAGGCTCACCTGCCTGTGGAAGCAAGGGCCGTCAGTTTCATACATACCGCACAGTTTCTGGCAAAGGCCATGCTCGCCGATGATCTGCTCAAGCCGGGCTCTTACCCTCTCCTTTGAGCTGAACAGGGCGAGAGGCACCTCATCGTCCTTCACATTGCGGTACTCAAACCTGATGTATCCGTTCTCATCGGTAAAGCTGTATATGCCCCATCGGAATCCTGTCCGGCGCTGAGCCCTGTTATACAGAGGTTTTCTGCTTTTTATCTCTGCTGATTTAAGGAGGAGAGCAACGAGCTCACTGCCGGTGCGTTCCCAGCTTATGTCTGCGATCCTTGATCTCATCTCCATTTCCCGGTAAGAAGTGTTGTTTGAAAGATGAGTGTTCACCCTCTGGCACAGATTGCGGCTTTTCCCGACATATATTATATCACCGTCCTCACCATGGAAATAATAGATACCCGGCTCTTCAGGTATATCAGCGATCTTCTTCATATCGAGCGCCGGATGCAGCTTTGAAGCCTTCCGGTTCCTGACAAGGCCGCCATTGTTCTGTGCCTTGTCGCTTTCAAGAAGAAGCTCAAGCAGTCTGACTGTAGCGAGAGCATCACCTGAGGCTCTGTGCCTGCCGGTAATTTCTATGCCAAGATCTTTGCAGAGGTTCCCGAGACTGTACGATTTGTGTCCCGGCAAAAGCTTCCTGCTAAGTGATACCGTATCAAGCATCGGCCGCTTGAAACTGTATCCAAGCATACTGAATTCCTGCCTGATAAATGAGTAATCGAAGCGGGCATTATGAGCCACAAAAATATTTCCATCAGTGATATCCACAATCTTTTTCGCAACTTCAAAAAACCGTGGCGCATCCTCCACCATTTCATTGGAGATACCCGTCAGTGCAGTAATGAAGTAGGGTATGCTGCGCTCGGGATTGATAAGCGTTGAATACTCATCGATGATCCGCTCGCCGTCGTGGATGTAAACGGCAATCTCGGTTATCTTTTCAAGCCTGGCGCTTCCTCCGGTAGTCTCTATGTCAACAATAGCGTACACTCTTGCAGGAAAATACTAAGATAATTACTTTTAAGCCTGCCCGGAATAATTCATAAATTTGCTCAGACAAAAACTGCCATGGAATGCTTTGGTAACTATTATTATCTTGACGGAAATATTATTCCTGCCGGCAGCGATTGTGAGCCCGTTGCTGCTGAACTTTCTTTTTACGAGGTGATCAGAACATGGGGAGGAGTGCCTCTCTTCTTTGATGACCACATGAAGCGTCTGACTGAAGGAATAGCGACAAGATATGATCTCAGGGATGATATCTCAGGCACAATAGCAGAAGGTCTTGCCGCTCTTGGCAGACAGGAGCTCTTCCCGGAGATTAATGTCAGGATCACAGTCTCATTTACAGGTCAGGATTACTCGGTACATATCTGTTATATATCCTCTTCCTATCCTACGGAAGAGATGATCCGCAGGGGCGTTCCGCTGATATTATTTCGTGCCGAGCGCTTTGACCCGCGAATAAAGCTGCTGGATAACAGACTGAGACTGTCAGTGAATGAGTCGCTTACAAAGAAAGAAGCCTATGAGGCCCTCCTGGTTAACAAGGATGGTTACATCACGGAAGGAAGCAGATCTAATGTGTTCTTTATAACCGGAACAGGCAAAATATTCACCTCTCCTGACCGGATGGTTCTTCCGGGCATTACAAGGAAATATGTCATTGACCTGTGCAGGCAGGAGGGATATGATATTGTTTTTGAACCCGTAAAACCATCCGGACTGGCAAGCTTTCAGTCGGTATTTATCACGGGGACATCGCCAATGGTCCTCCCTGTGAGAAGCATTGACAATCATCTTTTCATGGCTGAAAACGGTATGGTGGAACGGCTCAGCTTCCTCTACCGGCAATTGGCTGATGAAAGTATAATGAAGTATAAGCGAAGGAAGAAAACAGATTAATCTTTATCTTTGTACAAAAGCAATAATTATGGCCAGCGTAAAAAACCTTAAAAAAGATATCGATTTCCTTTTCTTCGAATTCATTTCCGATTGTTTCCTTTTCACGAGCATTCATACCGGGGAGAAGAGAAATGAGGTTCAGAATTTGATAGAAGAAGCTGTGAGCATGCGAAACGAATTCATTGACAGAGTGAATCACCCTGATGGAAAGGATAACCCTGCCATTGTAAAAGCATACTACACAAACCTGAGTAAGGAACTGATGGAAAAAGTTGACGGTTATTTTGAGAAGCTGAGTGACATATCCAAATCAAAGTAACAGGAAAACTCAGTCTCCTTAAACCCATTTTAAAATCATCTCATTGCATTTCAGACATCTGCCTTCACCGGATAAGCCGGTAAGAGAAGTATGGTACCCATGACGTTTTATGACGGTGGTATGGCATGAGGGGCACACTGTGTCAGAGCCGAAATCATTACCTGTCATATTTCCTGTATAGACATAATCAAGATATTCAGATGCAGTATCCTTCAGAAGGAGTATTGTATCTGCCGGAGTGGGAGGGTCGTCGCGTTTGTACATCGGAAAGTAGCGGCTCAGGTGCAATGGTACCCCTCTGCCGGCCGTGGTTGCTATCCATTCAGCCTCACGTTTCATGGCATCGGCAGAATCATTGAGCCCCGGCAAAATAAGAGTAGTTATCTCAAGGTGCTTTCCTGAAGCGGCAACATCACTGATAGTCTCCATCACAGGTTTTAAAGTCGAACCCGTGTACCTCCTGTAAAACTCATTGTCAAAAGCTTTCAGGTCGATATTGAATGCATCCGTTACATCTATGAGATCAGCCAGCGGTTTCCTGTTGATATAGCCATTGGTTACCATGACGTTTTTCAGTCCCTCAGAGGCTGCAAGCTTTGCGCAGTCCATAACGTACTCATACCAGATAATCGGTTCATTGTAGGTGTAGGCTATACCGATATTATCTGAAGTTTTCCGGGCGCGCCTTACAAGTTCTTCCGGCGGGAGCCTGAAATTTCCACCTTTATCAATGTGCTGGGAGATATGATAGTTCTGACAGAAATCGCACCTCAGGTTACAACCGTAGGAGCCTACAGAAATGATGTATTTTCCCGGATAAAAATGATAGAGCGGCTTTTTCTCAACCGGATCAAGGGCATAGCCTGATATGACACCATAGGTGGTCAGAGATATCTTTTCACCGGAGTTCTCCCTCACACCGCATATACCACTCTCACCCGGCTGTATAAGACAAAAATGAGGACAGAGGAGGCATCTCAGGCTGTCGGTATTTTCATATTTTTCAAACAGCTTCATCACACGGTTTTTGATCTTATAAATTTAATGCTATTTTTGCTATCAGCAGCCGGTTGATACTACCGGCATAAAATTTCCAGAATTACCGAATAATTAAACCAGGGCTATGACAACCAGAAGGAACTTTGTAAGACAGTCAGCACTTGTTGTGGCTGCTATACCACTTATTAACAATGAATTATTAGCCTCTCCCCGGCCATCAAAAAAAACGGGGCTGGCTTTGTATACCATTCGTGATGAGATGAGTAAGGATACTGCTGCAACCCTGGCCAGGGTTGCTGAAATTGGATATAACTGGGTAGAAGCAGCAGACTACAGGGATAGAAAATTCTACGGGTTCCAGCCGAAAGAGTTCGGGAAACTGGTCAGGAAGTCAGGAATGGTGCCTCTCAGCACTCACAGCCAGGTCAGACCGGAAAACGAGGATCAGACGATTGAAGACACTGCCGAAGCCGGTATTAAATACCTTATTCTTCCTTCGCTGCCCGGCGAATGGATGGACTCTGTTGACAGCTTCCGGAGAAATGCGGAATATTTTAATAAAGTGGGGGAGAAATGCAGAAAGTCAGGACTGAAATTCGGCTTTCACAATCACCAGGCGGAGTTTAAAGAGATTAATGGAACGGTTCCGTATGATATCCTTCTTGAAGGAACTGATCCAAAGCTGGTTATTTTCGAGATCGATCTCGCATGGATCACAGCTGCCGGTAAGGATCCGCTGGCTTACTTCAACAAATATCCGGGACGATTTGAGGTGTGGCACATGAAAGACCTTAGTCCTGAAAAAAATGATGCAACCCTTGGAGAGGGCATCATTGATTTTAAACCCATCCTTGCCAAAGCCAAAACTGCAGGTATGCAATACTGGTTCCTTGAGCAGGATTTTTGCCGTACACATACTCCGATGGAGAGTATCGCAATAAGCCGTAATTATTACCTGAAAACGCTTCTGAAATAAACTCAGACAGCTGTCCTGGCAGCACCGTTCATTCCGGAGGCCACGACAGCCTCAAGGAATTTCATTCCCCTGACACCTTCGTATATTCCGGGATAGTCATTCAATATATTATTGCTTTTACCGTCATTCACCGCAACGATATTCAGTGCAAAATTCCGGTAGAGGTTGGCAAAAGCCTCAATAAAACCTTCCGGGTGACCGGCTGGGATCCTGGTATGGAGGGGCGCCGCCACTCCTGCTTCCCTGAAGGAGGTGCCTGTACGGTAAACCTGAATAGGCTTATCAGGCCACATGACTGTCAGACTGTTAGGTTCCATCTGTCTCCATGTGATGCTTCCCTTATCGCCATATACACGGATTGAGAGGTTATTTTCTTCTCCAATGGCAATCTGGCTGGCAAGAAGTGTTCCGCTGACACCATTACCAAACAACAGGAAGACATTACCGTCGTCATCAAGTACCCTGCCAGGGACTATAGTATGAAGATCAGCGGACAGGGCCTTCACTTCCAGCCCTGAAACATATTCAGCCAGGTTAAATGCATGAGTGCCGATGTCAGCCATAGCTCCGGCGATGCCTGCCTTTTTGGGATCTGCCCTCCATGCGGCCTGCCTGTTGCCTGTGTTTTCCACGGGAGAAGACAGCCATCCCTGTAAATACTCAACAGCGATCTTTCTTATCTCACCCAGTTCACCTCCCAGAACCATCTCCCTTGCCCTCTTAACCATAGGATATCCGGTATAATTATGTGTCAAGCAGAAGAGCTTACCGGTGCGTTCCACCGTCCCATGAAGGTCAATGGCTTCAGCCACACTCATGCACAAAGGTTTGTCACATAACACATGGAAACCGGCTTCAAGCGCCATCTTTGCAGGACCGTAATGTAAATGGTTTGGCGTAACTACAGCGATAAAGTGCGGCCTGAGATCATCCGGCAGACTGCTCTCACGGGCGATCATTTCCTGCCAGCTGCCATATATTCTTGAGCTGTTGAGCCCTTCCCTTGTGCCCGTCATCTCTGAAACAGCGGGATCACTGCTGAAGGCCCCGCTGACGAGATCAATCATACCATCAAGACGCGCTGCCATGCGATGCACCGGACCAATGAGCGAACCCTCGCCACCGCCGATCATACCCATTCTCAGCTTCATGAATTAATATTTTTTTCCTCCGGCTTCAAACCTCTTGTTTCAATCCCGTTACGCTTGCAGAACTCTTCTACGGCATTAAGTATAGAGACAGAATGTTCGGGGTAGTAGGTTCCCAGCTTTAATGTCACTTTGCTGTCTTTTGTACAGAACTCCACTGTAAGAGGCTTGAATTCAACATACGAGAGTGTTGCAGATGTAAATGTGACAGGCGACTTCAGCAGGCTCTGCCTGAGCAAAATCCTGTTTTCTCCTATGGTGATATAGCTGTCTGTAAGGTTTATTCCGGAACCCAGAAGCCAGAAAGAAAAAAAGAAGAGAAATAATATCGCTATCCAGGCAGTACCCACTGAGGCTTCGGTGCCCATGATGCTGAACAGGAACCAGATGGCAGCGATCAGGCAAATGATGCCAAGTGTTATCCTCAGGATCTTTCCAAATCTTGTATGTTCTTGCAGATCAATATTATATCTTTTATCTGACACTTTCATTCCTTTAATGCAAGTTACTGAATTTTAGATATTGTTGATTGCTGTTTTAAAATCACCGTATCGTTTTATTTTCTGCAGGATTTTTTTACTTTTAAGGTTTGTTACGAACTTTAACCTCCCGTAAAATGAAAGAAGAAAAAAACAAAATCACAAGGCGGTCATTTGTCGGCACCACGGGTGCTGCAATAGCCGGCCTTACTATTCTTCCCAGCAGTGTAGTCAGCGGTCTTGGCTATAAAGCCCCCAGCGATAAGCTTAACATAGCAGGCATAGGGGTTGGCGGTGTAGGAGCCACCAATCTGCGAAATGTCGCACAGACAGAGAACATCGTTGCCCTGTGTGATGTTGACTGGGGCTATGTCACCAATAACGGTGTTTTTGCAGCCTATCCAACAGCCAAAAAGTACTGGGATTACAGGAAGATGTATGATGAAATGGGCAAGTCAATTGATGCTGTTATAATTGCAACTGCCGATCATTCTCACGCTCTTACCGCATCACATGCGCTGACAATGGGTAAGCATGTATATCTGCAGAAACCTCTGACGCACTCAGTATATGAGTCAAGGCTTCTGACCAAACTGGCTGCGAAGAGTAAAGTTGCCACGCAAATGGGCAACCAGGGTGCGTCAGGAGAAGGTGTAAATCTGATTATGGAATGGCTTCAGAACGGAGAAATAGGCGATGTCAAAAAGGTTGAAGCCTTTACTGACAGGCCAATCTGGCCTCAGGGTCTCAACAGGCCTGCAAAAGGTGAATGGCCTCCTGAAACTCTCAATTGGGACCTGTTTATCGGCTCAGCGCCGATGCGTCCTTACCACAGTATCTACACTCCCTGGAACTGGAGAGGCTGGTGGGATTTCGGAACAGGCGCACTGGGCGACATGGCTTGCCATATACTTCATCCGGTATTCAAGGGTCTCAAACTGAAATATCCTGTGAAAGCTGAAGGAACGTCGACTCTTCTTCTTACCGATTGTGCTCCTAATGCCCAGATGGTTAAACTGGTATTTCCTGAACGCCCTGCTCCCAAGCATGCAAAGATGAAGTTTCCCGAGGTTGAAGTGACATGGATGGACGGTGGCCTGTTACCGATGAAACCAGCCGGCTGGCCGGAAGGAAAAGCTTATGATCCCGATGGCGGAGTCATTTTCCATGGTTCAAAAGATGTCCTCATCTGCGGATGTTATGGCAGGGATCCGTGGTTACTCTCAGGCAGAGTACCTACTGCACCTAAAACCGAGCGCCGCGTAACAACAAGCCATGAGATGGATTGGGTACTTGCCTGCAAGGAATCCCCTAAGTCAAGGCGTATGACAAAATCCGACTTCTCTGAAGCAGGTCCTTTTAACGAAATGGTGGTTATGGGTGTTCTTGCTGTCAGACTTCAGGGCCTGAACAGAACCCTGAACTGGGATGGCGAAAAAATGGCCTTCACCAATATTTCAGACACTGATTCAATTAAGATTTGCCTGGAAAACCATTTCAGTATAACTGACGGTCATCCGACATTTGACAGCAAGTATACTGATCCCATCAATGCTAAACTGTTTGCAGAAGAAATGATCAAACATAATTACCGTGAAGGCTGGGCTCTTCCCGAAATGCCGGTATAAAACAGATTTATTATAAACAACTAAAATCTATATCTATGAAAGTAATTAGAATGATTTTTGTGCTTGTTATTGCAGCGTCTTTCGTTTCCTGTGGCTCAGGGAAAAAGGCGAAAAGCACTGAAACGAAAAAGGCAGCAACTGAGGTCTGGACATCCCTGTTTGACGGCTCATCGACGCAGGGGTGGAGAGGCTATAACAAGCCTGCATTCCCGGAGAAGGGATGGGATATAGTTGACGGAACGCTTCATTGTATCGGATCAGGTGCAGGTGAAGCCGGCGGCAGTGGCGGCGATATAATCTACGACAAGAAATTCGGTAATTTTGAATTGTCATTGGAATGGAAGATATCACAGGGGGGAAACAGCGGGATCTTTATCCTTGCCCAGGAAATACCCGGTGTGCCTATCTACGAGTCTGCACCCGAAATGCAGATACTCGATAATGAAAGACACCCCGATGCCAAGCTTGGCGTAAACGGAAACAGGATGGCAGGCTCACTGTATGACCTCATACCGGCTGTACCACAGAATACAAAACCTGCCGGTGAATGGAACAAGGTCAGTATAATCTGCTACCAGGGAACCGTGGTATTCAACCAGAACGGGGCCAATGTTGTTGAATTCCATCTTTGGACCGATGACTGGAAAAAGATGTGCGCCAACTCAAAATTCAAAGACTGGGAGATGTTCATAAACACTGCCAAAGAAGGCTACATCGGCCTCCAGGACCATGGTAATGATGTATGGTTCAGGAATATAAAGATCAGGGAACTGTAAATATTACTAAAAAGAAAGGCGTCTCGTTTTCTAACCGGGGCGCCTTTTTTATTTTCGATTTTCGATTTTAACATCATTCGCAAATCGCAAATCGCAAATCGCAAATTTCATGATGAGGGGTTACCTTTTAGGCCGATCGCCTCAGCCACCTCGCGCATTCCCATTATGGTGCCGGTGATAAGGTCATCCAGTGCAACACCAAGATTTGCCGCTCCTTTTTCAATGACGCTGCGGTCGACGCCCGCCGCAAACCTCTTGTCATTCCACTTCTTCCTCACTGACCGTGTCTCCATATCAAGCACGCTTTTCGACGGTCTCACCAGGGCGCTGGTGGTGACCAGTCCCGTCAGCTCATCAATGGCAAAAAGAGTCTTCTCAAGCAGCGTTATAGGTTCAGCGTCAGAACAGATGCCGTAACCATGACTGATCACTGCCCTTATATAATCTTCAGGCCATCCTTCTTCTCTCATTATCACTTCGGTCATTTTGCAGTGCTGATCGGGGTACATCTCATAATCAAGATCGTGAATGAGTCCAATGACACCCCATGTCTCTTCATCTTCGCCATGCTTGCGTGCCATATATCTCATCACACTTTCAACTGAAAGCGCATGCCTGTATAGACTCTCTGATTTGTTGTATTTTTTAAAGAGAGTCAAACCGTCTTCACGTGTAGGGTTTTTCATGTCGAAAGTCTGAAAGTCGAAAGTCTAATGTCTGAAAGTCTGAAGTCTGTAATGTCTTAAAGTCTAAAGTCAAAAGTCCATAAAGTTTGATATTGGAATAATTCTTAATTCTTAATTGCCTCATCCGACTCACCGGCTCTTAACAACTTTCATAGTAGTGCTCTTGCTCCCGACCCTTATACTTAAAGTATATACTCCGCCCGCCAGTTGCCTGCCATCCACGGTTATCCTGTTTGTTCCGGGGGTAAGTTCTGATACCGATCTCTGCACAATCCGGCCGGTAAGATCCCTAAGCTCAATATCTGCCTTATCAGCATCATTTACATCGAGCTCTACAGTGAAAGCATCCCTGAAAGGATTTGGCATAAGCCTTACAGTTTCTTCCGTGAGTTCGGGCCCGGTGCCTGACTTTATGAATGAATTGAAGGCAGAGTTATTTCCTGCATACACGTCTTCAGGCAGGCGGCTGAATATATAAATCATATAACTGACATCAGGGAGAAGGCTGCAGGTCTGAGTAAACGATACATCAACCGTATCCCCCGGATCGATCTTTATATAGAAGGTCTCATTGACGAGTTCGCCGTTATTAATCCTGTATGCCAGAGGGAAGCTTGTAAGAGTTGTCCTTCCGAGGTTGATCACCCGGCCTTTTATAATGACGTTAGTGAGGTTTTCAGCCGGCTGTGGTGCATACACAGAATCAATCCGCAGGTCGGCCTGAAGGAATGAGATATCCGGGAAGGTGATCTGGTCAAGAAATACAGCATCCAGACCTTCTGAAAGGGAAACATCCTTATTGTAAACCCACTCCAGGTAATGGACGCCCGGGTTCAGCACAGCTGCCACCTTCTCCCAGGGTTTGTCTCCGGACAGCTTCACGTTAATGACACTGTCGATTCTGAAAATAAGTTCATCATAATTGGACTCTGATGAGACCCGCGTATAGAACGATACGGTGTCGCGGACAGGATTATTCACATAGATCGACAGGATTGTCTCGGTTTTATCGGGAATATCAGCTGACCTTGCCGACTTAATGTTCTCAAATGATGTTGCAGAACTTATTGTCCAGGGGTAAGTGACATCCTGGATCCATGGAAAAACATCAAACCTGTCAAATTCCCATGTTTCGCGTGTCTTCCCGGTGCTTATCGACCACTTCCCTGTTGCTGTATACTTTCCGCATACGAAGTTTATATCATAGGGGATCACGGTGCCGGAAAAAGCATGTTCTGAAATGGCGGCCTCAAAACTGACTGTTTTTTCAGCGCCGGGTTCAATGGTTCCTGTTGCCATGTCCGGGATTTGAACCAAAAGATCATTGCCCGAGGGTATGATTGAGACTGTACCGCTGGCTGCTGATGATCCTTCGTTCTTTACCCTGACATTCAGATTTACCGTCTCTCCCGGATCAGGAAGGAAATTGGAATTTCCGCTTATCTGATCGTCATGCACGGAGGATATTATTTTAAGGTCCGGTGCAAGGAGAGTCATATCTATTCCGAAAAGGTAATTATCCGAAGGAGTGCTTAATTTCAGCAACAATGAAGCAAAATCGCCATTAATGGCCTTATCAGAGACATTAAAGATGAAGCTGTTAATAGTATATGAGGCACCCGGAGCCAGGACTCCGATCAGGGCACTGCCATTTTCAACCGTTATCAGTCCGGAAATGGCAGATAAGTCTGCCACCAGCTCTGAGGACATTTTCTGCCCGTAGTTCTTTACAGTTACCTTCAGTCTGATCCTTTCACCATAATCAGGAAGGCCGTTGTTGTTGCCCTGAGAATCATCAAATACAATATCCTTTGTCGTAATGTAAGCGCCGGATACGGCTCCGAAATGCAATGTTTTGAAGCAGGGAATCATATTCTGTCCGGTGATGATCAGGAGACATGAATCTTTAACGCCAGGCGGGATCTTAAGGGATACACTCCCTGAGGGGCCTGCGAACTTTGCATCCCACAGCGTGTCAAAGTCAGATATTGCCGCGTAGGCAAAGGGGGTAGAAAAGAAACTAAGGTTAACAAGGAGTTGAGGAAGTGTGTCCGGCAACTCAATATTGAAGGTTTCAGGCCTTCCGATCACAGGAGTAAGTGACGGATCTCCCAGAAGCATATATGTCTCCCAGTAATACTTCTTTCTTGGGCTGGTGCTTGCTGAAACTGCCATATTACCTGCAAAGTTGATCTGTCCCATAGTGTAATACCATTCTCCGGGAGATTCCCCGTGAGAGTGAAAGAGCCTGTCAAAAGCACCTGCACCGGTATTCTCATAGGTCACATCAGTGCCGGGATTACCGGGTCCGACAGCCCAGAAGAAATCATCTGACCAGTACGAATCATTTGTGCATCCTATGTAACCAATTGCACCCTTATCAGCAGCATTCACGACTGCAGAACCCAGACAGGGTGAAACATTTATCTGTGCAGTACGGCATGCATTCGCAATTATAAGCGGGTATTCGTTTTTGTTTGTAAGCTCACTGATAACCGGCACCTTGAAGGTCGGATCACTGAAGCCGGCAGCCTCTCCGTGCCCGGTGTAGTTAATGATGCTCAGGCCCTGGTTAAACAGTAATTTCAGAGAATCGTCCTTCAGGGGAGAGTCAGGGTATTTCCACCGGTAAGCTTTTAACGAGGTATCCTGGCTCAGGTAATTATTATATATATAACCGACTTGTCCGTTCATATAGTTCTCAAAACCCGGAGCATTTCCTGCCGTGGCCAGGGCAACGGCCCAGAAATTATTACCGGGATCATAATTAAAACTCTCATAGTCAATGATCTTCTTTACAACAGCCTTCAACTGTGTGGTGTCAGTGACAGGCAGCCTGCCTATGAACATCTCAGGGATATAGTCACCTTCACCGTCAAGCTCACCGTAGTAAAGATCCGAGACATTTGAGGTACCTTTTGATGTAGGTACAATTGCAGGATCACCCACAATCAGGAGGTACTGCGGAGGACTGCCTTTTACCAGCAAGTCAGAATAAACAGTGGAAATCCTGGTCTTAAGATTCGAATAAACCGAATCAGCAGATCCGGCTCTCTTATATATTACCGTTGATTTAATGCCTTTCAGCATTTTCCATTTTATCAGAGGCCGGAGAGCCTTGCTGAACAGGGTATCAGTAACAATGATCATTTGTATCGGTTGATCAGTGTAGCCGGTGATATAAGAATCAGATGAATAATTACCCTTGTCTTCAGTTTCTATTACCTCGCCTGTGCCTTTGATTTCTGACGGAACGTATGTGATACTGACATTCATAGATGTAATCAGGTCGACATAACCGCCGGCAGGATCATAGAATGCTGGATAGATGGCAATGTTTACCAGCTCATGGCCGCGGAAAATGCCAACAGGACTGATTACCACAGTGTCATGATTTAAAATGCCGGCTGATTGGTATACCTTTTTATCTTTGATGACCACCTTTTCATCCTGAACCTCATTTTTGGTTTTCGCAGGCTGAGCAGGATAGATCTGGGCACCCCTCAGCCCATGATCGGCAAAGCGGACCTTTTCTGAACGTATATCGGAGAGCTTAACCCTGACTTCCATACCCTGTGGCTTCTCAACAATACGGCTGTAAACCGGGAGTTCAGGTTTCCCTGTTTCCGAAGTGTAATGATGCCCGGGAAGACTTAGTCTGCAGTAAATGCCCGAAGGATCCGTGATTTTTTTAAGAAGTGGATTATTGCTGCGATAAGATAGAGCCCCGGGATTCCGTGATCCGCCGGCGCTTGTCTCAGTTTGTGTCAATAACTGATCATGAGCAGGTTCCTGTGCCCTGACCTGACACAATACTATAGAACCTAAAGTCATCAGAACTACCGCCCTGTGAATTACCCTCATAACCTTCTTTAAAAAAGCCAAGATAATTAAAATATGTCTCAAATTGAATGCCAAAATGCGCGCTCTTTTTTTCAAATTGAATTCGTATATTTATCTCATTAAACTGGGTAATCTGAGGGGTAATGAGGTTCAGGTTTATTGTCGCTTTATTTTTTCTTTTCTTTTCTGTTGCTGCCAACTCACAGGTTAACATGAAAGGTGCTCCGCTTGTCAGCTGGTTTGATGCGGTTGATATCCCCGGTGACCCCCGGAACCTGTGCATCACCATGGATAATTGCGGCGTGATGTATTTCGGCAACAGCTCAAAGGGTATTGTGACCTACAATGGTCTGAGATGGGGCCTCATAAAAATGGGAAGCCGGCAGCGGGTAAATGCCCTGGCCACAGATTACAGGGGCATCGTTTATGTGGGGGGTGAAACAGATTTCGGCTTCCTGCAACCTGATGACAGTGGCGAACTTCTGTTCCGGTCGCTCGCGGACCGCCTTGCAGACTCGCTGGTCAGAAATGAAATGCAGATGATTTCTTCAATTGCTGCTGACAGCAGCACAGTGTTCTTCACAGACAGGAGAAATCTTTTTCTGTATGATCTGAACAGCGATTCCCTCTCAGTAATAGATATGAACGGTAATTATAACCTGAAAGATGCGGGCAGGATACTGGTAAAGGATGGAAGGGTAATCATTGCCGATGATAGAAAAGGTTTGTATGAGTACAGGGAGGGAACCCTGACATTGATCCCGGGTAGCAGCAAGTTGGGTATTAAACGCTTTATGGCTCTGCTTCCCTTTGACAGGGAAAGTATAATCCTGGCAACTTCCAGAAATGGAATATACCTGTTCAACATGGTGACAGGTGAACTGAAAAGTAATTTTTTGCCTGAGGCGATAAATAATAAACTTAAGGAAAATCATATTTCAGATGCTGTAAATATCCCCGGAAAAAGGTTTGCAATTGGTGTTTCCGGCGGTGAAGGGGTTTATATTTTCAGCCACGACGGAACGTTGCAACAACAGGTCTCTGTTGGAACAACCGGAATTCAGGAAGCCACGGTAACGGCTATGTATTGTGATTATGCCTCCAACTCCCAGCTGTGGTTCTGTACAATGGGTTATATAAACAGGGCATACGTCTCGCTTCCGGTTTCAGAATTCGGAAGCGGAACAGGATTAAAATCGACCATCGGAGATATCATTGAATATGACGGATCGGTTTTTGTATCAAGCGACGCCGGCCTTTTCAGGAGTTTTGTCAATGACTCCGGAATTGTACAGTTTTCAAAACTGGAGGATATTGAAGCCGGAGTATCTGACCTGCTGACAACTAACCTGCAGGGTGGCAGGGTACTGATAGCATCGGCTGCAAACGGCCTTTACCAGCTTGATAAAGAGGGATACGTCAGCAGCTTTCTTGACGGCGTATCAATATCGGCCATGAAGGCCGACATGAATGATTCGGCCACTATACTTGCCGGATCAACCCATGGCATTATACTGACCGTGCGAAATTCAGAAGAGGAATGGACTGTGGCTCATGAAAGCAAAAGAAATTCAGTCCGCGGTACCGTCCAAACAATAGAGCAGTCGGGTGATGGCGATTGGTGGATACAAACTGATGGTCCATGCTCCCTGTACCGCCTCAGTTGCGCTCCTTCTGACACAAACTTCATCATTTATGACCGAACAAAAGGACTGGAGAGCGATACCATCAATCATATCGTCACAGTAGATAAAAAGCTTTATGTATGCACAGGCAGTGGTATTTATCGTTATGACAGTGATAACGACCGGTTTGTAAAAGATAATGACCTTATCGGCGATACCTTTAGTAATATCAGCATTGAAAGATTATTCAAGACTCCTGAAGGTGATATCTTGGTTGCCGCCTTTGACACACACTACTTTACAGCGTTGGTAACACCGACCCGGGAGGGTCATGTCATTTTCAGGAAACAGTTCGATTTCCTCCCGGACATATCAGTATCTGACATAGATTATATAGCTAATAATATCTGGCTGGCAAAGGGCAGGAGCATCTATGTGATCGACAAGTCAAACCTCGGTTACGGCTATGGCTCGTTCAGCACCATATTGACAGGTATCATCGCAGGTAATAATGAAATTCTTTTATCCGGACAATTTTACACCACCACACCTGAAGGTATACGAATTCCATCCCTTGTCCAGCCTGAGAACAATCAACCTTCTCTCAGGTATTCCCACAGTGATATTTCTTTCTCCTGGACAACAACTTCATACGTAGGTGAAGAAAAGACGGAGTACAGGTATAAGCTTGACGGTCTTGAAAAAGACTGGTCAAAGTGGGAGAAGCGCAATTCAAGGGATTTCACCAGCCTGCCCTTCGGTCATTATACCTTCAGGCTTATAGCCAAAACCCTCACGGGACTTGAAAGCAAAGAGGTTGATTATAGTTTTTCAGTCAGGAAACCCTGGTATGCCACAATTCCTGTCCTTTTGTTATTTACCCTGATTGGTCTACTGGCGGTTTTAGCCATTATAAGATTTTATACATGGCGCCTGAAGAGCGAAAGTACGCGCCTGGAAAACCTTGTCAAACAGCGGAATACAATATTGAGCAGGCAGAAGGAGGAACTGGATGCAAGTGTTCATTATGCAAGCCGTATACAACATGCCCTGCTGCCTTCCGAAAAGCTGCTGGCTGATGCAACCTTAAACAATTATTTCATTCTCTTTAAACCTCTCGAAAAGGTAAGCGGCGATTTTTACTGGATGGAGCGGAAGAATGACAGGTTGTACGTTGCTGTTGCTGATTGCACCGGCCACGGCGTTCCCGGTGCATTCATGAGTCTTCTTGGCATGTCTTTCCTTGATGAGATTGTTAACAAGATTGCCCTGACCAGGCCCGGCATAATACTTGATGAACTGCGCAAGCAGGTCGTATCTTCCCTGAAACAGACAGGAGAGGCAGACGAAGAGAAGGACGGAGCAGACCTGGCAATGATTGTCGTTGATTTTAAACACCATATGGTGGAGTTTGCCGGCGCTTATATTCCGTGCTTCAAAGTGAGGGCTATGAAGTACGAAGAGATACTGAAGTGGGAGAGTGGTGACCTTGAAACTGATGAAGGTTCATTATCCAACGGAAAGTACATCCTTGAAACTGTCATGGCAGATAAAATGCCAATTGGCATCTCCACAAAGATGGATAAAGCATTTAAGCAGACCGAGTGGAAGCTTGACAGGGACTATTCATATTACCTCTTTACGGACGGATATATCGACCAGTTCAACGGTAACACGGGCAAAAAGTTCATGAAAAAGAATTTCAAGAAACTGATCCTTGACATTCAGGATTACCCGATGAGCAAGCAAAAGGAGATACTTGAAGAACGGCTTTTAAGCTGGATGGGGTCTTCACCCCAGGTGGATGACATCCTTGTTCTGGGTCTGAAGGCTGAATGGCCTACTATTTAGAAGGCTCGAATTCGTTACTCAGCCGGTAAAAGAGACCTTTCTCACTTGCCTCACAAACAATAATGCCACAGAGAATAAAATCACTGAGTATCTTCTCGGCAGTTTTACTGTTTATACCCGCAAGGTTGCGGAAACCGGACACAGAGATCTTTTCACCTCCCCGAAGGTGATTCAAAAGGACGTTTTCCTTTTCATCGAACCTTAACAGGAGGCCTCTGCTGCTGGCGCCTCTCCTCCAGACCTGAAGTATTACCCTGTCGGCCATAAAGTTCTGATCACCCTGTCTGAAATATGCTTTCCATCTGCCTTCCTCGTCCCTGGCCTTTACCGGTATCTTTGCACTTTTGGGAACGTCAACCTCAAGGATGTTCTTGCCGTTTACCGTATGATTCCTGGAAATGATTTTGACCTCCGGGTCACAATACAATGTGGCGGCTGAATTTATCATGTAGTATTCTTCATCAGACCTCACGCCTGCAAGTGAGCCATTATCCCTTACTCCTATAAGCAGCTTTCCTCCGTCACTGTTTGAAAAGGCAGACAGGGTGCGGGCAATCTTCTGCGGGTCAGAAATGCAATACTTAAAGTCAAGATTCATTCCTTCGCCTTTTAAGATCAGGTTGTGAATGTAACGGCCCATATTGCTTGCGATTTTTTAAGCTGAACGACAGCACCACTAAAATAATATAAAATATTTGTATATTGGCTCAGACACTTTGAACTATGGCAGCATGAAAACACGATTCTTATTAACAATTCTGTCATTCCTTCTGCTAACTAACGGAATAGAAATTATGGCGCAGAAAAGTTTTGAGCATGATACTCTCATTACCGGTAACGGACCGGTTGAGATGTGGTTCCTCGGGCATGGATCACTGATGTTTAAATACAATGACAGGGTCATCCAGATTGATCCCTATTCATCAGTGGCCGATTACTCTACTCTTCCAAAGGCAGACCTGATCCTGATAACTCATCAGCACAGTGACCACCTTGATCTCAATGCCATCGCTAAAACGGTTAAAAGCACCACAGTGATCTATTGCAATGCACTGTCGGCTCCCAAACTACCGGAAGCAAAGGTTTTGAAGAACGGCGACGTCATTATGTGGGGAGACATTAAGATTGAAGCTGTGCCGGCTTATAATATCGTGCATGAACGTTCTCCCGGGAACCCTTATCATCCGAAAGGGGAGGGAAACGGTTATGTTCTTACCCTCGGCGATAAACGGATCTATATTGCCGGTGATACTGAAAATATTCCGGAGATGGCAAAACTGAAAAATATTGATGTCGCCTTTCTCCCAATGAATCTCCCCTACACTATGACACCCGAAATGGTGGCTGATGCTGTACGTATGATCCGTCCGGCTATATTGTACCCTTACCATTACGGCGATACCGATACCAACCTTCTTCTGCCGCTCATTGACAGAAGCAGTACCGAAATAAGAATAAGGCAACTTCAATAAAAAAACAATTCTGAAAATATGAAACGAAGATCATTTCTGAGGTCAGGCCTGGCCGGAGCAGCAGGCCTTGCAGTGCTTAACAAGACCTCTCTGGCGTCCGGCGTTTCGGCCAGTGATGAAGTCATTTACCGGACATTGGGTAAAACTGGATTAAAAATTCCCGTTGTCAGCTTCGGAGTTATGAGATCTGATAACAGCGCTCTCGTAAAGGGTGCATACGATGGGGGAATTAAATTGTTTGACACTGCCAATGGTTATCAGAACGGCCGGAACGAAGAAATGCTTGGTAATTTTTTTACTACCGTACCCCGGAATTCATTCATTATTGCTACAAAAGTCGGCCCGGCAGGCATTGACCGTCAGACAGGTAAACCTACAAGTGAGACTACTGCTGCGAACTTTCTGTCAAAATTTGAGATCAGTCTTTCAAGACTGAAGATGAGTTATGTGGATATTTTATACATGCATGGAGTTGACCATCCTGATGTGTTAAGGCATAAGGAAATAGTAA
Source organism: uncultured Bacteroidales bacterium (assembly GCA_963849945.1). GTDB lineage: Bacteria > Bacteroidota > Bacteroidia > Bacteroidales > VadinHA17 > SR-FBR-E99. Next base: position 334,002 of record CAWKJD010000003.1, on the reverse strand, counting down.
ATGCCATGCTTGATCTCAAAAAGAAAGGAAAAGTCAGATTCATTGGTGTCTCAACGCACAAGAATGAGCCTGTTGTCATTAAAGCCATGGCAGAAGACGGTATATGGGACGTTGTGCTGACTGCCTATAACTTCACGCAGACATACCGCGATGAGATGAATGAAGCGTTGCAGGCCGCAGCAGACGCAGGTATTGGTGTTGTCGCAATGAAGACAATGGCAGGAGGGTTCCTTGATAAGGAAAGAACCAGGCCGGTCAACACCCGGGCAGCCTTGAAATGGGCACTTTCAAATCCCAACGTCACTACAACAATTCCGGGAATCACTGCTTTTGAGCATCTGTCTTCTGACCTTGAAATCCTCAGGGATATTACTATTTCGTCTGCCGAACAGTCCGATTTGCAGGCAGCAGTTACATCGAAGGGCTTATATTGTAATGCATGCAGTAATTGTATACCGGGATGCCGCAATAACCTGCCCATCCCTGAAATTATGCGTGCATACATGTATGCCTATGGCTATGGCAGCCTGCCTTTGGCATCTGAGCTCCTTTCACAGACTGGCATCGAAACTGACCCGTGTGCCGGATGTGATGTCTGTACCGCACAGTGTATCAAAGGATTTGATGTTAAAGACAAGATCTCAGATATCTCACGCCTGAATAAGGTACCTTTCGATTTGATTGCATAACTAACAAATAACCAACATGATAAGGAAATCTGTTGTTGTCATTTTCATAGCAGTAATATCTGTTTCCGGCCTTTTTGCGCAGCAGGGACTCTTCCCCGTACTCAAAGGGTATAAGGCAGTAAATGAATATCCGGTATATACTCCCGATGACCTGTGGAATTACATCGACGGGGCTGCTGATGCTTACCTGGCCCTGGGTTTCGTTGACCTTAATATTACCGAATATGTGAAGGGGAAAAATAATATCAAAGCCGAGATTTACAGGTTTGGTGATGACGCTATGGCCTTCGGGATGTATTCACTTGAGCGCTCTCCGGGATATAATTTTATTCCGGTAGGAGTACAGGGCTTTAATGAGGAGGGTCTTGTGTATTTTTATAAGGATCGTTTTTATGTTAAAATAATGACCCAATCGAAGTCAAAAAGAGTCAATGAGGCAATGAATAACCTTGCAGAAATGATTTCAGACCGCATTGAAGGGAAAAATGAATTTCCTGCACTGCTCAGGCTTTTTCCGGCAGAGGGACTGCTTAAGAATCAGGAAACCTTTATACTCGAGAGTGTTTTGGGTCATGAATTTCTCCGCGGCGCCTTCAGGGCCTCGTATGAGGTTGGCAATAACCGGTTTGATGTGTATTTTTTTAACTGCAAAAGCACTGCTGAGGCATCAGATATGGCCGCAAAGCTTGCCGGTGATGCCTATACCGGGAATGAAGATACCTTTAAATATGTTTTTGAAGATGGTTTTAACGGGTTGCTTCATATGGCGCAGCAGCGTGAGAGGATGGTTATCATCAGCGGCCTTGACAGCAACGGCACACCGCTGGCAGAACGTTATATCAGCGCGATGCTCAGGCCCTGACAACAAATCACAATAAAAAAAAGGTGTCTTGTGAAAGGCACCTTTTTTATTATAGAAGCTTTGGTTACTTAAGCTGGAAGCTGATTGGCACGCTGTACCAGACGTTCACTGGTTTGCCTCCCTGTTTACCCGGTTTCCACAGCGGAAGGAGTTTAATAACCCTTACAGCCTCTTCATCAAGAGAAGGGTCAACACCTCTGACAACGGATACCTGATCAACAGTGCCCTTGTAGGTCACGCAGAAACGGAGTATTACCTTGCCCTGAATATTGTTTTCCTTGGCAAGTTCCGGATACTTGATGTTGTCGTAGATAAACTTGAAGAGTTCAGTATCCCCTCCGGGGAATGACGGCATCTCTTCAACCACGACAAACACTTCTGCCGGAGCCTCGTACGCAACCTCTTCCTTAGGCTGTTCGACAACCTCAACAACCTGCTGGTCAGTAACAGTCTCTGACACGTCGTCGGCGGTCATAAGCTGTGTCTGGTCTTCAGGCTTTACGGTGTCAACTATCACCGGAGCCACATATTTAACAACAGTCTGCTGTTCTGTAGGCGGTGGGGGTGGAGGAGGTGGCGGCGGAGCCGCTTCTTCCTGGTTGATGTCATTTGCCATCTGAGCGATAATCTCATTGGCATCCCTGGCTTTTATCTGGGCAATGTTTTTGGCCTTTATGTAGGGAATAATCACAGCAATCAAAACTATGACCAGACCTATTGCCATGGAGATAGTCAACGTCCTGTTATATTTCCTGCGAAGGTCATAAGCCCCGTATTCCTTATTCCTGTCTGCGAAGACTATGTCATCCAGACTGGGGTAATGTTTCTTTTCTTTTGCCATATCAGTTCCCTTCTATTTTGCCGGAGCCTGGGCGACCGGTGCAATACCGAGAGCGGCATTGACAAGGTTATCCTCAATCCAGCTGATGTCAGTGAATGTGTAACGGGCTATGCCGACAATAGACATCTCGTCGATAATATCAACGAAGTCCTTATACTTTGATGTCTTGTAGGCTTTGATAAGAACGATCGGCCCTGTATCATCATCCTTCTTTAGTTGCTTGATGGCATTTTGCATGGAATCCTGCTTGATATCAATCTCACCCTTGAGGACTTTCTGTTCAAAATCGTCAATCTTCTTAAAGAGAGCTCTGTTTCTGTCAAGCAATACCTGGCGTATGCCGGTTGCACTAAAGTCAGTCTCCTGGAGCACGGTGACAGCCGGATCGGCTTTTCCGGGATACCAGAAGACCTTGTCATTTGGACCAAGGATGATGTTAAGAGTACGGCTCTCGGCAATCTTCGGTGGTTCAACTTTCTCATCCTTCCTGATCTTCTCAGGGAGAACAATTTCCATAACCTTCGGTTTGCTGAAAGCTGCAGTGAGCATGAAGAACGTGATGAGCAAGCTCATCAGGTCCACCATAGGTGTCATATCTACGTGAGCATCACCTTTGCGCGGTTTTTTCTTTCCGCCTTTACCTTTTTCCTCTTGAATAATCTCTGCCATCTTACTCGGTTTTTGCCTCGGTTACTTCAACTTTTTCAAGATTAGTGATCAGGTTGAATCTGTTCACGTTTTTATCCTGGAGCATGTCAAGCACTTTCTTGACGACGGGGAATTCAACATCAGCATCACCTTTGATCAGTGTCCGCACTGCAGGGTTCACCTGGCGTGCAAAGAGGATCCATAATGCAAGCTGATTGTCGGTAGAATCAACCGGAATGCCTTTTTCATAGACTTTCTTTTCATCTGCCGTCCTGGCATCAAGATAAGCTTTCATATCCTGGATGGCAACGCCAAAGCCTGCACCGCTTTTTTCAAATTTGCGCAGTTCATCCGGGCTAAACTCAATGTTGTAGCGCTTGCCCATTTCGGCAAGGATCTTCGGCCTGAATTTAAGAATGGTGTCCGGGCCGTTGTCAACATTGAAAAATATCTTGCTGTCTTTGGTGATGAGGATTGTCATAATGTTGTCATCCATCATCGGCGTCTCCGACACAGAAAAAGGTGTATCAACAGGAGCTGCCTCCTGGGGCCTGAACGTTGCTGTCAGAATAAAGAAGGTAAGCAGCAGCGTAAACAGGTCAACCATCGGCGTCATGTCGATTCGTGGCGACTTGGTTGCTAATTTAATCTTTGGCATGTTTCTAAATCCTTTCTTTTTTAACCAAAAGAATAAATTTGGCGAATTATTTCCTCACTGATGCTGCAAAAGTCTGAGTCAGGCTGAAACCTGCTTCATCGATTTTGAAGACATAATTGTCAATCTGTGTTGAGAACATATTAAAGAAAATGATAGCGAGGGTTGATCCTGTGATACCGAATGCGGTATTGACAAGGGCCTCGGATATACCTGTTGAGAGGGCCAGTGCATCAGGAGCACCTGACTGTGCCAGGGCTGCGAAAGCACGGATCATTCCAAGCACTGTTCCAATAAGACCGATAAGCACAGAGATTGAGGCAATGGTTGAAAGAAAAACCATATTCCTTGAGAGGACCGGAAGCTCAAGAGCTGTAGCCTCTTCAATTGCCTGTTTCATTGATGTGATCTTCTGGTCTTTTTCAAGCTCCTTGTCATTCTCCAGTGCACGGTAGCGTGTTAATCCTGCTTTCATGACATTTGCAAGCGAGCCTTTCTGCTTGTCACACGCAACTATAGCATCTTCAATCTTGTCCTCAGCAAGCAGATGCTGAAGATTGGAGACAAATACGTTAAGTCTTTGCTTGCCCTGAACCCTGCTGAGAGTAATAGCTCGTTCGATGACAAAAGTTATCAGTGTAATGATGACAGTGAGAAGTAACGGAACAATTATACCTCCCCTGTACAACAGCCCGAGAATATTACCCTGAAGGGGATGTCCCTTGTTATTGCCAGCTTCAAAGTTCGCTGAATCACCAAAGATTTTAGTGAAGATAAAATAAGACACGACAAAAGCTATAACGATAACTAGAGGTGCAAAAAGCGACTGAAACAGTCCGCTCGACGATTTGGAATTCTTACTCATTTTAGTATTCTTTAGTTGGTTTAAGTAAACAGTTGTCAAAAATAATTATTCTCTTAATCTTTTACAATAGTCTCAATCAATTAGATATAATTAAAATCTCTTTTAAGTTTATTTTTCCAGTGTTGCATTATAAACTCTCTTTTTGGTTACTGTAACCTCAATGGTTTTGTAGCCTTTTGCACCTATCACAAGTATTTCTGATGCCTCCGGCATAACAAACTTGTATTCTCCTTTAACGTTGGTCCAGGCTTCTGCAGCTGTATCCTTTACCCTTACGGAAGCTCCCGGTATCGGGTTGCCTGATTCATCACTGATAACACCTGTGATTTCATTTGGATGAGCTTTTGGAACAGCATTCTTCTGGGCAGCCTGGATGTATTGGATTGTAGACCTGGCACTCTCATTGCCCGGTTCTATGGCAAGTATCCTGTTGTTTTCTTCAATAGCCCTGGGATAATCACCCATGGTTATGTACATTGTGCTGAGAGAACTGTATGCCTTTATTTTGTATTCATTCTTATCAGGTGCCAGATTCATCATTCTGTTGTAGTATGATTTTGCTTCATCGTACTTCTTGTTCTGGAGGGCGTCATATCCCAGGTATCTTATGGCATCAAACATTTCACTTACGTTTTTGACAGAGTCTGCAGATGCCTTTTTCAGCAGTGTGATGAACTTAGGTCTGGCCAGTCCCAGTTCCGAATCCGGATCTTTGGCAGAAGCAGTGTTGGCGATCCAAAGGTAACCCAGCAGATTGTTAGGATATTTGGCAACCATTTTGTTAAAGATCGCATCAGCCTTGTCGAAATCCTTGGCCTGGTAGTAAGCTCTTCCGATCTGAATATAGTCATTTTCCGTATCCCTGCCTTTTTCCAGCAGGCGAGACCAGGTTGCGGCAGCGTCTGAATATTTACGGGCATTATACTGGGCAGTACCTTTCTCGTACAGCAAATTCAGGTCCTCATCTCCAAAAAATGCAGCTTTTTCATAAGCTTCGAATGCTTTATTAAGCTCAACTTCTGCTTTTGCAATCTTAGCTTTAGAATCTGCCACTTTGGCTTTCAGGGCATCAATAGCAGCATTTACTTTCACCTTCTCAGGACCTGTCTTTAGTGCGGCGTACTTCCCTTCCATCGAGGTAAGATCACCCTCATCATTATCAGTCTCGATCACCAGCTTGCTGTAATTCTGGTTTTTCCTTGTAAGTATCCTTGCGTAATAGATATAATCTTTCTTTATGATACGGTCCTTATCGAGTGATTTAAAGAGCTGGTCCATATACTTGAGCGCAAGGTCATAATTTCCAATTTCATAGGCTGAGTAACCGGCAATACGGTTCATATAAGTCCTTGAACGGTCAACAGCGAAAATCTCCTCAACATTCTTGATTACCTCGCTGTATTCCTTCGCATAGAACAGTGCGTTCACATACCTGATCCTGGCAGGGATATTTCCCTGTGTAAGTTCAAGATACTTTTCAAAGTAATTCTTGGACTCTTTGTACCTGCCGGCCATGGAGTAAAGCTGGCCCAGTTCGCGGTAAGCAGGTGCATAGTCTTTGTTCAGGGCAATCGCCTGCTCATAGAAGGGGATAGCAGCCATAAGGTTACGCCCCTTGACATAGATGCTGCCAATTTTCATATTGGCAGTAGGAGACTGCAGATCCCAGTCCTGGGCGAGGTTGTAGTTCTTTATGGCCTTTGACCCGTCATTTACAAGTATGTAGATGTCACCGGCAATTATATAAACCTCACTGTTTTTCGGATCGATCTTCAGTGCCTCCCTGATGAAAGGCAGCGCCTTGCTGGTATCCACCGTTTCAAACCGGATATATGATTTAGCTATTTTGGCCAGGGTATATGCATAATCTTTGGGGTTTGCAATCTTGGTCACCTTTTTATAAGCCGGCAGAAGTCCTTTTGCCTTTACTCTCAGTTCTTCAGCTTTAGCGTCGTTACCCCTGTAGAACTCAACCTTTGCAAGACCCACGTAGTTCAACGGGTTGGTTGCACTTGCTGCAATACCTTTATCAAAGATGTCAGCAGCTTCCTTGGTTGCGACGTTAAGCGAGTTGGAAATGGTGTCAGCAAAATAGTTCAGCAGTGTATTTTCACCATAGTGGAAATAGAGATTGCTGTTTCCCGGCTCACTCTTGACCAGTTGCTGGAACAGTGCTTCAGCTTTATCATACTGTTCATTTTTGGTTAAGGTTATGGCCTCCTGGAGTGATTGAGCCTTCAGTCCTGTGCCACAAATCATGCAGATTAATGCTGCAGGCAGCAACGCCAATTTAAAACTTCTAGTAATCATCTTTATCTGGTTTAGTTACTCATTTTTTACTTGTATAATCCTGATCGGCATCGTAGCGGGTACGAGACCTGACTTAAGTATTATTCTTTGTCCCTTTTCTCCTGATACAAAGCTTACAAATCCCGAGCCAAGTCCTGTAAATGACTCCCTTGAACATATATTAACCTCTCTGACAAACGGATAGGTCTTATCGTAGATTGAGCCCTGCACAGGCAGATAGAACAATAACTGGTCAAGATAGGGAAGTGAAATTGCTGCAACCTTTATTTTTTTTGTGAAACTTACACTGAGAGAGTCATCTTTGTCACTTATCCAGTTTACACTTACGATACCAACTGCCCCCGGAGTCTTAGAGACATATTCAATAACTTCCGGGTTGTTGTTTACGGCATAGAAGTTGGCCGCAAGCTGCTGCGGGAGTTTAAATTTCTCTCTGAAATATCTGATATTTCCGGAACGGGTGTTGTCAAAGATTACGCTTATCTTACCAAGCTTTGATGCACTGTTAATCTGATTCCAGTCAGTGATCTTACCGGTGAAAATATCACTCACATTATCATATGTAAGAAGCGAGTCTTTATTGCTTTTATTCAGTACAAGGGCCAGGGCATCATACGCCACCACGTTGGTGCGCACAACAGTCTGTGCCGCAAGCAGCGTCTTTTTCTGCTCCTCGGTCGGTGCCCAGGACGTCACAATAACTTTTATTGAATCATTCAGGAAATCAGCCACGAGCTCACTCTCAGGCTTGTAAACAGGAGTGATGTGAGCATTTTTATAAAGAACTGAAAAGGTTGCCAGCTGTGTCTCAACAATGGGTTGAAAAGATTCATCAGCCTCAATTTTAATATTGCCTGAGGTAGGTGTTTCCTGCAAAGCCGGAGTGCCTTTATTTTTGCAGCTGAGAAGAAGCAGCGCCGTAAATCCTATTACTGCCGCTGATCCTACTATTTTTTTATATTTTTGATAATTATTCATAATCCTGCCTGTTTTTCAAAATAACATTAGTCACAATATTAATAATTATCTCTTTATCTTGTTTTTTGTTAAGGTGCTAAATTTCCCTGTTAAATTATATAAGATCTGATGCAAAGCCTGTGCCATTATTAAATAAGACCGTCAAGGCAGGCCCTGACCCCCGGTAAAAAAGCATAAATTATTCTTCGTCTTCATCTTTTGAGAAAAAGCTATCCCTGATCTTTTCGTATGACATAAAAGCTCTGTAAATGGCATACAGGAAAAGGGGAACAGAGAACACTATCCGGAGTGCCCTGTCCATAGTCAAGAGCGTAGTAGTCAGGATAAAAAAGCCAAGGCCAAAATAGAAGAAGACCATAACTGTGCCAAAGACTGCAAAAACCTTGTCATACATTTTTCCGCCGCTCATTACTACTAATATTTTAGTCTGACAAATATATAATTTATTCCTTTTTCATTACAGATGTAACAGGCAATAACAAATGAAAAAAAAGAGAACCGGAATCCCGGCTCTCTTTTTCAGTTCAGTATTTCTTATTTTGTGGCGCTTTCAAGCCGTTTCATTATTGAGAATATGAATGTGGCTGCAACCAGACAACATACAATGAATACCAGCCAAAGTTGCCATAGTTCGATCTTATCATAGAGTTTGCCCGGTACGCTTAGCAGTTTATTACCCACTGCTGTTGCCAGAAGCCATCCACCCTGCATAAGACCCTGAAAGCGGGACGGAGCCACTTTGGAGACAAATGATAGTCCCATCGGGCTCAGGAAAAGTTCTGCCACAGTCAGAACGAGATATGTGCTTATGAGCCAGTACGGAGTAACGCGTGCCGCTTCAGGAACAGGTGAGCCTGCAAGTGACAACTGAGAAGGCAGGGAAACGGATGAAAGAAGCATAACAACATATCCAAGAGATGCTATAATCATCCCAAAACCTATTTTTTTAGGCGTCGAAGGTTCAATATTCTTTTTGCTCATCCATGCAAACAGCGCCATTACCGGGAATGTCAGCGACACTACGAACAATGGATTAAACATCTGGAAGATTTCAGGTGAAATCGGGTTCATATCGTTTGCCTTTACTACCCTGAAACACGCAAATACCAATGCTATAACAAACAATATCCCGCCAATAAGCCTGGTTTTGGGTGTGCTTGTTTTCTTAACAAGGAGAAACAGCCCGAGAATGGAGCCCACTACTGCCAGTAATGAGGGCAATGTGAAAAAGAGATAAGAAAATGAGCTAACCTCTTTTGCAGTATAATCTCTTGCAAACCATGTAAGCGTAAGGCCGTTCTGATGAAATGACATCCAGAAGAAAATACAAACGATGAATACCATTATTAATGCCGTAACACGTGACATCTCCTCTTTTTTGGCGCTGACGAGGATCCAAACGACAAAACCAGCAAACAATCCGTATGCGAGCGCATCTTTATAGTCAACAAGGAATGAAAGTGCAAATGCAGTGAGGCCCATGGCAATCGCGGCGCCTATCAAAGCCCATGGTTTAAACTGGGCTTTTTCACCCTTTTCCTCTTTGATAACCTTTTCTTTACCTGGCAGCCGTTTTTTGAAGGATACATAAATAATCAGTGAGACCACCATTGCTCCTGCAGCAATTGCGAAAGCGTAATTGTAACCTCTTGTGAAAACTTCCAGATAATTGTTTGCAAAGGCACTCAGATCAGTTACCGGTCCCGCAATGTTGACCTTGTCGGCAAGCTGCTGGAAAGTCGTTGTATCTGTCAACGTATTCTTGTTGAACTGATGGCACAGTGCAGGTAGACTGCCGTCATGCAAATATCCATTGGCCTTAAGCCACCAGTTTCTGATTCCTGTTGCTGCAAATGGGGCAAAGACCGCTCCTACATTAATACCCATATAAAAAATCATGAATGCCGAGTCCCTGAGTTTTGAGTATCTGGGGTCATCGTACATCTGTCCGACAACTGCCTGTAGGTTTCCTTTAAAGAGACCGTTGCCCAACGCAATGGTAAAAAGTGCCATAACGGTAAAAGTCAAGGTCATTCCCGGAATGGCCATGCAAACATACCCGGAAAACATTACTATTATACCGGCAAGGATAACTGTCTTATACTTGCTTGTAGCATCTGCCAGGATACCACCAAACAGGGCAAGAGCATAAATTGCAAAATAGAACCAGCTATAAATGCCAGATGCATTTTCCGATGACAGTCCAAATTTGGCCTGCAGGAAAAGCACCAGAATTGCCATCATGGTGTAGAAGCCAAACCTTTCTCCCATATTGGCAAAAAAGGCAACTATAAGTCCTTTCGGGTGATTTTTAAGCATAGATTTCCTTTTTAATTGGTTTTTCAACTGTGAAGCAGGCAAATATATTAATCTTTTTTGTTTGACGGGAATACAATAAATCAGAGCCGCAATAATTTTGCATCATCTATTCATATATTTGCACTAACCTTACTGAATACATACTATATGAAGATTTTCACTTCCGCAGATATCAGAGAGATTGACGCTGCAACAATTCGTCTTGAACCGGTCACACCGGCCGGACTGATGGAGCGTGCTGCAACCGCACTGTTTCAGCATCTGAAAGATATTGTTCCGCCTGAAAAGAAAGTGAATGTTTTTGCCGGACCCGGCAACAACGGAGGCGATGGACTGGTCATTGCCCGACTGCTGCATGAAGAAAGCTATAATGTCAGGGTATTTATTGTGGAGACAGGTTCTGCACACAGCAGCGAGTTCAGGATGAATTCAGAGCGACTGACGAGAACAGGCCTCTTACCTTACACCCTTGCTGACCCGGACCATTTTCCTTCCATCGGCCGGAACGAAGTTATCGTGGATGCCATTTTTGGTACCGGACTGAGCAAGCCGCCGGCAGGGGCACCTGCTGAGATCATCCGCAAAATAAATCTTACAGGCGCAAATATCATATCTGTGGATGTACCGTCAGGGCTATTCTGTGAGGACAACGCAGCTGCTGATCGCGACAGTATTGTCAAAGCTTCGGTTACACTTACATTTCAGTTTCCCAAACTATCATTTATGTTTGCCGGCAACGATGACTTTGTGGGTAAATGGGAGATAATCGATATCGGACTGCACCCGGAGACTATCTCAAAGATGCCCTCTGAATATCATTATATAATGAAAGAGGATGTCAGGCCTCTTTTGCGCAGGAGAAGGAAATTTGATAACAAGGGTTCATTCGGTCATGCTCTGATAATAGCCGGGTCATATGGCAAGGCCGGCGCTGCCACCCTTTCGGCGGGAGCAGCCCTCCGGACCGGCGCCGGCCTTGTGACTGTACATACTCCGGTGGCTGCTGTGATACCGGTTCAGTCAGCGCTGCCTGAAGCAATGGTTTCACCTGACCCGGGTACGGAATATGTAACCTCACTGCCTGACCTCACGAGATTTGATGCCGTGGGAGTGGGGCCCGGGATGGGTACTGACCCGGACTCCCGAAAAGTATTATACACACTGCTTGAGTCTGCCAGGGTTCCGCTTGTTATTGATGCCGATGCATTAAATATAATTGCGCAGAACAGGGATATGCTGGCCCTTATTCCTCCAAACTCCGTGCTGACACCTCACCCCGGGGAGTTCAGGCGTCTTATTTCGACAGAGCAAAGCGATTATCAGCTGATGGAGTTACAGATCGAATTCGCTGCAAAACACAAATGTATATTGGTACTCAAGGGGGCAAATACATCGATTGCAATGCCCGACGGAAAGGTATTCTTTAACAGCACCGGCAATCCGGGCATGGCCACAGGCGGTTGCGGAGACGTCCTCACAGGAATGATTACGGCACTGCTTGCACAGGGTTATGATCCGGCCAATGCTGCATTGATAGGGGTATACCTTCATGGATTGGCAGGGGATGTCGCCCTGAGAATCCATTCGGAAGAGTCTGTGATCGCCGGTGATGTCCTTATGAATATTGGAAGAGCCTATCGCGAAACACAGTTCAATAATTTCAGCCTTTACCTTTAATATAATGTGAAACCATGAGAACAACACGCAGTATATTGCTTCTAATCATGTTCCTCATTTATGCAGGCTGTACCACGCTGCAGAAGGACGCAGGATCTGATATCGTCATCCTGCCGCTGGGAGATGAAGCCAGGGTCACTGATGGCAGTATAGTATATGCCCTGCCGCTGACGGTTTTCGAGTTTGACATTGCTGCAAGCAAAACCGTAGAAGTACCCGGGCCTTACGCAAAATATGCCGGAGAGATGCTGGGCCTGAATAACGTAATCACTGCGAAAAAGGAAACATGGACCCTTGCCGGCGTGACAGCCAGAATTGTCGAAGAGCTTGACCCTTCTCAGTTTTATATCATTCAGGGAACTTCGCTGATGCAGACTAACCTCCTTGCGCTGAAAAAAAACGGACTGGTGCTTGACATAAATCCCGAAGTATATACAGGAACAAGCTTCTCAAATATTCAGGGAGGCACTGATAATTCCGCCTTGCTTTTCCCTGATATGGGTGCAGACGAATATGTCTCGACCAGGACCGATACGGCCTTCAGGGTAGTTAAAGCTGATACAGCGTTTATCCGGATTCCTTATCTCATTGAGATGAAAAAGGGGATGACACCGGAGCAGCAGGCGGCTGATGCTGCTCAGAGGCTCCTTGAGCTGCGCGAAGGCAAACATCTGATACTTACGGGAGAGACGAATATTTTTCCCCAGGATGGGGCGGCTATTGCGGAGATTAACAGGCTCGATCAAGAGTACACGGCTCTTTTCGCCGGAAAAAGCATGACCGAAACAAAGCATTTCCGTATATGGTTCACGCCTGTCCTTTCAATGGCAGGTGAGAAGAGAACAATCTTCAAATTCTCTGAAACCGGCGGAGTAATGTCGGCTGCCTCCGGAAGCGGCACACCGGTGCTTATTGAGCTGACACCATCAAACAAGACCAGGAACCTTAACCTTATTGTCAAGCCTGCCTCTTCCGAAAGGGAAGCTAACGCTCCTGACAAATTGTTTTACAGGGTTCCTGACGTAGTTGATTTCAGGATTTCGTCAGGCAATGAGACACTTTACACGGGCCGGACGCTGATTTATCAGTTTGGCAGCACGGTGACCCTGCCCTCAAACTTCATAATAGGAAAATAAAAGACCAAGGTTTGCTATCAAAAACGCCACCCGCTCTTGCCGTAAATACAATTCTGCCAAAAATATAAACGACGCCCTGACAGGGCGTCGCTACATTATATTCTGATCCTCAGACCTTTGGACTTTCAGACATTAGACTTTTTGACTTTCGACCTACTGCACCTTCCCCTGGAACGTCTTCAGAAAATCCTCGTAGCTCTGCTTCTGCCAGCTGGTGCCGCCGAAATATTCCAGCATGGGTTCAAAGTCCTTTGCGCTCTTGTAACCTGAGACCGGGGTTATCAACTCACTTTTAGCGGTAAGGAAGACTACGGTAGGGTATCCTAGCTTGCCCTGCAGAAGTGCGTACGCCAGCTGATGTGTCGGACCCAGTTTACCGTCGTTAACGAATGTCCTGCCCTGAAAATTGACAGGGTCTTTTGATTCGGCATTGAACTTTACCGCGTAAAATTTTGAATTAAGTATCTCAGCAATCACAGGTTGAGAAAATGTGTCCTTGTCCATTTTCTTGCACCACCCGCACCAGTCTGTGTAGGCATCAACAAATATGGGCCGGGGAGAGGCCTGTGCCAGTGCGACAGCTTCCTCAATGGAATACCATTTCACCGGCGTATTCTGGGCGGATGTAAGTATCGCGGGTACCATAAGTAATAATACAATAAATGCTTTCTTCATGATCTGCAGGTAATTATAATCTTATTAATACTTCAAGTTAAGACGGACAAATTTAATATTTCCATTGTATAACTAAAATTATGCCAGAAAGTTCAGCTGTCATGTTTTTTGCATAAGTATTTCGAATGATTTTTTTATACATTTACACACCTAATTTATAATTCTTCATTCAACTAAAATGGAAAAATTAAGAAAGACACTTGCCGATTCCAAAGCTGCAAGATGGACTGCCCTGGCAGTTGTGGCGTTCACAATGCTATGCGGATATTATCTTACGGATGTCATGGCCCCGCTGAAAGGATTGCTAGAAGGTCAGCTTCTCTGGAATAGTTCAGATTTTGGCTTCTTTACCAGTGCCTACGGATGGTTTAATGTATTTCTTCTGATGCTTATCATAGGAGGTATTATCCTTGATAAGATGGGAGTACGTTTCACAGGGTTAATGGCCGCTTCAATTATGGTAATTGGTACAGCCATTAAATATTGGGCTGTTTCAACACATAGCCTTGACGGTCAGATGTGGCACGTTCTGTTCTGGGACGTTAAGGCTCAGGTTCTGATGGCTGGAATTGGTTTTGCCATTTTTGGCGTTGGCGTCGAAACGGCCGGAATTACTGTTTCAAAAATTATAGTTAAATGGTTTAAGGGTAAAGAGCTGGCCCTGGCTATGGGGCTCGAAATGGCCACTGCAAGACTGGGTACGGCCCTTGCTCTTTCAACTTCAGTCCCGATAGCAAAAGCATTTAACAGTGTTTCTGCACCTATCCTGGTGTGCCTGATAATGTTATGTATCGGACTTATATCCTTCTTTATCTATACTTTTATGGATAAGAAGCTTGATGCTTCAACAATCGCTTATAATAAGTCCATTAACAAAGTCGATGACGAAGAAGCATTCCGTATATCAGATATCTTGAAAATAATCACCAACAGAGGCTGGTGGTACATCGCTATCCTGTGCGTCCTGTTTTATTCGGCAGTTTTCCCCTTCCTGAAATACGCGACCGACCTGATGGTCCAAAAGTTCCATATTAATGAAGACTGGGCAGGTCTGATACCGGCAATGCTGCCTTTTGGAACAATACTCCTCACACCTCTTTTCGGTAATTTATATGACAGGAAAGGGAAGGGTGCGACTATAATGATTATCGGGGCTATATTGCTGATATTTGTTCATGTAGCCTTTACAATTCCTTTTCTTAATCATTGGATTATTGCAATTATTCTTATCCTTATCCTTGGTGTCGGGTTTTCTCTTGTTCCTTCAGCAATGTGGCCATCAGTGCCAAAAATCATTCCTGAAAAACAGCTGGGTACTGCATACGCGCTCGTATTCTGGGTTCAGAACTGGGGCTTAATGGGTGTACCCGCATTAATAGGATGGGTATTGAATAAATATTGTTTCATCGGTTATTTTGCTGTTGTAGGTACGGGTTTTATTACAACTCAGGGAGACCAGATTACCCAGGTCGCCGTTTCTGACAAGAACTTCTATCCGTTAACTGTGGTAGGCTCGATGAGCCGTAAGAATGAAGATGTCAAAATCTCGCAGTTCATTAAGAAGGATGATGGAACTATCTCAGCTGTTGTCACAGTTGCAAACGATACAATTAATTCTGAGTTCATTACTCAAAAATCCTTGAAAAAAGCAATTAAGAAGAATGAGGTGAAAGTTACCCGTTATTCATACACTGATAAAAAGGGAACTTTAATGGGAAATATTGACAGCTTTATTACTGCAGATGGTAAGAGGACATCAAAGTACAGCAATGTTTTTTCTTTCTATAACTACACATTGCCGATGATGATATTTACTGCCCTTGGCATTCTGGGGTTACTTTTTGCTTTCCTGCTTAAGGCAGAGAATAAGAAGAAGGGTTACGGCCTTGAGATGCCCAACATAGTTAAAGAATAATCAAAAACATTTCAGATATGAGTGACATAAGAAATCTTGAACCCAAACTGGTATGGAAGTATTTCCATGAGATTACACAGATTCCCCGTCCTTCGAAGAAGGAAAAGGGGATGACTGAATACATGAAGAAATTTGGCAAGGAGCACGGCCTGGAGACAATCACTGACAAGACCGGCAATGTCATACTTCGCAAACCTGCCACCAAAGGCATGGAAAACCGCAAGGGGATCATCATGCAGGGTCATCTCGACATGGTGCCTCAGAAGAACTCCGATAAGAAGTTCGACTTTGAAAAGGATCCGATAGAGACCCGCGTTGACCAGGGATGGGTGAAGGCCAATGGCACCACCCTCGGAGCCGACAACGGTATCGGCGTGGCTGCAGCAATGGCTGCCATGACCGACCCGAAAGTCGTTCACGGACCACTGGAGGCACTTTTCACCGTCGACGAGGAAACGGGAATGACAGGCGCCAAGAATCTTAAGAAAGGAATACTCAGGGGAGAGATCATGATCAACATGGACTCCGAGGATGAGGGAGAACTATACGTCGGATGTGCCGGCGGGATAGATGTCAGCGCCACACGCAACTATAAACAGGAAAAGACTCCTGCAGGTGTGACTGCATATAATATAACACTGAAAGGACTGCGCGGAGGCCACTCCGGTGTTGACATACATCTCGGTCGTGCTAATGCCAACAAGCTTATGTTCAGGTTCTTCCAGCAGGCTGAACATAACTTCGGAATGCGCATTGCTGACTTCAGCGGCGGAGACCTGCGCAACGCAATACCCCGTGAGTCTTTTGCCACAGTGGTTGTCCCGTCAATAAAGAAGGCACAGTTTGAAAAGTTTGTGAAGGGTTACGAGAAGATTTACAGGAGCGAGTTTAAAGAGGTTGACCCTGATATCAAAATGAGCGCAAAAGCATCCGAGGCTCCTGCAAAAGTGATGAATGCAGGCGATCAGTACCGGATAATCAGGTGCGTATACGTATGCCCCAACGGAGTGCAGAGGATGAGCCACAGCATGCCCGGACTTGTTGAAACATCAAACAACCTGGCCATTGTAAGTATCAGGGAAGGCAAATTCCAGGCTCATTGCCTCACTCGCAGCTCGGTTGATACGGCAAAAGAGGCTATTGCCTGGAAGATCGCCGCAGGATTTCAGCTTGCTGATGCTGAGGTAGAGCTGTCAGGCAGCTATCCGGGATGGAACCCCGATATGTCAAGCCCGATACTTAAGACGATGCAGGAGACCTACCAGAAGCTTTATGGTAAGGTTCCTGAGATAAAGGCCATTCACGCCGGTCTTGAGTGCGGTATCATAATGGGAGGATATCCGAAGCTTGATTCTATCAGTTTCGGCCCGACGATACGTTTCCCGCACAGTCCTGATGAGAAGGTCGAGATTGAATTTGTCGGAAAGTTCTGGAATTTCCTTGTGGCAACGCTGAAGAACGCACCAATTAAAAAGGTGGATTTGTAAATACCATGTAACGGCGCCCTGGTGGGGCGCCGCTACGAAAACCGGCGCCAATCATTGCGCCGGTTTTATTTTACGGTTATCTCCGCCAGGATATCATCCTTCATGACATTCTGGCCTGGTTTGACAGCTATTCTGGTCACCGTGCCGTTTGCATCTGACTGGATCTCATTCTGCATCTTCATGGCTTCGAGTATTACCAGGGCCTCTCCACGCATCACTTCGGCGTTCTCCCGCACCAGAACGTCAACTATCTTGCCTGGCATCGGAGCACGCACCACAAGATTCTCATTTTTGCCCTGCGAGCTGCCAAGCACTTTCTTGCGCTGCATGGAAATAGGTGTTTCGACAGTGAACGTATGGCTTATGTCATTGAACAGGATCTCGTACCTGTTCTGCTTTGTCCGTACTATCTCAACCGGATACCGTCTGTTCTTCCAGAGAACATGAATACCGTATTTGTCATCCTCCCGCAGCTCTATCTTATATTCACGTTTATTGACTTTGATAATATTCTTCAGCGGCAGGTTAAAAGAAAAAGTCTGACCGTCAACTGACTGTGCGTAAAGCTTTTTTATTCCCGGTTTATCAGGTCTCATCGGCTGATTATTAGAATTGTGTAAGTCTCTTCCTGAGAAGCCATGGCGTAAGCTCCTTGCCCTGGTTAAAACTTATGTTCAGTTTCTTTTCTGTAAGGTTCTCCTCGACGAAAAGCTTTGTCGCGAGCCAGGCGGCTATCGTCTCTTCATAATCACCGGTGCTGTAGTATTTGTCCAGGTCTTTTTCGATGAATGCCGTCGTGAATGTGCCGGACTGGAACAGATGGTTGCGCATCAGCATACGGAAGAAAGGGAGCGTCGTTTTTGTGCCCTTGATCCATATTTTATCCAGAGCCAGTTTGGTATTCGTAATTGCATGCTTTCTGTCGGAGCCTGTTACTATCAGCTTAGCGATCATCGAATCATAAGCTGCAACTATGCTTGAACCTGCACTGACACCCGTGTCGACCCTTATGCCCGGTTCTTCAGGAAAGCTTATCTTTTCAATCCTGCCGGGAGCAGGGGCGAATCCCGCCTGCACATCTTCAGCATTTATCCGGCATTCGATTGCCCAGCCTGTAAGATTAATATCCTCCTGATGAAGAGTAAGCTCTTCACCGCCGGCTATCCTCAATTGCTGTTCAATCAGATCTATTCCCGTTATCATCTCCGTCACCGGATGCTCAACCTGAATGCGGGTGTTCATCTCCATAAAATAGAAGTTGCGGTCTGAGTCCAGTAGGAATTCAACAGTGCCGGCAGAGTAATATCCTACAGCTTTTGCCAACCTGACAGCCATTGAGCCCATTCTTTCCCTCAGCTCGTCATCGAGGGCAGGAGAGGGGGCTTCCTCAAGCAGCTTCTGATGTTTCCTCTGGATTGAACACTCTCTCTCACCAAGGTGGATGACGTTCCCAAACATGTCTCCAAGTATCTGAAATTCAATATGTTTTGGGTTTTCTATGTATTTCTCGACGAAGACGCTCGGGTCATTGAAAGCTTTCTCGGCCTCTCGGCTAGCGAGAGTAAACATCTTCTCCATCTCCGATGCCTGCCTTACAATGCGCATGCCTCGTCCGCCTCCGCCGGAAGCTGCTTTAATGATCACGGGGTATCCGATCCTTTCCGCATGCTTCAGAGCCTCGTCCTCATCGGCGATGCTACCGGGACTGCCCATGGCCATGGGTATTTTATGCTTTAAGGCAATCTGCTTTGCGACGGTCTTGTTGCCCATCTTATATATTGAGTTGGGTGATGGACCGATAAAAATGATGTTGTTATCCCTGCACCTTTCGGCAAAATATGCATTCTCGGCAAGGAAACCGTAACCGGGGTGCAATGCATCACACTTATTTTCAAGGGCAATGGATATCAGCTTCTCAATATCCAGAAAGACCGTAATTTCAGAAGCGTCATCAACTTCATCATAGACGGTGTCAGCCAGCGAGAGGTACATTGCGTTAGGCTCTGCGGCAGTGCGTATAGCCACGCACTTTATCCCCATGAGCTGTGCCGTTCGCATTATGCGCACAGCAATCTCGCCCCTGTTCGCAATCAATATCCTTTTTATCTTTTTCATTGATTCATTTATCATTACCCATTGGACCTCCGGCTTCAGACATCCGACTTTTGACTTTAAGACTTTAGACTTTAAGACTTTAGACTTTAAGACTTTAGACTTTACAAAGGCATATTCCCGTGCTTGCGTGACGGCACCTTGACACTTTTGTTGCTCAGGGCCGAGAATGCTGATAACAGTTTCAAACGTGTCCTGGCGGGATCTATCACCTCATCGATATAACCCTTTTCATCAGCGATAAACGGATTTGCAACTTTCTCACGATATTTTTTCACCAGTTCCTTTTTCAGCGCTGCCGGGTCTTTCGCTGCTGCCAGCTCGCGTCTGTAAAGGATAGCCACCGCACCGTCAGGGCCCATCACGGCAATCTCTGCTGATGGCCATGCGTAGTTGAAGTCGCCTCCCATGCCGCGACTGTTCATCACTATATAGGCGCCACCGTATGCCTTGCGGAGGATAACCGTGATCCGCGGCACCGTTGCTTCAGCGTATGCAAACAGCAGCTTCGCGCCATGCCTTATAATGCCTGAGTGCTCCTGATCCTTTCCGGGCAGGAAACCAGGTACATCCTCAAGTGTTAATATGGGTATGTTGAAGGCATCGCAGAACCTTATGAAGCGTGCGCCTTTGGTTGATGAATCTATATCAAGCACTCCGGCGAGTACTTTGGGCTGATTGGCAACGACTCCTATGGTTCTGCCCTCCAGGCGGCCAAAGCCGGTGACAATATTCGCCGCAAAAAGCTCCGAGGTTTCAAAGAAACTGTTGCGGTCAACAATCAGATTGATGATATCACGAACATCATAAGCCTTGTTTGGGTCATCGGGGACTATGTCGCGAAGCTTCTCATTCACATCAGGAGTGTCATCATTATATTCAACAACAGGAGGGTTCTCCAGGTTGTTGGAGGGCAGGTACGACAGCAATTTCCTTATAGCGATAATAGTGTTTTCCTCATCATCGTATATCATATTGGCGACGCCGCTCTTTCGTGCATGCACTTCAGCGCCTCCGAGATCCTCACTGCTGATCTCCTCGTTGAGTACTTCCTTTACAACATTTGGCCCTGTCACGAACATATAGCTCGTATGGCTGGTCATGAAAACCCAATCGGTCAGTGCAGGCGAGTAGACAGCGCCGCCGGCTGCCGGACCCATTACCGCCGATATCTGGGGGATAATTCCTGATGATTGTATAATGTTATTGAAAATGACAGCGTAACCGCTAAGACTGGCGATACCCTCCTGAATTCTCGCTCCTCCCGAATCATTTATACCGATGAATGGAGCGCCCATTTTCAGAGCCATCTCCTGCACCTTGGCGATCTTACGGGCATGAACGATACCGAGTGAGCCTCCCATTATTGTGAAATCCTGCGCAAAAGCAAAAACCAGGCGCCCGTCTATCTTGCCATGACCTGTGACGACACCGTCACCGAAGGACTTTTCAACCTTCCCGAACTCAACACCTGTATCCAGCGGTGTGACAAAGGTATCAACCTCTTCAAAAGTACCGGTGTCAAACAGAAGCGCAATCCTCTCATGTGCCGTAAGCTTGCCCTTTGAGTGCTGTTTCTTTAAACGCTCGGTATTATACTGCTTTTTGAGAGCATCCTCACGTTCGAGGTAAGATTTGAAGTATTTCCCGTTAATATCCATCGCCTCACGATTAATTTAAATGATAAGCCTGCCGTTTTGAACGGCATGACAAAAGTCATTAATTTACCGGTAATATCCAAAAATGGTTGGTGAACGATGTCTTTGAGGGCTCCGGTCAGGACGCTGTAAGCCCCACAGGAGAGGTGTAGGCCTTCAATTCTGTAGCTGTGCGGTAGTAATTAATGCAGGCAATAGTCTTTTTATCCTGTGATGTTTTTGATGATAAGTTCCATCTTTTCACGTTGAGCTTCCATGCTTTTAAGCAGGGCTATCTGAACTATATTTCTCTGCAGGTTATGCTTAGGATATTTGATCTTGTAGTATTTGTCGCCGTCAATGTAATCGGTCAGGAATCTTGTGGCCATAATATATGTCAGCAGTCGGGGCGCGAAAGCGAGGTACTCTTTTTCAGTGTCATTCAGCGTACCGGTCATTTCTGACAGGTAGCCCCTGGCATATGCTTCATAGATGCCGATGTCCATTGATACTGCAGAGATGTCCGGACTGTCCTCGTCGGCAGTATTTGATCCGGTACGGATGGCATCGCCGAAGTCATAATGAACGTAACCGGGCATCACCGTGTCGAGGTCTATAATGCACAGTGCCCTGTCATTGCTGTCGAAGAGGATATTGTTGAATTTCGTGTCGTTATGCGTAATCCTCAGAGGTATCTTACCCTCTTCTCCAAGCCTCACAATGATCTTCATTTCCTCCTCACGACTGATTATCTCATTTATTTCAGAACTGACAGAGGAGACTCTTCCGGCCGGGTCATTCGAAATAACCTTGTGAAAAGTTTCAAGTCGCTTCACAATGTTATGAAAATCAGGTATCGTCTCGTGAAGGGGTTCGCCCGGGAGGTCTGCAAGCATAGCCTGAAATCTCCCTATCATTCTTCCGCCTTCATAGGCTTTGTGATGAGAATCAACTCTTTCATATGATCTATGGTCGGAAATGAAGATGAACATCCTCCAGAAATCTCCGTTTTCATCTGTGTACCATGACCGCCCGGTGCTTTTCACGGGTATCAGTGTCAGGCACTCGCGTCTGACATCGCTGCCTTCGATGGCTGAGATCTTTTTGTGCAGGTGTGCCGTGACTCGCTCCATATTCTCCTGCAGCATCGGTATATCCTTGAATACATGGTTGTTAAGCCGTTGCAGGATATAATCATCACATTGCTGTTCCGCAGTTATGATCCGGTATGTGTCATGTATATGGCCCGGTCCGAACAACTGACCTGACAGGTATGAGCCTTCCGCTCTGAAACAGTCGTATATCTTTTTAATATCAGGCGTCATCACATCTTTTTATTATCTGCCTTTAATCTTGTAGCCGTGGATTGAGTAATACAACAGCACGAGGTAACACGGCAGGCATACCCAGTACGCTGACTGGGTATTAAAGATATCAGCAAGCTTGCCGTAAAGAAGAGGGATGAGTGCACCGCCCACGACTGACATTATGAGAAGCGCCGATGCTGTCTTTGTGAATTTACCTACTCCGTTAAGAGCCAGCGGCCACATAGAAGGCCAGACGAGCGCATTGGCAAGCCCCAGCAGTGCCACGAAAAGTACGGTAACCGGAATTGTAAGCGTTACGGCATTAAAGGTGACCAGATCCCTGAAAGGCATGGTTATTTGAGTGGAAGAGGGAGTCATTATAGCCCCGATAGTAAAAATTATACCAAGGACGGCGGAAATGCGGAGGGCGTTTATCTGGCTCAGCGCTTTGGGTATCAGTATTATGCCCATAATATAACCGATGATCATCCCCAGCATCGTAAGTGAAGTGAAGTATTTTGCTGAAGACATATCTATACTAAGTGACTGGCCGTAACGGATGATAGTGTCACCGGCAATGACCTCCACTCCGACATAAAAGAAGAGTGCAACAGCGCCTATAATCATATGCGGGAAATGCCAGATACTGCTTTTGTTGACATTTGTCTCACCGACCTCCGGTTCCTCCGCTTCCGTATCGACCTCAGGCAGGTGTGCCAGGGTCAGCAAAAATCCCAGCGCTACCAGAATGACTGCCATTATTATATATGGGTTAATGACCCGTGTAGCCAGCTGGTCAAGGATCTCCCCGCGGGTGACTGCATCGGTTATTGAGGCAAGCTGCTGATCAAGGACATTGGAGCCTTTCATGATATGCGCTCCGATAATGATGGGAGCGATGGCACCGGCAAACTTGTTGGCTATACCCATCATGCTTATCCTCCTTGCAGCGCTTTCGCGCGGACCAATGATAGTAACATACGGATTTACCGCGGTCTGCAGAAGAGCCATTCCCGTTCCCTGGATGAAAAGCCCAAGCAGAAATATACCATAATTACGTGACAGAGCTGCAGGGATGAATACCAGAGCTCCGATTGCCATGATCCACAAACCAATTGACATCCCCTTCCTGAAACCTGTCTTTTTAAGCAGAGCAGATGAGGGAAGCGACATAACGAAGTACGAAATATAGAAGGCTGTGGTTACAAAATAGGCCTGAAAGTTGGTGAGCTCGCAGGCAGTCCTGAGAAACGGTATCAGGATGCCATTCAGCCAAGTAAGAAACCCGAAGATGAAAAAGAAAACGCCAATAACTGTCAGGCCGATCACATAATTTTTGCGACTCATCGGGGCCGCCGTGTCAACTGTGTTCATAGAATATCCGTTGTTAGATTATGGTTATTACCGCAGCGCACTGTGTCATGCGGATGTCTCGTCCCAAAACTACAATTTTATTATTCAAACTGCAATGATGACAGTTTTGTTACTTTTCATCATCATTGGCCTATATTTCTTTACATAGTGTTAATTTTGCGCCATAATTTACAGAGATGAAAAACAAGGAGTTAATAGAAAAGATAAGAGGCAAGAAAGGTTTTATCAGTGATATGGACGGCGTCATCTACCATGGAAATAAACTTTTGCCGGGTGTATCTGAGTTTGTGAAATGGCTCAAAAAGGAAAACAAGAAATTCCTCTTTCTTACCAACTCAAGTGAAAGAACGCAGAAGGAGCTCCAGGAAAAGATGCTGCGTCTTGGAATTGATATCGATGAGAGCGCTTTCTATACCAGCGCCCTGGCAACAGCAAACTTTCTCGCGATGCAGAAACCCGGGGGATCAGCTTATATTATCGGCGAAGCCGGCCTTATCAATGCCATGTACAATGCCGGTTATTCAATGAATAATTATGACCCTGATTATGTGGTTGTCGGCGACACACGCAGCTACAGCTTTGAAAAACTCGAGCAGGCTGTCAACCTGGTTCTCAAGGGAGCCAAGCTTATCGGAACCAATCCCGATGTCACCGGTCCCGCTGAAAACGGCATCATCCCTGCAACCAGGGCCCTTGTATCTCCCATAGAACTTGCCACGGGACGGCATGCTTACTTTGTCGGTAAGCCAAACCCTCTGATGATGAGGATAGCCCTTAAGATGATCGGTTGCTCCAATGACGAGACAATAATAATAGGTGACAGGATGGATACAGATATTATTGCAGGCATAGAATCTGAAATAGATACACTCCTGGTGCTTACCGGCATTTCAACACTCAGGACAGTGGATAAATTTCCTTACAGACCGACCTATATCCTTGATGGCGTTGCTGACCTTGTTCAGTAGATACTCCCGGCCTTACTTTCGCCTTTTTACTTTTGCCTTTCTACTTTCGCCTTTCACCTTGTACCCTGGACCCTCAACTGAGGCCGGTTTCGTCATCCGAATACCCGGAAGAGGCGTTTTACAAGTCTGCTTCCGGCAAAGCTTGTCAGCCAGTACAGCCATGTTTTCAGCCCGGGAGCTGATTTCCTGAGATAGACCCGTGCCAGCTTCATTTCCCCGATGACGTAATGGTACCTGGCCCTGGTTCCGTTGATACGATAAATTGCCTCTGCCACTTCTGAAGAATATTTTTTACGGTATGATTCTGCAGTTCGGATTGACAGATCATATTCTTTCTCCCTATAGCGCGACTGAAGCGAGAGATTCTCTCCGCTGATATACCTTGTGGCAAGGACTTTGTTGCAGTGGACTGACGAATTTCCCTCAAAGAGCCTTAGCAGCCAGTCGTAATCGACACAACCGTACTCTTCCTCAAAAAGCACTGAGGAAAGCTCACGGCTGAACATTATTGTGCTCATATAGACAGGCTGACCGCTCTTTCTCCTTGCCAGCCTGTAACGAAAGGTCTCATTCTTTTGAAAATACCTGACTGAGGGTTCGCCGCTTCCGACGGATGAGATTGTTTTCCTCGCACTGTCAATAATCTGGTAGCCCGTGGTGATAATAGGGGCCCTGTCAGCAACTGAAAGCTGGGTACTGATCTTCTCCGGGTGCCATGTATCGTCATGATCAATCAGTGCAATATAATCCCCGGTGGCGTTCTTCAGTCCGATATTCCGCCCCCTGTTTGGCCCGCCGCTCGGGGTGTCAGTAGACAGAGGCTGAAGTCCGAGCGATCTCAATATATCCACTGTATTATCTTTCGAACAGTCGTCTATTGCCAGCAGCTCGATTTCAAAATCGGTTCCGTTCCCTTCCTGGGCAAGCACAGATTCAACCGTCCGTTTAATGAACGGAGCGGAATTGTATGTCCCCAGTATGACTGAAACCCTGATCATAGACTGAACAAATTAAATCAATATTTCCCAAAAGGGCGCCCGTAGTCCTTCGAATAATAACCGCAAATAACCGGTCCGGGTTTTGAGGAGAAAGATTTGTCTTATCTTTGTCATGCTAAGTCAGTGACTGGGGAATAATCTCATCATTTTTAAAGTAGCCAAAATCATGAAAAGGGGAGTCTGTTTGCTAATTTTACTTTCTCTGATTATCCCGGGGAAAATTGAAGGTAAGAAGAATAACAAGAAAATAATTGTATCCGGCTTCGTTACCGATATAAACAATAAACCAGTTACAGGTGCAATAATTCTTGTTGACAAGCGCCAGACTGATGTTGTAACCAGCAAAAAAGGCTTTTATAAGGTCAGGATAACCCCTGACACCAGGATGATCGGAGCCTGGTCATACGCAAATGGCTCGGCCGAAGCGGCCCGGGATGGAGGCACAGAAGTAAATATTGTGCTTAGTGGCCAATATACAATTCAGGGTTTTACGCCCGCAAAGGTTGAAGACGATGAGATGATAAACATAGGTTACGGGAAAGTACGCAAGAAGGATCTTACCACCTCTCCGGGTCATATCAACGGGAATGAAGAAAGGTTTTCTTCCTACACCAATATTTATGATATGATCAGCGGTGAAGTTCCCGGCGTGCAGGTCACGGGAAACAAAATTCTTATCAGGGGAATAAGCTCGATAAACTCAAGCACCGACCCGTTGCTTGTCGTTGACGGTGTGACAGTCTCAACCATCGATGGGATAAGTCCCAGGGAAGTTAAATCGATTACTGTGCTTAAGGGTTCAGATGCATCAATTTATGGATCAAGGGCTGCCGGAGGGGTTATCCTTATCGACCTTAAAGGCGCCGGAAACAGGTAATTATCTCCGGGAGGATTTGCCTTTGGCTCTGGTAAGGCTTACCTACACTTGTTTCTCTTTCTCCTTCTCCTTTGCCAGTCTTCTGGCAATTATTTCGTTGTCTTCCTTGGCGCGTAAGTCCCTGGTAAGGGAGTACTCTTCCCTGCGTTTGGCCACAGATTTTAAATTTTCCTGACTTGCTTCAGGAAACTGATCTTGTGAAGTTATTTCGATTTGCATGGCGCAAAGATACTACAAAATGAGGCTCTAATTACATAAACGACTGAAATTCTTTTCAATATGCATACCTCACCTTTAAGCATATGGGTTGCCTTCGAACTATGACCCGGAATCAGCTACGGGGGTTTTTATTATCTTTGGGGTATTAGCAGCTCTCATTTCTTATTTGTTGCACATAATCAGGCTAACAATGAAGACAAAAAAAATCATTTTAAAAGTTACCGGTGTCCTTCTTTTACTTTTTATGTTAGGTTTTTACTCCTGCGAAAAATCCTGCTGGACATGCAAAAAAGCCAACGCCGAGGATATATCAGCCTGTTCCGAATCAGCGAAAAATATATGGGAATCACTTGATTATGTATGCGTCCAGGATCAATAAAAAGAGCATCTGTGAATCTGAAGGCCCCGGAAATTACCTCCGGGGTTTTGTTTTATAAATTCCACCCTCTGATAACTTTGTGCAAAAATGCCCTGCATTGTGAATAACTTCTTATTCCTGTTTATATTAATGCTTTATTTTTGAAGTACTGGCAGCCTCCCGAATATTTATTGCCCGTTCCGGGCAGCAGATAATGCAGACATTTGACGAATGTAATTTGACAAACATGGGGCTGCCTTTTTTTTTGTCAAAATTCATTTTCCCTTTGACACAGGATAATTGCCTTTTGGAAACGCCCAAAACATTGTGTTATTGCACCGGAACAGGCTTTTTCGTTGATTCCTTTATGCAATAAATTAGCCGGACTTATATTTTTTTTAACATAACTTTGCGTGGTTTTATCCAAAATTTTAATCTGATTATGAAGAGGAAAAAAGTCATTTGCAGAGTAGTTGTAGTATTTCTATTCCTTTTTATGTCAGGTTTTACTTCCTGTGACCCGGTTAACCCGTGCTGGGTATGTGTAAATCCCCATAACAGCGCAGACTGGCAGGAAGTCTGCAATTCGCTGTCCAAAAACAAATGGGAATCTTACGGTTATATATGCACTCAGGACTAAAGCTGTTTGAGGCCAGCGGAAATCATAACCGGAGGTTTTTCCCGTCTGGCGTGAGAGGGAGGAACTGAGTTAATTATTGCGGACGTTATTTGAACAGATAATTAATTGATTTTGTGGAATTTTGCAGTGTGAATTCCAGGTTGATGCTTGATTGAGTTCCGTAGACTTTATTTGCCAGAATTATCTGGCAAAAGACTTTCTTGTGAGCTTTCAGCATCGCAATAATATCTTTGGCATATAATGAGTTAGCCTGTGTGATCGAATCCTGTTCAGGTGTATTTCTTTTGACCTCCTTGTCTCTCGTATCTCCCGGCCTCCAGGCATGCCAGTCTGACTCAATTATGTATTTCCTGGAACCGGTGTCCCATTCCTGTTTGAAGGCAGATGGCTGGTGAATATAAATTTTAGGACTGTCATCAAACCTGAAAACCAGGCTCTGAACCACGTTTCCGTTATCTAATTTATTATTTAACAGGATCTGTCCTTCTATCTGATCGTACGGATTTGTCACCTTTTGTCCGGAAGAAGTAGTCATATTACGAAGTACCCGTAATGTTGCATTGCCGTTACTTGATGTGACATATGCAATCCTGTATGTTTTGTCATATGTTTCAGCTGTCTGCGCCTTCCACTGTCCGTATGCAGCACCGCGCAGCAGTAATAATATCAGGCAAAAGATTATATTTTTCATGTCCTCAGGATAGATATAATTAAGATGAGAAATGTTTATGAATACAAATTCTTCAGGTGCAGTTTTATACCTTACTCAACTCATTGTAACGTTCAATTTTTAATAAAGTTACATCTTTCGTGACCGGGGGATATTAAAGGGGGATGTTCTGCGTTATTAATCTGAGGACTTGATCTTGAATATATCGCTTCAGATATGTAAATTTGAATTTATCTTATTTTGTTACAAAAAATCAATCATATGAAAACAAACAGACAACAATTATCATCCGGAATTGTACGGATATTTTCACTCTTACTGCTGATGGCAGTGTTTGTTCAGTGCACCGGGCCTGAAGGTCCTATGGGCCCAAAGGGAAATGACGGGCAGGACGGTTTAAATGGTTTAAATGGCGTGGATGGCATTAATTATACTCATTCAGTCATTTATGATGTTGACGCATCGGAATGGGTTGGTGATATT
Organism: uncultured Bacteroidales bacterium; assembly: GCA_963849945.1. GTDB lineage: Bacteria > Bacteroidota > Bacteroidia > Bacteroidales > VadinHA17 > SR-FBR-E99. The sequence goes on along the minus strand of CAWKJD010000003.1, from coordinate 305,302 downwards.
AACGGATATGATGCGTGGCTTGACGTGCCGGAAATAACTGATGATATATATTACGACGGGGCGGTCCTGGTTTACAGGTTGGTTGAAGATCTTGATCCGAAAAGCTTCAACCTTTTGCCTTACACATATGTGGACAATACTCTACTGATTTATATGGACTATGATGCTTATGTCGGAGGCATTGATCTGATTTACAAGGAAGTATTTGATGGATTAAACGATACTCCTGAAATAACAGGTCTGATGTCATTCAAAATAGTGATCATAGAGGGTGTTCCACTGGCTAAGTTAAAAACCATGGTGGATGTCAGTAATATTGCCGCGGTATTAGATATGTTCAGTAACGGTACCGGGCAAAATAATATTAAATGATTCAAACCAAAAGACCTCTGAGCCAGCCTCCGGGGTCTTTTTTATAAAAAACTTGACTTCGGCTTTTTGAGGGTGTAACTTTGATCTAATGAAGCACCTGAAAAGATTGCCATGAAAAGGGCATTGTTCTTAATAGCCTTTTACTGTCAACTTACTGCCAATGCACAGAATTATCTTATTTCTTTTGCCGGAACAGGTGCATCTGGCTCTGTTACTACGGTAAAGATTGAGAACTTAACCAAAGGTACGTCCCTCTCTTTAAATGGAACTGATGTATTACGGTTGACTTTATCGACCGGGATTTCCCCCGTTGAATATGACAGGTCATCTGATTTAAAGATTTATCCAAACCCTGTGACCGGGAATTCATTCATCGAGATTTATCCGCCTGCCGCAGGGGATGCAGTAATTTCAATTCTGGATATGGATGGAAGGGCCATATTTGAAACAATAAGCTATTTGGATAGATTAAAGCAGAAATTCAGGCTCTCTGGTTTAAAGAATGGTATTTACGTGATCACAGTCAGGGGTGATGGCTATCAAATCTCCGGAAAACTTTTATGTATCGGAATATCGGGCGGAACAGTCAATATTGAGAATATAGGAAGTGGTATGATTCCGCCTGTCAGCAAGAAATCCGGAAGGCTTAATAATGCAGAACTTACCACAATTGATATGCCTTATACAAATGGCGATTGGCTGAAATTTACAGGTACAACAGGAATTTACAGCACAGTCTTGACTGACAGGCCTGTTTCAGATAAGATAATAACATTCAACTTCATACCCTGTACCGACGGTGATGGAAACCATTATCCTGTGGTAGAGATTGGCAGTCAGACATGGATGGCAGAAAACCTTAAAACCATAAAGTACAATAATAGTACAGACATACCTTATGTAACAGATAATAATGTATGGAACAATCTTACTTCGCCTGGCTACTGCTGGTATGAGAACAATGAAGCAGTTAATAAAAACACGTATGGCGCATTGTACAACTGGTATGCTGTCAACAGGGGTAATTTATGCCCTTCCGGCTGGCATATCCCTACTTTTGATGAATGGATGACATTGGCAACCTATCTGGGCGGTGAAAGCCTTGCCGGTGGAAAATTAAAGGAAACCGGCACATCACACTGGAATCCCAACAACAATGCTACCAATGAGACCGGTTATACAGCTCTTCCAGGCGGCCAGCGTGGCAATGGTGGATATTTCTTTGATTTGGGATATTTTGGCGGTTATCTGTGGAGTGCAACTGAGGGCTGGCATCGAACCATATACGGTGGAAGTGACGATCTAACCAGTAATTTTAGTCCTGATAGTTATGGGCTGTCAGTTCGTTGCCTGAAAGGTGAGCCCGGCCCTGTTGGTTTGGCCGCTGTAACAACCCTGCCGACCTCCGGTGTCACTACCACCGGGGCAAACTCAGGAGGAACTGTTCAGACTAATGCCGGAGCATCTATTGCTGCCCGGGGAATATGCTGGAGCACTTTGGTCAATCCTACAACAGCAGATGACACAACTCTTAATGGCACCGGAGCCGGTCCGTTTACGGGCAGAATAGAAGGACTGCTTCCTGATACAGTTTATTATCTGAGGGCATATGCTGTCAATGAAGCCGGAACAGCTTATGGTAATCAGGTGATCCTGAGAACAATGACTGACATTGTGACTGATATTGACGGGAATAACTACTATACAGTAAGCATTGGCACCCAGGAATGGATGGCGGAGAACCTGAAAGTAACCAGGTACCGGAACGGTGACCAGATTCCAAATGTTGCTGATGATAATTCGTGGTACAATCTGTCAACAGGTGCGAGATGCACAAATATTTATATTGAAAACTATTCCTCTGTTTACGGATTATTATATAACTGGTATGCCGTAAAGGATAGCCGTAATATTTGTCCGACAGGCTGGCACATGCCATCTGATCCGGAGTGGACTGCCCTGACGACTTATCTTGGGGGTGAGAGTATTGCCGGAAGCAAGCTTAAGGAGGCAGGTACAAGCCATTGGATTTCTCCTAACGCAGACGCAACAAATGAAAGTGGTTTTACTGCTCTTCCGGACGGTGCACGCGGACCATTCGGTTTTGATTCTGCTTTGGACTGGGGTTTCTGGTGGTCAGATACTGAGTATGATGCCGCCACAGCATGGCATATAATATTATTCACTTATGACCCAACGGTGAGCCGTGTCAGTAACAATAAGACTAACGGCTTTAGTGTAAGGTGCATGAAGGATAAATAACCTTTACCATCCAACAAAAACAGTATAGATCTTTCTAAAATCAGCCCGGGATCTGATCGCGGAGGCATGGATTACACACAATCAGGGAACACAACAATGAAGGTGATATGTTAATTATGCAACTTTTTTTTAAAAATGTGTAACACGTATCCGGCCAGGAGCAACGATCTTTGTAGTGTTAAAAATCATGGGTTAGGTTTAGGGTTGAGTACATTCCATCCATCCGAAATTATAATTAATAGGGTGGATGGAATTACTTTTTCTATAAATTAATTTAAGAAGTATCTGCAAATCACGTTTAAATAATGCAATAATTACCAGTCCCCGGAAATCAGCTCCGTGGACTTTTTACTTGATTTTGGGACAAATAGAACATTTTTCCCGGCTTTACATCCGGTATTTCCCTGGTCAGGTCATTAAAAAATTCCTCTGCCCCCGCAGGGGTCGCACATACAATTAATCACCATTTTCCATAAGGCTGCGATTGCTCCGCAACGACAAATAATAGTCGTAAAATCTGCGGTGATTGGTAGCTTTATTCCCCGCAATCGGTTTTTCGATTGATAACAATTTTAAAATAAAGCTGGATGGAATGGAATTATTCTGCCGAAGGCATCATGGGTTGCAGAGAGGGGGCTCTGCACAAAAAACATCGCTGGATGAAAGGATTATGCTGCCTGCGGCAGCATGATCCGCAGAGGAGGCTCTGCACAAAGAGCATCTACCTGCGGTGGCTATTTTTTTATTCTCGTGAGCCTTTCTGAAGCAAGCATCAGCGGCTCCCTCAAATAAAAAAATCCCGCTGACGCGGGATGCTCTTTGTGATCCCGAAGGGATTCAAACCCCCAACCTTCTGATCCGTAGTCAGATGCTCTATTCAGTTAAGCTACGGGACCTATTTGCTTCCGATCCGTAGTCATTCGCCAGCAGGCGGACAGTTTAGCTACGGGACATTTGCGGTGCAAAGATAAAATATTTTCCGGTTTTTATTGTTTAATTTTATAGCCTGATTCATACAACAGGACTGGTCGATACAATGCAGAGACAATGCATGCAACGTCTCTACAGCATGATTTCAAAATAATTATCGGAAAAAAATGAAAAAGGGAATAAAAATATTCGGGATCTCAATTGGCGCATTTCTTATCATATTAATTGCAGCTGCATTGATTATTCCTGTCGCATTCAAAGATAAGATCAGGATTAAGGTAGAGACTGAGATCAACGCGATGCTCAATGCAAAAGTGTCATTTGCAGATTATAAACTGAGCCTCTTCAAGGCATTCCCGGATGCCGCCTTCACACTCAAAGACCTGAGCGTGACAGGTATAAACCGCTTCGACGGTGATACCCTGGCTAACGCCAAAACAGTAGCTATCATTTTTAACCTCAGGAGCCTGTTCGGCAACCAAGGCTATGAAATAAAGTCGGTCTCTGTCGGACAGTCCCTCATAAATGCGATTGTACTTGAGGACGGATCAGCAAACTGGGATATCATAAAGGCAACACCCGCAGACACTGTGAAAGAAAATGCCGGCTCGTTGAATGCAACACCTCTGCAGGTGAAACTACGCAAACTCAGCCTGACAGACGGGCGCATTTATTATACAGACCGGCAGTCGAATTTTAAGGCTTCACTTGAAAATACCGGATTCATTCTTTCCGGCAACCTGAGTGTATCCCGGTCTGATCTGGCTTTGAATATGGATGCCGGCAAGGTTAATTTCGTAATGGATAAGATATCCTATCTGACAGATGCAAAAGTGAATTTCCGCGCCGGCATTGATGCACAGCTTGATTTAATGATATTCGTCCTGAAAGATAACTCATTAACAGTAAATGATATAGTTCTGAACTTTGCAGGAAAGATCGCAATGCCGGGTGATGATATCTCCACCGACCTTACATTCAATGCCCCGCAGACCACCTTCAAGTCGCTTCTGTCGCTGGTGCCCGCATTATACATGAAAGGCTTTGAAGAACTAAAGGCATCGGGCACAGTCTCCCTGGATGGCACTGTCAAAGGCATTTACAGTGACGCCGACAGTACCATGCCTGACATCACTGCAAGACTTTCAGTAAATGATGGCGTCATCAGCTATCCCGACCTGCCTGAAAAAATTACAGCGATCAACCTCAGGGGCGAGGTGAAAATGGATGGCACAAAAATGGATAACACCACCGTTGACGTGAGCAAATTCCATTTTGAACTGGCAGGCAATCCTTTTGACATGACATTAAAACTTGCCACCCCTGTCAGCGATCCGGCTGTCTCAGCCAACGCAAAAGGCAAGATCGATCTGGCAAAGCTTCATCAGGCTGTTCCGCTTGACAGTATCAATCTGAACGGACTGATTGACGTTTCACTTGCTCTTTCAGGGAGGATGTCAATGCTGGATAATAAAAAGTATGATCAGTTCAAGGCTGAAGGGGCACTTAAAATAACTGATATGGCTGTTGAGATGGCTGACATTCCTGCCATTAAGATAAGTACTGCTGCATTTTCCTTCAGTCCTGCCTTTGCCGATCTCAGTCAGCTGAAGATGAAAGTGGGGGAGAAGAGTGACTTCACAGCATCAGGAAGGCTTGAGAATTATATTCCCTACCTTTTCTCCGGTGATACCATAAGGGGCAAGCTGTCGCTCTCCTCCAATTCAGTCGATCTGAATGAAATACTTGACGCAATGCCATCAGATACAACCGGAAATGACAGCACTTCCCTTGCAATAATCCAGATACCGAAAAACATCGATTTCATATTTGATGCAGCCATTAACAGACTGGTTTTTAACAAGCTTACTGCTGACGAAGTAAAAGCCACTGTCATTGTTAAAGACGGTATGGTCACTGTCAGTAAAGCAGGAATGAAAACGCTTGGCGGTTCTATGCTATTCAACGCGACCTATGATACCAGAGATACCCTCAGACCGAAAGTCGATGCTGATCTGCTTGTCAGCATGGCGAACATAAAGGAAGTATTCAATGCCTTTAATACCGTGCAGATGCTTGCACCGGCTGCAAACGGTCTGGGAGGCGATGTTACCATCGGTTTAAAGTTTAAGAGTCTCCTTGGAAGCAATATGCTGCCAGTGATAGGCACAATCACCGGTGGCGGTAACATATCGTCACAATCGGTACAGATACTTCAGTCAAAAACCTTCGACCTGATTAAGAGCGTGCTGAAGATTAACCAGGCATACAGCAACACCATAAAAGACCTGAAGGCGACATTTGCCATAAATGACGGCAGGCTCTTCGTCAATCCTTTTGACACAAAGATCGGCAACATAAAACTGAATATAAGCGGCGATCAGGGACTTGACCAGACACTTAACTATGTCGTCAGGACCGAGATACCCAGTGCAGATCTGGGTGATGCTGCCAATGCCCTTATGGGAACGCTTGCTGCCCAGGCTTCAGCGTTGGGACTGAGTTTGACTCCGCCGGAATTCATTAAGATCAACCTAAAGGTAGGCGGTACCTTCCTCAAACCTGTCATTACTCCAACCTTTGCAGGAAGTGAGGGAGCAGGTGCAGCAACAACAGTGACCACAGCAGTGAAAGAGGAAGTTACACAGAAGGTGAATGATGCTGCCAGGGAACAGGCTGACAAGATATTGAAAGAGGCAGGGGATAAGGCGGATATGATTCGCAAAGAAGCTGCCTCATCAGCTAAAACCATACGCGACGAAGCTGATCTTCAGGGAAAGAAGCTTATAAAGGATGCAGAATCCAGGGGTACAATTGCAGTTTTGGCTGCAAAAAAGACTGCTGAGGTGCTTAATAAAGAGGCCGACAAGCGAGCCACGCAGCTTGATAATGAGGCAAATACCAGGGCTGACCAGATCCTGGCGGAAGCCAAAGCTAAGGCAGATGAGCTTCTGAAATAAAAAAAGCCACTCTTCAGTGGCTCTCTCATGTCGGGTATCAGTTAATATATTTTTTCCCTGATACGTGCTTTCTTGCCTGTAAGGTTTCTCAGGTAGAATATTTTCGCTCTGCGCACCTTACCGTATTTATTGACCTCTACCTTGTCGATAAACGGTGATGCCACCGGGAATATTCTTTCAACTCCTATGTTACCTGACATCTTACGAACGGTGAAGGTTGCGGTGATACCCGTGCCTGATCTCTGCATGACCACGCCGCGATACTGCTGTATCCTCTCTTTGTTGCCTTCCCTGATTTTATAGTGTACTGTAATAGTGTCTCCTGCTCTGAATTTCGGAAACTCACTTTTTACAGCGTACTCCTTTTCAACTACTTTCATTAAGTCCATCGCGAAAAAAATTTGTGTTATCTGCTCTTTTCAAAATCGGTCGCAAAGATAGAAATTATTTTTTATTATCCTCAAAACAATCAGATAAATTAGAGATAATTAATGACCTCCGCTTTCCGGCACCCTGATCTTATCACCTGCATCCTCTGCAATCCGCCGGTACCACTCCTCGGGATACCCAGGTTGCAGCAGGGTCGGGGCCACAAACTGGTAGCCCTCTTTAGGAGGATTCTTAGTCTTGACATTACCATCCATATATTTGGTAAAGAGAAACTTGTATAATTCGCGCCACTGGCTTACAGTATTATCTCCTGCTTTCACTGAATAGTCAGTCACATAAGCCAGTGCTTTCTTCGGAGACTTTTTGTACAACGCTGCTGCAGCTTTATCAACATCGGCAGTCTCTGTCATATATTTATGTTCAAGTTCTTTTTGTTTTGCCTGAAGGTCAGGGGTCATTACGCTGGCCCTGCTGTAGACGAAATTCGTCACTTCATTGAAAGTCCAGAAACCTGACGTCTCACTGTATGTCATTATATCACCATTGCCTACGGCAAATGATTTGGGAATAGCCGTCATACCGCAGTACATAGGAGTATAAACGGTATAGTATGTATCATCAACGCCGAACCATAGGATGCCGCCTACGGGGTCAGGCAGCCAGCTGCGGCTCTGGCTGATGAATGAGAAACCTGTCTGCTGGGTAGAGATAGCTCTTTCATTTATATAATTTACGCCGTCAACCGACCATGTCATGGGTCTCCATCTTACCGTGCATTTAAAAGGCCCGGCGCCAATGTCCTGTGTCATGTCCATGGGTGTCCCCTGAAAATAATCCCTCATCATGCCGAAGACATCCTCAAGGCTCAGTTTATTATCCGGTTTGATCCATAGAGGCATTCTGTGTTTCAGGTTTTGGCCCATGGCATAATCAAGATATTGTCCCATTGAGCTGTTGACTTTGTTGAATCCTGTCCAGACACGGGCTTCGCAGGCGCGGGCCCCGCTGAAAGTTATTGGCTGAAATACATCACTGAAGCTGAAATCGGCATCAGTTCCGTTGTACCATCCGAACTTGCGTGCAACATCAGCAATATCGAATGAATATACTGTTTCTACCTCCGGGTTAAAAACCTTTTCAATTTCTTTTGATGTGATTGAGGTTTTTCCGTCTGCCAGGGGGAATTTCTGTATTCTGGCCTGGTTGGCGTGACCTGAGATATATCCGTCGGGTATTCTGCGTGCAACGAATGACATTCCAAAAGTCCCCGGTCCCTTGCCGATGACTTCCATGATCCATACTTCGTTGGGATCAGATATTGAGAAAGATTCTCCTTCACTGCAATAGCCGTACTTCTCAGTGAGAGTGATCATATTGTAAATAGCCTCCCGGGCATTTTTTGACCTCTGAAGTGATATATAAATCAGACTGCCATAATCCATTTTTGCTTCAGGATTGTGGCATTCTTCCCTTCCTCCGTATGTCGTTTCTCCGATGGCGACCTGACAGCTGTTAATGTTTCCCACAACTGAATATGTAAATGGAGCTTCAGGGATTTTTCCAAGGAATCTGCCCGTATCCCATTCATATACATCGCGCATTGCGCCGGCTTTGTATTTCATTGCCGGATAGTAATACAGCTCACCGTATAGTACATGTGAATCAGCAGCATAGGTGATCATGGTGGAGCCGTCTTTGGTAGCCCCTTTGGTTACAAGAAAATTAGTACATGCCCTGCTTTGCTCGGATGTAACCCAAAATGAGAGCAGCAAGGTCAGCATCAGTGCTGTTATCCTTTTCATAATAGAACCTGATTTATGTTAATAATCTGTGATTAAACTTATTAATATAACCTGTGTAGTCCCGGACCCTCTGGACCGGGTGTCAAAAATAACACCTTTAATTAAATTACAATGCTTTAAGAATCATAATTACCGATCTGATCCGGTCGCCGTCTGCAAATCTGACCGAATATTCAGACTGGAGCCGGGGGTCTCCCATGAAGACTCCCTTCCTTCTGAAAGTCATCAGGCTTTCCTTCTGGTGCCGTCCTGTCATATGATATTCCCTGGCTCCGGTGGTGGTAGCAAGGAGTGCTATATTGTATTCAGTTATCCCGCTTCCAGGCATAATTTTTATGCGTTCGCCGGCATTTGCCACCAGTCCCTTTATAACCTGTGCGCCTTCAATTGCCGAGCGTGCCTGTCCTGATGTGAGTATCCTTGTTGCGCCGGTAGTTATAACATCTTCAAGAGCTTTCTGAGGATCGCGACACATGTCAAAGGCTCTGTGGAACGTCACCCTCATCGGAGAGGAATACTCAATGAGCAGGGCAGTACGCTCGATATCAACAGTTCCATCCCTGTTAAGGATACCCGTTACTATACCGTCAGCTCCGGCTTCGCCAGCACGCTCGATATCACGCCTCATGACGCTGAAATCCCTGTCACTGTAAAGAAAATCTCCGCCCCGCGGCCTTATTAAGACATTAACTTCAATGCTGATATTGTTTCGGACAGACTCAATCAGACCCGCGCTGGGAGTTATACCACCCTCTGAAAGAGCCGAGCATAATTCAATCCTTCCGGCTCCGGCAGCCTCGGCAACAGTGGCAGACTCAAGAGAGTCAACACATATTTCAACCAGAAAAGACAAATCTATGTTTTGAGGTTTTGAAAGTACGTAATATTTAGGTATAATTGTGTGATCTAAAACATTAAATCAGATGAAACCTACATTATTGGTACTTGCGGCAGGAATGGGCAGCAGATATGGCGGAAACAAGCAGCTTGATCAAGTTGGTCCGTCAGGTGAAACGATTATTGATTATTCCATTTACGATGCCAAGAGGGCAGGGTTCGGAAAAGTAGTCTTTGTTATCAGGCGTGACATTGAGGAACAGTTCAAGGAAACATTTGTAAAACGCCTTAAGAATGTCATCCAGATTGAATATGTTTTCCAGGAACTGGGAAACCTTCCCGCAGGCTACAGAGTGCCGGAAGGCCGTCAGAAACCATGGGGCACCAGCCATGCCATCCTTGTCACCGAGCCAAAAATACATGAACCTTTCGGTGTCATAAACGCCGATGACTATTACGGAGTTGATTCATTCAAGGTGCTTTACGACTTCCTTATGCAGGACAAGAGAGACACTAATTTCTGTATCGTGGGATACAGGCTCGGAAACACCCTTTCGGATCACGGCCAGGTAAACCGCGGTATATGCAAGGTAAACAAAGCCGGCTTCCTCGAGACAATGGTTGAGACACGCGGTATAGAAAAGAAGCCAGATGGCATCTTTGCACCTGATGCACAGGGTGTTGTACATCAATACACCGGTGAAGAAATTGTCTCAATGAATCTCTTCGGCTTTAAGCCCTCATGTTACAGTTATTTGAACGAAGAGTTCAAAAACTTCCTTAAGGAGCGCATCAGCGATCCGAAGGCGGAGCTTGATATACCAACATCACTTGACAAATTTGTGAAGAAGGGAGAAATAACCATTCAGATACTGAGGAGCAGCAGCCGCTGGTTCGGGGTCACTTATCGGGAGGACAAGCCATTTGTCGTTGAAAGCATACGCAAGATGGTTGACAAGGGACTCTATCCGGAAAAACTCTTCTGATTAGAGCATTACCATCTGAATTCTGTCTTCAGTATGGATTTGTTGCCGCGGTCGTCGGTGACACTGAGTTCCATGTGATGCAGGGCATTCTCTTTTAAGACAGGTGTCTCAGGCCTGTATATCAGCAGGTTGTTCTTGGCGTCATATTCCGCCAGCACCCATTGACCATCGATCCATGTCTCATAGTTTTTTATGCCTGAGAAATCGTCGGTGATAGTTACCGTAAATACCTGCTTTCCAGCCAGGTTTGCTCCTGAGGCAAAGGATGGCTTTATCTGCGGAGGCACAGTGTCAATGCTGACCACGAAATCGCCCAGGATGCCTACATCACCGCTTACATAACCGTATCGCAGGTCACCGCCGGAATACAAAGGATTTCCTTTTTCGTCAAGCACAGCAAGGCACATCTTTTCCTCCTTTCCCACGATGACGGTATCAGGCCTTATTGACAGCCTGTACCTGTCGTGCACGGCAACGTACTTATTATGCACAGAATGAACGGGAGAGAGGAACGTACGGATTGAACTTTTTACATCATGGACGAAGAACAGCGTGTCATACAGGGCTCCAACAGGAAAGTGTATCCTGATACCGTCAGCCGTGAAATCAGAGGCTTTTCCATACGGAATGATTTTGCTGCAGGTAATTTCGAGAGGGCTGACGGGGGCCTCTGACAGAGATCTTACCCTGAATGATGCTGTTGATTTGTTGCCGGCAGCATCGCGGACAATAATTATTAAATTGTGCTCAAGGCTATCACTGAAATTCAGAACACCGCTGTTAACCCGGCAGTTATACATTGACAGGCGGTTTCCCGGTTGAATGAACAACTTGTGAATGTATTCGTTATCAGCTATTTTGGCCGGGTAGTCAATGTGGCTGTTGAGATATCTTGATTCATTGAAAGAGAAACGGTCTGCCGTAAAACAATAAACTTTTATTGAATCAACCAGAAGCTCTATCGAATATATCCCGCATTTGTTGGAGCTGTTATCAAGGTTATCCCAGCATTTTAAACCTATTCCCGTCTGACCGTAGATTACAGGTATTACACTGTTAGGAAGGGTGTAAGAGCCATTTGAAGAAACAGCTTTCATCGACAGGCTGGTATGTCGCTTGTTTACTGAAGACTGCCTTGTAACCGGGTAGAGGATGATTTTTTCTATTACAGGCCTGGTTCTGTCGCTTATCCCCATATCAAAGTTCAGCGGGTTCAATGTCTCTTCAGTTGATGAATCCCTGATCTCAAAATGGAGGTGAGGACCTGTTGACCCTCCTGAGTTGCCTGACCATGCAATCAATTCGCCCCTCATCACTTTAAACTGGTCGCGGGCAGGAAACAAAGAGACGCTGAAACTCCTGAGTTCATATTGTTTCTTTTTCACATACTCCTCGATGTCAGGACGAAAGCTTTTAAGATGGGCATACACAGTAGAATATCCAGAGGGATGACGGATATAAACAGCCTTACCGAAACCCGACGGACTGACTGCTATACGGTAAACATACCCGTCGGAAGCAGCCAACACCTCCTTACCCGTCACTCCGCCGGTCCTGTAATCGAGTCCCGAGTGAAAATGGTCATTCCTGAGCTCAGCGAAACTCGCTGACAGCGAGGGTACTTCCTTCAGAGGGCTAAGAAATAGTTTTTCCCTGGCATTCTGTGAACTTATAGTCAGAGACACTGTTAAAGCAACAGTGAGGAACAGTATTTTTTTATTCATGATCTAAACTGATGTGCAAAACTAAGTTTAAGCACCAAAAGAGCAAACTTAATGTCATCATTTTTTTGAAAAGAGCAAAAAAGATGTTATTTTTGTCACTATAGTTGTCAGTTATGAATGCAAAGGGATATGAGGAATATCTTTTGCTCAGAAGATCAGTGGAAGCCCTGGTTTCAGAGCATGAAAAACTGAGAGAGCTGGCAGCGGATCTTAAAAATGAACTGTCAGAAGTCAAAAGACAACTGGCGGAAAAAAATGAAGAAGTAAAGGAGCTTCAGACAAGATATGAAAGAGCGAAGTTCTCGGGGGCAGTCCTCGGGAATGGAGACGATGCCGCGAAGGCAAGGAAGAGAGTGAGTGAACTTGTGCGGGAGATAGATAAATGTATTGCTCTTTTAGACAGATAATTATATAGAAATGGATGATAAGCTTTCGATCCGTGTTAATGTGGCCGACAGGTATTATCCGTTGAAGGTTGAAAGTGAAAATGAAGAACGTATCAGGAAAGCAGCCAGGCTGATCAATGAAAAAGTGCTGCAGTACAAGCAGCGCTATGTTGATAAGGACATCCAGGATTTTCTGGCGATGGCAGCCCTCCAGTACGTTATCAGGCTCATAGAGATAGAAGAGAAAGAGGAAGATTCAACTGTGGAAGAAGGAATGAAGGAGTTGTGTGAAAAAATCGACCTCTGTCTGTCAAAAAGATAAATACGCGTTCTTTGTAAATAGCAGGATATTGCCCGCATTGTTTCTCTATTCATTTTGAAAACTCAACAATTTGTACTTTGGAGTTGGTCTTGGATTGTCAAGGACAGGCCGCAGCCCGGTTTTACGGGATCACGCTAAGGTGTGACGGTGGAAGTTCAAGGTAATACGGCCGCTTCAGCCATGTAGATATGGGGTTTTTTTAAAAGTTGGAGAAACCTTGCGGGTTTTTTTATAAATAAATTTAAACTTTATGATCACAGCAGTTATATCACCAGGGGTTGGTTTCGCCATCGGCGGAGCGACCTTCATCGCAGGAACAGTCCTGTCATATTATCTGTGGCAGATTGTATTGCGTACCAGAAGAAAAAAGATCATCTCTGAAGCTGAGGCTGAAGCAGAAGTGATCAAAAAAGAGAAAATACTTCAGGCCAAAGAACGATTTCTGCAACTGAAGGCTGAGCATGAAAAGGTTATCAATGAAAAAAATAACCGCGCAAATCAGGCAGAAAACAGAATAAAGCAGAAAGAACTTGCCCTCTCACAGAAACTGGAAGAGACACAGCGGAGAAAAAACGAGGCTGATGCAATCAGGGACAGCCTGACCCAGCAGCTGGAACTGCTTGACAAGAAGTCAGATGAAGTCTCCAGGCTTCACCGTCAGCAGGTTGAACAGCTTGAGGCTATCTCGGGACTGTCAGCTGACAACGCAAAGAACCAGCTGATGGAATCTCTCAAGGAAGAGGCCCGCACAGGTGCAATGTCATATATAAATGAGATTCTGGACGATGCTAAGATGACCGCCACCAAAGAAGCCAAACGGGTTGTTGTGATGGCCATCCAGCGTGTTGCCGCAGAGACCGCCATTGAAAATGCCGTGACAGTCTTCCATATTGACTCTGATGAGATTAAAGGCCGGATCATCGGCAGGGAAGGACGTAATATCAGAGCTCTGGAAGCAGCAACAGGCATTGAGATAATTGTTGATGATACTCCTGAAGCCATCGTGCTCTCAGGCTTTGACCCCGTACGCCGTGAGATAGCCCGCCTTTCACTTCATCAGCTTGTGACTGACGGAAGGATACACCCGGCACGTATTGAAGAGATAGTGGAGAAGACCCGGAAGCAGGTCGAAGAAGAGATTATAGAGATCGGAAAGCGTACGACAATCGACCTTGGTATCCATGGTCTCCATCCTGAACTCATAAGGCTCGTTGGCAAGATGAAATACAGGTCATCATACGGCCAGAACCTTTTGCAGCATTCACGGGAGGTTGCCAACCTGTGTTCAGTAATGGCTTCCGAGCTTGGGCTGAACCCGAAGCTGGCGAAGAGGGCAGGCCTGCTGCATGACATAGGCAAGGTGCCTGATGATGAGCCTGAGCTTCCGCACGCAATTCTTGGCATGAAGCTGGCCGAAAAATACAAGGAAAAGCCAGAGGTTATCAATGCCATCGGGGCACACCACGATGAGACCGAAATGACAACCCTTATAGCTCCTATAGTACAGGTTTGCGATGCCATTTCCGGCGCACGCCCCGGAGCAAGACGCGAGGTAATCGAATCATACATCAAAAGGCTTAATGAACTCGAGTCCCTTGCCCTTACTTATCCCGGTGTGACAAAAACCTATGCCATACAGGCAGGAAGAGAACTGAGGGTAATTGTCGGCGCTGATAAAGTGTCAGACAAGGATACTGAAAATCTCTCGTTTGAAATTGCGCAGAAGATACAGAATGAAATGACTTACCCCGGACAGATAAAGATTACCGTAATCAGGGAGACAAGAGCTGTAAACTACGCAAAATGACGAAACTCACTGTACTTAATATTGTCGGTGCGAGGCCCCAGATAATCAAAGCTTCAGCCATAAGCCGTGCGATTGCCGCACAGTTTGCAGATGAGATAAATGAAATAATAGTTCATACCGGTCAGCACTACGACCGTGAGCTGTCAGAGGTTTTCTTCGATGAGCTCGAAATAAGGAAACCGGACCACAACCTGCAGGTAGGATCAGGCAGACATGGCCGTCAGACGGGACTGATAATGGAACGTATTGAAGAGGTGATCCTGAATGAGAAGCCTGACTGCGTGATCATTTACGGTGACACGAATTCTACTCTTGCTGCTGCCCTGGCTGCCGCGAAGCAACACTATCCGGTGGTACATATCGAAGCAGGCATGCGTTCATTCAACAAGACTATGCCTGAAGAGCTCAACCGCATTACAGCAGATCATGCCTCAACACTGCTCTTTGCTTCTACGAACACCGCTTTCAAGAATTTAATGTCCGAAGGGTTTCGTCCCGAGAACGTGGCGCCATATAATATCAATAACCCCCGGATATTCCTGACAGGAGATATAATGTACGACAACAGCCTCTTCTATGCTGACCTGGCAGACCGGAAAAAGCAGGATTTCCTCAGCAGCATGGGGATTGCCGAAGATGAGTTCGTCCTTGTCACCATACACCGTGAATTGAACACCGACGATCTGGGGAGGCTGACGGCTATCTTCAATACACTGATAGACCTGGCTGACAGCAACCGCATGGTAATGGTTATGCCACTGCACCCCAGAACGATTATAGCTCTGCGGAACAAAGCGCCGGAACTCTTTGAGAGGCTGACAGGAAATAACCTGATCAGGGTCATAAAACCTGTATCGTTCCTTGAAATGATCCTTCTCGAAAAAAAGGCAAGGATGGTCATCACAGACTCAGGAGGTGTGCAGAAAGAGAGCCATTTCTTTTCAAAGCCATGTATTGTGCTGAGAAAAGAAACAGAGTGGGTGGAGCTGGTAAAGAATGGCACCGTTAAGCTTGCCGATGCTGATCCCGTGAGGATTGCCGAAGCATGGGAATACTTCATGAATAATAAGGAATTGCTGCAGTATCCCGGCTTCTACGGCGATGGTAAGGCTGCAGTCACAATTCTGAAAGAGATAACTGAGGTGTTCAGGAGCTGAGTGCATCAAGCACCTGCTGTACAAGAGTTTTCATGGCCGGCTTGTAATCGGAAAGAAATTTCCCGGTCACCCTGTTGCCGATTATTAAACATACCGTAAGAGCCTTATGATTTAAAAGCTTTGCGAGCCCGTAAATGGCAGAACTTTCCATTTCATAATTGGTAATAGATTCACCTCTGAACCTGAAAGTCCTCAGATTTTCATTCAACTCACTGTCAAACGGCTCGAGCCTGAGTTTGCGGCCCTGGGGACCATAAAATCCCGGTGATGAAACTGTGACGCCTTTTCGCATACCGGAAGCCACCCTTTCAAGGAGGGCAGGATCAGCATCAACCACATATGGATACGGTAAAGTGTCAGGCCATTCCAGGTGACTGGCAAGAGCATCAGCAAACATGTGGTCAAGGCACCATTCATATCCTTCATAGAAATGAATTACTCCGTCGAAACCCACTGCTTTGCCCGTGGCGACAAATGATCCTTCAGGAATGTCTTCCTGAAGTCCCCCTGCAGTGCCTATCCTGACGAATGTTAATGAGCGAGGCTCATCAACGATAACTCCGGTGGCAAGGTCAATATTTACCAGGGCATCGAGCTCATTCATTACTATATCGATATTATCAGTGCCAATCCCCGAAGATATTACGGTTATTTCCATGTCGTGATACCTTCCGGTAACAGTACTGAACTCCCTGTTGCTCTTCGTGACACGCACTGAGTCGAGCATCTGGCCTATCATTTCAACCCTGCCGGGATCGCCGACGATGATTATATTTTCTGCAATGTCACCCGGCAGAAGATGGAGGTGAAATATCGACCCGTCAGGGTTTATTATCAGTTCAGTTTGTTTCATAACGTTATAAGTAAGCTGCAAAAATACAAAAAATGTTTTCGGTGCAACGGTACGTTTTCTTATCATTGCCGTCGTTAAATATTGTTAATGTCATGCATAAGAATCTGTAATCAGCCGGAGAGGCATATATTTGCTGCCTTAAACACTATTCAATTTATATGTTCAATAACTCCTTAAACACGTCAGCTTGCAGGATAATTACATTCTTATTCATTCTTACTTTTATCTTTTCGCAGGCAATGGTGTCAGGAAAAGGATCTGTGGATTCACAGGAAAAGAAAAGAGCAGTGGCTGTCCGTACTGATGAACCAATACATATTGACGGCGATCTTACCGAGTCGGCATGGATAAAGGCCGTCACCTGCCTCCGATTTTGTCATGTACAATCCTTTCAATGGTATTCCGTCAGCCTACAATACTGAGGTTCGTTTGCTTTTTGACGATGATGCCCTTTATATAGGAGCATTTATGCATGATGATCATCCTGACAGTATTTTCACGGAACTTGGTCCAAGAGACGCTGACAACATTAACGCTGATAAATTTTATGTTGAAATCTCCCCGTTCAATGACGGACTGAATGGAGAAGTGTTTAAGGTAACTGCCTCAAACGTGCAGATAGACAACAAACTCAGCTTAGAAGATGACTGGGATAATAACGACACCTGGGATGCAGTCTGGGAGAGCCGGACAAAAATCGGCGATACAGGATGGGTAGCTGAGATCAGAATACCCTATTCTGCACTCAGATTTTCAAAGTCCAATGAGCAGATATGGGGAATTAATTTCTGGAGGGAGGTGCGCCGCACAAGGGAGACCTCGTCCTGGAACTTTGTCACCAAGGAGTACGGGGCTACAATAGCACATCTGGGTGAAATGACAGGCATAACTGATGTGAAACCTCCGCTTCGTTTATCCTTTGTGCCATACATATCCGGTTATATTGAGAATATTTCAGGTCAGCCCGGTGTGGGCACCTCATATAATGGCGGACTTGACGTCAAGCTGGGCCTCTCCGAAAGCTTCACCCTTGATGCAACGCTGATACCTGACTTCGGGCAGGTGCAGTCTGATGATCATGTGCTTAATCTGACACCCTTTGAGGTGCAATATAATGAGAAACGACCCTTCTTTATGGAGGGCACCGAGTTGTTTAATAAGGGAAACATCTTTTATTCGAGAAGAGTAGGGGGTGTTCCTCACCTTGTAACTGAGGTCTATGATATGACTGAGGAGAATGAGATCATAACCCATAATCCTGTTGAAGTGGGCTTGCTGAATGCCACAAAAGTCTCCGGAAGAACCAGGGGCGGACTCGGCCTGGGAATGTTCAATGCAATCACGAACACGATGTGGGCAGAGGTGAAGGACACGGTCACCGGCGATACCAGGAGAATAATGACAGAGCCGCTCACAAACTATAATATGATCGTGGTGGACCAGACACTGAAAAACGATTCATACATCAGCCTGGTCAACACCAACGTAATCAGGGCTGCAGAAAAGGACAAAAATTTTTACACAGCCAATGTCACAGGTTTTGAGACCCTCCTTCAGACGGACAACAGATTGTATTCTTTTTCTGCCAGAGCTGCCCTTAGCCAGAAATATTATAAGGCTGCAGAGACGAGTCTGGGCCACGCGCTGGAATTTAATATCGGTAAGACAGGAGGGAACTTCCGGACGGACTACAATTTCTCGCTTTTAAGTGATACCTACGATCCCAATGACATGGGATATCTGCGCAATAATAATGGACTTGGTCATTCGATCGATTTCTCTTACAATACTTTCGAGCCGATAGGGCACCTGATGTCAACACGCACCTCCATTGACCTGAATTATGAACAGCTTTTCAGTCCAAGGGCATATACTTCAGCCGGCATCGATTTCAGCAGCGAGATCATTTTCATGAACTACTGGTCAGCCTCTCTCGAAGCAGAGATCACGCCCTGGGGTCAGGATGATTATTTTGAGCCGCGTACGCCCGACATGTCGATGTTCTACCACAGGCCTCCTTCAGTGGGGATAGGTTACAGGGGTGACACTGATATGAGCAAGAAACTCTACGCTGAAGTCCAGGCTCAGTATTACAAAAGTTGGTCTGACTATGACCAGTATGGTTACGCCTTTTCCATTCAGCCTCTGTACAAGGCGAGCCGGAGGTTTTCATTCAATTATGCTTTTGGATTTGAAAAGCTTGTCAATGACATAGGGTATGCCGGCGCAGAGGCTGGTAATGAGATCATTTTCGGAAAACGTGATGTCACAACAATGGAAAACACCCTTTCCGGCGCGTTCATCTTTACAGCCAACTCATACCTCACCCTCAGAGGCAGATATTACTGGTCCAGGGCAGACTACGACGGAGACTATTACAGGCTGCAGGATGACGGCAGCCTGACGCAAATCATATATACCGGAAATAATGACGTTAATACCAACTATCTTAATATAGATGTTGTGTACACATGGCGTTTCGCACCAGGCAGTGAGATGTCAATTGTCTGGAAGAATGCCATATACTCGGAGGGTGATGTTATCATAGACGATTCATTTGAAAATCTCGGTGAACTTTTTTCAAAGCCGCAGACAAACAGCATCTCTCTAAAGATTTTGTATTACCTTGATTACCAGAATTTCAAAAAATTGTTTTCACCTAAATAAGTGTAAAATAATATGATACAAAGGATCCAAACTTTATTTCTGTTAGCCGTACTTGTTCTTTCATGTCTTATGCTGACTGGTGATCTGATAAAGATGGATAACGGTACAGGTACATTATTTACCATCAGTTTAAAAGGGCTGGGAGAAGCGGGAGGGGAGGCTGTTCAGCGGCTCTGGCCGCTTTCCGTGATCCTGGTCATTGTTCCGCTGCTGACGCTTGCAGCAATTTTTCTCTATAAGAAGAGACCGCTACAAATGAAGATAACGATGCTGGTACTGCTGTTGTCACTCGGCGCTCTGATCCTCGGAGCTTTTTACGTCATCATGTTCGACCGCAAGATGGATGTGACAGTTATCTGGAAAATTAAGGTGATCTTCCCGCTCATCTCTGCCATCCTTGCCTGGATGGCATATCGCTCCATCCTGAAGGATGACCAGAAGGTGAAGTCCTATGACAGGTTAAGATAAGGAAAAGAGATCAGGACACAGGCCACCCCTACGGGGTTCAGGATTGAATTTTTGCCTCAATTCTACAAACAGTAAGCCGCCATGCGGTTGACAGCTACGGAATGGCAGCCTGTTTATAGGGATTAATAGCTCCATAGGAGCTTACTGTTTGTAGAGATAATGGTATTGAAATTTATCAGCCCTGTAAGGGCGACCTGTTTAAAGAAGTGGCGTATAAAAAGATCAAATACTGTTGTCAGATAATCTCCAGCCGCTCCTGGTCTGTGATCTTTTCACAGTAGAGGCACTTGAGCGCTACAGGTTTTTTTGAGACAACCTTAAACCGTGTGGTCACCTTTTCAAAATTAGTAATGCACTTGGGATTCATGCACTTGGCTATAGCGGTAATACTGTCAGGGACAGATACCACTCGCTTTTCCACTACCTGGTAGTCCTTTATGATATTCAGTTTAGCGTTGGGTGCCACAAGAGCTATACGGTTAATATCATCATCCTCGAAAAACTTCCCGGCTATCTTGATAATGGCCTTCCTGCCATCGGTTTTGCTTTCAAGATTGGTGCCGAAGGTGATCTGATTTTTTATTTTGTCCAGTCCCAGGATCTTTATGACCTTGAAGAGCGTGACGGCCGGTATATGATCAATCACGGTACCGCTCTCAATAGCACTTACAAGCAGCTGCTTGGGATCACTTATGTTCTTCATGGCTTCTTATTTTAATCCAAGTAAGGTACAGATAATTGCCTGCCGGGTGAATACACCGTTGAGCGCCTGCTCGAAGTAATATGCTTTGGTGTTGGAATCGACATCAGGATTTATCTCATTTACACGGGGAAGGGGATGCAGGATCTTCATTCCCGGCTTCGTATCGGCAAGCATATGATCATGCAGTACGTAGGCATTCTTAACCTTCTCGTATTCTATCGGATCGGAGAAACGCTCTTTCTGCACGCGGGTCATATAAATAATGTCAGCCTGGTTGATCACCTCCTGGAGGTCAATAGTCTCATGGTATTTCAGTCCCAGGTTGTCAAGATAGAGTTTGTATTCGTCTGGCATCTTTAGCTCCTCAGGTGCAACAAAATTGAAGGAGGTGTTCCATCTCGACATCGCCATCAGGAGTGAATGCACCGTGCGTCCGTACTTCAGGTCACCGACCATACAGATATTGAGGTGGTCAAGTGTTCCCTGCGTCTTAAGGATAGAGTAGAGGTCGAGCAGGGTCTGGGTAGGATGCTGGTTAGCCCCGTCGCCGGCATTAATTACCGGAACAGAAGATACTTCGCTTGCATAGCGCGCGCTGCCCTCGATAGGGTGACGCATGACAATCAGGTCAACATAGTTGTTCACTGTCCTGATAGTGTCATTAAGTGTCTCTCCCTTGCTGACACTTGAGGTAGAGGAGTCAGTGAATCCGATGACTTTTCCCCCGAGCTTGTTGACAGCGCTTTCGAAGCTGAGACGGGTTCGTGTTGACGGCTCGAAGAAGAGGGTTGCAACCACCTTGCCATTCAGGATATCCTGTACCGGTTTTTTTTCAAACTCGGCGGCAAGCTTCAGAATCTTCATGATCTCCTCGGTGGAAAGATCATCAATTGAGACTAAGCTCCTGGTTTTCATTAAGTTATGTTTTTCTACCTGAGATAAGGCAAAGTTATTACAACTATTGCTCTTTTGTCAGAGCTGTTAAAAAGTATTTAAAAATATCTTTCTCAGCCTGTGCGGAGCCATGAAAGGGTGAGGTCAGAAATCTTACGCAGCCGTCCTGTGACCTTCTCCGACTGTGATGCCCTGAAAGATATCTCAGCAGAGCATACCTGGCCGTTGTAATTAAGAGAGTGCTGCTGGCAGCCTTCCTCCTTGAGCACTTTCATTACATCGTTCATGGCCGGGTATAGAAAAGTGACAAGCCAGTTTTCCGTCACATGCTTTTCAATTATCCTGGCCTTCGACAGGGCATCATCAGCAGCAGTCCGGTATGCATTTATCAGTCCGCTGACACCCAGCAGAGTTCCGCCGAAATATCGTATTACAACTACAAGGATGTTTGTAAGTTCACGTGAGTTTAACTGGCCCATGATAGGCCGGCCGGCCGTTCCTGAAGGTTCGCCATCATCATTGACCCGCGATGCCTGTCTGTCAGGCGAAAGCACCCAGGCATAGCAATGATGCCTGGCATCATGATACTCCTTCCTCAGTGCTTCCAGTTTGCTTTTTATCTCCTCCTGAGATGAGACCGGGATAGCAACGGATATGAACCTGCTTCCCCTGTCTTTGAAAAGACCTTTCGATTCAGAGGCTATGGTTTTATATGTATCAGAGAACAGCATTCTATCCGAAGTGGTGATAAATAAAAAAATCTATGGTGCCTTCGCACCTTCGTATGACATTGAATACAAGGAAGTTGATAACTGACCTGCAATTATATTTTCTGCCATGGCCATTCTATTCAGAATATAAGGCCATATGTCTGAATTCTTTATTGAAAGATTCAATTGAAGCATCCCATCTCCGGATTTCGTCAGCAACCGGCAGGCCTTTTTCAAGCACCTCGCGCATGCGGCTGTCGCCGGAAAGTATGTCGAACGGCATCAGCCTGTACTCGTATTCATACGGCGGCGGATTGAATCTCAGAGAGCCGGCAGGTGAAGTCTTTATAACAGCATCAAAGAGATTCAAGGCTGTTACCACAGGTCTGAAGTCTGAGGCATCAGTTACGTGTATCTGAATTCCATGACAGTACTGGCCGGCATATTTGTTAAATGTAGGTATGAAATCATGAATGCGGAAAGCGCAGCCCGGGTATTTTCCTGCTTCTCAGCTCATTGAGCAAACGTGTGCTGTCAATGAAAGGTGCGCCTGTAAGCTCGAAGGGGATTACCGTGCCTCGTCCCTCGGAAAGGTTAAGTGCTTCAGCCAGCACAGTGCCCGGATATACAAGCGCTGTCTCCGGAGCAGGCATATTGGGAGAGGGGAGAACCCATGGAAGTCCGGTCTCACGATATAATGAATTGCGCTTCCATCCCTCTGCCCGGATGACATGAAGATCGCAGTCATGAATATATTTTTCCTTAAGCCAGATAGCCATTTCACCGATTGTCATGCGGTGGCACAACGGTATCTCTGCTCCGCCCACAAAAGTGAAAAACTCTTCTCTCAGTACCGGGCCGTCGGCCTGAACCCTGCCTATCGGGTTAGGCCTGTCGAGAATATAAACCGGAATGCCGGCCACGGCGCAGGCTTCCATGCAAAGCTTGACAGTCCATGCGTATGTGTACAACCGTGCTCCAACGTCTTGCAGATCAACTACCAGAACTTCAAGGCCTTCTAGCATTGCCGGTGTGGGTTTGCGATGCTCCCCATAAAGACTGTAGACAGGGATTTTAAGCAGGGGGTCTGTCTGACCTTCCCACTCGATCATATTATCCTGTGTCTGGCCTGAAATACCATGTTGCGGTCCGAAAACGGCAACCAGGCGACAACCGCTTCCGCTCCCGAAAACCTCAGTGATATATCTTAAATCAGAGGTGATGCTTGCCGCATGGCAGAGCAGTCCGATCCTTTTACCGGACAGCCCCGGCGGCATGTGTAATGCAACGATGTCTAATCCCGAATGTGTTTTCATGCTCACACAAAAATATTAAAAAAGAGGAGCGGGTAGACAACTGTTCCGGATATCTCATTGTTATTGTTAATGGTTATATTTGGGGACCCAAAAAAAATGTTCAGATGAGAATTCGGTCATTGTCAGTATTCATCCTTCTGCTGTTATTGTTTTCCGGCTGCAAAGAGTCAAAGGTATTAGATATCTATGCAACCACTGACCTGCATGGCATGCTCCTTCCGTTTGATAACACCGAAGGAACGGCTACAGACCACTCACTGGCAAACCTCGCCTCACTTGTCACGACGGCGGGCAGTGATAATATTGTCCTGCTGGATAACGGGGATATACTTCAGGGAGACCCGCTGACCTACTATTACAATTTTGTGGACACCACGCGCGAACATATCGTGGCCGATGTCCTGAACTATCTTCACTATGATGCTGCAACAGCAGGAAATCATGATATTGAGACAGGTCATGCAGTCTATGACAGGGTAAGACGTGAATATGACTTCCCCTTAATGGCAGCCAATGCAATCGATATAAAAACAGATGAACCGTATTTTAAGCCTTATACCGTTATCCGGAAGAAGGGGATGAAGATCATCGTGTTCGGATTAATTACCCCTTCAGTGCCAAACTGGCTTCCTGAATCACTTTATCAAGGTATCAGGTTTGAAGATATGGTTAAGACTGCAAGAAAATGGATGCCTGTAATGCAGAAGGAGAAACCTGACCTCATTGTCGGATTATTCCATTCCGGCGAAGGATATGAGGATGAGAAGAGTGACGATGAGAACAGCTCCATGGCAGTGGCTGTCAACGTTCCGGGTTTTGACGTTATTTTTTGCGGTCATGACCATAACAAGGATATCAGGGAAGTCGTAAATAAGGCCGGGAAAAAAGTGTTGCTTCTGGATGGCGGCAGCAGGGCAGAGGTCCTTATGCATGCAAATATACCCCTCCGCACGAAGCCGGACAATAGCGGAGCCCGTGAAATCACCGGCAGTCTTATCGAAATGAATACCCTTCCGGCTTCCGCATCATTTATAAAAAGATATAAGGGTGTTTCTGACACCGTAAAAAAATATACCGCAGAAATAATAGGAAGATCAAACGCCACCGTGACAACACGGGATGCGTTTTTCGGACCTTCAGCGTTTGTTGACCTGATACATCGAATACAGCTGGATATCAGTGGTGCTGAGATATCATTTGCAGCCCCGCTATCCTTTGACGCACAGATCAGCAAGGGTGACCTGCGGATCAGGGATATGTTCAGGCTCTACAGGTTCGAAAACTTCCTGTACACGGTAAAAATGACCGGAGCGGAGGTAGACCGTTTCCTGGAGCATTCATACGGATTATGGTTCAACACAATGAAAAACCGGAATGACTATCTCCTGAGATACCGTTGTAATGAGAAGGGCGAACCGATTCTGGTAAACGGAAGGCTGCGTCTTCAGAGCGCCTCATATAATTTTGATTCCGCAATGGGGATCCGATATACTGTGGATGTGACCAGACCTGAAGGTTCAAAAGTAACGATAACCTCGATGAGTGACGGGACTCCTTTCTATCCTGACCATACATATACTGTTGCTGTAAATTCATACAGGGCAAGTGGCGGAGGCGGACACTTCGCAGCGGCCGGAATTACTCACGCTATGCTTGCTTCAAGGATTATTTCAGCAACTGACCGTGATCTCAGGTACTACATGACAGAATGGATAAGAAAAAAAGGTGAAATCACACCTGTGCCTCTCTCCGAATGGAGCATTGTACCTGAGCATTGGGCTTCAGGAGCGGAACGGCGTGAAAGAAAATTGCTTTTCGGAAACAATTAAAAATTACTCTAAAAATGAAAAAATCTCTTAGCCTGATTTTTGTTTTTTTGATAATTATTTCATTATCAGCTGCCGGTGTTGGCAAAAAGAAGCCCAAAAACCTTATCCTTTTTATTGGTGACGGCATGGGGGTGGCCCAGGTTTATTCCGGCATGACATCCTCCGGTTTTACAATGACTTTCCCGGCCTTTCCAGTGACAGGCTTCAGTATAACCTATTCCAATAACAGGTATATTACTGATTCTGCTGCAGGAGCCACCGCGTTATCAACGGGAGAAAAAACAAATAACGGAATGCTTGCAATGCGCCCTGACGGAACAATACTTACCACCATCATGGAGACCGCAAAATCAAAAGGGATGTCATCTGGCTTGATCTGCACATCTCAGGTCACCGATGCTACGCCATCAGCCTTTATTGCCCATAACGCCTCAAGAGCAAGTTACGAGGATATCGCAACCTGGTTTTTGAAGGGTACAGCTGACGTATTTATCGGAGGCGGAAAAGACTACTTCACTAACCGTACGGACTCTGCTGATCTTACCGTTGCTCTGAAAAAAATGGGGTACGATGTTGTATACACTGTCAGTGACATGCAGAAGTCCCGGTCTAATAAGCTTGCCGGACTTCTGGCAGACCAGGGAATGCCTTCGATAAAGGGAGGGAGAGACACTAATTACCTTGCCATGGCAACTTCAAAGGCAATAGAAATCCTTTCAGGGAATCCAAATGGTTTTATCCTGATGGTTGAGGGCTCTGAGATTGACTGGGCCGCCCATGATAATGATTTTGACGGAGTGGTTAACGAAACCCTGGATTTGGACAGGGCTGTAAATGTTGCATATGAATTCGCAAAAAAATCAAAAAACACCCTGATAGTTGTTACAGCCGATCATGAGACAGGCGGTCTGAGCCTGACAGACGGTGATATAACTGAAAAGAGAGTTTCGGGAACTTTCTCAACCAAAGGCCATACGGGAGTTATGGTTCCCGTGTTTGCTTCCGGACCCGGATCTGACGCATTCTCAGGAGTGCAGCAGAACACGGAGCTTTACAGTGATTTCATGAGGCTTCTCTCTCTCGATAAGAAATAGATGATGGTCAGTCTTCAGGACAACAATGACGGCTTGCGCCTTCCCCTTGTGGAAGAGTTTTATTCCATCCAGGGGGAGGGATGTAATACCGGGAAAGCTGCCTACTTCATCAGGGTGGGCGGATGTGACATCGGATGCAGCTGGTGTGATACAAAATATTCATGGAATGCAGACATGCATCCGATGGTGGATATTAATGTAATTGTTGGTAATGTCATCGCCGCAGGAGCTGATTTAGTAGTTGTTACCGGAGGCGAACCGCTTATGTGGAATATGAGCCCCCTGTGTGACCTGCTAAAACAAAAAGGTGTAAGCACTTATCTGGAAACATCCGGTGCTTATCCTCTTTCAGGAACATGGGACTGGATCACATTATCACCCAAGAAAGGCTCACTACCGGTGCCTGAAATATGGCTCAAGGCTGATGAACTGAAGGTTATTGTTAAGGATGGCACTGATTTTGAGGCTGCAGAGGAATACCGGAAAAGGGTCAGCGGTGAATGCAGGCTCCTTTTACAACCTGAATGGAGCCGGTATACCGAAATGATTGCAGAAATAACCGAATATGTCAAAAAGCACACACACTGGACAGTCTCATTGCAGGCACACAAATTCATGCATATTCCCTGAATGAGCTTCAGAACATTCATACTGGCACTTTCGATTTTGTTGCTGAGCCGTTGTTCAGTGACAGGACAGGGTCTGCATACCCATTCCGGCAGGGCGCTGAAATTCTATGATCTTGGCAAACGAGATTATGAAATGCTTTATTTTGACCAGGCTGAAAGTAACCTTAAGATCGCTGTTGATGAAGATCCGCGGTTCTATGAAGCTCATATTTTGCTCGGGCAGTTGTACAGCGATCAGGGCGATTGGGAAAAAGCAGTTACACATTACAGAAAAGCCATCAGCCTCGACTCACTGTATTTTACTCCGGCGTTGTATAACCTTGGAAGGGCAGAGATGCGCACAGGCCGATACCAGGAGGCAAAATCCCATCTTGATGCTTACCTCAGACAGCCTAAAACAACTGCCAGGCTGAGGGCTGATGCGGAGCAGCTTATCTCAAACTGTATCTTCGCCCTCTCATTTCCCGGAAGCCTCTTTCAGACAGAGCCTATGAGCGTGGGAGATTCCGTCAACACTGAACTAGATGAATACTGGCCTTCCGTCACAGGCGACGGCATGGAACTATGCTTCACGCGTGAGGTCAGGCGGGCCAGCGCATATGGCCGAGACAGGCAGGAGGATTTTTATATCAGCAAATGGATGGGTGGCAGTTACTGGGGATTAGCGCGCAATGCCGGAGCTCCGCTTAACACCGCAGGTAATGAAGGGGCACAGTCAATCTCTTCTGACGGCCGGTCAATGTATTTTACAGCATGTGACCGGAACGACGGACAGGGCCGCTGTGACATATACTATTCAGTTTTCGACGGTACAAGATGGTCACCCGGGGTGAATATCGGGCAACCCGTAAACTCAGCCTACTGGGAATCGCAACCGTCAATAAGCCCGAATGGCAGGATGCTCTTTTTTGTGAGCAACAGACCCGGCGGATTTGGTGGAATGGATATCTGGTACTCAATCCTCGGCAATGACGGCAAATGGGGCAAACCTGTCAACCCTGGTAAGACAATCAATACCAGCGGCGATGAATTCTCTCCCTTCATTTATTTCAACAGCCGGACGCTTTATTTCTCCTCAAACGGCAGAGAATCATTCGGGGGCCATGATATATATGTGACAACTCTTAACCGGGATTCTTCATGGGCAGACCCTGTGAATCTTGGCCCGGCAGTGAATACCCCTGCAGATGAGACCGGACTGATAATTGAATCTTCAGGCAAAAGGGCTTTCTTCTCTTCGGTCAGGGAGAAATCAAAAGGAAAGGATATTTTTTACATTGACCTTCCGGAAGCCATCCGGCCGGAACCTGTTTCTTACCTGAAAGGAAAAGTCATTGACAAGGCAGACGGGAAGCCCCTGAATGCAAAGTTTGAACTGACAGACCTCACAAACAGATCCAGGGTGATCGCCTCGGCCACTGATAATCAGGGCGGCTTCTTTGTCTGCCTTCCGTCAGGATTCAGCTACGGATTGAATGTGACAGCCGACGGGTATATGATCTATTCCGAGAACTTTGATTTTGAGGAAGGTTACACCTCCACAGAACCGTACAGGAAGACAATAGGGCTTAACAGGGTAAGAAAGGGAGAATACATGAGGATGTATAATGTCTTTTATAATACAGACTCATGGGATCTGCTTGAAGAATCCAGGCCTGAACTTGATAAGCTCCTGGAGTTCCTTACAATAAATAATATGGTCATCGTTGAGATAGGAGGTCACACTGATTCTGACGGCACCGACGAGCACAACCAGCTGCTTTCGGAGAGAAGAGCCAACTCAGTCAGGGAGTATCTGATAAAGAAAGGTATAAAACCTGACCGCCTCTTTTCTCACGGTTACGGAGAGGGCTCTCCGGTCGCTGACAATGAAACCCCTGCGGGCAAGAAACTTAACAGGCGAACCGAGATCACTGTACTTTCAGAGGGTGCAAATAAATAAAAGGGGAGAGCTACCGCCTCCCCTTCAATTGACTTTTATCAGACAACATTAATACCTCAGAAAAACTCAGATAGCAATTCTGTTTTCCGAAGAAGAACCGGTTAGTATTTTAAACCCTGAACTTTCTTTAGCTGGTAAAGAGACAAAAACTGAAGTACCTCCGGCATCGTTGGTTTCAACCCTGATTTTACCTTTTAATGCCGATATAAGATTTCTGGCCAGGATTAAATTCATAGCGGAATAGGTATCCTGACTGTCGGAATATTGGATCTCAGGATTATCGGAAAGCAGCAGGTGACTGCTACTCGAAAAACCCTGGCCAGAATCTTTAATATAGAACGTGATCATCTCATCATTGTAAGTGCATCCCAGCTTTATAAACCCTGAAAAAGTATTGCTGAGTGCATTCCTGAAGAGATTACTTATTATTCTGCCTGTCCTTGCCTTATCAATTCTCAACATTAGCCTTTCCGGCAGGTTATCCTCCTGAATGAGAATAACATTGTCCTTGTCCTTTTTCCTCAGTAAAACCCTGAATTCTGAGGCTAGTGACTCAAACAGTTTACCGGCATCCGTTTCCCTGAGGTTTTCTTTTGATGAACCTGAATCAAGGACTGCAGTATCAAAGAAATTTTCAAAAAGGCCTATGAGCTGTTCGCATGACGATATTATCTGTTCAGAGAACTCACGTTTTTCATTGTCACTGAACCGTGCATTGTTCAGCAGGTATGAAAAGGCGACGATAGAGTTCATCTGTGTACGCACCTCATGCGATACTCCTTCTATTATCTGAGGTTTGTTTATCATCGGAACAACTTTGATGTTTCAGCCTTATTTAAGTCTTCGCGCAAGTTTTGCTGCCTCTTTGCTGTATCTGCTCTTTGACGCGGCTATTGCCTTGAACTGATTCAGAGCTTTTTCAGCATCGCCGGTCTTCATATAGCATAGGCCCAGGTACCATGCGGCATCTTCAAGATAAAGGTTATCATTATTCTCTATAACCTTTGTGAATGAACCGCTTGCCGCAGGATAATTTCTTACCTCCATGCTGGCAACGCCGTGCATGAAGACAGTTTCCATGTCAGCCTGACCGGTGCTGATGACCTGTTGAAGATACTCTATTGCCTTATCATACTCTTTGGCTGAGTAGGAGGCTATGGCATTCTCCATCAGTGAGTTACCTGAACTGACCACCGATCTGACATTGCCTGGCGATTCATACCGGGCATAGTACTTATTAAAAAGCATCTCATTTGACCCGGGTCTGAAGGCAAAATACAATGCCGAGGAAATGATTAATACAAGAAGCACCGCTGCAGCATAACTTGCTGCCCTTATAGCTGTCCTGCGCACAGTTCCGCTATAGCGTTTTTTCATTTCTATGGCTCCGAGCTTTGTTCTCAGGTCGATAATATTTCTGTCAGCCAGAATCTCATTTGTTCTGCGCCTGAGATTTACCTCCCTGGCAAGGGCCGGATCTTTTCGAATCTCCTCTTTCAGCCAGGCTTCTTCAGCCTTGCCTGTTATACCGCTGAGGTAATTCTCAATTGTGTTGTTGACATTAATCGTCTTCATGTTATATTATATTATTTCACACCTCTATTTAAAGAACTGTCAAACAGTTAATTACAATTTTCTACAACGCGCCTTCCTGAGCGCCGATGCCTTCATGAGGGCATGTTTTCAGTTGCACCACGATGGTCTGCCTCCGGCAGAGTCCACCTGTACAAAGTATATTTTGTCAGGCCTTTGAAAGGCCGTTATATCAGAATCAGATCTCAATAATAATGGGGGGCTTGGTGGGGCCTGTTTCACCCTTTGCATTACCACCAAGTCCGCCACGGACATTAATCATTTCTTCATTTGAAAGAACATACTCAGCAAAATTTTCAATTTTCAGGGTTTTCATCTCTTAAAGTTTTTATAAATTAATCAGGGTTAAATGCACTTTATACCGTACATGTCATAAAGTGGCCATTTGTGACACAAAAAAATCAATTATTTTTTTCAGGAAATCATATCTGGCTCATTTTCAGCCATATAAAAAGACAAAAAAACTTCACAAACGGGGGTATGGAATAGTTTTATATTTTTACACCGGAAAGAAAGAAGAACCTCACTGATGAGTCAGATACGTCATTTACTCACCCTGATATTCCTGTTTATTGTTTTGGGACAGGCAGTGTATCCTGCAAGTCTCTTTTCCAGTTCATTTAATCCGGAAGGTACTGAGGGACGGGACACCGTTGCATTGCGTCTGGCAGATCTCAACAGTGACCTGCAGGCTGCCATTGAGTCCGGTGAGGCAGACGGAAAGACAGACATACTGGCTGAAGAGATCAATAAGATACTTTCTGCAAAGGAAATTACTGATTCTGTTCTGCTTTCGGATTCGTATTATATAACAGGCCATTATTTCCTGCGCCGAAACATGTTTGGTGAGGCCATTGAAAGTTTCACCAAATCAGCCCGTCTCAGAGAGCATGCCGGCGTCTCTGACCTGAAGTACGCCTTATGCCTGAGTAATCTTGCTGCAACGTTTTTCAAGACCGGCGATTTTTCGCGGGGATATGACGTGGGTATGAAAGGGCTGGAGGCAAGGAGGCTGGTAATAGGCAGTGATTCCTCATCACTCGCAGGCAACTACCTGAACCTGGCAAGCATCTGCCTTGAGATGAACGAGTCTGACGATGCAATCTCACTGGCTGAAGCGGGACTCCGGCTCGCCGGAACCTATCCCGAAAAGGTTACACATGCTCGAACTGCCGACCTTTATCAGGTCATCGGTTTAAGTCTTTGCCGCAATTCCGAGTATACAAAATCACTCGATTATTGCAAGGAAGCGCTTAAGCTTTATGACAGGTACGGTACAGATAAAAGCGGATCGAAGCAGCTGATACTGAATACAATGTCGCAATTATACAAAAACCTTGACCAGCCGGAAGAAGCTGAGAAGTGCTTTAAGAGAGGACTCTCTCTATCAGATGAGCCAGATACCAGGGAAAAGTACCTTCTCTATATAAATTATGCATCATTCCTTGACGGGAGAGGAAGAGAGGCTGAGGGCGAGAAGGTGCTGGAGGACGGAATTGCTTATGTCAGAAAAGCTTTCGGTACTGACAGCCGTGAATATTGTCTTATCCTGGCTGCACGGGCTGACTTTGAGAGGCAAACGCCCGGAAGCGGATACAGGGCTCTTGAAATCTACATGAGCTGCCTTCCTTATCTGGAAAGCCATCCGTGGGATAACTCAATGAAAAGGTACATCATGACCGACTATGCCGAGACACTATTTGATTTAGGTCAATACAATAAAGCACTTGAAGTGGCAGACACCATAATCGGTTCAACTGAATCAACCGCGGACGTTTCGGCTTCAGCAGAGGTAAAAGGTTCATACTCATCCGATGACCTGCGGGTACTTATGCTGAGATACAGGTGTTTGAATGCGATGGCCAGGGCATCCGGGGAAGATGATATACTGAAAGATGCCGTCGAAAAAGGCAGGGAAGT
Organism: uncultured Bacteroidales bacterium; assembly: GCA_963849945.1. Lineage (GTDB taxonomy): Bacteria > Bacteroidota > Bacteroidia > Bacteroidales > VadinHA17 > SR-FBR-E99. Next base: position 272,749 of record CAWKJD010000003.1, on the reverse strand, counting down.
CATGTCATTACTTGACCGTCAGAGACTTGAGATGAGTGAGGAGGAGAGCCGGACAAACCTGAGCGCTTACTCAAGAGAATTCTATACAGGAATGATTGACAACTATGTTCAGTTATACAACCGGCAGCATGATCAATCATACCTTAGAGGGGCTTTTGAATTTTCTGAAAGAAGCAAGGTCGCTGGTTTTCTGGCGTCAATGAGGGAGCTTAATGCAGCCAAATTCTCTCTTCCCGAAGACCTGGTGAACAAGAATAATGAAATAAGGGGGAAAATTGGTTTCTATAAAGAGAAAATCATCAATGAGAAAAGCAAGGCAAGACCTGATTCACAGAAAATAGCTACATGGGAGCAGGTTAATTTCGGGCTTCTACGATCACGAGATTCACTGATACGGATATTTGAAAAGAGTTACCCTTCTTACTATAACCTTAAGTTCAAAAGTGAGGTGACTCCTCTTGACGATATCACAAATGTTATCGGCAGAAAGGCCAACCTGCTGAGCTATGTGCTGACGGAAGAAAAACTTTATATATTCGTAACAAACAGGCATCATACAGAGATCATTACGCGCGACATTGATTCATCTTTCTTTGGTTCCCTGGACAGGTTCAGGAAGATGCTTTCGGTAATGCCCGGGACCAGCAGCGTAAGACAGCCTTTCAATGAATATATGGATCTTTCCTTCGAGCTGTATAATATCCTTCTCAAACCTGCTGAGCCATTTCTGAAGGGCGACAAAATAATTATTTCTCCTGACAATATCCTTTCCTATCTTCCTTTTGAAACATTGATAACAGAGGAATTCAGGAGTCCGGAACTCCTTTACCGGGAGGCCCCTTTTGCTCTGAAGAAGTACCGTTTTTCCTACATCTACAGCGTGACCCTCTCATCTGAGACTCAGGTACGCAGCCGTAACCTGAGTAATGAACTTATTGCTTTTGCACCCACATATAAGGGCATGCAGATAGACGATTCCCTTCTGACATTATATCCCAATCTCAGAGGTGAAATTCGAAGTCTTCCTTATGCAGTCATTGAAGCGGAAGATGCAGTCAGGCAGTGCGGAGGAAAAGCCTTTATAGGAGAAAATGCCACAGAGGCAGCCTATAAAAGCCAGGCCCGCAACTATAAGATAATTCATCTGGCCATGCATACGCTTGTAAATGATAGCCATCCGGCTTTTTCCAAAATGATCTTTTCCAGACCTTCCGGAGGAGGCGGTGAAGATGGCATGCTTAACACCTACGAAGTCTATAATGTGCCTATCAACGCTATGATGGTGGTCCTTAGCTCATGTAATACAGGTACGGGAATGCTTGCAACAGGAGAGGGGATACTCAGCCTGGCAAGAGGATTTCTCTTTGCAGGCAGCCGATCGGTAGTTATGTCGATGTGGGCTGTAGAGGATTATTCTGCTTCCGAAGTAATTAAATCTTTTTACAAGAATATGAGAAGCGGAGAGACTAAAAGCTCAGCCCTCCGTAGTGCCCGCCTGAAGTTTCTGAGGTCAGCAGATCAGACGCGGTCACATCCTTATTACTGGGCAACACTTGTTATTTACGGTGATGATACCCCTCTCTGGTTTAACAGGGTGAAGCTCTATACAGCCCTGCTGCTTTTACTTATGGTGTCTGCAGTACTTATCGCCACAGTCTACAGGGGGCCGAGATCCTGATATTCAGGGTCAGTCCTGATGATCTCCATTAAAGCTTCCTTGCACAGGTATTTCTTTCTCCTTGCGTATGATTCGTTCTTAAGTCCCATTTTAAGGGCTATCTCTTCATAACTGCAGCCTTCGCTGAAAAGATTAAGCACCATCTGACAGTCTTCCTTAAGCATGGCAAATGACCTGGATACAATCCTTTCAAGGGTTGCTGCTGTGACATCCTCCGCCTCTGCCGTATCTTCCGGTTCGGCCACCAGGGATGTCATCCGCGACTGATATCTGAGCTGCGTGTTCCATACATTCCTTGCTATGCCAAAAAAATAACCCTTAAGGTCGGAGGTCAGCGTAAAACCTTCACCGGTGATTTGCTTATAAAGTATAACCACTGCTTCCTGAAGCACATCATACACATCATCATCGGATCCGCTGTTCTTTTTCAGGTGGTCACGGACAACCTCATAATATGCATCATAAAGGTAGGTAAGAATCTTACTGTCCTGCCTCCTTATGCCATCTATGATGTCATTGTCCGGATACTTCTTGAATAGCCCCAAGTAACCTGTATAATTGGCAAATATAGTATTTCCGCTACCGAATATACTATGTACGGCCTTCCGGAGCTTTTGTTACAAACTGAAAGAAGAGGTCGGTAAATAATGGATATATTTACGTTAGGTTTTTAATATGACCTGCCTTAAAGTTATGAGTTATCCCTTTGTCAGACAATATGATGCCATGGATTGTGGCCCTGCATGCATAAGTATGGTCGCACGGTGGCACGGTAAGCGGATTTCACTGGAGACCATTCGCAGGAAGGCATTTATCACACGCGAAGGCGTATCATTCCTGGGACTTAAATCCGCCGGAGAAAGCCTGGGGTTCAGGGTGGCAGGAGTGAAGATACCATTTACCGGGCTCTCCGGGAAAGCTCCGCTGCCCTGTATTGTTCACTGGCAGCAAAACCACTTTATCGTGGTAAATAAGATTTCCAAAAAAAGAGTCTGGGTCAGTGACCCTGCGCTGGGAAGGATCAGGATGACAACAGATGAGTTTCTGAAAGGATGGTCAACGGACAGCAATGATGATAAACATGCCGGAATGGCGCTCTTTCTTGAGCCGGGACCCGGCTTTGCAGATATACCTGACGATCCGCCGGCAAAAAGCGGTTTTGCCTTCCTGCTTCCCTATTTAAAGCCTTATCGCCGGCAGATAATCCTGCTTTTTGCGGGTTTGATTGCAGGAAGCGCCATACAGCTTGTCTTTCCTTTTCTCACGCAGGCGATAATAGACAGAGGTATTAAGAACAGTGATCTCAGGCTTATTTACCTGATCCTTGCTGGACAGCTGGCGCTCATCGTGGGACGAATGGCAGTGGAGTTCACGCGAGGTTGGCTTCTTCTTCATGTGGGAACACGACTGAACATAACCATCGTGTCTGATTTTCTTGCCCGGCTGATGAAACTTCCTATAGCTTATTTTGACACCAAGCTTAACGGAGACATTCTGCAAAGAATAGATGATAACAGCCGGATTGAGGACTACCTCACCTCTTCAAGCCTGGCAATACTTTTTTCTTTCTTTAATCTTGTGGTCTTCGGGGTTGTACTGGGATTGTACAATATTCCGGTCCTGCTCGTTTTTCTGGGAGGAACCGCGCTTTACCTGCTGTACGTGATGGTTTTCATGCCTTCGCGCGAGCGCCTTGACAACATAAGGTTTAGGCAGATGGCCGAATCGGGCAATAAGATGATCAACATCGTTAACGGAATGCAGGAGATCAAACTTGCAGGCAACGAGGCTTCAAACAGAAAAGAGTGGGAAGCCCGGCAGGGAGAAATCTACCGGACACGTATAAAAGGTCTTAAAATATTACAGTTCCAGACAGCAGGAGGGACGCTGATACATGAATTTGTCAATATCATCATTACTGTCATCTCCGCTACATCTGTTATAAATGGTACTATGACACTTGGTATGATGCTTGCCGTTCAGTTCATCACAGGTCAGCTGAACGGTCCGGTATCTCAGATCATCAGTTTCATGCGTTCGACACAGGATGCCAGGATCAGTCTTGAGCGCCTCGCAGAGGTCCATGCCATGGACCCGGAAGAAGCTGAGGGAGATACGGGAAAAGTCCCGGCTCCGGAAGAAATGAGAATTAAAGTCGAAAACCTTTCCTTCAGGTATGAGGGTCCGGGTTCGCCATGGGTGATAAATGATCTCAGCCTTCTTATACCCTCCGGGAAGATCACCGCCATAGTCGGAGAGAGCGGGTCAGGAAAAACGACGCTCCTGAAGCTCCTGATGGGTTTTTACCGGCCCGAGAAGGGTTTCATTATGATAGGAGAGAGAAAACTTGAAGACATAAGCATAACCTCTCTCAGGAGGGCAACAGGTGTTGTGATGCAGGAAGGCTACATATTCCCGGAAACAATCATCGCCAACATTGCTCCTGGTGTTGACAATCCTGATCCTGAATGTGTTAAGCGGGCAGTCAGGATTTCCAACCTGCAGCCCCTGCTTGATAATCTGCCCGCCGGGTTGCAGACAATGATCGGCCAGGGGGGGCACGGCCTAAGTCAGGGACAGAAACAGCGAATACTCATTGCCCGGGTCATATTCAAGGAGCCTTCACTGCTCCTGCTTGATGAAGCCACAAGCGCCCTTGATGCGTCAAACGAAAGAAGGATTGTGGAAAACCTGGCAGGTTTCTATGCCGGAAGAACAGTGATTATTGTTGCACATCGTCTGAGTACAGTTCGCAATGCTGACATGATCGTGGTGCTGGATAAAGGATCAGTGCAGGAAATGGGAACACATCAGGAGCTGACTCAGAAAAAAGGTGCCTACTACAGGCTTATAAGAGACCAGCTGGAGCTTGGCCAGTGAGCTGATTGACTTTATTTCTTCGAGTAAGGCTCATAGTCATCCGGCTGGGCTGATATGCTGCCTTTCTTTGGTAAATTATACTTCTGTGTCCCTGATGCCGCTTTCTTTTTCTTCACCTGGCGCAGATATAAGTTTAGCACAATCGTTGCAAAGAGAACTGCCAGAATAATAATATCTTTCTTTTCCATTGTATATTTGACTGAACCAGAAGCATCAAAGTTAACTGATTTGGACATTCGGAAATGGTGTTATCTCATTTAAATGAGGTATTGGTTTGAGTTTTACCAATAATCCATTATTTTCGTGGTTTGAAAAATGGGGCGTGTACTGTACCCTCCATTGGATATCGCACTGATCTAAAAGGATTAAAGATGACTACCAAAGATCCGGTAAACTCTGTTCATGATGAACAATTCGATGCTGACAACAAAGCATCTGAATCTACGGGAGATGAAATTAATGAGACGACAGCACAGGTTAAACCTGATAAACAAGTCGAAGTTGAGAAAGAACCTGTTGTGTCTGAAGATGTTGAGCCGGTAAATGAAGAACCGGTTGAAGCCATGGCTGAAGAGCCTGCTGCTGATGAACAGGGTGAAGAGCCTGCTGCTGAAGAACAGGTTGAACAGCCTGTTGCTGAAGAAGGAGATGAAGAGCCTGCTGCTGAAGAACAGGTTGAACAGCCTGTTGCTGAAGAAGGAGATGAAGAGCCTGCTGCTGAAGAACAGGTTGAACAGCCTGTTGTTGAAGAAGGAGATGAAAAGCCTGCTGCTGAAGAAGGAGGCGAAGAACCAGCAGCTGAATTATCTGCTGAAACCGGAGACCAGGAGGCACATGTCGACGAGAGCGTCAATTATGACGACATTACACTACCACCGGTAGACTACAGCGACTTCTCAAGGAAAGAACTGGTTGAGACCCTAGGGTTGATAGTTGAAAACAGACCTCCGTCAGAGATAATTGAAGATGTCAGCCGCATAAAGGAGCTTTTCTACAAGAAGACCAAAACTGAATTCAATGAAAAAAGGCTCAATTTTGCAAAGGAGGGCGGTAATATTGAAGATTACAAGCCTGAGCCGGACGAACTTGAAAACAGGATCAAGATAATCCTTGAGACCTACCGTAACAGGAAAAGTGATTATAACAGGATTCAGGAGAGCGAAAAGCAGGAGAACCTGCACAGAAAGCTCGAGATAATTGAGAAGATAAAAGAACTCGTTAACCGCGAAGAGGCAATCAACAAGACCTTCCAGGAATTCAGGAATTTGCAGAATGAGTGGCATTCCACCGGGATAGTGCCCCAGTCAGCCCTGAAGGACTTATGGGAAAACTACCACCACGCGGTAGAGATATTTTATGATTACATCAAGATAAACCGTGAGCTCAGAGACCTCGATCTGAAAAAGAACCTGGAAGCCAAAATTGCGCTGAGCGAAAAAGCTGAGGAGCTGCTCCTTGAACCCAACGCTGTCAACGCTTTTAAACTTTTACAGGACTATCACAACCAGTGGCGCGAGATAGGCCCCGTGCCTCATGAAACTAAAAATGACATCTGGGAACGCTTCCGTGAAGCGACATCCAAAGTCAACAAAAGGCATCATGAGTTCTTTGAAAAGCAAAAGGATGAGCAGAAAAGAAACCTCGATGCCAAGATAGCACTGTGCGAGAAAGCTGAGGAAATAGCTAACGGTGAGATTCTGACATTTGCCGATTTCAGGGAGAAATCCGACGCCATTATGGAATGCCAGAAGCTCTGGAGAACACTCGGATTTGCACCAAAAAAATACAATAACAAAATTTACCTCAGGTTCAGGGCTGCATGCGACAAGTTCTTTGAAAAGAAACGCGCGTTCTTTGCCGAGAGCAAGGAAGTACAGGTTAAGAACCTCCAGCTGAAAACCGAGCTATGCATGAAAGCCGAAGCTCTTCAGGAGAGCACTGACTGGAAGGAAACTTCTGAAATGCTCATCAGGCTTCAGAAAGAATGGAAGGAAATAGGCCCTGTACCGAAAAAGTATTCCGAGAAGATCTGGAAGCGGTTTCGTAAGGCCTGTGATACTTTCTTTACACACAAATCAGAGTACTTTGCCGGCAGGGATACATCATACGAAGATAACCTTAACGCAAAACTGGCGCTGCTGACAGAGCTCGAAACCTTTGATCCGGGCGAAGATCTCAAGGCCGGCTTTGAACAGCTTAAGGAAATACAGAAAAAGTGGACTGAAATAGGGTACGTCCCGTTCAATAAAAAGGAGGAGATAGCCCGTAAATACAAGGATGCCCTTAACAAACAGTTCGACAGGCTCAAGCTTGATGACGAGGACAAGAATATTCTCAGATACAGGAGCAAGGTCGACAGCGCTAAATCAAATCCCCGCGCTGCAAGAAAAGTGCGTAATGAACGTGAGAAATTCTACAGTAAGATCAAACAGCTTGAAAGCGATATAGTGCTCTGGGAAAATAATATCGGTTTCTTCGCCAAGTCTGCCAATGCCGACAATATGATCAGGGAGGTGGAGGAGAAGATCGCCGACGCTAAAAGGAACATAAAGATCCTTGAAGAGAAGGTGAAACTGATAGACAGTTCCATGTTTGAGGAATAAGTTTCACATCTCCGTCAAAAAATAAATACAGTGGCTGAAGTAAAGTACATTTTTGTGACCGGTGGCGTGACCTCGTCGCTGGGTAAAGGCATTATTTCATCATCACTTGCCAAGCTGCTTCAGGCTCGTGGATATTCTGTCACCATCCAGAAACTCGATCCTTATATCAATGTCGACCCCGGTACGCTAAATCCTTATGAGCACGGTGAGTGCTATGTAACCAGTGACGGCGCGGAGACTGATCTTGACCTTGGACATTATGAGCGCTTCCTCAATGTTCCTACATCGCAGGCCAATAACGTCACAACGGGCAGAATATACCAGTCGGTAATAAACAAGGAACGCAGAGGTGATTACCTTGGAAAGACGGTGCAGATCATCCCTCATATTACAGACGAAATTAAAAGACGAATCAAACTTGTCGGCTCAGAAGGCAAGTATGATATTGTTATAACAGAGATCGGGGGAACCGTCGGTGACATAGAATCGGGTCCCTACATTGAATCTGTCAGACAGCTCAGATGGGAGAACGGACCCCAGAATTGCCTTGTCGTTCATCTGACCCTGGTTCCGTTCCTTCATTCATCCGGAGAGCTTAAGACAAAACCTACACAGCACTCCGTTAAAATGCTTCTGGAGGAGGGTATTCAGCCTGATGTCCTGGTACTCAGGACTGAAAGAAGCCTTACTGAAGATCTGAAGAGAAAGGTCGCTCTTTTCTGCAACGTCGAAGCTGGTGCTGTTGTTGAGTCGATAGATGTATCAACAATCTACGAGGTACCACTCAAAATGCAGGCAGAAAAGCTTGACACCACAATTCTCCGGAAGCTGGGGCTTCCTCCAGGAACAGAGCCTGTGCTTGATGAATGGAAGGAGTTCCTTGATAAACTCCATAATCCGACCCACAGGGTTAAGATAGCGCTTGTCGGAAAATATGTTGAACTGGCTGATGCATACAAGTCAATCTCGGAATCCTTTGTTCATGCAGGCGCTGCAAATGATGCTGCGGTGGAACTTGTGTACATCCAGTCCGAAGATATTAACGGGAACAATTACCAGGAGATACTGGCCGGTTATGACGGCATCCTCGTGGCTCCCGGCTTCGGTTCAAGGGGAGTGGAAGGTAAGATCCTGGCAGCAAACTATGCCCGAACCAATGATGTTCCTTTTTTCGGCGTATGCCTGGGTATGCAATGTGCTGTGATCGAGTATGCCCGCAATGTCATGGGGCTTGAAGGAGCCAATTCCACTGAGATTAACCCGAAGGCAAAATACCCGGTCATAGACCTCATGGAAGAGCAGAAGAGCGTGACGGAAAAAGGAGGCACTATGAGACTCGGCAGCTATAAATGTGAGTTATTGCATGGCTCCGAATCATGGAAATGCTATAAGAAAGAGGAGATCAGCGAGCGTCACCGCCACAGATATGAATTCAATAATAAATACATCACTGATTTCAGGAATGCCGGAATGATACCCTGCGGAACAAATCCCCAGTCAGGGCTCATTGAAATTATTGAGATACCTTCTCACAGGTGGTTCGTGGGTGTGCAGTTTCATCCCGAGTACAGCAGTACCGTTCTCAAGCCTCACCCTTTGTTTGTGGGGTTCGTGAAAGCCTGTATAAATAAATAAAACTTCATTAAATCAGAAAAACAATAATGGATAAAAATACAATAACCGGAATCGCACTTATTTTCCTGATTTTTCTTGGTTTCAGTCTGTATAATAATCAAAAGGTAAAGAAGGCATTTGACGCGGAGATTGAATATGCTGACTCTCTTTATATGGCAGGAAGTTTTGAGGCTGCAAGGGAATCATATATCAAGGCAAGCAACAAAAGGCCCAAGGATCAGAGAAGCTATAACCGGATCGTTGAACTGAACAACAAGCTGGGCGTAAGCGGACAGCCCCAGCAACCTGTAACAGCTATTACCGGTGCTGATACTGCGGCAGTGACCGGAAAGATCGCGGAAGGTGCAACACCTGACAGTATGGCGTTTGGAATTTTCTCGGGTACCGCAAAGGGTGAGAATGAGTTCTACACAATTGAAAATGACAGACTCGTGCTTACAGTTTCATCCAGGGGAGGGAGAATCTATTCTGCAACGCTGAAGGACTATCAGACCTATGATACGCTCCCTGTGGTATTATTTAATGGTGACTCAACGGTATTCGGATATAAGTTTTTTACCGCGGATAATAAAGCGGTTCGCACAAATGACCTTTATTTCAAACCAGAGAATTATACCGGCCCCATAGTTGTGACAAGCCAGGCAGCAACCCTGACCATGAGGCTTCTGGCCAATAACGGAGCCTCAATAGATTATATTTATACCGTGCATCCCGGTGAATACATGGTTGACTTCGAAACGAAGTTCAACTCAATGGGATCGATCATTCCGGCAAACACCACATCATTGACTCTTGACTGGAAAATGTATGTCCCACAGCAGGAGCAGGGCAGACAGAATGAAGATACCTATACCGGACTGAAATACAAGGTCTACCAGGAGGGTGTTGAAGGTCTTGGCAGTTCAAAGGCAAAACAGAAGAAAGCTACTGAAGCTACGAACCTCATGAAGACTGACTGGATCGCCTACAAGGACCAGTTCTTTTCTTCTGTGCTGATCTCGGATGATTATTTCCTGAATGCCTCCGTCTCTTCGACCAATGCAGATCCTACCTCAAAGTACCTCAGGTTTTTCGAATCTGAGATCGGCGTACCATTTACAAATGGGGAGAACACTGCGGTGAAAATGAAGATGTACTTTGGTCCGAACAGTTTCACCACCCTGAAAAAATATGGCATCAAACTGGAAGAACTCGTTTTTCTGGGAAGAAATATAATAAGGTGGATAAGCCAGTTTGTCATTATACCCATTTTTAACCTGCTTGACAATTATTTTGTCAACTATGGCATCATAATTCTCATAATGACACTCCTCATTAAAGTAGTGCTCTTTCCTCTGACGCATAAGTCTTTCCTGTCACAGGCCAAGATGAAGGTCATGAAACCCATGGTAGACGAGATCGGAAAGAAGTTTCCGAAGAAGGAAGATGCAGTGAAGAAGCAGCAGGCTACAATGGAGCTATATAAGAAGGCCGGAGTCAGTCCCATGGGAGGGTGTCTCCCCATGCTTCTGCAGATGCCCATTCTTTTTGCCATGTTTCGCTTTTTCCCGGCATCCATCGAGTTGCGGCATCAGTCATTTCTCTGGGCCCATGACCTCTCGACCTATGATTCGATACTGCATCTGCCTTTCACAATACCGATATACGGCGACCATGTCAGCCTCTTTACACTGCTTATGACAGCGTCTACAATCATTACGACTAAAATCAGCAGTCCGACCGGCGGGCAGGAACAGATGCCGGGCATGAAGACAATGATGTATATGATGCCTGTAATGTTCATGCTGATACTGAATAATTTTTCAGCTGGATTGACCTATTATTATTTCCTTGCCAACGTTATCTCAATCATCCAGACCCAGATTTCAAAGCGTTTCGTGAGCGAAGAAGAAATCCTGAAAAAGATTGAGGAAAACAAGAAGAAACCCGTTCAGAAATCAAAGTGGCAGCAGCGGCTTGATGCAGCAGCCAAGCAAAGCGGCTATAAATCCCTGAAAAAATAACAAAGAGAAGTGCTTTACGGCACTTTTTTTTTGGTTAAAAATGTTTAACGCTCAGGTTATCTAATATTTTATTGTCTAAATTAGCTTTTAAAATTTTTACATATGGGGAAGAAAGTTAAAAACAAAGACATTGCCGCAAGACTAGGTCTTTCGGGTACTTTAGTATCACTGGTGCTGAACAATAAAGCCGATCAGCACGGAATAAAAAAAGAAACACAGGAGAGGGTCCTTGCAGCTGCAAGACAGATGGGTTATTTCAATGCCGTGAGCGAAAAAGGCGAAACAGCTGCTCCGGTAGAAGAGAGGCCCGGTGTCATAGGTATGGTGGTGCCATCAATGAATGACCCATTTATCTATGAGATTACTCCCTACCTTCAGAAAGCCTTTTCAAGCATTGGTCTTGGCTTTTCTGTCTTTACAAGAGACCCTGATGACTTGCGTTTCAACAGACTTATTACATCGCTGAAGAAATTCTTCAGCGGAATGATACTGTTGGGCAGCGCTGCCGATGACAGTGTGGTAAGAGCCCTGAACAGGGATTCCTATCCCCTTGTGCTCCTTGAGAAAAGCATTAAAAGAATGCGGCTCAACACTGTATGCACAGACAGAATTGCCGGCGCCACAATCATGACCGAACACCTTATGTCCCTGGGACTTAGGAACCTGGTTATAATTTCAGGTGAAGACACAGCCTCATATGACAAGGAAATGCTTGAGGAACTAAAAGCTGCTACAAAGAAATCTAAAGGATTTGACTCTGTTCATTTTGCCGTTGGAAAGCTGCCTAAAGCAGGAGAAAAGTTTGATTTTGCCCAGATAGAGAACTTCCTGAGGCCGCCTCACAGGAGTGATGCAATCATTGTTATAAACTCACCTCTGGTGTTCCCGCTTTACCTTGCCCTTCAGGAAAAGAATATCCGGATTCCCCAGGATGTGGCATTGGTTTCAATGGAAGACGGAATAGGGTTTGACCTGCTGACCACACCTGTGACAAGGCTGCGCAAACCGCTTTCTGCCATGTCTCTCAAGGTGGCCAACATAATCTGGTCTGAAGTGAAAAACCAGGGTAAGAGCAAGTATAAGCGCCAGGTTAACATGACACCCGAACTTGTTATCAGGAGCAGCTGCGGCTCTTATTTAAAATAGTTTTTAATGACACGGATATTTTGGCTGCCTGCGGTTACTCTTATGGCAGCGTTGCTCTCATGCAGCAACAGCCATCTTATTGTTGACAAAAAATTCAGAAACGAAATCAAAGAGGACTACCTCGAGCGAGCGGAATTTTATTCTCCGGTCAGAGGTGACCTCTTTGGCATTGCTGATACTGTAAAAGGCAATGCGCGGCGAGAAGCCGTACAGTTCCTTCTGGCATATATGCCACTGAATGACCTTGCGGTTTATCTTCCCGAATCTCTTCTCTCAGAGATTGATGGAGCCCTGAGAACAAGGGAAGAGATGCCCTGGGGCCCTTCAGTACCCGATGAAATTTTTCTGCACTTTGTGCTTCCTCCGAGAGTTAACAATGAAAACCCTGACAGCTTCAGGCTCGTTTATTATGAAGAACTGAAGTCGCGCATTAAAGGGCTTGATGCAACCGGGGCTGCGCTTGAGATCAATCACTGGTGCCATGAAAAAGTCGCTTACCAGCCTTCTGACATTCGCACTTCATCACCCATGGCAACAATACTATCTGCCAGGGGACGCTGCGGTGAGGAATCGACTCTGACCGTGTCTGCCCTTCGCACCGCAGGTCTGCCTGCAAGACAGGTCTATACTCCCCGCTGGGCTCACACCGATGATAATCATGCCTGGGTTGAAGTATGGATAGATGGTAATTGGCATTACATGGGAGCGTGCGAGCCCGAACCAGTTACGGACAGAGGATGGTTCACCGAGCCCGCCAGGCGGGCAATGCTAATTCATACGAGAGCTTTCGGCAGGTATGAAGACAAAGAGCCTCTGATAAGAAGAGAGAAGCTCTTCGCCGAAATAAATACACTCGACAGATATGCAATCACTAAAGATCTTGAGGTGATTGTCACCGATACTGCCGGAGTCCCGGTTCCGAAAGCTGCCGTCAGATATTTATTATACAATTATGCTGAATTTTATCCGCTCTCCACACTGGTTTGCGATGAGAAGGGTACGAGTCGTCTTACGACAGGTATGGGATCACTTCTTATATGGGCTGACGACGGATCACGGTACGGATTTACTTTTGCTTCCCCGTCTGATACTGCGATAAAGGTCACCATATCATCAGTTCATCCTCCCGTAACCATAAGTACAGACCTGGTTGCCCCGCTGATGCTGACACCGCTTCCCGGAATTGAAGAAGAGCTTGTGAGGCTGAACAACCTGATGCTCAAAAAGGAAGACAGCATAAGGCAGTCGCGAATCAATTCCTGGATGACTGACGTATCCGTTGCTGAACTCTCTTCATCAAGTGGAATAGACGAAGAACATATTACAAAGCTGTTGCACTCATCCATGGGCAATTACATGGAAATTGCATCTTTCATATCAGGCTCCGGTTCTAAAGCTGATCTGGCAGTAAGACTCCTCGAGAATATTTCTGAGAAAGACCTCCGTGACACTCCACATGACATCCTTAATGACCATCTGACTAATGTTATCGCGAGACCTGATACTATGGAAGAGCACTTCTATGATAAATGGATCCTTTCTCCGAGAGTTGACAATGAAATACTCAGCCCTTTCAGAAGTTCGCTTAAAGCGATGACTGAAGACCTTTACAGCAGCTTTGCTGCTCATCCGTCATCAATTGCCGGCTGGATTGACACTGCCATAACGATCACTGAAACTGAGAATTACTACGGTACGCCATTGACCCCTGAAGGCGTTTTAAGGCTGCGCACTACTGACAGGCACTCGCGTGATATATTCTTTGTGGCTATGTGTCGTACTATAGGGTATCCGGCACGGTTGGCGCCCGGCACTGGAAAACCTGAGTATTTTGAGGCCGGCGAATGGCATGATGTCTGGTTCACCGGCGAGAGAAGGTTTTCAGGAGAAAAAGGGTTTGTCACTTTATTCTCTAAGGAGAAGTCACCTGTGCCGCAATATAATATCCATTTCACCCTGGCAGTGCTTGAAAATGGCCTTTACAAAACCCTTGACTACGGAGAGGGGGTAAGAGTGGAAGATATACCTGAAAAGCTACCACTAGCCCCGGGCAGGTATATGCTTACAACAGGCAACAGAGAGGGGAACGGCAACGTACTCGCCTCACTGAACTTCTTTGAGCTTTCCATGGGTGAAGATGCCAGAGTAGAGGTCAAACTACGTCACAAGGAAAATAACCTCCTGACAGGGAGAAAAATCGACTTTGAAAAGACTATTACACCTTATAACGGTAAAAAAACTGCGCTTAAATCCCTTTCAGGCAAGGGAGTCGTCTTGATCTGGATCGAACCGGGGAAAGAGCCTACACGTCATATACTCAATGATCTTCTGCAGCTAAAAAAAGAGTTTGATGAGTGGGGAGGGAATTTCATTTTCATGTATAATCCTTCCGCAACCTCTGAATCTTTTCAACCTGGGGATATTAACGGATTGCCCGGAAACAGCATTTATGCTCCTGACAATGAACTGGCTTTAATGCTGTCATCACTTAATGGCAGTATGGCAGATCATCCTCTTCCGGTGGTGGTGTGCTGTGACCGCACCGGTAATATTCTTTTCCTATCGGAAGGATACAGAATTGGCACGGGAGAGCAAATACGAAAGTATATCAGATAACCATTGAGAATGAGGAATATAAGACTTGTCGCTGCGGTACTGACGGTAATAGCCTTCTCATGCAGCACACCTGCTGAAAGAGATCTGACAGGCTTTGTCGATCCTTTCATCGGAACAGCTTCTCATGGTCATGTCTTCCCCGGGGCAACAACACCCTTCGGGATGGTTCAGCTCAGTCCGGATAACGGAACCTCCGGGTGGGACTGGTGTTCGGGTTATAATTACTCTGACTCTGTCATAGCCGGCTTCAGTCATACGCATCTGAGCGGCACCGGAATAGGTGATCTTTGCGATATACTCTTCCTCCCTTCAATGAATGAATTCAGCCTTGCTTTGGCTGACAGCACGGCATCACTGGCCAAACTTAACCGGAGTTATTTCTCGCATGAAGCCGAGCAGGCAAGACCAGGTTACTACGCTGTTGCCCTGGCTAACGGAGTTGATGTGGAGCTTACCGCAACCCCTCGCTGCGGTATTCAAAGGTATACTGCTGCCGCTGATGGCGTTATGGGTGTTCTGGTTGATCTGGGGTTTGCAGTTAACTGGGACAGACCAACTGACTGCAGCCTTGAATGGGATGGCAGCACCCTCTCCGGCAGACGCATCTCATCCGGGTGGGCAGAAAAACAATTCGTGTACTTTTCCACTCTTTTTTCAGTCAGGCCTTCCAGCGTAATTATGATAAAATCAGGGATGAAAACTGAAGGCAGTTACGTTGAAGGTACAAACATTGCCTGCATTCTGGGATTTGAGCTCAGGAAAGGGGATGACCTGGTCGTTAAAACCGGAATTTCTGCTGTTGATGAAGAAGGTGCTTCAGATAATCTGAAGGAGGAGATGCCGGATTGGGATTTCAACGCTGCTGCCGCCCGGGCCGGCCAGTCATGGCAGAACAAACTCAGTGTCATTAAAGCTGCCTCAGCTGACACCGCTGCCCTGAAAGTCTTTTACACCGCACTCTACCACTCCATGATAGCACCGAGTCTTTTCATGGATGCTGATAACAGATATCGCGGTACAGATCATGAGATACACACCGCCGTAAACTTTGTCAATTACAGCGTCTTTTCGTTATGGGACACTTACCGGGCAGCCCACCCGCTGTTCACAATAACGGTGCCTGACATGGTTCCTGACTTCATTAATACGATGCTTTCAATCAGAAGGGAGCAGGGTAAGCTGCCGGTCTGGTCTCTTGTCGCGAACGAAACCAACTGCATGATAGGTTACCATTCAGTCCCGGTGATAGCTGATGCGATACATAAGAATATCCGGGGATTTGATTATGACAGCGCCCTGAGCGCATCATTGCATTCTGCCGGTCTTGATTTCAGGGGGCTTGATCAGTACAGGAAATACGGCTATATCCCTTCCGATCTTGAGAATGAATCAGTCTCCAAGACGCTTGAGTACGCCATTGACGACTGGTGCATATACCAGATGGCTGCAGACATGGGAAAAAGGGACCTGGCCGCCGCCTTCCTGGAGAGGTCGAAAAACTACCGTAACCTCTTTGACACTTCAATTTTCTTCGTCCGTGGCAAAATGAGCGACGGCACCTGGCGCCCGGGCTATGATCCGCTTTATTCACACCATACCAACTCCGATTTCACCGAGGGAAACGGATGGCAATACACTTGGCTCGTACCTCAAGATGTTGAAGGGCTGATATCGCTGTTTGGCGGCAGGGAACGCTTCATCCGGCGCCTTGACTCCCTGTTCATGGTTAAGGAGGCGGTGAAAGGCGAAAACGCTTCGATTGATATAAGCGGACTGATAGGGCAATATGCTCAGGGCAACGAACCTTCGCATCACATAGCATATTTATTCTCAATGGCCGGTGCACCTGAAAAAACAGAGACAATGGTGAGAAGGATCATGAGTGAGATGTACACTGCGGAAAAAGATGGCCTGTGCGGCAATGAGGATTGCGGGCAGATGTCAGCCTGGTATATCTTTTCAGCAATGGGCTTTTATCCGGTAAACCCTGCAGACAGCAGGTTCATCCTTGGCAGTCCTTCCCTTGACAGGGCTGAGATAAGTTTACCCGGAAGGAAGACCTTTAAAGTCATTGCAGAAAATAATGCACCGGATAAGGTAAATGTCAGTGAGGTCTTTCTTAACCATCGGAAACTTAACCGTAACTATATAACCTATAGTGAGATCATGGCAGGAGGGGAGTTGAGGTTCATTATGAAATGAACATTTCTGTCTGTACCTGTTAATAATTATCAGCCGCAATTATTCGATTATTATTACCTTTGTTTCATTCTGGTGCTGCCGGTTTTTTTTACCGGCAGTGAAAAGGGAACCCTGTTTAAATCAGGGACAGTACCCGCTGCTGTGAAGCCTGTTCCGCCCTTTTGGCGGATCATTACAGCCGGAAATCCCGCCACTGTCCGCCAATCGGCGGGCGGGAAGGCCCGGCGAGTAGGGATGAGTCAGAAGACCTGCCAGAACGTATCCTGTTGAAGGAGCTTTCGGGAAGAAAAGTTATGTTTAAGAGGTCATTTACCTATATTAACCCGCCCCTGTTGCGCCGGTATATTATTCCGGCAGCAATATTTGTTTTGCAGTTCAGCCTGCTGAGGCCCTGCGAGGCTCAGGATATGTTTTTTGATGATACGGTAAATATTTCAGCTGTTACCGTCACAGCTCCTGCTTCGGTGAGACATTCTCCCTACAGTGTCACCAGGATTGATTCAGTCACCCTGATGCGTTACCAGGAAGATGACATTGCCACTTTGCTTAAGTCAGTCAGTTCCATCTCCGTCAAGCGTTACGGCACAAACGGTCTGGCATCAGTCTCGATGCGAGGCATGTCCGGTAATCATACACTGGTCACCTGGAATGGCCTCTCCGTTACAGCTCCCGGCCCGGGTCAGATTGACCTTGCGATTATACCTGTCTTTGCAGCTTCTTCAATGCTTATAACGGAAGGCGGATCTGACCTGCAGGACATCACGGGATCAGTCGGTGGCAAGATAGAATTGCTGTCGGAGCCATCCTTTAAGGGAGGCACGGAAGGATCGCTGACCATCAGGGCAGGCAGCTACGACGATTATGCTTCATCTTTGATTTTCCGGACAGGCAATGAAAAGTTATCCGCGAACCTGAGTATTTGGGGCGGCAAAGCAGATAATGATTTTCTTTTTGTAAACAATAATGACCCTGATGGCGCTGATGGCGAGAGGAGGACTAATTCAGCCTCAGCCTCCGGCGGTATCATGACCGATCTCGCATTTCGTGTCAGGCGTTCTGTGCTTACTGCACACTTTTGGTATAATGATACATACCGCGAGCTGCCGGGCCCGGTGACAACGGAACAGGAGAATTATGGAGAGACACAGAAAGACAGGTCGGTCAGGAGCGTGATAAAATATTCGGCTGCTCCGGGAAGACTGAAAGCTGAAATTACAGCAGGTGAATCGTACGATATAAACCTTTACAATAATGAAGCATTTGCCCTTTCAGGGGACAACAGGTCAGAAATATACATGCTGAAAGCGCGTCTGGGATACCCGATAAATGATAAGGCGGAGATCATTTTCATTGCCGGGGATGAATTCCAGAGAGCACGGGCTATCAGTTATGAAACAACTTATCTTCGAAATGTATTTTCTTCATCACTGGCTGCCAGGTATAATCCCGTCAAAAGGCTGAGGGTCATCTTCCAGGCAAGGCAGATTGTCGTCACCGGAACGACATCGATGCCGGAATTTACAGCGGGTGCCACCTGGGTGCTCTCAGGCGACGGCAAACATATTGTTAAATCAAGTATCAGCCGCAATTCGAAGCTGCCCTGCCTGAATGACCTTTACTGGATTCCAGGTGGAAACCCTGATCTTATGCCCGAAAAATCATTGGGAGGAGAGGCAGCTTATTCGTTCGTGAGCATTGCTCCGTCAGGTTTACGCAACAGCGTTGACATAACAATTCACGCCTCCAGGGTTAACGATCTGATCCAGTGGGTGCCCGGAGAAAACGGGATCTGGTCTGCAGAAAATATCAATAGTGTGAATGTCAGAGGAATAGAGGGCAGAGTAAGTACTGAACTCCCTGTTAGTGAAGGAAATATCAATGCTTATATAAACTATGCCTTTACCCGTTCGGTTGTTGCCTCCTCAGATATGCTCAACGATGTTTCGCTGGGCAAACAACTGGTATACACTCCGCTCCATCTCCTGAATATTAATATGACTGCCGGCTGGAAATTTTTAAGAGCTGGTATGACCGGGGTATACGAGAGCAGGACATTTACAATATCAGATAACAGCGAATGGCTTCCACCTTCTTTTCTTGCTGACGCCAACGCGGGTGCTGTGATAAAAATAGGGAAATCAACCGTTTCTGTAGATCTGAAAGTGAATAATATTTTCAACAAGTCAACTGAAAGTGTCCGGTATTACCCGATGCCCGGGAGAACGTATACTCTGAAAATGAATTTGACGTTTTCAAACAAGACTAAAATCTTATGAAGACCGGTTCAAACTGCATGTCAATTTCACATCTTATCTGATCCAAAGCACTTTTTGACTAAATTTAACCCGACAACGATAAGAGATTGAAAGGCAGACATATCATTTCAATCGTGGTTTTACTGTCATCCGTTACAATTTACGGTCAGACAGAGTATCCGGCAGGAGAACCGCTCTTTCAGAATATCACTTTATGGTACGATCTGAAAGTCGATCCTGCTCAGATTGAGATAATGCGCTCGATGGACCAGCCAAAGGACCAGCCTCTTCAGTTCGCCATACCGGTACAGGTTAATCTTACCCCTGAGAATGCCGGGTATACGGTCAGAGATGGAAGTGAGACTGTCTGGGTGATGCCTTTCTCATCAAAGGGAGCACTCTCACTTAACCTTATACTTTCACCGTTTGACCTCCCTGACGGAGCCTATGTCTATGTCTATGACTATGGCCGCCAGGTAGTAAGGGGAGCATTCACAAATGAGAGCGGAACCAATAAGATCACCATGCCTTTGCTGCCAGTGCCCGGTGACAGGATGGTCCTTGAATGCCATTTCCCGGGGAAATCCGTACCAGAAGGGGCAATAGGGGTAAAGCAGGTCGCACATGATTTCGCAGGTTTTTTCGGGCTTACCGGTACGAAGGATGCCTATTTTGGCCGTTCAGATGTTTGCGAGGTAGATATAAACTGTTCCGCCAATGCCAATTACCTGAAATCATCCCGCTCAACGGTACGTCTGCTTGTGGCAGGTGCCGAACTTTGCACAGGCGTGCTTGTTAACAACACCGGCAGTGATTATAAAGCCTATGTTCTGTCGGCGCAGCACTGCATAGAAACCGCTACTGATGCTTCGAACACGATATTTGTTTTTAACTATGAAAGTCCGTGGTGCGACGGTCCGGATCTTACCAATATGCACTCCATGAGCGGTTCGTTGCTGAGAGCTTCAAATCCTGACATAGACTTCACCCTGGTAGAACTCAACAAGTTTCCATCGCTGGTTTTCAAGCCTTACTTTGCAGGGTGGAACATAACTGCCTCTGCTCCTTCAAATACCTATACCCTGCATCACCCGGAAGGAGATGTAATGAAGATATCAATTGACGACAACTCCCCCGTAAGTTCCTCTTATCCTGTGGCAGGGTTTACTTCCGATGGTTTCTGGCGGATAGTGACATGGGATATGGGGACAACAGAACACGGCTCTTCAGGGAGCCCTCTGTTTGATCAGAACGGGCGTCTGCGCGGTACCCTCACAGGAGGCGCGGCCACATGCGCAAATCCCCAGAATGACTACTTCGCCAAGCTGAGTAAAATGTTCAGTCTGACAAACATCACTGATACCAACCTCAAGCCATGGCTTGACCCGTTGTCCACCGGTGCCACGATTGTCAACGGGCGTGATCCGTATGGTTATAACCTCTCCAGGTCCGACACGCTACACAATATCCCGGTGAGCGATGCAGGAACAACTGATGCATATTTGTCTCCGGAGTTTGGCTTTTCAACAGGACATAATTCGGACAGTCTTGTTAAATATGCTGAGAACTTTGCTTTTTCAGGAACCGGGGAGATAGCCTGGGTGCATCTCAGGGTAGCTGCAACATGGTACCTGTCAGAAACCGATTCAATACGTGTTTACATCTGGGCCGGAGGAACACGTCCGGGAACAGTCATTGCATCACGGCTTATCAAACTGCGTGAAGTCAGGAATGATTATGACCTGGAAGTGGATTTCGGCAGGACAGTTCCCGTATCGGGCTCATATTATGTTGGTTATGGGATATATTATAAGAATAAT
Organism: uncultured Bacteroidales bacterium; assembly: GCA_963849945.1. GTDB lineage: Bacteria > Bacteroidota > Bacteroidia > Bacteroidales > VadinHA17 > SR-FBR-E99. The sequence continues at coordinate 251,911 of CAWKJD010000003.1, read as the reverse complement.
CTTACCCAGTCCCAGCCCCAGTTTGCTGTAGAACATTCTGCACCCTATCTTCTGCCAGGCCAGAACACTGCATGGTTCAATGACGGCACCAGTTGGAGGCCCTTTACGGACCATCCTTCATTTCCGGCTCCGGTCTCCCTGGCGATAAGTGTTATCATGGTCGAAAATTCCGTTCTTAACAGTGTGGATAATCCATCGGCGGATCCCTCGCCTCTGAACGTATTTCCCAATCCGTTCAGCAGCAGCGTTTCATTCAGTATCACTGACACAGGTTCAGCATCATCAAAACTGACTATCTATGATCACGTCGGACATGTAGTCAGTGCCTCAGAGTACAAAAACATCTTTCCGGGTATTCTGACCGTAGAACTTCCTTCACTTGCACAGGGAATATATCATTATTGCCTGATCAATGACAGCCTGACCTATACGGGCACTCTGATTAAAATAGGTTCAAGGTGATGAGAATTGATGCAGTTCTTCTTGCAGCAACCCTTTTACTTTCTTCCTGCCGCAATGGCAATCGCCCTGCGGAAAACCTGAATGACACTACTAAAAGTGCAGGATATTCCGCATCGCACTTCCGTATTGATGAATTTGCGGGTTACAGGAGGCTTGTCATCACAAATCCGTGGCAAAACACAAGCGGCACTGAGCTGGTTTATTACATTGTCAATCGTGATGCCGGGCTGCCTGACACAGTTCCGGAAGCGTCGGTTATTAGGGTTCCTGTTCAGAGGATCGTATGCATGTCAACAACGCATACAGCAATGCTGAGAGCCCTTGATGCTGTTGAAACCATTGTCGGCATATCGGGTACTGATCTTATTTATGACTCGCTAATTCAGGAAGCAATTAATCGCGGCAGGATATCTGATGTAGGCTATGAAAGCAATCTTGATAAGGAGCTTGTTGTTTCACTGAAACCTGACCTTCTCATAGCATACGGTGTGGGGGCCTCATCAGCAGAATATCTGCGCAAGCTTGAAGAAATGGGGGTGAAGGTCATGTATAATGCTGATTACCTTGAGGAACACCCCCTTGCCAGGTGCGAATGGATAAGGGTGTTCGGGCTGCTTACAGGAAAAGAAGCCCTGGCCGACAGTCTTTTCAGAAAGGTTTCCGACGCTTATCTAAGCCATGCTGACATGGTCAGAGCCAATGTGAAGGAACATCCTGAGGTGTTGCTGGGTGCTCCATGGGAGGGTGTATGGTATATTGCACCGGTCAATTCATATATTGGAAGACTCATTTCAGATGCCGGGGGGAAGTATCTCTTTGATGATCTCCGCGAACCAAATTCAGTGCCTTTCTCGGTCGAGGCAGTCTTCAGACGGGCCACGGAGGCGGATATATGGATTAATCCCGGAACAGCCGGAAGTCTTGACGAAATAGCTGCAGCAGATCATCGCATGACGAAGCTGCTGGTCTACAGGTCCGGAAACATATGGAACAACAGGAACAGAACGACACCCTCAGGCGGAAATGACTACTGGGAGAGCGCTGTTGTGCGCCCTGACCTTCTGCTGGAGGACATTATCAGCATCATTCATCCCGAGTTATTGCCTGACCACAAACAACTTTATTACAGGAGGCTGAAATGAGCGGAAAACCAAAACAGCAGTCACAGCGCCTGAGTATTATTGCCCTGTTCCTGCTCATGATCGTGCTTCTGATGGTTGATCTGCTGGTTGGCAGCACGCGTCTTGAAGCCGGTGATGTGCTCAGATCGCTCTTCGGTCAGGGGACACCCGGCGGTGAGATCATAACAATGCAGTTCCGCCTTCCCAAGGCTCTGACGGCGGTCATTGCAGGTGCTGCGATGTCAGTCAGCGGATTGCTGATGCAGACTCTCTTCCGCAATCCCCTTGCCGGTCCTGATGTACTTGGTGTCAGCTCCGGCGCCGGCCTGGGCGTTGCACTGACAGTGCTGACAATCACGCCACTCTTCAGCTTCAACCCCGGCAGTCCGCTGCAGGGCTGGAGCCTGATACTGGCTGCGTGGGCCGGCGCCGGAGCGGTGATGGCGATAATCATGGCTGTCTCGGCACGCGTTCGCGACATAATGACAGTACTTATCGTCGGACTGCTTCTGGCCAGCGCCATCTCAGCCGTAGTGAGCCTTTTGCAGTACTTCAGCAATGAAGCTATGCTCAAGACATATGTCATATGGACGATGGGCAACCTGGGCAATATGTCCTATCCTCAGATCAGGATACTGTCTTTGGCTGTACTTGCAGGAATGCTGATAGCCTTTATTATGGTCAAGCCACTCAATGCCATGCTTATGGGCGAAAGCTTCTCAAAAACAGTGGGAGTTGATCTGAAAAGGACAAGGATCGTTCTGCTTGCCTCAGCCAGCATCCTTGCAGGAAGCGTCACCGCATTCTGCGGTCCCCTGGCCTTTATAGGCGTTGCTGTTCCTCATATTACACGCATTATCCTTGGCACAACCGACCACCGCACTCTCATGCCGGGTGTGGCTATATGCGGAGCCGTGATACTACTGATAAGTGACATAATCTCAACACTGCCAGGCGGAGGCCAGATAATACCGGTCAACACCGTGACCTCACTGATAGGTATACCTGTTGTGTTGTGGATCATATTGGGCAGAGCGGGACTCGTGAAGAAATTATGACGGGGACAGGTAATATTATTGCAGAGACAATTGACCTTGCCATCGGTTACCTGACACAGGGTATGGGCAGGACGGTGATGGATCATCTTTCTCTGACCGCGCACCATGGCGAGCTCGTGGCACTGATAGGGCGTAACGGCACAGGCAAGAGCACTCTTCTCAGGACGATGGTGGCACTGCAGCCTTCCCTGCATGGAATTGTCAGACTGGAAGGCAGGGATATACACACAATAGGCAGGTCAGGCCTGCCCAGGATCGTGAGCTTCACTTCTACGGAGCCCATCGCAATGCGAAATATAAAAGTCCGGGAAGTGGTCGCCCTCGGACGCTTTCCATATACAAACTGGATCGGGTCGCTGAATGCCGATGATGAAAGGTATGTCAATGAAGCTCTTGAGGTTACCGGTTTACTTCCCCTGGCTGACCGTAATATTGATAATATATCGGATGGTGAAAGACAGCGGACACTGATAGCACGTTCACTTGCCCAGGACACCGACCTTCTGGTTATGGATGAACCTACCGCTTTCCTTGACCTGCCGTCACGGTACAGCATCGTCGGTCTCCTCAGGAAGCTGACAAGGGAAAAGGGCAAATGCGTTATTTACTCAACTCACGATCTGGATACGGCGATAAATGAGGCCGACAGGTTATGGCTGATGACAGAAGAGGGAGTAACACAGGGAGCCCCGGAAGATCTTATGATATCGGGTATTCTTGCCAGAACCTTTGAAAGCCCCCTTCTTTCTTTCAGTCAGACGGCCGGAACATTCAGTTTTGTTAGAAAAAGACTGTCGCCGGTTGCACTGGAAAGCACAGGTGTTGTAAGGGAACTTACCGAAAGAGCGTTGCGGAGATCAGGCTATATGATTATGCCTGCTGCTGATCTGAAAGTGATCGTCAATGAAACCGGCAACACAATTGAATGGATACTGATAAATAATTCAGAAATAGAGTGTTATACTTCCTTATATAACCTGATAAGTCACCTCCCGGCCGGCGACTGAAGCTGGGCTTCATATTTCCGGTAGTTTTCGATGAATGGTCCAATATCTTCAACAGAAATTCGTTTGGCAATAATCTTTTTATCCCTGTCGAGGATATAGACAAGAGGAGTCGATTCGACGTTGTAGAAATAATCAAAGCGGCTTAAGCGCTGGGGGTCCCAGCCGTTGATCCAATTAAGCCCGTGGTCAGCTATATAAGTCTCCCATTTTTCCCGGTCAGACTGTGTGCAGACTGCAAATACCTCAATTCCTTTGTCTTTGTTAGCATCATAATATGCCTTGAGGACCGGTGTTGCCTCTTTGCAGTGTCCGCAATCAGGCTCCCAGAAATAGACTATGGTGAATTCAGCCTTGACATCATAGAGTGATACATAATATCCGGCGAAGCTGCTCATGACCATCTCTGCGGCTTTCGTGCCGATCAGGTTCGGCCTGAGCCTGTCAACTCTTTTCCTTAATTCATTTATATACTCTTCTGAAGCCCAGGGTGCCTTTCCGGCAAGGTAAACCCTGTCGGCAAGATGAACCACAACGGCATCCTGTCCCATTATCTCGCTTGTGGCGTACCTGTTCAGCAGCCACATGGCAACATACTGGAAGACTTCTTTGTTTTTACTGCTCATGTCCAGTACCCTGTCAGCTTCCCTGTTTATTGAATCCGGCATTTGTATCACAACCTGGCTGAAGAACTGTTCAAGCTTTCCGCCCAGTACTGGGCTCCGGATCAGGCCCGGCTCTGAAAAGTCAATATTGTCAAAGAAATGATCCTTATAGTAGAGATATGACCATATACGCGAAATTGAATCAGGGTTTGCCATCCCTGCCGGGACTTTCTGAGGATTGGGTTCGACAGGGATAATTGACCTCGCTATGGCTCCCAGGAGGGTGCCTTTGTTGTTTTCCGACGTTTCCCTGAGGTACTGCTTCATTTTTGTTTCGAGATCACTGAGTTGTTGCCTTAATGCAACCGCCTCACCGCCGGAGGGTGATGCCGCTTTGAGTTTTTCACTTACGGCCGTGGCCTCTTCCTGAAGCGACTTCCACTTACGCTGGTACTCCAGGAACCGGTCATTTTCATCCGAACCAATGAAAGCCAGTGTCCCCACAGGGTCCTTCATATCACAGCTGATGTCAAAATGCTGATCTTCACCTGCAAGGAACTCAAAAAATGTGTTCCCCGGAAATACAATCATATAAACACCTGGCAGTAGCTTTTCACTGCCCGTAAACCTTCCCCTTCCATCTCTATCAGTGGTTAAGCTGTCTTTTATATATTGCTCACTGCCAAGATGATATGCAAGTCTTATTTTTGTTTCCGGAGCCCCCTTGACTGTGATTCCGACAGAATGGCCGGTCTGGCCGCTCAGCAGAGAAAAACCCGGCAATGCCAAAGCCAGAGTTATTGTGATGAAGTACTTAAATTTCATATCGGGATAACTAGCTGAATTGAGTTATACAATTTTCCTGCCAGATAATACTAATGGTTCATGTCAAGTCTGAGAATTTCGGCATAGCCTGAGGTGGTCATTACAGCTTTAAGTACAAAGTTGAACCTGTTCAGGTCAGTGCACAGGAAGAAGTCGGTAGGGGGGCTGAAAGAAATGTTTTCCGGATTGAAGAATCTGCTTCCTGACCCTTTTCTCAGGGCATTTATCTCATCATTAATATCTGTCTCATTGCCATTCAGCAGTTCTTTAATGTATCTGGCGCAAAGGAGGTCTTCCTCAGCTGAATCAACTCCCCGGTATCCCATTGCAACAAGGGTCACCTTCCCCGGATTGATCATATTGATATAAGAGGCTACTGCTCCGGCATTTACCAGTCCTGCACCCAGTATTTCTGTGGCACCCGTCGCCCTCATTATGCCGTTCGTGCCTGCCATTGTGCAATGTATCATCGTTTTTCCCTGCAGGTTGCCGGTCATCATTTCAGTAGGACTGTTACCCATATCGAAGCCTTCAGGCTTCTTCTCATCACATTCTCCTGCAATAATTGTCCCGGTTTTCAGTTTTTCCCTGAGAGTAAATGCTTCGTCAGGGGTGGCAACATCAATAAGTCGCCTGATACCGCTGTCAAAAGCATAGCATGCAGTGCTGAAGGCTCTGAAGACGTCAATTATAACTGTCACTCCCTCAGCCTCTTGTGCTCCCCTGAAAAACTCTTTAATGGTGATAATCATCCTTCTGATTTCAAAATGTGAAGATAATAATAGTGTTTGAAGATCATTTGTTAAATTTGTAGTCCGGTATAAATCTTTGAAAATGAAGAATCCCTTTAAATGGATCAAGGAGACTTATAACAGGATCCGGACAGATATCTGGAAGACTCCGATGAACAGGCTCACTGGAAACAAAGCTTACTGGATTTGTCAGATACGTATTATCTACATGGTTTTCAAAGGTATAAAGAGGGATAATATCTATATTAAAGCCTCAGCCCTCACCTTTTTTACCATATTGTCGGTAATACCCATGGTGGCACTGGGTTTCGGTATTGCAAAGGGGTTTGGAATGCAGGATCAGCTGAGAGCTCAGATTATTACGCAGTTCCACAACGAGGAACAGGTGATGGCCTGGATTCTTGATTTCGCCAATACCATGCTTGAGCAGGCCAGCGGGGGATGGATAGCAGGGGTGGGTGTTGCATTGTTATTTTATACGACCGGTCAGCTGCTCTCCTACGTTGAGACCACCCTCAACTCGATCTGGAGGGTCGAAGAGACGAGGGCGTGGTATCGCCAGATAACCGATTATCTTGCCATTATCATTCTTCTGCCAATTGTACTGATAGCATCCAGCAGCGTCACAGTGCTTGCATCGACCAGGCTCAATGACCTGCTCAGCAAGTCTGATATTCTTGATGGGCTGAAACCAGTGGTTTCATTCCTTGTCCAGATGGTTCCGTATATTCTGTTGTGTGCCCTGGCTACCGCGGCATATCTTGTGATGCCTAACACCAGGGTAAAGGTAAGACCGGCTGCAGTGGCAGGTCTGCTGGCAGGTATTGCTCTCCAGATCCTGCAGATACTGTATGTAGAATCGCAGATGGGGATATCAAAACTCGGTACCCTGTACGGGAGCTTTGCAGCCATACCACTTCTGATGATATGGGTGCAGATGAGCTGGGTGGTGGTGCTTGTGGGGGCTCAGCTTTCATATTATCTCCAGAACATAACACGATATGAGTTCGAATTTGATGTCCAGACGGTTTCACCGAGACAGAAAAAAAGGCTGTCGCTCCTTGTGCTGCGTTTCCTGACCAATGACTTTATTAAAGGGGTTAAGCCGAGATCGCCTGAAGAGATATCTCTTGAGCTCAGTTTACCGGTCAGAACCGTACATGAATGCCTCGACGATTTGCATGGTGCCGGACTCGCGACTGAATTCTGGGATGACACTGAGGACAGATATGTCTATCAGCCGGCCACCGATATCAACAGGATGACCCTTTCATTCGTCCTCGAAAAGCTTGACAATTCAGGCTCATCTCATAAAATCGTGGTTAATAACGCAGACTACAAGAAGATTGACGCCGCGCTGACCACGTTTGAGACAATGATTGCCACATCTGAGGCAAATGTACTCCTGCGTGACGTTTAAGAATTATTTATTGCGGAAAGGCGAAAGACGGAACCTTCTTACAAACCTTATCAGGTCTTCAATAGTGTCCCAGTTATCAAAAAGATAATGCGGTGCATTAACTATTATCTGCCTTGTCTCAGGGTGCTCTGACCAGTAACTGATAAGGTTTGATGCTCTGAATACCCTGTCTTCCGAGCCTATTAGCGAATAATCCCAGACAAAACCTGTTGCCACAGGCTCCATCATCCTGTTGTAGAGCCACCGCAGTTCGTCATGGAGCGACTTTTCGGAGCGGGAAGGTATATTCTGTCTGTTCATCTCAAAGCGGCTGCGCGTACCGAAAACCCTGAGATAAAACTTCCCCATGCTGTAGTTGGAGATATTCTCGAGGGTTGCCTCAAATATTCTCAGGGGAATTCCGTATTTATCATCAGCCGCCACAGGTGTACCGTTAATGGCGATAGTCAGATCAGGTTTTATGCCCATCCTGCGGCTGTAATACTCTGCAGCCCATACTCCCAGCGACCACCCGATAACGGTCACCCTCCTGTAAGTCTTCATCTCCGGCAGAATGAGTGGCTCGTCAGCTGAATAGTTATAGAATAGGATAAAATCAACCTTGTCACTGCAGAGAGTTGAAAAAGCCTTTTCATCGATACCCCACGTACCAAAGAGGATGATCAGTTCCCTGTTATTCTCAAATCGTCGTAGGAAGGTTTTCATGGGCAGGTACAAAAAAGAAAGAGGAGAGGGTCAATGTGGAGCTTTAAGGAACGGGCTTATGAGATAATCCCGGAATCTACTGTCTGATAAAAGGAAGTAACCTATGGTAGTCAGCCGATAGGTCCATGTGAAAGTCAATGTCTGCAATACAATCCTTTTGATTCCCACAAGTAACCCTTGCTCTCCTCTTTTTACCTTAAGCAATAGCTTTGATACAAATATAACAAAATATTTCACACAAAGCAAATATTTGACGAAATAATGAATTATGGTGATAAACGCCGGACCCAGTTCTCATTTACTTTAGTAATTTTAGTCGGAATATTTGGATCATTACTTACCCTGACATTAAACATTTTTCCTTATGATTCCTGAAATTATCAGCATCAGGCATGATGACGGCTCCGGCTTCAGGGCTGAATGGATCGACAGCGAGAGCAGTTTTCTGCATGTCCATCCTGAATATGAGATTGTCCTGAATATCACCGGCAACGGAACGCGCGTGGCGGGTGACTCGGTGGAGATCTTTGACCGCTATGATCTTGTGATTTACGGTCCTGACCTTAAACACTTCTGGAACTTCTACAAAAAGGATGAGAACGACACGGGCTATCATGCCATCATGTGTCATTTCAAGCGTGAATCGCTTGGAGAACCTATTCTGTCGCAATTTGAGATGATGCAGCTGCGTCGCCTGCTTGATGACGCTTCAAGGGGCATCTCCTTTACAGCTGAGACCGGAAGAGCAGCTGAAGAGCCTCTCAGGAGAATGCTTACAGAGACTGGCATGAGGAAGATGGTAAGCCTGTTTCAGCTTTTCGAGACTTTATGTTCTGCTGAAAAATATAAGCTGCTCTCGGGAGAAGCCTCTGATAACGGACATGAAGTGATTGACGGGCGCCTGACTGATGTATGCTCGTTTGTCAGGGAGAACTTCTTCAGGCCTATACCCGTTAAGGAGGTCGCAGCCATTGCAAAAATGAGTCCTCATTCATTCAGCCGCTTCTTCTCACACAGCACGGGAAGCGGTTTTGTCGACTATGTGAACCAGGTGCGGACAAATAAAGCATGCTACCTCCTCCGGGAAACCGACCACCAGATAAATGAGATAGTCTTCGAGTGCGGATTCGCTACAGTATCAAACTTCAACAAGCAGTTCCGAAAGCACGCGGGAATGTCTGCACGCGACTACAGGGCACAATACAGGAGCTGAGTAATTCCTTCGCTGTTATTTATTTCCGTTTCCTGCCAGGAAATGATATTTATCGTTATAAATAACAATCCGGAATGCTAATTTTGCCTCCGGGTAAATCCTAAAACACTTTATCATGGGAATGACAATCACCGAAAAGATTATTGCATTGCATTCAAAATACGGGAGCGTAAAACCCGGGGACATTATCGATATTGGCATTGACACCCGTGCGGCGAGGGATTTCGGCGGAGCCAATGTCGTCAGGAATCTCGAGGACTTCGGTCTGTCGGTTGACAATCCTGCCAGGACATTCTTTACGTTCGACTGCAATCCTACCGGTTCCGACCAGAAATATGCAGTAAACCAGCATATCTGCCGGAAATTCGCCCGTAATAATGATATTAAGGTCTATGATATCAATGCCGGTATCGGAACTCATATTCTTATTGAAGAGGGGTATATCTGGCCCGGCGCCACTGCAGTATCAACTGACTCACACGCGAATATCCTTGGCGCCGTGGGTGCATTCGGACAGGGTATGGGCGACATGGATATAGCCGCTGCCTGGAACACCGGAAAAGTATGGTTCAAGGTGCCTTCATCCGTGAAGATAAACCTCAACGGAGAGTTGCCCGGAGACGTTACTGCAAAGGATGTTATACTTAACCTGCTCAATATCTACGGAGCCAACACTCTCCTGGGGTTCAGTATCGAACTTTACGGCAGGGCAGTTGACAGAATGACACTCGATCAGCGCATAACAATTTCATCTATGGCGACTGAGATGGGTGCAATAATAATTCTTTTTCCGCCTTCAGAAGAAATAATAAGCTATTGCCGCGCCCGTACCAAAGAACCCTTTGAACCTGTCTTTGCTGATGCTGACGCATCATATCAGCTTATTGCAGATATAGACGTTACAACCTTCAGGCCGATGGTATCAAGACCGGGTCAACCGCATGATACCGTACCGGTGAATGAACTGCCTTTGACAAGGATCGATTCTGCATTCATCGGCAGCTGCACCAACGGACGCATTGAAGACATGAGTGCTGCGGCAGATATCCTCAGGGGAAAGAAAGTAGCCCCGGGAGTGGTGCTTAAGATAGTGCCTTCAACCGATAAAGTCTGGAAAGAGTGCCTGGCTGAAGGCTTGATTGAAATATTCAAGAATGCGGGAGCACTTGTATCCAATGCCGGTTGTGCCGGATGTGCAGCCGGGCAGGTGGGACAGAACGGTAAAGGTGAAGTGACTGTCAGCACTGGTAACCGTAATTTCCCGGGCAAGCAGGGGCAGGGCAGTGTTTTCCTTGGTTCCCCCGCTGTGGTAGCTGCCTCGGCACTGGCAGGGTATATTACAACTCCTGATGCCATCCCTGCCAGACCCGTTGCATTTGAGAAAACGGAAGGACAGCCTGTGACGCAGAAAAATAATCCCCGGAAAACCGGCCCGGAACGCCCAACCTCAATCAAAGGCAGGGTCTGGATGATCGAACGTGACAATATTGACACTGACATGATCTTTCATAACCGCTATCTTGCCATAACGGACATACGCGAAATGGGGCAATATACCTTTGACAACCTTGAAGGTTACAAAGACTTTGCACAGAAGGCCCGGGCAGGTGACATAATAATTGCCGGTAAGAACTTCGGCAGCGGAAGCTCCCGCCAGCAGGCGGTGGACTGTTTTATTTCCCTGGGCATCCAGGCTGTGATAGCACGCTCCTTCGGAGCCATTTATGAGCGCAATGCCATTAATGCAGCGTTCCCTGTTCTTACCTGTGATTTGTTTGAAAAGATCGGTCTCAGGGATCAGGACATACTGACGGTAAACCTTCTTACCGGAGAAGCAGTCAATGAACGCACCGGACTGAAAATGACTATTAGCCCGTTCTATGACGCACAGTATGAGATATATATTAAAGGCGGGCTTCTTGGAAAAATTTAATTCCTATCATCAGACAATATGAAACCACAGACATTTGTTGAAAAGATACTCGGCGCCCCTGAGGGAGCTATAGTCTTCAGAAAACCTGACATAATACTTACCCACGACAATACCTCAAGCATTTACCAGACTTTCCGCAAGATGGGAGGGCAGAAGGTCGCTGACCCCGCTCAAATGCTGGTGGTGCTTGACCATAATGCACCCCCTGCTGACGCAAAGCTGGCAACGCAGTACCAGGACATACGCAATATAGTTACCGAACAGGGAATCATGAAGTTTTATGACTTAGGGACCGGTATCTGTCACCAGTTGATGTCATACCATGCACGGCCGGGGATGATAATTGTCGGATCTGACAGTCATACCTGCACGGCAGGCGCATTTAATGCACTTGCGGCAGGTATTGACCGTACCGAAGCAGCCGGTATCTGGAAACGGGGCGAGACATGGTTCCTTGTGCCTCCTTCAATGAGAATTGACCTCAAGGGGAAATTGCGTCCGGGTGTCAGTGCCAAGGACTTGTCACTGTGGATAATAGGTATGCTTGGCTCTGACGGCGCCAACTACATGTCGATAGAGTTTCACGGAGAGGGAGTCTCAACCCTGAGTATAAGTGAGAGAATGACGGTTGCCAACCTTGCATCAGAGATGGGTGCGAAGAATGCTGTTTTCCCTGCCGATGCCGTTCTTCAGAAATATACAGGTGAAGCAACAACAGGAGTGTGGGCAGATGAAGGTGCTGAATACAACTGCCGTATTTCCATTGACCTTTCGCAGGTATTTCCGCTTGTTGCTGCCCCTCATAACGTTGATAATGTTAAATCTGTCGCCTCCGTCGCCGGCACCGTGGTGCATGAGGGACTTATCGGAACCTGCACCAACGGCAGGATTGAAGATCTGAGGGTAGCAGCTGCGATCCTGAAAGGGAAGAAGGTGAAACCAGGGTTCCAGCTTCATATAATTCCGGCTTCCAGAGAGATATATCTGCAGGCGATAAAGGAAGGCATTATTACTGATCTCCTGGAAGCAGGGGCAAATATCCTGAGTCCTTCCTGCGGACCATGCCTCGGCACCGGCCAGGGTATTCCGGCAAACGGTCATGTGGTTATCTCAACCGCCAACCGTAATTTCCTCGGCAGGATGGGCAATAAGGAAGCTTCTATCTACCTTGCTTCACCCGCAACGGTGGCTGCATCGTCCATAACCGGTGTGATCACAGACCCAAGAGAGGTTAAGGGAGATGAAGTATTTCCCTTTAACCCTCCCCAGAGCGCCACAATTGTTATCAGGGAAGGAGAGAACAGGAAAGAGGGCAATATCTGGAATTATTCCGATGTTGACAATCTAAGCACCGATCAGATGTTTGCAGGCAAGCACACCTACAGTGTCATGAGCTCCGATGCTGCTGCCATTTTGCCATTGCTTTTCGTCGATTTTGATCCGTCATTCAGCAAAAATGCAATGGCCGGGGATATCATTATTGCAGGTGATAACTTCGGCTGCGGGAGCTCGCGTGAGCACCCCTCAGTAGGATTGGCTCATCTGGGTATCAGGGCTGTGATAATCAAGTCGGTAAACCGCATATTCTATCGCTCTTCCATCAATCAGGGGCTTCCGCTGATCGTCCACAGGGATGCGGTTGAGGCGTACAGGCCCGGAGATAAGGTTGACATCGACTTTGATAAAGGATCGCTTACAATTGGAGGAAAGCGGTTTACTTTCCAGCCTCTCCCGCCTGAACTGAAACAGATCATTGAGAAGAAGGGACTGGTTAACTGGATGAAGTCTGCATGACCTTCATTGCTGCCCTGTATTCTGTTGGGAAACGAAAAAATGTGTTTATATTTGCGGCGGTTTTTTTTACCACTTACCGGTTCCGTAGCTCAGTTGGATTAGAGCAACAGCCTTCTAAGCTGTGGGTCGCGCGTTCGAATCGCGCCGGAATCACAAAGTCCGGACGTTTATTACTTCAGGCAGCTTAGTGGACATATCAAGCTTTTTTGACTGTCCGGCATTTGTTTTAATGCGGAAATGAGAACCATCAACTTCAACACTGTCCTTAAAATATCTGGTCTCATATTGATTATTATTTCATCTGCCTTTCTCCTGTGCATTCCTGTTGCAGTGATCTATTCAGAACCCTTTATAAATTTTATTCTTGCATTTGTCGCCACCCTGGCACCGGGTTTACTGCTTTATTTCGGCATCCGCAGTTCATTGCAGGACAAGGTGACCATCAGGGAAGGTTACCTTGCAGTAGCTCTGGGCTGGCTTACATTGATTTTTGCCGGAACCCTGCCTTACCTGTTCAGTGGTGAGATAAGAGGATATATCAACATCCTCTTCGAGACCACGTCAGGGTTTACGACCACCGGAGCTTCTATTTTAAAGGAAGTCGAAATATTGCCCAAATCGATACTATTCTGGCGCAGCCTGACACACTGGATCGGGGGTATTGGTATTATTCTGCTGGTCATAATCGTTCTGCCAACACTCAAAGTGGGGGGATACAATCTTTTTTCACTTGAATCATCCGTTAAGCAGAAGCTTCTCCCAAGGACCAAATCAATTGCCAGGGTTATACTGATCATATACCTGGGTATAACAATATCCGAGATTATTCTGCTAACTCTGGGGGGAATGAGTTTATTCGACAGTATTTGCCATTCATTCGGAACCGTTGCAACCGGGGGATTCTCAACAAAAAATACAAGCATTGCAGGTTATTCGCCATATATTCAGTATGTTATAGCACTGTATATGTTTCTCGCTGCCACCAGCTACGTTGTCTATTATTTTATTGTAAAAAGAAATTTCAGGCAGGTTGAAGGAAATGAGGAGTTTTGGTTTTATATCTTTTTCACAACAGTGGCTGTTGTCTTTGTAACACTTGTCCTTTATACCGGTACGGACAGGCCGTTTGAAGAATCTTTCAGACATGCTCTCTTCCAGGCAGTTTCGCAGATATCGTGCACTGGGTTTGCTACTACTGATTACACAGTATGGCCGCGTGCAGGCATTTTCTTTATGTTCCTTTTAATGTTCGCGGGCGGTTCTACCGGATCCACGACGGGAGGCATAAAGATGGCAAGGCACGTCATCTCGATGAAGAACCTACGCAGTGTCATACTCAGGCTTCAGCACCCGAACGCTGTCGCACCCGTAAAACTGAACGGCAAGGTCGTACCGGAGGATATTAATCATCTGATGACAGTGTTCATCCAGCTTTACCTGATCATTTTTGTTATAGGTACACTTATTATGGTTGTCTCAGGAATATCCATACAGGAATCAGCCGGCGCAGCCGCCACTTCGCTGGCAGGCATTGGCCCTGGGCTAGGTGCTTCAGGAAATATGAGCAATTTTGCTCATTTCACCATTACAGGAAAGCTAAGCATGATTGCACTGATGATTCTCGGCCGTCTTGAGCTATTCCCGATAATTGCGCTTTTTACCAGGTCTTTCTGGAAGAATTAACCTCCAAATTCGCTTCTCAGCAATATTTTTTAATAATAAATCCGTTTTTTGATACAATATTGAAAAATACCTGTTACATTTGCGCCGTAATTTAAAACAACATCAATGAACAAAGGAATTGTTAAATTTTTCAATGAATCCAAAGGATTTGGATTTATCAAGGACGCCAACTCACCCAAGGAGTATTTTGTACATTCATCAGGTCTCATAGACAGGATCAAAGAGAATGACGAAGTTACATTTGACCTTCAGGAAGGTAAAAAAGGATTAAATGCCGTTAATGTGAAACTTGCATAGTTGAAAATATAATGCACATTTAATGACCTTAGGTCCCGCCCAACCAGCGGGACTTTTTTTTGTCATGACACGATCAATTGTCACCGGTAAATTATAAATTTGAGCGTGAGTTTGAAAACGAAATACGGAACTACAGCCCTTGTTGCAGGGGCTTCTGAGGGGATAGGAGCCGCATTTGCGTCCTTCCTGGCAGCTGAAGGGTTTGATCTCATCCTGATAGCCCGAAGGCTGGAACCACTCCGGAAACTGGCAGACACGCTGGCTGACAGGTATAAAGTCGAAATCACCTGTATGGCTTGTGATCTGTCTGATGAGGGCGCAACAGAACATGTCGCCGCGTCACTTGACGGGAAGGAAATTGACATCCTTGTTTATAATGCTGCGCTTTCCCATATAGGCTCCTTTACAGAACACCCGGCAGAAGGCCATAACAGGGCCGCCCGCCTGAATATGATCACCCCTATGAACCTGGTTCACCATTTCGGAGGTAAGATGGTTGAGAAAGGAAGGGGAGCAGTCATTCTTATGTCATCAATGGCAGGATTACAGGGTAGCGGCTATCTGGCAACCTATGCTGCAACAAAAGCGTTCAACAGGGTACTGGCTGAAAGCCTCTGGTATGAGTGGAAGGATAAAGGTGTGGATATTATAGCATGTTGTGCAGGTGCAACAGAAACCCCCGGTTATATCCGCTCAAAACCCGGAAAAGTAAGCCTGCTGGCGCCAGCAGCACAAAAACCTGAAGATGTCGTCAGAGAGAGTTTCCGCAGGCTTGGCCGAAAGCCTTCATTCATCTCCGGCCGGGGGAACAGGCTCGCATCGTTCATGATGCAGAGATTACTGCCCCGCATAACAGCTATAAAAATCATGGGAGACAACACCAGAAAAATGTACCGGCTGTAAAACACTGCAGCTGACCAGCCTGAGAGATCACCAGATGTGAGGGATTATCTTCCAGGGGACTCTTTTCTTGTATTCATGCCACAACTCGCCGTATTTTGCCGAACAACGTCCGTCATCATCATGCTGTCTTGTAAAGAGCAGCAAGACATAGTAGACCGGGTAAAGCCATGGCCAGATGAGTGACGGGTAACCGGTACACAGGATGATTCCCATGGCCATGAGTATCTCACCAAGGTAATTAATATGCCTGCTGATACCCCAGAAACCATTCACAAGCAGACTGTTGTTTCCGTCAGTCAATACCTGCGGTACTATACCAAGAAATGGCTTTGCCGGGTCACGCTTGAAGAAATACTTCTGCATGTTCGCTCCTCTTGCCAGCACCCATCCGGAGAAGAAGATGCCTGCATACAGCACAAGCAGCCAGTCAGGAGTGCCTGGATCAGGCAGGGTGACAGTAGACCACAGGCCTATGGGATAAAAGTAAGGATAGAATACAATGCACCCCCATCCAAGCTTGAAGCCTATTCTCTCTGCAAACAGGTCATAGGTATATAGGTGAACCTCTTCAAACAAAAGATACTCAACCACAAAATATGTAAGAAGGAAGGCTGAAAGGATTATGCCGGGTGAAGAAGAATTACCGTAGGCAATAATGTGGCTGGCGGTAAAACTCAGGACGTTAAGCTCAAGCATGGTCGCGCCTGCGAGATAGAGCCACATCTTAATGTCCACCCTGCCCTGCAAAAGCTGAAGGTTTTCCGTTCTCCCGAAGAAGAGGTCCGCTGCAAATGACTTTCTTACAGGTTTCACGGGCAGAACCAGCACCAGAGTGACAATTATGCCCAGGAGGCATGCACCTGTCAGTCCGTACCACCGGTAATTATAAAGATAATCATAAGGAACCAGGTCTGTTATCCCGAGCAGGAACCATAAAGCTACCACCACAATGAACACCACGATTCCGTTGAGATGATATCTCATCTTTTCAGATGATCCCGGTTTTGTTATATAACCTCGCACCCACCTTCCCGGAAGGAATGCATTGAGAAAGAATATCGCAGCCATGATAATGACCGGTGCCAGAACTCCCAGTATCTTATCCATAAAGTCCTTATTATAACATAAAAATAAAATAATTGCCGTTGAAAATCTAATTCCGGGCGTCAATTATCCTTGTCTGGCTCGTTTTGATTTTACGAAAAAGGGAATTTATCCACTTTTTAATGTACAGAAATCTTCAGGACCTGTCACCCTTAAGCCCAAATCTTGCTTCTGCAAAACTCTGAATAAAAGATATGGTTTCTTCAATTCCCACCACAGACGAATTTATGCACAGATCGTATGAGCTTGCTGCTCCCCATACCTTGCCAGTGAAGTATTCATAATAATCAGCACGTTTCTTATCTGTTTTCCTGATATAGTCCTCGGCTTTGCTTTCGGTTATCTCCTGAATCTTTGCCACACGCCTGATCCTGTCCCTCATATCTGCGCTGATGAACACACTGAGCGATCGGGGATGGTCTTTAAGAACGTAATCGGTACAGCGTCCTACGAAGAGACTTGAGTTCAGGTCTGCCAGATTGCGGATAACGTCTGACTGGATCTTAAACAACATTTCATTGCTCAGGTAATAATTTGTATAGACCTCATCCGTCAGAAAACCGCGCAGATCAGGCAACCCCCCGAAAAGACTATGCGTCTTCTTTTCATCAGCTTCCTCGAAATGATTTTCCTTAATGCCGCTCTCGCGGGAAGCGATCCTTATAAGTTCCTTGTCATAGAAGGAAATTCCCAGCCTTGCGGACAGCTTCTGGCCTATCTCCCTGCCTCCGCTCCCGAGTTGCCGCCCGAGGGTTATTACGTACTTATCTGCCATAAAACTATTGAATAAGCATTATTCAAATTTACTTCTTTTTTTGTGCGGAGTTGCTGCGAGCGCTTCAGCTGTGGAATACCGGAATTTATAATTGTAACGTGCCTGCAATTTTGCAGGATCAAGAATGATAGGGTAGATACTGTTGTTGATGCCGGCAGGCTGAAGATTCAGGATTTTCAGATTCCAAAGTACCCAGAGGATACTTTTGATGACACCCGCCGAAAACATGAAGTATTTTTTCCCTGGAGCTAAGTCACGTACGGCTGCAAAGCTGTCGGGAGCCACGTTGTAAACCCCTTTGATGAGGCTGTCATTTATGACTTTGTCAAGGAGCGATACAAAATCGTCCTCATGCAGCAACTGAATTTTGCAGTCTTTGCAAAATCCGGGAAGAAAGGGAAACTGTGTAAGCAACCTCAGGATTATTCTATCGCTGGTGAAGAATGGGCCAGTCACCGTACAAATTCTGAGAATCACAATGCGGAGGTTCTCCCGCACTGCTAAAGTCAGGTAAATCTGCTCAATGGCTTTCTTGTTCATTCCGTACCTGTACTTCCCGGGTCTGAGCGGGTGAGATTCATTGATCCATTCGGGGTTATCCATCCAGCCTCCGTATGCAGCCGCAGAACTTGAGTGAATGACCTGTTCAACTGATAAAGTGCGGTTTGATATGTCCAGAATGTTTTCAGAACCGTCCACATCTATTAATTGCTCCTTTTTCCTGTCCCGCACTTTATTAAAGGTGCAGGCGAAGTGAATAATATGTGTCGGTTGTTCCCGAAAAAAGATTTCCTCAAGCAAAGCCCTGTCAATGATACTGCACAGGTAAAATTTAAAATACTCTCCCGGGAGAACAGCATTACCACTCCTGTTGTCAATTCCGATAACGGTTATTTTTTTTGAAACCATATAATTGACAAGCAAACTTCCCAGATACCCCGAAGATCCTGTGATGAGTACTTTCATAAGATTATTTGGTTTCGGTTGATTGATACAATTTAAATCATCTTTTCGACAATTGGCGGAAGAAATCAAGCTATTTCATTTCAAAAATTATGATTTAATTAAAAACATTGCATAATTTGTATATACCTAAGCCATGAATGAAGATGAAACCGGATTCATTAGATATTCTTTGCTGCCCTGAATGCAAGGGTGAGCTCGCATTTGCCGGAGCTTCAGATAATTCCGGTCATTCAGAAGACAGCCTGGTCTGCCCTGGATGCGGCAGGGAATTTATGGATGCGGAAGGTTATCCTGATTTCCTTGGAGAGGCTGGGCTGAAATATTCCGGCAGAAGGGAGAAAATAGTCAGGACATTGTACGCTAAAGCATATACGCCGGTCAATAATTTCCTTTTCCTTTTCTGTGGTGGTGCAGGTAACGCCCGCAGAGAGGTGTTGAGCCGGCTTGATCTGAGAGACAATTTTTCGGTTCTGGAAACCGGCATGGGAGCAGGGGAGAACTACCTCTGGATGAAAAGCAAGGCAGAGAACCTCCGGTTTTATGGTATTGATATTCAAAAGCAAATGATGATGCATTGCCAGGCAAACACAAAAAAATGGGGAATTCAGGCTGAGCTTTTCAGGGCTGATGCAGCCGACCTTCCTTTTAAAGATGAAAAATTTGATGTGGTGTTCCACCTTGGTGCAATAAACCTGTTTCCCGACAAAAGAAAAGCCATTGAAGAAATGATCAGGGTTGCACGGCCCGGAACCCGTATCGTAATTGCAGACGAAACGGATAAAGCTGCCAGATTGTTCAACCTCTTCACCGGTGCGAACGAGAAAGTCACGCCTCCGATAGATCTTATACCCGGCAACATGATCAATAAAAGCCTTGAGACAATCTGGCGCGGGTACGGTTATCTGATCCAGTTTACAAAACCAGACAATCCTCGTAATTCCTGATAATGAATAAATACATTCTTGCACTTGATCAGGGGACAACAAGTTCCAGAGCCATTGTATTCAATCACAACGGGTTGCCTGTCGCCACTGCACAAAAAGAATTCAAACAGCATTTTCCCATGCCGGGATGGGTAGAGCATGACCCGGACGAGATCTGGTCGACACAATCAGGCGTGGCACTGGAGGCAATAGCCAGGGCGGGACTCGAAAGCTCTGAAATCACTGCCATAGGTATTACCAACCAGCGTGAGACAACCGTCATCTGGAACAGAAAGTCGGGCAGGCCGGTATTTAACGCAATAGTATGGCAGGACAGGCGCACTTCTGATTTTTGTGACCAGCTTAAGAGTGACGGGTATGACAGGATGATACGCGAAAAGACCGGCCTGATCATTGATGCATATTTTTCTGCCACAAAAATTAAATGGATACTTGACAATGTCAGCGGAGCAAGGTCTCTTGCAGAAAAGGGAGAGCTTGCCTTCGGGACAATCGATTCATGGCTGGTATGGAACCTCACCGGCGGAAGGCTGCATGTCACTGATGTATCAAATGCATCGAGGACAATGCTCTTCAACATTCATTCGATGGCGTGGGATAATGATCTGCTGAGACTTTTTGATATTCCGGAGAGCATTCTTCCCGACATACGATCTTCAAGTGAAGTCTATGGGCTGACCTCCGGTCTTTTCCTAAATCAGATTCCTGTTTCAGGGATGGCCGGGGACCAGCAGGCGGCCCTTTTCGGACAGATGTGCATTGACCAGGGAATGGTTAAGAACACTTACGGCACGGGATGTTTCATGATGATGAATATCGGGCAAAAACCTATAGAGTCAAATAACAGGCTCCTTACCACAGTTGCCTGGAAGACAGGCGCTAAGGCAGAATATGCTCTCGAGGGGAGCATATTCATTGCCGGCGCTGTGGTGCAGTGGCTCCGTGACAGTCTTGGGGTTATCAACACGTCAGCTGATGTTGAAAAGCTTGCTGCCACGGTTCCATCAAGCGAAGGTGTCTATTTTGTTCCTGCCTTTGCAGGCATGGGAGCTCCTTACTGGAACCAGCATGCCAGAGGAACGGTCACAGGCCTTACCCGCGGTTCAACAGCAGCGCATATAGCCCGTGCCGCCCTTGACAGCATAGCTTATCAGACTCTTGATGTTTTACTTGCAATGCAAAACGATTCAGGTATAAATATCAAGGAGTTAAGAGTAGACGGTGGTGCTACTGTCAACAGGGGACTGATGCAGTTCCAGTCAGATATACTGCAGACAAAGGTCATTCGCCCCGTGGTCACCGAAACTACGGCATTGGGTGCGGCCTACCTGGCAGGACTGTCAACAGGGTACTGGAGCGGACCTGAGGAGATCAGGAGGCAATGGCAGGCAGACCAGGTGTTTATGCCGGTCATGAAGCCCGAAGAGATACAGTCGCTGATCAGCGGCTGGCATCGCGCGGTGAGAGCCGCAGAAGCATGGGCAAACGGTAATTAGAACCTTCATTTTGCAGGTCAATGGAATCAGTTTTTTCATTAGTTTTACATTCTGGTACCAGGAAGATGAAAAGAACCGCCCTTCTGTCAGTTTTATTAATTGTGCTGTTTTCCCCTGTAACCAGGGCACAGGTGGCGGACAGCGCTGACGTCTATCTGCTTACCTGCGCACCCGGTAATGCAACCTACTCTATCTACGGCCATACAGCACTGAGAATCAATGTCAGGGGCACGAACTTCGACAATGTGTATAACTGGGGTATGTTCGACTTTTCAACTCCCAATTTTGCATTTCGTTTTGCCAGGGGCAGACTTGATTATATGCTCGGCACATACGGTTATGACCGTTTCGTGGATGAGTACGTTTCCGAAGGACGCTCAGTATGGTCACAGAAGATAAACCTCACTTCGGAGGAGAAAGAAAAACTGTTCGGTCTCATTAATGAAAACCTTAAACCTGAGAATGTAAAGTACAGGTATGATTTTTTCTTTGACAACTGTGCAACGCGAATCCGCGATATACTTCAGGCTTCCGTTTCAGATTCGCTGATTTTTCCGGTAAAAAAGAAGAGCGAGACCTTCAGGCAACTCATTCATCCTAAACAGAAAGTGTTGCCCTGGATCGACTTCGGAGCTGACATGCTTCTGGGACTTCAGGCTGACCGTAAGGCTACACCGGCCGATGAAATGTTCCTTCCTGACCACCTGAAAGATAATTTAAGCGCTTCTGTCATTATTCATGAAAATAACCGTGAACCGATTTTAGGAGACACTGTTACAATTGTTGATCTCCCGCCTGCCTCATCAGAGGCAAGGACATGGATGCCACAGCTTATATTTTATCTTATCCTTCTGTTTGTTATTCTTGTCACTTTTGTCATCGGTATGCCATTGCTTGGACGCATTACTGATATTATACTATACATAATCTATTCAATACTGGCCCTTCTGCTGATATTCACGAATTTCTTTTCGGAGCATAACGCCCTGCATTATAATCTCCTGATCCTTGGCATTAATCCGCTAATTCCGGTACTTCTGGGCTTTATCCTTGCAAATAAGAAAGCTGTAAAACTGAGCAGGATCGCCTTCGTTATTTCTATCCTGTGGATACCGGCATCACTTATTGCAGGACAGGGCATTAACCCGGCCCTGATACCGCTGGTATTCATTATCACGGTCAGGCTTTTCAGGCATTGTGAGTTCGGCAGAGTGCTTTAACACTTCTTTAACAATCTTTAACATGGATTTTTAATATAGGAACTCATCTTTGCGGATGTTTTTTCGCAGAGTAGTAACAACACAATAATAATTATGGAACACACAACCGATATCAGACTCCTGAATGAGAAGATCGAAAAGGAGAGTGCCTTTGTTGATTTGCTGAGGCAGGAGATAAACAAGGTGATTGTGGGGCAGCGTCATCTGACCGATTCGCTGCTCATCGGACTGCTGTCCAACGGGCATATATTGCTTGAGGGAGTACCAGGACTGGCGAAGACACTGGCTATCAAGACACTGGCATCGATCATTGATACGAAGTTCAGCAGGATACAGTTCACTCCCGACCTCCTTCCGGCTGACCTCATCGGAACAATGATATACAGTCAGAGGAAAGAGGAATTTGTTGTTCGTAAAGGCCCGATCTTTGCCAACTTCATTCTTGCCGATGAGATCAACCGCTCGCCGGCCAAAGTACAGAGTGCACTTCTCGAAGCCATGCAGGAACGGCAGGTGACCATAGGAGAAAATACATACAAGCTTGATGAGCCTTTCATGGTTCTTGCCACGCAGAACCCAATCGAGCAGGAGGGAACCTACCCTCTGCCGGAGGCCCAGGTTGACAGGTTCATGCTCAAGGTAGTGATAACCTATCCAGAAAAGGAAGAAGAGAGAATGATCATCCGTGAGAACCTGGCAAGCGAATTTCCGACAGCGAAGACTATCCTGAAATCTGAGGATATTATGCGGGCTCGCAGCGTGGTTAAAGAGGTTTATATCGATGAAAAGATAGAGAACTACATCCTCGATATAGTCTTTGCCACACGTGATCCTGAGAAGTTTGGCCTCTCAAAATTCTCACCGCTGATATCATACGGCGCTTCACCGAGAGCAGGCATTAACCTGGCAATCGCGGCAAAAGCGTTTGCCTTCATCAAAAGAAGAGGATTTGTTGTTCCGGAGGATGTAAGGTTCCTGTGCCCTGACGTGCTCAGGCACCGTATAGGTCTTACCTATGAAGCTGAAGCAGAGAATGTGACCCAGGACCAGATAATTACAGAGATACTTAATACTGTGGAAGTTCCGTAGTCCTGATGAAAAGATCATTTTTCATATTAATGTTTATCGTTTCAGCCATCTCTGCCGCAGCACAGGATTTCATTGACCTGAATGAGCGGAGTATAAGGCAGATTATGTCAAAGGAAAACCCTCGTCTGATAATAGATAATAATGTGAAGAATGACGCCTTCAGATACCTTAAATACTGCTCTGAAGACAAGGATGAAACATGGATCATATTCATCGATGAGAAAGGAAAATGCAACGGAGTGAGGATTACCTGTGATAACAGGTTTCTTAATGACAGGAGAAAAGAGCTCAGCGCTCTTTACCGTTCAGGTGAGAAGGACCAATGGACATACAGGTCAAGGGGAAATGAAATATCTGTCCGGCTTGAAGATGAGACATGGTTCTTCACAATAACCTACCGGAAAACACAGCAAAAGGGTAAAAGTGGAAACAACAGAGCTGCTTAAGAAGGTCAGGAAAATTGAAATAAGATCACGCGGTCTGACGCGCCAGATCTTTGCAGGGGAGTACCATAGTGCTTTTCGCGGCAGGGGTATGGCTTTCAGCGAAGTGCGTGAATACCAGTTCGGAGACGATATCCGGAGCATTGACTGGAATGTCACGGCACGGTTCGGCCATCCTTATGTAAAGATCTTCGAGGAGGAGCGTGAACTAACCGTGATGCTGCTCGTGGATGTCAGCCGGTCGGGAGACTTCGGAACCGTCACAGGTACAAAGAGGGAAATGATGACCGAGATAGCAGCCGTCCTTTCATACTCGGTCATTGCCAATAATGACAAGGTTGGCCTGATTCTTTTCTCTGACAGGGTAGAGAAATACATACCCCCCAAAAAAGGGAGGGCACATATGCTCAGGATCATACGTGAGTTGCTGAGCTATGAACCCCGGTCGTCGGGCACTTCACTCAGTGAGCCCCTTCGGTTTCTTACAAATGTCATAAGGAAAAGGTGCACAGCATTTATACTGTCTGATTTTATGGCTCCGCCTTTTGTTGAAGCCTTACGCATCGCATCGGGCAAGCATGACCTTGTTGCTCTTAATATAAGTGACAGACGCGAGAAGGAAATTCCTGATGTCGGGTTTATGCGTGTGACTGACCCCGAAACAGGCACCGAAACCTGGATCGACACTTCTTCCGCAAAGATCAGGAAAGATTATGCGGACCACTGGAAACGTCATGAGGAGACCGTTAGCAGCTCATTTATCAGCAGTGGCGTTGACTCGGCAACCATCAGCACGGGCGAAGATTACATCAAACCCCTGATATCACTCTTCAAACACAGGTAATATAATGAGGAGAGCATTTGCACTGGTTGCCATATTATCACTTTTCACCGCAGCATATTCGCAGGAGATAACCGTGAAGTCTTCTCCTGACACGACAGACATCCTGATCGGCGATCAGATCGGATTTTCAGTTTCTGCCACCATCCCCCCGGGCATTAATGCTACTCTCAGCACTATGAAAGACACCCTTGCTAAGAAGATCATAATTCTCGGCAGGAGTGCACGTGATACTGTCAAATCAACGGACGGGAGACTGACTCTGACGGACAGATACCTTATTACTTCATATGATTCAGGCACATATTCAATACCTCCGTTCTATGCTGAGGTCGTCTCAGGTGACAGCCTTATAAGATATTATTCAGACTACTCTTACCTCCGGGTGGCGCGACCTGATGTCACTCCGAAGGACACCACAGACGTTATTTATGACATTGTGCCTCCGCGCACCGCAGCATTGACCTTCAGGGATATCCTTCCGTGGCTTGTAATAGCTTTAATAGCTGCAGCAGTCATTTACCTGCTGGCAAGATTTCTGCCAAGAAATCCCCTGAAGAGATTTATCAGGCCTCCGGCTCCGCGTGAGCCAGCGCATGTCATCGCATTGCGCGAACTGAACCGCCTCAGGGACGAAGAGCTCTGGCAGAAAGGTGAAGTGAAGGAATTTTACTCGAGGTTGTCGGATACTTTACGAAGATATATTGATAACCGTTATGGCATAATGTCTCCGGAGATGACTACAGACGAGACTGTAAGAATGCTTCAGAAGGCAGCGGTGACAACTCATGATGAGATGTCACTGGTCAGGGAGCTTCTGTCGCTTTCAGATATGGTGAAGTTTGCCAAATATTTGCCGCAGAGCGAAATACATGAGAAGTCAATTGAAGACGCATTCAGGTTTGTAGAGCTGACACGTGAGCCGGAAGTGACTGCTTCGCAGAACAGCAACGGGAAAGGAGGGAAGGATGCATAACATCGTCTTTGAGAATGGATGGTTTCTCTGGTTCCTCCTTATTATACCTCTCCTTCTGGCGTACTATATATATCGCCAGGGCAAGTCTCATGCTGCCATAAAGCTCTCCACGGCCAGTTTCTTACAGGGTGGAAGGAAGACCTTCCGTCACTGGCTCCGTCATTTTCTTTTTGCTATGAGGCTGGCGGTAATTGCTCTCGTAATTATTGTGATCGCACGCCCGCAGAACGTTGACAAATGGCAGAGCTCAACCACTGAGGGTATAGATATAGTAATGGCTCTGGATGTTTCAGGCAGCATGCTTGCGCGGGACTTCAGTCCCGACAGGCTCGAAGCTTCCAAAAATGTGGCTACTGAGTTTATCAGCGGAAGGCCTTATGACCGTATCGGACTGACGGTATTCAGCGGGGAGAGTTTCACAGAGTGCCCGCTGACGACTGATCATGCAGTGCTGATCAACCTTCTCAGGGAAGTGAAAAGCGGCATCATTGAAGACGGCACGGCAATCGGAGTGGGCCTGGCAACTGCCATCAACAGGATAAAAGATTCTGATGCCATAAGCAAAGTTATAATCCTGCTGACTGACGGGGTTAACAACAGGGGGTCTATCGACCCTGTAACTGCCGCTGAGATAGCAAAGACATTCGGCATCAGGGTATATACCATCGGCGTAGGAAGCATGGGATATGCAGATTACCCCGTCCAGACCCCTTTCGGCATTCAGTACCAGAAAATGCAGGTCGAGATTGACGAGGCGCTCCTCAGAAAGATTGCTGACCTCACCGGAGGACAATATTTCAGGGCTGTCGACAACACAAGCCTGGTGAAGGTGTACAGTGAAATAGATAAACTCGAAAAATCAAAAATAGAAACAAGGGAACACAGCAAGCGTGAGGAAGTATTCATGCCATGGGCTCTGGCTGCTGCCATTATACTTTGTCTTGAGTTGCTTCTCAGGTATCTGTTTATGAGAAACTTGTCATAGTGTAGCGATGGAAACGTTCAGATTTGCTCAGCCTGATATGCTCTACCTGCTCCTCCTGGTACCGGTGCTCATTATAATATGGATCATGGGGAACAGGAGAAGAAGGGCTGCACGGGAGCGCTTTGGCGAACCTGAGCTTGTGAAGAGACTGTCGCCTGACTATTCACCAGGCAGGCTGACGGTTAAGTTCTTCTTAAGATTGCTGGCTCTGGTCTTTGCCGTGCTTGCAGTCGCCAGACCGCAGTTCGGATCAAGGCTCGAGCAGGTCAAACGTGAGGGGGTCGAGGTCATAATCGCCCTTGACGTCAGCAACTCGATGCTGGCGACAGATATCACCCCTTCAAGACTGGAAAGGGCCAAACAGGCTATAGCACAACTCGTCGACCAGCTGCGGGATGACAGGATCGGGCTTATTCTTTTCGCAGGTGATGCATATACACAGATTCCTGTCACCAATGACTACCTCTCGGCAAAGATGTTTCTGGAATCAGCAGGACCGGATGCCATTTCAAAACAGGGTACAGCTATCGGAGCAGCTATTAATCTTGGTATCAGATCATTCTCACCGGAAAGCGATAAAAGCAGGGCACTGATAATAATCACTGACGGTGAAAACCATGAGGACAATGCCATGGAAGCTGCCAGGGCTGCTGCCGAAAAAGGAATTGTGATACACACTATAGGTATCGGTTCACCTGACGGATCTCCAATCCCGTTGAAAGCCGGCAGCGGTAGCGATTATCTGAAAGACCGGGATGGAAATACTGTGATATCAAAACTCGATGAGAAGGGACTGCAGGAAATAGCTTCAGCAACCGGAGGAAGGTATGTAAGAGCAAACAACACAAGCCTGGGTCTAAATGAGATCTATAATGATATTGGCCGCATGAAGAAGTCGGAGGCCGACACTGTTATGTACACTGAATATAATGATCAGTTCCTGATACCGGCTGCTATTATGTTCATTCTGCTGGTTCTGGATGTCTTGCTTACTGATCGTAATAATCATATATTGAGACGATTGGGAATAATTGAAGCCCGGGTAAAAAATCAACGGTCATGACAGTATTGAGCATAAATAAAATTGTTTTCACTGCAGCATGCCTGTTACTGCTGCATTCCACTTTAATGGGACAGCAGGAGAAAGAGTACATAAGAAAGGGTAACAGGTTGTACAAAAAGAGCGAGTATACCGGGAGCGAGGGAATGTACCGCCGTGCACAGGCACAGGAAAGATCGACATACGATTCGGGCTTTAACCTTGGCGATGCACTTTATAAACAGGGCAGGTTCAGCGAGGCTGCAAATGAATTTATGAGGACATCCCAAGGCAGTGAGGCAGATTCGATGAAGCAGGCACAAAGTTTTTATAACCTCGGGAATTCGTTATTGAAAGACCAGAAGTTTGATGAAAGCATAAAGGCTTACATTAATTCGCTTAAGCTCGATCCCGGTAATGTTGAGGCAAAGTATAATCTTGCTTATGCCCAGGATCAGCTGAAGAAACAGGAACAACAGCAGAAACAGGATCAGAAGAAAGACCAGAAGCAGGACGAAAACAAGAAGGATGAGAATAAAGATAACCAGAAACAGAAGGATGATCAACAGAATCAGCAGCAGCAGCAGCAGGATCAGCAAAATCAGAAGGGGCAGGATCAGCAACAGCCTTCTATAAGCCGCGAAGATGCAAAGCGCCTGCTGGATGCTCTTGCGGCTAACGAAAAGGATACACAGGAAAAAGTGCAGAAAGACAAAGCTGCGAGGGTCAAAGTAAAGGTTATTAAAAATTGGTAATTTTGGCGGCAATGAAAAGCTTTTTGCTGACTATGGTTTATCTGCTGACGGCACTCACTCTTGCTGCTCAGGAGATTACCCTTAAAGTTGACGCGCCGGGGAGTGCAGTTGCCGGTGAACGATTCAGGATAGTCTATACCGTCAATTCAACCGACGGCCGGTTTCAGCCTCCTGTTTTTGACCCGTCATTCACTGTTTCAGGCCCGCAGTCGTCATCGAGCCATAATGTACAGTGGATCAACGGAGAGGTATCTTCTGTATCGACAACCACGCTTGTCTATTATGTAACCGCTTCAACGCCCGGCAGGTATACAATTCCTTCTGCCCGGTATGAAACAAAAAAAATTACAGTCAGCTCCCTGCCTGCGGAGATAGAGATTACAAGCGAGGGTGCCGCACCGGCACAGAGTACACAAGGCACACAAAGCACTCAGCAGGGGAAGCAAGCCCCGGCAGCAGGCTCGGAAATATCTCTGCGTCTGCTTCTCGGTACAAGAGAGGTATATGTAGGTCAGCCCGTCACGGTAACGCTCAAGCTCTTTACCCGCATTAATCTTTCAGGTATTAACGACCTGAAGTATCCTGATTTCAAGGGATTTCTTCGTGAAGATATTGAGACGCCACAGTTGACAAACCTGGAGTCTGAGGTTATTGATGGCGTTCAGTATGGCACCGGTGTATTGCAGCGGTTTGTCCTTTATCCTCAGGTCTCCGGCGAAATACGCATCGATCCCGTGCAGATCACTGCCCTTGTCCAGGAGCGTAACAACGTCAATGATAACTTTTTCAATGATCCCTTCTTTGACAATTTCTTTAACAGCGTAACCACCGTGCCACGCATGGTCTCAACACAGCCGGCGGTCATAAGGGTCAGGCCTCTCCCGGAACCTAAGCCAGCCGACTTTCACGGTGCAGTAGGAACTTTTGAGCTGTCTTCCTCGCTCTCAAAGACAGATATCGAAGTTAATGATGCAGTTACTTATACTTTAACGCTCAGTGGTACCGGAAATCTTAACCTCGCCGGAGAACCGGTCATCAATTTCCCTCAGGGAATTGAAAAATATGACCCGAAAGTGACGGTCAAAAGCTCAGGCACGGCTTCAGGCACGAAAACATTTGAGTTTCTTCTCATACCGCGGAATACAGGCACCTTTGACCTTCCTCCTGTTTCATATACAGTCTTCGATGCCGAAAAAGAAAAATACGTTACGCTTCGTGCAAAGGGATATACGATAAAGGTAACGGGTACTACCGGTACAGGAGAAACCACAGCTCCTGTCTATACCCCCGGCGGAGATGTCAAATATCTCGGACAGGATATCAGGTTTATAAGGAATGGAAGGAGCAGGCTTGAGCTCGTGGCTTCACCTCTGGTGTCCAAAACATACTACTGGCTCTGGTTCGTCCTTGCGCTGTTTCTGACTGCTACGGTTCTGCTGCTGAGGCGCGAGAAGCTGAAACGCAATGCCGATATAACAGGACTGCGAAATCGCAGGGCTTCAAAGAATGCCCGTAAAAGACTTTCAAAAGCCCGTTCGCATCTTGATGCCGGTAAACCGGAGATGGTTAATGCCGAGCTGGCAGGAGCTCTCTGGGGATACCTGGGTGATAAACTGGCTATTCCGCTGTCAGACCTCACAAAAGACAAGTGCTACACCGCCCTCAGGTCACATAATGTGGAAGAGGAACTTATCACTGAACTTGATCTTGTCCTTTCTGCTACTGAGTTTTCACGCTATTCACGCTCGGCGGAAGGAGAGAGCCCAGACGGCTTGTACAGGAGAACATCTGCCCTGATCGGAAAACTGGATAATGTACTGGACTAAAACACACAGCAGATGAGGAGAATTATTATTATTTGCACACTATTGATCATCTGCCTGCTGGAGACAGCGGCTCAAACGCCTGATGAGAAGTATGCCGAAGCAGGAAAACTTTACAGCTCAGGCGATTACTCCGGTGCTGCTGCTGTTTACAGGAAGCTTTACGACGACGGGTACAGGAGTGAAGACCTGCTGTACAATGCCGGGAACGCTTTCTTCAAGTCCGGAGACAATGCCTCTGCCATACTCTTTTATGAACGCGCCAGGCTTATTTCTCCAGCAGATGAGGATATCAGCTATAACCTCCAGATCGCACGAAGCCGAATCAGCGATAAGTTTGAAACCGTCCCCCAGTTGTTTTTTGTGAGATGGTTTGATTTCCTTTCGCTGCTGACTAAAACAAATACATGGGCTATCGCCTCTCTGCTGCTTTTCATCACTTCGCTGGTGTTTGCAGTGGTCTTTCTGACAAAAGCCAGGTCAGGCGGCAGGCTTCTTTCATTCTGGGTTTCCGTTATTGCCCTTGTATTTTCAGTACTCCTTGTTTCACTGGCTGTCCGAAATAACTCTCTCATAAATCATAACAGCAGGGCTATTGTCACATGCAGCATTGCAACCGGCAGAAGCGAACCGGGCGAAAGCGGCAGCGAGCTTTTTGTCATTCATTCCGGAACGACCGTAAAAATTGAAGAAGAACTCGGCGATTACCTTAATGTACAGCTGCCTGACGGCAATAAGGGATGGATAAGAGGCGATTGCATGGAAAAAATTTAGCCGGCTAACACATTTTTTGTACCTTTTCTTCCTGATTTTACACACCGGTTCCACTATTGAAAAGTTGTTCCCTGATGAAGGAATTTGTCACTGTTTGTCCGCGTAACTGTTACAGCACCTGTTCATTCAGGGTATTCACCGAAGAGGGGAAGGTAAAGCGCATCCTGCCTTACAAAGGCAACCTGGCAACCCCTGAAGGACCGTGTATCAAGGGCCTCTCATATATTGAACGCGAATTCTCACCAAACCGGATACTTTATCCTCTTAAGCGTGGTATCGACGGCACTTTTATACGTATAAGCCGCGAAGAGGCACTGGACACCATCTCTGAAAAACTGATTAATGCCAGGACGAATTACGGTCCTCATTCAGTTCTCTTTTATAAGGGAAGCGGATACTCTGGTTTAAGCAACGATATCTCCGTGAATTTCTGGAAACTTTTCGGCGGTGCAACAACCACTTACGGAAATCTTTGCTGGCCGGCCGGACTCGAAGCAGTGAGGCTGACACTGGGTGAGGTAAAACATAATGTGCCATGGGATCTAGCCAATGCTCAGCTGGTGATCATCTGGGGAAAAAACTCTGCTGAAACAAATGTTCAGGAGATGATCTTTGTTGACAGGGCAAGGAAAAACGGCGCAAAAGTGATTGTCATTGATCCGCGAAGGACACCTACTGCCGATAAGGCAGACATTTTGTTAAGCCCGAAACCCGGAACGGATGCCGCCCTGGCCCTAGCGATCGCAAAGGTGATAATTGAAAGGGGATTGACTGACACAGACTTCATAAAGAAGTATGTCTCCGGTTATGAGAAGTTTGCAGCTTCTCTTAAAATTACTCCGGCTGAAGCTGAAAAGATCACGGGCATTCCGGCCAGCATGATAGAAGAGCTTGCGGTTATGATCGGGCAGACAGAGAGGGTGACCATAGTAGCTGGTTATGGCCTGCAGAGGTACACTAACGGCGGTCAGACTATTCGCTCGTTGCTTGCTATCCCTGTCATCACCGGGAAGATCGGCCGGGAAGGATGTGGCTTCAGCTTTGCCAACCTGCAGAGCTATATATTTGACAAGACCAGTGAACCACTGAGCTACTATCCCGATGATGAGCAGGATAAGCCTTTCAGGAGAGCTTTGTCAATAGCCACGTTCGCAAAAGATTTCTTTGCTCTTAAGGATCCTGGTATCGAGGTGGCATGGATCGAAAGAGGTAATCCTGTCACACAGCTCCCCGGCAGCAGCGAAGTGATCAGGGCTTTGAAAGCAATTCCTTTCAAAGTGGTCATTGACCAGTTCCTGACAGATACCGCTGCCCTGGCTGATATCATACTTCCGGCAAAGGGAATGTTTGAACAGGCTGATGTTATAAGCTCTTACTGGAATCCTTATGTGCAGTACAAACCTGCTTTGATTGACTGTCCGGGTGAAGTAATGCCGGAAAGCGAGATCTATTTCCGTCTTGCCGGCAAGATGGGATTGAATGTCACCGGAACCTCCGGCATACCTGCACCTCAGGAATATAACAAATGGCTTTCTGATCGCGTTGGAGATACCGACGGCTGCTCCCTCCAACAGTTGAAAGAGGCTCCCCGTATTCCTCAGCAGACAGAAGAGCTGGCTTACAGTGACAGGAAATTCAGCACCGAGTCCGGAAAGATAGAACTGTGGTCCGACACTGCTGTTAAGCTGTGGGGAGTCTCTCCGCTGCCTGCTTATGATCCTCCTGACGATTTCAAGGATGCGCATCTGCCTTTCAGGCTTATGACGCCATGTGATGCTTCCCGCATTCATTCACAGTTCGGTAACCTTGAGATAATACGAAGCGTAACGGATCAGCCTGCGTGGGAGATCTCCGTTGCTGACGCCCGTAAGCTGGGCTTAAAGAATGGGGACTTTATAAGGGTTTTCAATTCCAACGACGTGGTCAGGGGAAAAGTGAAAATCACAGCACGGGTACGCAGCGGCAGCATTGTCTTTCCAAACGGTGTCTGGCTTAACGAAGGGGGAGGAGTGAACGCCCTTATCACACCAGCAGAAACGGATATGGGCCATGGAGCAGCCTTTCACAATACAAGGGCAGGAGTCGAAAAAGCATTATGAGAAGAGGATTTGAATTTGATGCCGCACTTTGTGTCGACTGCAGGGCCTGCAACGCTGCATGCATGCTCGAAAACGGTTTTCAATCCGGGACAAGGAATATTTATTCCTGGAACAGTGAAGCGTTGTCTCTCCTCAGGGTAATTAATCTCTCACTGGCCTGCAACCACTGTGAGAAACCAGCCTGCCTTGAAGGATGCCCGGCAAAAGCTTACACCGTTGACAGCACAGGCGGGGTTATACATCATCAGGAGAGATGTATGGGTTGCAGCTACTGTACATGGCGATGCCCGTATGATGCGCCAAAAATAAATGAAGAAAAGGGGCTTATCGAGAAATGCCATTTTTGCACCGGGAGGGCTGCTGAGGGAATTGAACCTGCATGCGTCACGGCCTGTCCCACGGGTGCACTCAGGGTGACGGAACTTGACGTTTTTCCTGCTGCCGGAGCAGATTGGTTCCCCGATACCGGAATAAGACCTTCAGTTAATCTCATTGGTATGGCAGAAATGTCAGGACCCATTATTTTGCCTCCTCCAGAGGAACCGGGAGAAGAAGAAAACAGTTACCCGGTGCCTGTTACAAAACTTTTCAGAGAGTGGAGCCTGCTGGTCTTCTCGCTTCTTGTTATTGCAGCATCGGCTCTGTTCATTGCAACTGCCATATCAGACACTGGTGCGTCAAGAGTAGTTCCTGTCATCATGCTTACAGGTGCTCTGATTATTTCCTTCTCTCATCTCGGCCTGCGTACCCGCGCATGGAGAGCCGTCCTGAATGTCACCTCATCACCATTGAGCCGTGAAATAGTAATAGTGATGTTCCTGACCGTCCTCGCTTATCTGAACTGGCTCAGGCCGGGGATGATACACCTTTTTATGCTGGCCATCACTGCACTGTTGGCCCTGATTTCTGTTGATATGGTTTATTTTACCACGGACAAATCGGCAGCCCTTAAACTGCACAGCGGTCAGGCATTCTTTTCCGGTACATTCATAGCCACATGGTTCATTGTGCCTGAAACTATTTTTCTCGTCTTCTCCCTGCTGGCTGCCATCTCCGTTATAATCAGATACAGGTCAGCTGAAAAGGGCCGACTTATCCAATTAATCTATTATTTCAGGGCTCTTTCAATTCCCCTTGTTTTTCTCCTGCTTTACCCGGGCAGCGAGGTCACCACCCTCGTTGCGGAAATAGTGTTTTTTGCCGGTGTTGCTGCCGACAGAGCGTTATTTTTCGACGACTTCCACCCGGTCAATTTAAAAGAAACAATTTCTGAACATTTTTATCAAGAATATGAAAAGGAAAGAGATAAACAGCGCAAGAACCCCGGTATATCGTGATGCCGGCTTTGAGCTGCCTGATGCCGGAAAAACATCTGACGCATTTGCAGCTGAGACTGATCATGAAAGAGAACCTGATCTGTACATCTATTCAAGATACCGTAACCCTACCGTAGTCGCTGCCGAGGAAGCCATAATGACGACAGAGGGTTCTGACTGGGCCCTGCTGGCTCAATCAGGTATGGCTGCAATAGACATCGCACTGTCAATATTCCAGGAAGCCGGCAGAAAAAGCAGGTGGCTCTTTTTCTCGGAAATATACGGTGGGACACTTTCATATATTGCCAGCGTGCTCGAGAAACGTCGCGGTCTGAAAATCGACTTCTTCAAACCAACGGGTGCAGATTACGATTATGAACAGCTCGAGAAAACAATCACAGAAACAAAGCCTGATCTTGTTTATTTTGAAACCATATCCAATCCTCTCCTTATTGTTGCTGAAGGAAGGAGGATCATTCAGCTGGCAAAAAAATACGGGGCAAGAGTTATAATAGATAATACCTTCGCGACACCGCTGTTATGGAAGCCGCTTGATGACGGTGCTGACATCGTTATCCACAGTGCCACCAAATATCTGTCAGGACACGGTAACCTGACTGCAGGTGTGATTTGCGGCAATGATAAGATACTGATGAAGAGCGCAATAGAGTACCGCAAGTTTGTGGGTCACATGCTGTCGCCAGATGACGCCTACAGACTGCAGACACAATTGTCTTCGTTTCAGCTTCGTTTCAGACAACAGTGCGATAATGCAGCCGGTGTTGCAGCAGTGCTGGATTCTTCACCAGAGGTCAGTAGTGTTCTTTACCCGGGTCTTGAGACCCATGTCACGCACAGAGCAGCCAGGGATCTTACAGGCGGAAGGGGATACGGCGCCATTGTCACCTTTGACCTCAGAGGTGAAACAAAAGATGAAAAGAGGGCGCGACGTGACAGGTTCATTGCAGCAGTCTATCCTGAAATAAGATTGATACCTACACTCGGCGATGCACGGACAATTCTGATGCCGGTGGAGTCAGTGTGGGGCGTTAAGTACCCCGAACCGGGATTGATCAGGATGTCAATGGGTTTTGAACCCGGAGAAGAAATAATGGAAGTAATAAGTCGCGGACTCCGGTCCTGATCACCATGCTACAGGCTCCAGTCCTTTTGCCACCAGCCAGTCATTGCATTTGCTGAAGTGCGAGCACCCGAAGAAGCCGCGTGATGCAGAAAGGGGCGAGGGATGCACTGTTTTAAGTATAAGATGACGTGACGGATCTATGGAGGCTCCCTTGTTCTGGGCATAACTTCCCCATAGCATAAAGACTATATTATCCCTGTCACGGTTCAATGCACTGATTGCAGCATCGGTAAATCTTTCCCATCCTTTGTTTTCATGAGACAAAGCCTGATGTGCCCTGACGGTAAGGATAGCATTAAGAAGAAGCACACCCTGCCTGGCCCAGCGCTCAAGATTTCCGGAGCGGGGCATAGGAATGCCCAGATCTCTCTGCAGCTCCTTGAAAATATTAATAAGGCTTGGAGGGAATTCAGTTCCGTCAGTGACTGAAAAGCATAATCCATGAGCCTGCCCGACGTTATGATATGGATCCTGGCCAATAATGACGACCTTCACTTTATCGAAAGGACAGAGATCAAACGCATTGAAGATCCTGTTAGCAGGCGGGAAGACCTGTCTTGTGCGGTACTCCTCCCTGACAAACTGTGTCAGGGAAATAAAATATTCCCTGTCAAATTCGCTTTTGAGCTTCTCTTTCCAGCCGGCTTCGATCCTGACATCCATAAAGTTTTGCTGAAGAATAACCGATTAAAACCCTGTCACAGTTCCTTCCTGTAAATAAGTTTTGCGTCATCAGGTCCATAGAATTCCCGAAGTGTTGCTTCGAGCTCATAGCCGTTTTTCAGATAGAAGTATCTCGTCGGTTCATAAAGAGGCCGGCCTGATGTCTCTATCCAGAAGACCTTTCCTCCCTGTGACCTGACCCTCTCCTCTGCTGCCTTGAGTATTACCGATCCATAATGCTTCTTTCTGTATTCATCCATAATGGCAATCCAGTAAAGCTCCCATGAATGGACAGAGGAAGGATTGGGTCCGAAGTTTGCAAAGCCTATAACCCTGCCATCGTCGATCAGACGTATCCAGTAGTAGCCGCTCTTCTCCTGACCTAATTCAAAGGTCTCGTCTGCCAGTGACAGGGCTACCTCGATTTCAAAATCATAAAAGTATCCTGATGATGAAAGTATTTTCTCAAGAACAGGTCTGTCAGCAGGGGTGATGTCAAATGAAACTTCAGGCATGGGTTATTTATTGAGGTCCTTGATGATATCTCCGATGATATCCGCGTAGGTATATCCGGCATGAACACCTGCCGAAATAAATCCGCTGTCGGGCGAGATGCACGGATTAGCGTTGACCTCGAGCACATAAACATTTTCATCGTTATCAACACGCATGTCAACGCGGGCATATCCCTTCAGTCCGAAAGTTTGCCAGCAACCAAACACGGCATCCCTGAGATTCTTCATCAGTCTGGGGCTAAGGTCTTCCGGGAATTGACGTTTGCTGTTCTCATACTGGAATGACCCTTCGATCCATTTGGCCTTATAGCTTACAATTCTCGGGATGTCTTCAGTGTAACCATGGAAGACCATTTCTGCAGGAGGAAACATCTCCGGTCCATTGGGACCTGACTTGACACTCACGTTGAATTCGCGGCCGTCAATGAACTCCTCAATGAACCAATGGCGGTCATTTTTGTCTCTCACCAATTCCGGTAAGAGGCCGTTAAATGTAAAAACGGATTCTTCAGTTATGCCCAGCGAACCATCTTCCCAGACAGGTTTAAGAATGTATTTTTTGCCTTTAATGAGCTTATCCGTATCGGAGACATTATAACCACCTGCAACAGGTATGTCATTGGATTTCATTATCTTACGGGCAAGCACCTTACTGCTTGTGACAAATGTAGCTTCGACTGAGCACCCGGTATAAGGTATGTGATGCATGTTCAGCAGTGCCGGAATGAAGTACAGGATCTCAGCCTTGTTTCCCACAAATTCAACCAGGTTGAAAACAAATTCATAACCTCCTTCTTTTATCTGTGGAATTTCACGGAAGAAGTCATCAGTGATTCCCTTTCGTGATATATCATAGCCAAGTTCCTTCAGGGTCCGCTCAATGAAGTTTACCTGGTCAAGTACATCAAGTTCATCAGGGAGAGCATCAGGAGAAGGCTCATTATATATTATCAGGCACTTTTTCATCACTATGCAAGTCCGTACCTTTTCCTGGCTGAATTCATTATCATCTCCATGAGGGAATTGTATACTGTGCCGTTCAGGCGTGACAGTATCGGAAGGTCCGAATGTATCGGGTTTAGTCCGGCAAGAGGATTGGCTTCAATAAAGCAGATCCTGCCGTTCCTGTCAGCCTTCATGTCTACGCGGCAGGCATCCACGGCGTTAAGGGCATGCCATGCACCTAACGCCACATCGTTGCATTCCTGTCTGCAAGTATCGTCAATGGGAAGATACCTGACGATATCCTGGTAGTTCTCCTTGACCTCGACGGAATAGGGCAGGTTATCTTTGCAGATAACTTCCATTCCACCCACCACTTTTACATCGATGTCATTTCCGGTAACTCCGACAGTAAACTCTCTTCCCGGCAGGTACTCTTCAATGAGAACAGCCTGATGATATTTCTCAAGCAGATCCGTCACGAGTGTCACAAGCGAATCATGATCATGGACCACGCTTCTTGTTGTGATGCCTTTGCCGGTACCCTCTGCCACCGGTTTGACGAACAGGGGGTATGAAAGAATGAGGCATTTTCAATGTCACTGGCTTTTGCGGCTATGATGCCCGGGCTCACCGGCACACCGGCAGCTTCAACCACCAGGCGTGCAAGATATTTATTCAGTGAGACACCCATCACCACCGGTCCGCTGAATACGTATGGTATCCTGTACTGGTCGAGAATAGCAGGCACAACTGACTCACGGCCATCGCCGTATAAACCTTCAGCGATGTTGAACACCATATCCCATTTTTTGCCTGCGGCAAGGTTCTCCACAAGCTCAAAGATATTACCTATGCGTTCGGTCTCATAGCCCAGACGGCCAAGCACCTCCTCCAGGGCAGCTATTGTTTCTTCCTTGTCAAATTCAGCTGTTTCATCCATGGTATAACCACGTTCGAGATACCACGAACGAAGGTCATACGTGAGCCCGATCCTCATCCCTCAGTTACTTTTGATTAGGATATGTATACTGGTTTCTTCTGAAGTTTCTCAAAACCCATTTTTCCGGTCCGCTTTCGACAACATATGCCGGCAGAATGGGTATTTTTCCTCCGCCGCCGGGGGCGTCAACTACAAACTGCGGTACAGCATAACCGCTGGTGTGACCCCTTAGGTTCTCAATTATTTCAATACCCTTTTCTATAGTGGTTCTGAAATGGCTTGAACCCGGTATCAGGTCACACTGATATATATAATAAGGTCTCACCCGAACGGTAAGAAGTTTCTGCATAAGGCTCTTCATCACTGCCGGGTCATCATTGATACCGTTCAGAAGCACTGTCTGGCTGCCGAGAGGCATGCCTGCATCGGCAAGCATCTCACATGCCCTGCGTGTTTCAGGAGTGATCTCATCAGGGTGAGTGAAATGGATACTCATGAACAGCGGGTGGTATTTCCTGAGCATAGCCACAAGCTGGGGTGTTATCCTTTGCGGGAGAACAACCGGCACCTTTGTACCAATCCTGAGTATCTCAATATGTTTGATGGCTCTCAGGTTTGACAGCAGGTATTCAAGCTTGTTGTCATTCATTGTCAGGGGATCTCCACCGCTGACGATGACGTCACGGATCTCAGTGTGTTCTGCGAGATATCTGAATGCTCTGTCCCATTCGCCTTTGGTCAGATGGCCCAGCTTGCCAACCGAGTGTGACCGGGTGCAGTATCTGCAGTACGATGAACAGAACTGAGTGACGGTAAAGAGGGCCCTGTCAGGGTAACGGTGAACGATACCAGGTACAGGGCTGCTTCCCATCTCATTAAGAGGGTCAGCCTTCTCAATGTCAGTAATGATCAGCTCATCTCCTGTCGGGATCATTGTACGGCGCAGGGGTGAGCCCGGGGCCGAATCATAGATGAGAGACAGGAAATAAGGAGTGATCCTTAGCGGCAGCCTGTTCTTCAACCTGTTGAGTGCATTCATCTCGTCATCACTTAGTGTCATGACGCGCGATAAAGCATCGGCAGTGGTAAAAGAATTGCGTAACTGCCATCTCCAGTCATTCCAGGAGTCAAAATTTGTTAGGGGGAAGTAGCGGCATATGAATTCCGAACTCCGGTTGCTAACTAAACGATCGTGGGATTCGATCTGCGGGAAGATCATGGTACCCGCGCCAGGTTCTTCGTCAGAAGAACAGCCCATTGGTTGGTTCTCATCGTGAGAAACCGTTACCTCTTTTCTGTTAGCGTTCATACTTCGGTAAATGAATTTACCTTTTTTCGGTGGTGTTAATTAATCGTTTTAGTTTATAAAATATTTTAAAAATTTGTGGCTAAGATATTAAATGCATAACCTGATGTCAATCCTGCCGGTAAAAGATATGAACACATGTCTTTCATGCGTTTATACCTGATTTTCATCTTTTTATGCTCATCTGATCAGAGTTATTGACAGTTCGTTTTTTGAGCATAAAAATGATACCCGGTTTTTGAGGCGCAAACTTAAATCAATTTTTAATATATGAATACTTTTCAGTCATTTTTTTCAAAAAAAATCATCTTCGTTTCTGTGGATGGTTGGTAAACAAAGACCGTGCCATTGTCATCAGATTATGAAAACTTTAGTACAGCCGGATTATTGTATAAACGATGATATTTTACGTGACGGAAAATTTGACCTAAAAGGAAACGAAAAACATGTTGGTCAGCTTTGCGGAAAGGAATAGTAATCAGTGGCCTGGAAAGAAAAATCCGTCAGATGAAAAAGAGAGCAACACCAGCCACGCTTAACACTGCTCCGGCAATTTCGATGAAATTGATCTTCTCCTTATAAATCCAGAGCGAAGGTGCCAGTATCAGGACCGGAGTAATAGACATTATTGTCGAAGCTATACCTGCCTCTGTATACTTGACTGAAAGAAGCGAAAAGGAGATGCCCAGGAAAGGCCCGAAGAAGGAGCCCAGCGTCAGGGCCTTCATGGCTGAGAGGTTCCGTAGTGAAAGGCTTACCTGCTTCCATCTCCTTAAAAAGGTGATGATGATTGAATAGCCCGCAGCTCCTGCTATTATCCTTATCTGCGTTGAAGCAAAGGGGTCATATCCCTCCATACCGTACTTGCTGAGTACAATCCCCAATGCCTGTCCGATAGCGCCGATAAAAGCAAAAAGTAGACCTGCGGAGGAGAGCTTGATAGAGAGCCTTTCTCCTCTTACCGGTTTATTGAAGATCGCAATTGCTATACCCATTATAACAATAAGCATTCCGCCAATCTGAATAATATCAAGTGATTCACCGAGAATGAAATAAGCAAATACAGCCGATAACGGCGGTGCGAGTGTCATGATCAGCATTGCAAACCTGGAACCTATCAGAGGGTAGGAGCGAAAGAGGAAATAATCGCCGAGAACAAGCCCGATGATTCCTGAGAGCGCCAGCCATATCCAGTTATGCCGGGTGGCATCAAAAGGCAGCAGATGCCCGCGGATGATGACTGTCAGGAGGCTGATAAAAACCAGGCCCAGACAAAGCCTCATGATGTTTACCGACAATGATCCTATTTTCCGGCTGGCGGATTCGAAAGCCAGAGCTGAGACAGTCCAGAAAAGGGCCACTGCCAGCGCAGCAAACTCACCAATATGAGCGTTGATATACTCCATCATCAGAAGGATATTATCAGGGCATAAAAATATATAAACAAAGCAACTCCGTGTTATTTTCCGTTTATTCTGCCAAAATATTTCCTTTGAAAATCATCCGTGCCGATGAATTATTTTTAAATTTGATTAAACAATAAAACCAAACATCTATGGACGCAAAAACTAAAGCCATCGTTGCACATTTATTTGGAATAGGGTGGATTATAGCCCTGATAGTGAATATGAATAATAAAGAGGAGCTTGCCAGCTATTATATCAGGCAGAACCTCGGTTTCATCATTATTGTCCTGCTGCTCAAGATGGTTGCGTACATCCCCCTGCTGGGTCCGGTAATCTGGATAGCAGGCGGCATACTCCTATTCGTATTCTGGCTAATGAGTCTTATCTGGGCAATCCAGGGCGAGATGAAGCCGATTCCATGGGTTGGTATTATATTTCAGGATTGGTTCAAGGCATTCTGATTTCACTGACAGCTGAAATGATACGTCCCGGCTGTGCCGGGACTTTTTTTACATGTTTCCGGGGAAAAGCTGACTGCTTCCTGCAATCAGGCAAAATATACCGATGATAAGCCGCGTTTATTCACTATCTATGCATGATTTTTAAAGTATTGTACTTCGAAATATTTAAATGATCAGAAATAACTTAAAATTCAAGCTATGATAACTATCAGAAAATATGAACTGGCATCCCTGTTTCTGGCATTGTTGTTTTCATTGTGCACCTCCAATAGCTACTCTCAGGAAAAGAGTAAGGATCAAAAGATCAAAAAACTGACTGTCACAGAAGAAAAGCATGATGGCAAGACTGTAACAACAAAGAAAGAATCGGAGACGACATACGATATCAGCGGAAATATAATTGAACAAATTCTGTACAAGGGTGGCGAAGTTGACACTCATTTTAAATATGAGTATGATGCAAACAACAATAAAATAAAGGAGACTGAATACGATAAGAAGGGAGCGGTCGACAAAATCTCTGAATACAAAATTCAGAACGGCCAGAGGGTGGAAAAGACTGTATACGACAGTCAGAAACGGCTTCTGCTGAAAAAAACATACCAGTATACCTATTTTCAGTAGAGTGACCACTCAATCCAAAATACTGCAGGAATTTCAGGCTGTCTCCCTTGATGAGATTGATTCTGTGAGCTTTATGAACAGGGTCGATTCAAAGTATCTTTTCCCTGTGAACAGGCTTGGACAGGTTTTACTGAATCTTGCCGGTGACTATAAGGTTCTTGAAATTAACAACCAGAGGGAATTCAAATACAGCACTGTCTATTTTGATACTGCTGAATACAAATTCTACAATCAGCACCAGACCGGTAAAATGGAGCGCGATAAAGTCAGGCTGAGAACATACGAGACAAATAACCTCACTTACCTCGAGGTCAAACATAAAACGAATAAAGACAGGACTGTAAAGAGCAGGATTAAAAGTGATAATTTCAGGCCGCCGGATGACGCCAGGTCGCAGAAATTTCTCGCAGAGAGAATCCCGGAAGCTTCTCAGGAGCTCCATCCTGTATTGACAAGCCTGTTCACAAGGATCACACTCATAAGTAAAAGTTTGCCTGAACGTGTGACAATAGACTTTAATATAGCCTATACTGACAATAATGGAATGAGAATTGATCTTCCATACATTGCAGTAGCAGAAAT
This sequence comes from uncultured Bacteroidales bacterium, assembly GCA_963849945.1. GTDB lineage: Bacteria > Bacteroidota > Bacteroidia > Bacteroidales > VadinHA17 > SR-FBR-E99. Next base: position 208,905 of record CAWKJD010000003.1, on the reverse strand, counting down.
AAAGAGGGAAAAGGCATCAGGCAATTCAGCCCTGAATTCCACACTTAAAAAAATGGGGATCCGTCAGACAGGTTTCAGCAAATATTGCCTTGGAGCCGCAATGCTAAACGGGGTTAAACGCAAGAACAATGTAAAACCTGTAATTTTACAGCTAAATAAAATCAATGATGAATCTACTAAACATGATGTTGCCTGACGGCACTTTTGAATTCGCAGGAATGGAAATATTTAATTCGGCAGGTTTTCTTGAGCTCGTTATACGTTTCTCTCTGAACCTGGGAGTTATTTTCCTGCTTGTCAGATGGCTTTATTATTCCGTCTCAAAAAGAAAGGATTACCTTTTTACATATATTCTCATTTCATGCATTGTATTTCTGTTATGCTTCCTTCTTGAGAGCGTGAAGCTGCAGATAGGCTTTGCACTCGGACTGTTTGCAATCTTCGGTATAATCCGTTACCGGACTCACTCCATACCGCCTAAGGAGATGACATATCTCTTTCTGATCATCGGTGTGTCAGTGATAAATGCCCTGGCAAATCAAAAAACCAGCATCGCTGAAGTCCTTTTCACGGATGTAGTCATTGTCCTGATCACCTACGGACTTGAAAAGGTGTGGCTTTTAAAAAGCGTGGCAGCAAAAAGAATCACATATGAAAAAATCGACCTTATCAGGCCCGAGAATTATGATCTGCTTATTGCCGACCTGACTGCAAGGACGGGTTTGAAAAACATACAGAAAGTTGAGATAGGAGAGATCAATTTCCTTAGGGACACATGCAAAATAGTTGTCTATTTTGAGGTCAACGGCGCGAACAGGAACCAGGTTGATCAGACTGACAACTATGGAGATGACGACGATGAATAAGTTTTTATTAGTCTCTTTTTTCCTGCTTTCCGGTACCATGGCGATTAAGGCGCAGGATACGGATTTCGGCATATGGTATGAGGTCAGTGGTGATTATAAAATAGTTAAAGGATTGCGTTTCGATCTCGAAACAAGCATCCGGACTGACAAGAATGCCTCGAATATCAAGACCTTCTATCTTGAACCGGGTCTGAGATACAAATTCAATGATTATTTCGCTGCGGGGATTTATTATCGTTTTATCGAACAGGATGAAACAATTGACAAGTCTGAAGGCATTTACGAATTCCACCCAAGACACCGGTGGTTCGTCCAGGTCAAGGGCAGCCTGCCGGTAAACCGGTTTACCCTGTCTGCCAGATATCGCTTTCAGCAGCTCTTCAAAACCTATATCAAGGACCCGGGGGACGAAATACCTCGATGGTCTCACCGGCTGCAGTTGGAGCTCGATTATGATATTAAGGGAATTCCACTGACACCTTTCGCAAACGCTGAAATGTTTAGCGCGCTCTTTTCATCAGGCGGTTTTATGATAGATAAATGGCGATATACTGCCGGTGCGGAATATACAGTTAAAAAGATACACACCTTCGGCCTTGAATATATTTATGAAACGAGCAAAGTATCAAAACCACCTAACAATCATATCATTTGCCTGAAGTATGGCATAAGTCTATAGGCTTTCATTTCGCTCCGGTTTGTCATTTCCCTTCTATTGTATACTTTTGAGCCCTGCAATATTAAAATCTAAATACAGGCAAGATAAAATTATGAATCCCTGGAGCAAAGATCAAATAGGCAATCTTGAAGGCAAAAAAGTTATTATAACTGGTGCATCAAGCGGTATAGGATTTGAGGCGGCAAAGGTGCTTGCATCAAAGGGAGCCGAGATAGTGATGGCCGTCAGGAATATTAAAAAAGGAGAGAGGGAGGCTGAGAAAATCAAAACGTTGTACCCGGAAGCCATCCTTACAGTGATGCTCCTTAAACTCGATGACCTGGCAGCTGTGAATCACTTTGCATGGCATTTCAGGGACAAATATGACAGGCTGGATATCCTTATTAATAATGCAGGCATCATGGTCCCTCCGTATCGTAAGACCAACGACGGTTTTGAAAGTCAGCTCGGAACGAATTATCTCGGTCATTTTGCCCTCACCGGCCTTCTTCTGCCGGTGCTTCTGGCCACCCCGTTGTCGCGCGTTGTTACCACCAGCAGCATCGCAGCAAGAAAAGCAAAGATCCGGTTTGACAATCTCGATGGTTCGAAGGGTTATGAGCGCATGAGATTTTACAGGCAGAGCAAGCTGGCCTGCCTGCTTTTTGGCATTGAGCTGCAACATCGACTTGAACGCGCAGGTGCATCAACTATAAGTGTTGTTTGCCACCCCGGCATCAGTGTCTCCAACCTGGTGTCAAGGGGAACGGGAAAAGAAGCCAGCATATTAATAAAGAAAGCCATGAGGATAGTAGCACAGCCTGCTGCCAAAGGTGCCCTTCCGACGCTCTATGCCGCTACTTTTACTGACCTCAGGGGTGGTGAATATATTGGCCCGGATGGTCCCGGTAACCGCAAAGGAAACCCTGTTCAAACAAGTGAAGGTGAAAAGCTTTTCAATAAGGATTTGTCTGCAAAACTCTGGGATGTTTCGGAAAACCTGACTGGTGTGAAATATTCTTTCTGAAAGCTGTCTCAGCCGAAAATGACACTTATCAGCAGGTACTTGATGACCAGTCCTGAAACTGTAAAGATGACTGCATCCCTCTTGCGGTGACGGAGCATTCCTGCTGCCAGCGAGATAACAGGAGAGGACAGAGGTAATGCATTGAACACGAAAATGGCGATATTGCCATACTTCCTTATCTCATCCTCTGCCTTCTCATAGCGGTGCCGGCCGATCAGAGAATCAATAATCCTGTCACTCAGCATCACTCCAATAGCATAATCAATTGTCTGGGAGAAAAGCGCTGTCCCCAGTGCTACGGCATTCAATGCTATGATATTAATATCTCCCTGCAGGTAATAGACAAAAGCGATCTCTACAGGCATGAAAAGAAAGAAAAGGTACCCGGCGGCATTGACGATGGCAAAAGACAATAGTCCCTGATCACGCGATCCGTAATATATGTCACGCCCGACGGTCAGCGATGCTATGGCAATGGCAGCGACCGCCAAAAGGAAGGCTATGGCATAGCGAAATATTACAATACGTTTACTTTTTAGCATCTCCAGCCGGAGTATGGATTTCTGGAAAGATAGGAATTATAATAACGCTGATCGCCTGTCACTTCCTTACCAAGCCATGACGGTCTCTCAAAAAACTCATCAGGTGATGAAAGCTCAACCTCCGCAATTATCAGCCCTTCATTTTCACCGTGAAATTCATCAACCTCAAAGAAGTGACTTCCGCATTTTATTTTGTATCGCGTCTTTTCAATGATGCCGGGGTAACATAGTTTAAGCAGATCGCGCGCTTCTGTAACAGGTATTTCCTTTTCCCATTCAAACCTTTCAATCCCTGCCGGGTCTGATGCCCCTTTGACAGTTATATATCCGCGTCTACCGCTGATCCTTACCCTCACAGTGTGTTCCGCAGCTGAAGAAAGGTAACCCTGAACAACTTGCGTTTCTTCACTCGCCTCACCCCTGAAATCACCGGCGATCAGAAACTTCCTTTCAATCTCCTGTGCCATTTTCCAATACTTTAATTTATAAATATCAGCATATTACAAAGATCTAGAAGAATTTTTAACAGTAAAATGCGATTCTGATTGTTTTTTTAATACTTTTACCACCGTTATCATGAGAACATCTGCACCATATGACTTTTATTATTACTATTTCTATTACCAGGTAAGAAATGGGATGGATTAGTTATATGTCATCATAAAGGTAAAGAGAAATATAATTTAAGAAGTCCCGCGAGAACGGGACTTTTTTTTATCAAAATAACGAACCGGATAGAAACCGCACAATGAGCAGCTCAAAAATAAATCCCGCATCCCGTTTAAGCCTCGTGCAGGAGTACTACTTCTCAGGGAAACTGAAAGAGATAGCTGACATGAGGCGGAAAGGACTTGATGTCATCAACCTCGGCATAGGTAGTCCTGACCTTCCTCCGTCAGCTGCAGTTATTGATACTTTGTACAGAAATGCATCCAACCCTTCCAATCACGGTTACCAGAGTTATAATGGCATACCAGCCCTGCGCAACGCACTGGCCGGATGGTATAAGACTTACTTTCATGCTGATCTCGACCCCGCTTCTGAAATTCTTCCCCTGATAGGGTCAAAGGAAGGCATCATGCATATAAGTATGGCTTTCCTTGATCCGGGTGATGAGGTACTAATCCCCAATCCCGGATACCCGGCATACGAAGCAGCAACAAAACTTGCAGGAGGCAAGGTAAGGTACTATGACCTGACTGAAGAGAACGGCTGGTTACCTGATACGGGTATCCTGGATACTGAAGACCTCAGCCATGTGAAGATTATGTGGATCAATTATCCTAATATGCCCACCGGTCGCAAAGCGTCAGTGGAAATCTTCAGGAACCTTATCGCTTTTGTGCGCCGGCACAGCTTTCTGCTGATCAATGACAACCCTTACAGCTTTATCCTTAATGACAATCCATTGAGCATTCTCTCTGTTGATGACTCTAAAGATGTCGCTCTCGAGCTTAATTCCCTGAGCAAATCTCATAACATGGCAGGGTGGAGGATTGGAATGGTTGGCGGTGATGCCGCCTATATAAGCGCCATCATGAAGGTTAAGAGTAATATGGACTCAGGCATGTTTCAGCCATTGCAGGCGGCAGCGGCAGCGGCTCTTGAGGCGCCCCCGGAATGGTACCGGCAGCTTAATGAAGTATATCTCAGACGGCGTGTTATTGCAGGAGAGATCATGGATGCCCTTTCCTGTACTTTTGCAAGGGATCAGGCTGGCCTTTTTCTCTGGGGCAGGATACCTGAATATTACACTGACGCGGCAGAAATGACAGATGCATTGCTGTATGACAGGCACGTTTTTATTACACCCGGTCTCATTTTCGGAAGCAACGGAAACAGATACATCAGGATATCCCTTTGTGCACCCGAAGATGTTCTGAAAGCAGCGCTCGACCGGGTGAAAATTCCACTTAAGACAATTAATATCTAACTTATTTACTAACATATGGCTTTGAATATCTGTATTGTAGGTTTAGGTCTGATCGGCGGATCCCTGGCACGCGGACTAAAGACGAACGGCTTCGGCGGTAAAATATATGGTGTGGATAACAATCCTCATCACCGTACTATAGCAATGTATCGCGGTCTGGCAGACGAATTCCTTTCCCTTGATGAGGCTGTTGAGAGATCTGAAATCATAATTCTTTGTGCACCGGTTGATGCCAACTGCCAGCTGCTCCCTGGTATACTTGATAAGATCAGCGGTACAGGAAAGGTTGTCGCGGACATGGGATCAACCAAAGCCGACATTGCTGCCGTTTCTGCTGTCCACCCCGCCCGCGGAAGGTACGTGTCTGCCCATCCGATGGCCGGGACGGAGCACTCCGGACCGGCAGCCGCCATTGACAGGCTCTACTATGATAAATTAGCAATTATATGTGATCCGGAACGCAGCGATGAAGATGCGCTGGAGCTTTTTATTGCCCTGCTGCAGTCGCTGAATATGCGGATCCAGTATATGAACTCAACGGAACATGACGTACACGTGGCATACGTATCTCATATATCCCACATTACGTCATTCGCTCTTGCCCTGTGCGTGCTTGACAAGGAAAAGGACGCAAAAAATATCATGTCCCTTGCCGCCGGCGGATTTGAAAGCACGGTGCGTCTGTCAAAGAGCAACGGCGAGACATGGGCTCCGATTTTCATCGGCAACTCAGGCCCGATACTGGAGGTCATCGATACCTATATTGAAAAGATGAACCTCTTTAAGAGCTACATAAAAGACGGTGACAGTGCGGCATTGAGGGCGCTTATGAGATCAGCAAACGAGATAGGAGCGATCCTGAAATAAAATAAAAACTGAAAACATGAAGACGGAAAATATCGTGACGAAAGAGCCCGGAATGGCAATATCACCTATCAGGGAATGGAAGATATATAAGCAGAGGCCGCTTGTGATTGCCGGCCCCTGCAGTGCGGAGAGTGAGGAGCAAGTATTCGGCACTGCTGCTGAGCTTGCTGCCTCAGGCAAGGTGGATCTGTTCCGTGCAGGCATTTGGAAACCGCGCTCGCGACCTGATACTTTTGAGGGGATTGGAACCATCGGTCTGAGGTGGCTCAGGCAGGTCAGAGAACAGTATGGTCTTCCCGTGGCTGTTGAGGTTGCCACTGAAAAACATGTCTATGAGGCCCTGAAGCATGGGATTGACGCCGTCTGGATCGGCGCCAGGACTACCGTCAATCCTTTTGCTGTACAGGAAATAGCAGCAGCGCTCAGGGGCGCCGATGTGATGGTCTTCGTCAAGAACCCTGTTAACCCTGACCTGGAGCTGTGGATCGGAGCCATAGAACGGATAAGCAAAGCAGGCATAGGACGCATCGCAGCCATTCACCGCGGATTCTCCTCATGGGAGAAGAGTGCATTCCGCAATCATCCCAGATGGCAGATACCCGTGGAGCTCCGCCAGCGCATACCTGACCTGCCTCTCATATGTGACCCGAGCCATATGGGTGGCGACAGAATCTATATCGAAGACCTGTCACAAAAGGCGATGGATCTGAATTACGATGGTCTTATGATCGAATCTCACATCAATCCTGACAATGCCCTCAGCGACAAACAACAGCAACTCAGGCCTGCTGATCTTGTGGGAATACTGAGCAGGCTGGTACTGAGAGCATCGACCTCCAGCGACAGGGAATTTCTCGACACCATGGGTGATCTCCGAAGGCAGATAGATATTTACGACGAACTGCTGCTTGATATACTGGAAAACCGAATGGCTGTCTCTGAAACTATTGGTAAGTACAAGAAAGAACATAATATCACTATTCTGCAGAGCGAGAGGTGGAAAGAAGTTGTAAATAACGCAGTTACAAGAGGAACGAAGAGAGGCCTTACTCCGGAGTTCATTCATACGATCCTTGAGGCCATCCACCAGGAATCGATAATCAGACAGATGAAAGTGATGAAAGATGAATAAATTAGTATATTCATATAGATTTTTTGATTTGAGCTTATAAAAGCTAAATGAAAATCACTGTCCGACCGGCCTCAATTAGTGGCAAAGTCATTGCTCCGCCAAGTAAAAGCCTTACGCAAAGGGCTATAGCTGCAGGGCTGCTTGCATCCGGCACTACAGTGATAAGGAACCCTTCGTTCTGTAATGACTCACTGGCTGTCATGAAGATGGTAGAAAAGTTGGGTGCTCATGTGACTTCAGACAATGATTTAGTCACTGTACAGTCAGGGATGAGACCTGCCTCCCCCGTTACCCTTCACTGCGGGGAGTCGGGACTGGCCTTGCGTATGTTTGCACCGATTGCAGCAGCTCTTGGATCCCAGACTACCATCACCGGGGAAGGTTCTCTTACTCGTCGGCCGGTGGGTATGATCGGCGAGGCTCTCTCACAGCTTGGGGTTACGGTCACGACTGACAATGGTTTTCTTCCGCTGACAATAAATGGAAAGATCAGCGGAGGAAATGCAACCATTGATGGTTCGACAGGATCGCAGCTTCTGACAGGCCTGTTAATGGCTCTTCCTTTGCTGAAATCTGACAGCGCGATAACAGTTCATCACCTTATGAGCAAACCCTATATCAGTCTCACTCAACAGCTTCTGTCCGATTTCGGGATTAAAGTAGAAAATCTTGAATTCAAGCGCTTTAACATCCCGGGAAATCAGCATTACAGAGCTCATGAATATACGGTGGAAGGGGATTGGAGCGCTGCAGCTTTTCTGCTCGTCGCCGGGGCTATTGCAGGTGAGGTTACGGTCAGCAACCTGAAATGTGACAGTGCACAGGCTGACAGGATGGTTCTTGATGCTTTCTTCAGGGCAGGAGTGAGGGTAACAAAACAGGACGATCAGGTTAAGGCAGCGAGGTCTGATCTGAAAGCATTCACCTTTGATGCAACTGATTCTCCGGATCTGTTCCCACCGCTGGCTGCCCTGTCAGCTTACTGTCGCGGAATAAGCAGGATAAAAGGAGCAGGCAGGCTGGAGCATAAGGAGAGCGATCGTGCGAAGGCTATCATTCAGGTTCTCAATGAGCTGCATATCAATGCGTATGTTGAGGGAGACAGCATGTTCATTGAGGGTGGTGAGGTCAGAGGCACCGGTGTCTCATCACACAATGATCACCGGATAGTAATGATGGAGGCAGTGATGGCTCTCGGCAGCAGGGGAGAGGTGGGCATCACCGGTGCGGAAGCAGTCAGCAAATCATTTCCGGATTTTTTTGAGGCATTGAAAGGTCTAGGCGCAGACATAACCTGAAGGTGCATTCGGATTTATTTAACCTCGAAGGCCAGGTAAATTTTATTTCCTTTACTTCCCGATACAGAATTTTGAGAAGATCTCACCCAGTATGTCATCAGGTGTGATTCTGCCTGTTATGAGACCCAGATAATAAATTGCCTGCCGTATATCTGTTGCAATCAGCTCCGTGGGTATGCCGTCACGGAAGCCATCGAGAGCTCTTGTGAGACTCTCCGAGACATTCTTCAATGCCTCCCAATGCCTGGCATTGGTAACTATATATTGCGGTGTTTTCAGGTTCCCTGTTTCCACTGAACCGGTCAGTAGCTTCTTAAGCTCCTCAATTCCGGAAGACTTCGTTGCAGAGACAAAAACAAGCGGTATATCGCAAAGCGACTTGAGCTCCTTTTTCAATTTGCTGGTATGTCCCTGAGACACAAGATCGGACTTGTTGATTACCAGAATGATTTTTGTACCGGCATTGACGGTCATCTCTGCCATCGAGGCAGCGAAAGCGGCTGTTTCGACAGCACTGTCTGTTGCTTCGGCAACTGCCAGTATGACATCAGCGTTTTCAACCTTCAACTTTGTCCGTTCAATGCCCTTAACCTCAACCTCATCCTTAACTTCTGCCTCACGTAATCCAGCTGTATCAATGAACCTGAATAGAAGCCCGTCGATGTGCACAACCTCTTCAATTGTGTCACGTGTTGTGCCGGGAATCTCCGAGACAATGGCCCGCTCCTCCTGTAAAAGAACATTCAGTAAGGAAGATTTTCCAACATTCGGTCTGCCGGCAATGACCACCGGAATTCCCTTTTTTATGGCGTTCCCGAGACGAAAAGAAGATGCAAGCCTGTCAACCAGGCTTTTAATCTTTATAATAGTCTCAATCATGGCGAAACGGTCAGCGAACATCACATCCTCCTCGCTGAAATCCAGCTCAAGCTCAATCAGGGATGCAAATGAAAGAAGGTCTTGCCTCAGCTTCTCTATCTCAGCTGAGAAACCTCCGCGCAGCTGAGTGGCAGCAAGCCGGTGTGCCGCCTCTGAGTCAGAAGCGATAATATCTGCGACCGCTTCGGCCTGGGAGAGATCCATTTTGCCGTTCATAAAAGCCCTCCGGGTGAACTCGCCGGGGGAAGCAGTTTCTGCACCCTGCTCAAGGAGAATTTCAATGATACGCTGCTGTATGAACGGCGAAGCATGACAGCTTATTTCTGTCATATCTTCTCCTGTGTAAGAGAGGGGAGCGCGAAAGAGCGAAACCAGGACCTCGTCTATGAATTCATCCTGCGAAGATATGGTGCCGAAAATTAATGTGTACCCCTTCGCATTAAGTATATCTACTTGATTATCTGACGGTTTAAATATGTGAGAGACGATCCGTATCGCCTCAGGCCCTGAAACCCTTATCAGGGCTATCGCACCACCTCCCGAAGTGGCCGGTGCGCATATAGTTGTCTCCTTTTGTACCATAATTTCTATGGTGCAAAGGTAATAGAAATCTACCTGGACAGGTTATCAGGGACGAAGGTATTATCGGGTATGGATGCCGAGGTATTCACCTGGTCAAATTTGACCCTCGAGCTTCTGCCGTTAATATGATTTTCAGCCAGCATATCGGTCATGATATATCCCTCTTTTCCGGGAATAGGCTGCGTGGCCACTATCTCAATTGTCTTGAACAGTTCGTTATCAAAATTGTAAAAGTCGATCTTCTTTGTTTTCAGGTCTTTTTTATCAAGAAAGGTTATCTTTTTCGAAAAACCGTACTCGTCAGCCTTGTCATCGTTTACAGGTACACTCTCAATAACCCAGGTGTCGTTATTTCCTGATTCAGGCATGTGCTTAATAGTGAAGTCTGAATTACTTCCGGAAGACATATCTGCATTTGAGAATTCAGAACTCATGAAGCTTTTTCCTTTTTCCGTGCTTACAATTCTCCTGGTCTTTTTAAGAGCCGGGAGGTAGATCCACATTTCATCCTGCAGATTTTTATTGTCTATTATAAGCATTGCAGTGCCTCTCACATCAGCAGGCTCCAGGAACTTTACCATTCTCTTTATTGTACCGTCATCATAGGATTTTGTGTACATATTTAATTTACGTGTCCGCACTGAGCCGTTCTTCTCGGTGATCGTAAGTGTCACCGTCGATTGAATATTGCCTGACATCGTCAGGTCACGACTTTTCTCCATCAGCTGTACGGGATCTGGCAGCTGAGCCTGAATAGCCTGCAGTGACAGAACCGACACCGCTGATAATAGGAATAAAATCTTTTTCATTTTTGTCTTTTTTCTTATTTAAACGGTTGAGATTTGCCTCGATAAATGAGGGCTTGAAGTATAGCATAAATGCCGGAATGAAGATAATTGCGTAAAGAAGGCAGGAGCCTATTGACAACAGTACCAGATACCCAAAGAATCTTATTGACAGGAATCCGGAGAAAAAAGTTGCCGAGAAGCCTACCATCACGCTCAGGGCATTAATAACGATGCTTCTCCCTGTAGTCCTGAGGGTTGTAGCTGTGGCTTCCTGGCGGGTGACTCCTTTTCTGAACTCGGTATTGTATCTCCACATATACTGTATAGTGAAATCAACGCCCACACCTATCATGATTGATGAGAGCAGAGCTGTGGCAGCGTCAATTGGAATGCCCGCCAGTCCCATAACCCCAAACTGAATAATAATAGAAGCCGCCAGCGGTATTGATCCGATAAGGCCTCCCTTCACCGAACGAAAATTAATTGACAGCAATATCAAGACAATAAGAAGGGCAAAAATAAGGGACGAAACCTGCCCTTTGATGATCAGTTGTGCAAAATCAGTCATTATGATTGCATAGCCTCCTGTGGTTACTTTGGCCGGGAAATCTTTCGTGTAGCTCCTGATATCATTTTCGAGGGCTTTTACAGCCTTATTATCAGTATCTGAAAGCCTGACCAGTATATGAGCCTTTGTATTGTCAAAATTCATCAGCTGCCTGAAATCGTCCGGATTTCCGCTCATATTGTAAAGCTCAAACATCTGTGCGATGGCCCCGGAAGACGACGGTATCCTGTCATATTCCTCCTCGCCTGGTTCGTAAAGCGCTTTACTCATCTCCCGGACAAAGTCGGATATAGAAAATACGGTGCCAACTCCTTTTGATCCCTTCAGGCGTTGAGTCAGGTCATCTATCTTTTGCATAAGTACCGGGTCCTTGATGTCGCCGCTGATCATGATTGAGATAGTTTGAGAACCGCCGAATTTCGAATTAATCAATTCTGACGCCTTTCTTACGGGACTCTTCCGGGGAAAGAAATTCTCCTGGTTGGTATCTATCTTAAGGAAAGCGAAGCCGATACCTGTCAGCAGAGTTATTACGAGTGAGATCAGGAGCACCCTTCCGGGACGTTTGATAATGACTGCCGACACCTTTCTCAGGACACGGCTGATAAGGTCGTTTGAATGGTCGCGTACCTGACGGTTTTTTCTGCGCGGCGTGTGCTGGAGATATATAAACGCCGGTATTAATAAGAGACTCATTACCAGGGCCAGGGTGACCCCGGCAGCTGACAGCACGCCTACCTGTCTGGCAGGAATAATGGAATGCGCCAGCAGGCCAAGCAACCCTGCTATAGTTGTCAGACCGCTGAACAGTATTGGCATATTCAGCGAACCTGTAACTGACCTGATCATTTCTTTTCCGCCAACCGGAAGATCTGATCCCCTGAGCTCCTGATACCTGGATACCAGGTAAATTCCATAATTGTTTGCCACCGAAATAAGAATAATGGGTGCAAGACACATAATGATGGAGAACTTCCATCCGAGCAGAGGTATCATTCCCATTGTGAACACCGTCGACAGTATCACGACAGTAAATGGCATAATAACGCTTCTCCAGTCCCCGAGTGATAATTTAAGCACCACCAGCATCATCAGCAGAGCTATAGGAATAAGGACCATGGCATCATGGTTCACATCCTCAACTATATGCTTTCTGATGTATGGCAGGCCCCCGGTCATGATCTCTGCATTTCCCTTCTGTGCTGCTAAGACTGAATCAACCCTGGTCAGTGTGACCAACTCCGGCACATTATTATTTATCGTACCGGTTATTGCTGCTGCCGTCATGTCTGATGATACCACTATACCCCTGGCAAACCGGTTAGCCAGAATGTCTTCCTTAAGAGTTTCTGTTTCCGCAGGTGTCTCCGGTATCTTTTTGATCAGAGGATCAACCACCATCATCCCATCCTCACTCTTTATCTTCCTGGCTGTGTACAGTGAGTTGACAGTGCCTATGCCTTTCATCCTTGAAAAAGCTTTATCAACGTTCTTTATCTCTCTGAGGTCAACAGGGGTGAGGATAGAGCTGTCTGTAAAAAGCACGATGATCATATCCTGAACACCAAACTCCTTCTCTATTGAGTCATTCGTTACCCTCGATGGCAAACTCCGTGGAATATAATTTCTGATGTCAGGGTCAGTCCTGGATAAAGGTATAAGAACACCCATCCCAATTGCCAGGGCAAATGAAACAGATATTATAACCCACCTGTATTTAATAATAAAGTCTGTCATAGCTTAGAAATCTATCCTGATTGAAAAGAACGCTGCCTTCATAAAGTCATCAATTATATCATACAAGCCGCCTTTAGTGCCCGAATAATGCTCATAACCCACGCTCAGTGTCACACCGTCAGAAGGTTTGTACTCAAGTGCGGGACGTAGTAACAGATCCTTTGAGGTAAAATTGTAAACTGCCGTTACCGACGGGATCAGCTTTCCATAGAACAGCTCAACTTCCGTCCGCAGTCCTGCTGCATGGTAATACTCATATATCTGATTGTTATACAGCCTGTTAAACGCCTCAGTCTGTAGCCGGGTATACTCAATGGGGTCAAATCCGGGTGTGTTAAAAAGCACCATAAGTTCTTCCATGTCGGGGGTTGTGCCTAAAAGAGGAGCATAAGGGGATTTATAAAAATCAAGTACCTTTTTTCCCGAATACTCAGCAGTCACCCTTAACGCTCCTGGCGTCCAGTCGAACCCCGCTACCCATTCAACCTGAGGGAAGGGAATTTCTTCGTTTCCTTTCTTTGCTTCTGCCGGATGGTTGTAAGACAGTGTCCCTCTGAACACTACAGGTGATATCACTGTCTCAAAGTCAAAACCTGTATTGGTTACGATGTACGGGACACCTTTAATATGTATAGCCGGTTCAAGAGGATTGGTGAAATCGGCGCTTACCAGGGTTAGTCCCGGCATAAGCTCCGGACCGTGATAATACTGTAAGCCTGCATCAAAACTTCTGAACGTGAAATCACCCCTGAAACCGTACGAGTAAAATCCGTTGCCAGTCTTCAGTCCTTCAGGTAATTCCACCAGCATGGCCGGCGGTATCGTTACAGGTTTAATAATCAGGATCGACGGGTTCCAGAATGGTGCCGCCACGGCTGAGAGCTTAAAGAACGGAGCGGGTGTAAATGTTATTTCGCCAAGGAGATTTCCCAGCTCGGCATCTTCAAAATCAGGACTACGCAATGTATAGTCGACAGGGTTGAATTTCGACAGGGGAGTGAAGATATCTGTTTTGCCCCATTTTATGATTTTTTTTCCGGCGGAGATAGCCATGAACTTGTTGTAGTACATCGCCCAGGCCTCGCGCAGCAGGACAGAATTGACATTTTCGCCGAACTGCTGACCCATGCGTAACCTCAGGTCTGCAAAACCCTTAAAGCTCAGGTTATCAGCAGCCGTGAGCGTGAGGGCTGCATCGCCGAAGGCGGCATTAACATCATTTGCGTAGTTTCCGGTGCTGAAATAAATGCCACCCCTGATAAATCCTCCGGGAGTAAAAATCTTATCCTGCGAAAGAAGTGATATTGGGAAAAGGAATAAAATAATAAACAGTTGCTGTCTTCTTTTCATGACATGATTTTTGTGCAAATTTTATCATGAAAAGCAAGATGTTCGCCCTGACCGCATGGATCGCACCAGGTCAGTGGTGAGAACTGGTTTCAGCCGCTCGGTTCACACCTTTTCCGGGGGCTTTGTCAATCCTCTACGGTATTCGCTGGGTGTTTTGCCTGTGTAGGCCTTAAAGAATGTGTTAAACGTTGATTTTGAATTGAAACCGGCGTCAAATGCAATAGCCAGGATAGTATAGTGCTGGCATTTCGGATCGTTTATGCGGTTTATCACCTCCTTCACCCGGTACTCATTGATAAAAGTGAAAAAATTACGTCCGTGTTTCGCATTCAGGATCTCGGTTATATAATGACGCGGGATTCCGGTCTTATTTGAAATGTCCTGAATTGTCAGATCGCCGTCAAGATAAGGTTTCTCTTCATCCATATATTTCAGCAGTCTGGTCAAATACTCTTCAGCCAGCTCATCTTTCAGGCCGCTCCTGGCATATTTCCCGGTTTCAGCCTGAGAGTAATCACCGTCACCTTCGGGAGTAACAGCGGGATAATTGGCAATCTCCGGCTGACGGATTGCATAAAAACTATAGGCGAAAGAAAAGATGGTAATAAAAATGAATGTCAGGATATAGGGGTCAAAAGGTATCAGGCCGCCAATAATGTCAATGCCACCAAGAATGAAAACAACAAAATAACCGACATAGAATGTTATGGAAAGTATCTTCAGCCAGTTAAGGGTGATTTTCTCTGAGGTGAACGAGACAACATCGCGCAGCCTTGACTGATGGTGGCGTATCTGAACGAATGCCAGGATACTGTAAACAGTCACCGAAAGGAAAAAAATCACACTGTAAACAATCCTCAGTGGGGTAAACCTGTCAATTACAAAAAAGCCGTTCAGGTCATCTAAAATAGATTTGTTCCGAAAGATCACAGAAACGGCAAAGAAGACCAGGAAAGGAATAAAATGCAATGTATGCCAGAATGAGAACCTGAGCGACGGATTCGACATGTGCCTGACATATAAAAAGAGGAGCGGCCCGTAAGTGAGGGAAATGAAGGGGAAGGAATACATCTCAAGCACCGTGTGCTTTATAAGAGCAAATATCATTTCGATGCAAAAGAGAAAGACCCATGCCGTCATAAGCCTGTTGGCAACAGTGAATGGGCGTTTTGTGGCTATCAGCAGCCCTGCGAAGAACGACTGTGAGATGCCTATATACAATATGGGTTCAATGAAATCCACCGGTACTATTATAATCAGTAAATTTAGCAAAAGGAAGAAGAAAAAGCTTTACTTTTGAAATAAAGGTACATACACAGCATCAGGATATGAGTATATTACTGACTTCGAAGTCGAAAGTTATTGTACAGGGATTCACGGGAAGTGAAGGCACATTTCATGCCACCCAGATGATCGAATACGGCACTAAGGTCGTTGGAGGCGTCACTCCCGGGAAGGGAGGCCAGACGCATCTCGGGCTCCCGGTATTTAATACAGTCAGGGAGGCGGTACCGGCCACCGGGGCCGATACAACTGTTATCTTCGTACCACCAGCCTATGCCGCTGATTCTATAGTTGAGGCCGCTGAAGCAGGGATCAGGCTCATTGTCACGATAACAGAAGGGATACCTGTTGCCGATATGGTCAGGGTCAAGAGGTTTTTAAATGATTTTGACACTGTGCTTATAGGTCCTAATTGCCCGGGTGTCATCACCCCGGGTGAAGCCAAGGTAGGTATCATGCCGGGTTTCATTCATAAACCGGGCAGGGTGGGCGTCATCTCGCGGTCCGGCACCCTTACCTATGAAGCTGTCGACCAGCTAACAAAGCTCGGTCTCGGGCAATCGACCTGTGTAGGAATAGGAGGAGACCCGGTGATAGGCTCAACCTCTCTTGACATCCTCCGGCTGATGATGGAAGATAATGAGACAGATGCGATTGTGCTTATAGGAGAGATAGGCGGTGTGATGGAGACTGATGTGGCGTACTGGGTCAGGGATCATGCAACAAAGCCTGTTATAGGGTTCATTGCCGGGCAGACAGCTCCCAAAGGACGCCGGATGGGCCATGCCGGAGCCATCATAGGAGGTAAGGATGACACAGCTGCGGCCAAGATGAAGATAATGGCCGGGTGTGGAATATATGTGGTGGAATCACCGGCTGACATAGGTGCCACAGTGGCACGCGTGCTGCATAAATAATTTTTTATCTTTGTGCCCAAATAAAAAGATATGAAACTTCTTGAAGGAAAAACAGCGGTGATCACAGGCGGATCAAGAGGCATAGGCAAAAGCATAGCTATGCGGTTTGCAGCTGAGGGAGCCGATATCGCCCTTACCAATATCATTGACAATGAAGAGTTTGCCGATGCAGTTAAAGAGATTAAACTCCTCGGGGTGAAGGCCAGGGGTTATGTCTCTGATGCATCATTATTTGCTGATGCTGAGGAGGTTATTGATCAGATCGTAAAAGACTTCGGCACTATTGATATCCTCGTCAACAACGCCGGGATAACCCGTGATACACTTCTTATGAGGATGACAGAGGATCAGTGGGATCAGGTCATAACCGTTAACCTCAAGTCCGTCTTCAACCTCACCAAGGCTGTTATCAAGCCGATGATGAAGCAGCGGAGCGGGTCAATCATCAACATGAGTTCGGTGGTGGGAGTATCTGGCAATGCAGGGCAGGCCAACTATTCAGCATCAAAAGCAGGGATAATCGGTCTGACAAAAAGTACCGCCAAGGAACTTGGGTCACGCAATGTCAGGTGCAATGCCATAGCCCCGGGGTTTATCCTCACGGAGATGACCAGCAATCTGGCAGACGATGTCAAGAGTGACTGGATATCAAAGATACCCCTTCGTCGTGGCGGACTGCCTGAGGATGTGGCAAATGTGGCGCTTTTTCTCGCCTCCGGTCTTTCGTCATATGTTACGGGTCAGACGATACATGTCTGTGGTGGCATGCTGATGTAATTTTAATTTGGAATTGAATTATTTGTTATATTTGTACCGGCAGGGCGCTATTCCCTCAAGCACGAGGAAATGCAGCGAGACATAATTATTCCACACTTATTTCTTACGCGCCCTGCTTTTTTTATTGTATATATGCCTCCTTAGCTCAGTGGTAGAGCAGCTCACTCGTAATGAGCAGGTCGTGGGTCCAACTCCCATGGGAGGCTCTGGGTGAAGTTCGGAGTTGGGAGTGACTAAAGTGCATTAAAGTTGGGAGTGCCTAAAGTGCACTAAAGTTGGCAGTGAAGGGTGAGCGGAGAGAGTAGAGTGTAGTGATTTTAGACCTTCAGACTTTTGACTTTCAGACTTTAGACTTATAAAAAGGCGGGAATAGCTCAGTTGGTAGAGCATCAGCTTCCCAAGCTGAGGGTCGCGAGTTCGAAGTTCTCGTTTCCCGCTCAAACAAAAAGCCCCGACATCGTCGGAGCTTTTATTATTCATACTGACCTACTCTGAATTTTGGAGTTTGTCAAAAATCGACTCAAAATGTAATCATCTAAAACATTTTAATTCACAATAGTTTCGGTGTCATACCGGAAGTTCTTTCAGTTTCTCCGGGAAATTCAACCTGGACAAACACACTCACACTCATGACATACCGGGCATTCGTCTCTGTCGCAACTAATAACAGTTATTGACAATATTAAAACCAACAATAATATATATATCTTTTTCATTTTTACATTTTTATGAGAATGTGAAATAACCGGAAATCCAGTCTCCTTGAAATGAATCCTGAATAAATAAATACTATTCCGGAGGCTGCCAGATGGACGGCGAAATCCCTGATATAATATATGGACCTCGTGAACCTGGAAGATTTTGATTTATTGTCAGGCAATAATTTGTGGCACTGCCAAAAGAAAAATTATCATCTTCATGACTATCTTCAGTCACCTGAATAGCATAATCAACTGAACACCCGGAATTAATCAGTGTTGGTAAATTGTTGAAATTCATCAACGTCTGGTTCAAAAGCACAACAGACATTAATGTTATGCTGAATTTGATAATTTTTTTTACCATTTAAACTTTATTTCGAATCAAGAATTATCGCTGCAAAATCGTGAATTGGTTTTAATGATATTTCTGTTCCAGTTTCTCCCCTGGTTACATAATCAAAAGGATTGTCGAGGTCTTTTATTAAATAGAACATATATGATATTAAGAAAGTTATCAGTAAAGTGAGAAAGAGTGAAGCATAAAATGGCTCAATTCTTATAATAAGAAGACCAAATACAGTAAGAAATCCCCATTGCTTCGACAATTGCATAGGCAGAACCAACGAACTCGGTATCTCTTATTGTATCGATTCTCATGATCATTTTACGGATATTATTTTGCTCATTTTTCATTTTAATAATATAATTCGCCTGTATACCTTCTTTATCCAGTGCGATAAAATATTCGTTCATTGAACTAAGTTTGTCCAAGACAACCTTAATTTTTACCTTTTTATAAAACCAATCCTTCAGGGAACCGATATAGTCCTGTTGAAATACAATAAATTCTTTGGCAGCCACCGAGTTTTTACCTTTATGAATAGTCAATGTATCATCATAAAGATTTCGTAATAGTGCGGCAAGTTCGCTTGGCAATTTTTCGCTCTCCTTATAATCAGTAAGGACACCTGAAATTAGAAATCCAATAAGGAAGATTGTGCCCGCTACCAAACTTGAGAACAGCGCATTTAATTCCATCACTTCAAAACCAAATTTATGTGTACCAAACTTTAGTGCGGTCACCAATATAATTAATGGCAATATTCTTAATGCTATTGACCATTTCTGCAATAATCTTCTGGTTGATTTCATACAAGTATTTAATATTTAATAAAATGTTTAAAATTACTACCGGCTCCCGAAGACAGAGAAGTTTTCGATTTTGCCGCGTCCGTAATTATGTTCTTTGTCCGCTTGTTTATCAGATATCCTGACTGAAAAAATGTTATTGCGGCAGTAATCAAATTGAGTCCCGAATGCAATGCTTCGGATAATCTCACCAAACTAACTGTCAGAATTCCAATAACCAGGTTAAATCCTTTTAAAAAAATAGCTTCAAAAACTGATATCAGCGCCACCCTTTTCTTTTCTTTTACCATTTGAAAGAGTTAAAAGTTAAAACTCCAATGAACTATTATAATAAGTTAGGAGTTTTTTGGCGGTTGCCAGATTTTTGAGCTATAACAATTGGAGAAATCAGGGTTGGTAAATAAAAGAGAATCTTTTAGAATTTCTAATTTGCAGGGTTTTGCGGCTGTTTCAAAGTATAGCATTTCATCTTCGAAACAATGGGTATATGAATGTTCACATTGCTCTGAAAAATCGTAACATTCATAAGTTAAAATCATTCCGTTCCGGGTAATCAAATTGACAGAAATGCAATTAGTCATTAACAAGACAAAAGTTATTGTTAACGCCAGATATTTTTTTGATTTTGCTGCCTTCCCCATCGCTACAAATATAGAAAAATACATCAAATAGTTACATGGGAAAATGCATTGAACAGTCTCGTTTCCCGCTCAAATAAAAGAAGGCTGCGAGAGCAGCCTCCTCAGAGATCGCGTCGCAGGCGCAACAATCTCGTTTCCTGTAAGTTCAAAACTGCTCAAGAATTGAAATAACAGCCATTTCCGCGTCACTTTCAAACTTACCCTCAAAACCCTTTTCAATCAGCTCTTTCTTATCGGGAAACATCTTTTCAAGTGACTTCTTATTTAACTGAACCCGGTGATAAATACTGTCAGGACCCTTTATATAATACTTGCTGACCGGCTTGAATTCATCATACCGTATGTCAGGACTGAAGACACGTTTGTAATCTGCCTCTACAAACTTCTTTTCCGGTATCTTGATGAACGTGTCGGGACCTTTCTTCAAAACCTGATAGAACTTATCACCCTCAACTTCCTTGTCAAGCTTAATATCCCTGGTCGTCCGATAAAACATAGGTTTATCATCCCTGAAGACATATAGTTCCGCAATTGTATCTGATGGGATCTCCATAAGTGCTCCCTTACCGGAATGCATAAATACCAGCGAGTTATTTACCACATCTATATCGCTTTGCAGCTTGATGTACTTATCCTGGCCCCTGACAAGGATCGCTGACGTGACAAGAGTGTCAAACAGTCTGGTTGACCCTTTAACCCCTTCGTACCTTTTATCAAAGCCCATGGCGCCGGTATAGGGTGCAAGGTTAGCAATATCCTGCAGGTTTCTCTGGCCTGTAATCCCGGCCTGATACGCGATGGTGTTCTGGGGAAATATGTTCAGGACACTCAGAAATGATACAAATAAAATTATGCTTCTTTTCATATTCTCAGTCATTAATCTGAAATCATAATCCGGAGGCTGTACTGGTCTGCCTCTCAATTAACAAAGTTACGATCAATTATTGTTTCAGAGTTCTTCTTTGTGTCAGAATTGTTTCAGAACAGCAATTCTTTTTTCGATGGGGGGATGGGTCATGAATATCATACTGAAAGAGAATGAGGCTGGCCTGATCTTTTTATCCTGTGGATTCTCGATAAAAAGCTGTGCGACATCATTGCGTTTGACTGCCTCTATCCGGGGATCAACGGATATCTTCTCCAATGCTGAGGCAAGTGCAAGAGGATTCTTTGTCATGAGGGCCGAGCCGCCGTCAGCCATATACTCCCGCTGTCTTGAAATTGCAAACCTGAAGACAGATGACAGGAAATAGCCCAGGGCGGCAAGAAGCAGTGCCACAATTATCACACGGCCATCTTTTTTTCCTCTGCTACCTCCGCTGAACCTTACCGAGCGGACTATTGCTTCGGTAAGAAAGGCAAATATGCCTACAAATACTATTGACACTATCAGCAGCCTGACATCCCTGTTCCTTATATGTGTGAGCTCATGCGCTATCACTGCCTCAAGTTCTGCATCGTCAAGCTTGTTGATTATACCCCTTGACAGCGAGACGGTGAATGTGGATTTATTTATTCCGCTTGCAAAGGCATTAAGCGATTCATCCTCAATGATGTTTATTTTCGGCATCGGCATGCCACTGCTTATACAGAGATTCTCAACGAGATTATAAATTCTCATATTCTCTTTCCGGCTAAGAGGGGCAGAACCAGTAGCATTTTCAATCATCTTTGAGTGAGAAAACCAGGCTACGGTAAACCATAATATCACCGCTATCGAAACCCAGGGTACCGTTCTCAAAAACTTCTCGTTGGCATAGTCGATCCTGAACCCGGGATCGGGCTGAACAAAGAAAATAAAGAGCCATACCAGCCCTAAAATCACAGCCGGAAAGAGTATAAGCAATACAACCGATTTGAAATTATTGTTCCAAATCTGCCGGTTAAGACCGATATATTTCATCTGCCCTTAAAAATTCAGTTTAGGCGCCTCCTCAACCATTGTCCTCTTTTCGCCCAGATCGTACATCGTTTCACGTTTGAATCCGAACATACCTGCAAGAAGGTTTGACGGGAACGTTTCAACGGCGTTGTTCAGCTCTTTCGTTGCTGAGTTAAAGAACCTGCGTGCTGCTGCAAGTTTATTCTCGATGTCTGCGATCTCTCCCTGCAGCTGCATGAAATTCTGGCTGGCTTTCAGATCAGGATAAGCTTCCACGGCAACCCTCAGTCCCTGCAGAGCTGACGAAAGTTTTCCGTCTGCAGCAATCTTTTCATCAATGCCTTTAGCCTCAATGGCACTGGCTCGCGCCTTAGTTATTTCAGTAAGCACGGTGCTCTCATGCTTCATATAAGCCTTAACGGCTTCAACCAGCTGAGGTATCAGATCGAGACGCTGCTTCAGCTGGACATCAATGTCAGCAAAGGCATTCTCACGGTTATTCCTGAGCTTAACCAGCCTGTTATACATCCCTACGGCAAGCAAAGCCAGGGCTGCAATGAAAATAATTAATCCTATGAACATGTTAAAACGGTTTTAATTTATAAATGTAAAAATACCATATTAAATTGTTTTCAACTGTTCCACTCCCGGTAAAACTGCTCAAGGTAGCTGACCATAAAATCATGTCTTTCCGCGGCCAGTTTTCGTCCCGTGTCAGTATTCATAAGGTCCCTCAGACGCAGCAACTTATCATAGAAATGATTGACAGTGGATGATGAATGTGACCTTGCAGCGCCAAGGTTCGGCGGGTTGGCATAGCCCTCCCCCGGGTCATAAATCTCATTACCGGCAAATCCTCCGTAATTGAATGCCCTGGCGATACCTATGGCACCCATCGCGTCAAGCCTGTCGGCATCCTGTACAATCTGCAGTTCATCACTTTTGGGAGTGTTGTTTTTCCCTTTGGAGAAAGAAATGCTTTCATTTATACTTACAACCTCATCTGTAATACCCTGGTCCACACCCTGTGAGCCGAGTATCCGTCTGATTTCTGCAGGCCCGTCATGTGCGGCGAATTTACTGTCGCCTATATCATGCAGCAGTGCCCCAAGTTCAATGATGTACCTGTCGCCCTTCCCTTCACACTCATTGATATGCAGTGCCAGCCTCACAACTCTCTCAATATGAGACCATCCGTGGCCGCTGTCGTGTTTCTGTACGGCTTCCCTGACAAAATCTTCGACAAATTTTAATATCTGTGTTTTGTCTGTCATGTCATTCAAAAGGCTTTTCAGCCACAAAATATTGATAATTTTGCCTCACCTTTCAATAATGTTAACCAAGATATGAACAGCGTTGAGATTATAACCATAGGAGATGAGATCCTTATAGGACAGACCGTTGACACCAACTCGGCATGGATGGGCACTGAGCTCAACCTCCTGGGCATCAGGGTGAATCGTATTACTTCCGTGTCAGACAGCAGGAATGAGATCATCAGTGCCCTGGATGAATCCCTCTCCCGTGCCGGGGTGGTGCTGATAACGGGAGGCCTGGGACCTACAAGTGATGATATAACTAAGGGGACCCTTGCTGACTATTTCGGAGGCAGGCTGGTGCAGGACGACAGAGTGCTTGCAGATGTGACGGAAAGACTGCGGAAGCGTAATTTTCAGATGAATGAAAACAACCGGCGGCAAGCAATGGTGCCGGATAACTGCAGGGTCCTCCGTAACCTCACAGGTACTGCTCCCGGAATGCTGTTCGAAAAGCAGGATAAAATAATTGTTTCCATGCCCGGAGTTCCTTATGAGATGAAGCATATCATGAAAGAGCATGTTCTCCCTTTGCTTGCAGAGAAACTAAAGGGAACAGTGATAGTGCATAAAAACATCATGACGTATGGCGTCGCAGAGGCCATGCTTGCAGAGAGGCTCGGGACATTTGAAAAGGAGCTGCCGGCAGATATCAGGCTCGCCTACCTTCCGGCATACGGCGTTATAAAGCTACGCCTCACAGCTTCAGGCAGTGATGAAAAAAAGATGCGGAGCAGTGTCAGTGAACAGGTTGCAAAACTGTATAAAATAATCCCGGATGTCATCTATGGAGAAGATGAAGTTATGCTTGAGGAAGTTATTGGCAAAATACTTTATGACAATAACTTAACTTTAGCTACTGCGGAAAGCTGTACCGGGGGGAGGATAGCCTCGCTGATTACTTCAGTGCCCGGAAGCTCGGGCTGGTTCAGGGGCTCAGTCGTGGCATATGACAACAGCATCAAAACCGGCCTGCTCGGAGTGAATCCCGAAACAATCAGGCTTTTCGGTGCTGTCAGCGCTGAAACAGCGGGGGAGATGGCCAGGAATGTCAGACATCTGATGGGGACTGATTACGCCATTTCGGTGACAGGAATTGCCGGTCCGACGGGAGGCTCTGCCGAAAAACCGGTCGGAACCGTATGGATTGCCATTGACTCGGAGAGTGGACTGATCACCGAAAGGCACATCTTCGGGGATGACCGTCTGACAAACATCACACGCTCATCATACGGTGCTCTAAACCTGCTCAGGAAACAGATAATCAGCCACTAAATTGCCGCTGTTTCGGGCTGTTATAAAAAAATGAACAATTTATTTGGTTAATAGAATAAAAATCACGTATTTTGCGAACCGATTTTCGGAGTTTTTCAGAACAAGTAAAAAAGAATAATAATGTCAAAAGTTTGTCAGGTCACCGGAAAGAAGGCAGTGATAGGAAACAACGTTTCCCACTCAAAGAGGAGGACCAAAAGAAAGTTTATGGCCAATCTGTTTAATAAGAGGTATTATATCCCCGAGGAGAACAGATGGATTACCCTTAAGGTATCAGCAGCAGGGATGAGAAACATCAATAAGAATGGCCTTGCCTCAGTGCTTAAGGAAGCTAAGGAAAAAGGATATATCGTCAACTAATTAAACCGGACAGAAAATGGCAAAGAAAAGCAAAGGCAACAGGACCCAGGTGATCCTCGAATGCACTGAACATAAGGAATCCGGCATGCCTGGCACTTCAAGGTATATCACTACCAAGAACCGCAAAAATACACCGGACCGTCTTGAAAGAAAAAAATACAATCCTATTCTTAAGAAAGTGACCCTTCACAGGGAGATCAAATAAATCAATGAATCATGGCAAAGAAAGTTGTTGCAACACTTAAAACAGGATCGGGAAAAGTCTTTACCAAGTGCATAAAGCTTGTGAAGTCAGATAAGACCGGAGCATACCAGTTCAAAGAGGAAATAGTTCATAACGATCACGTTAAGGACTTCTTTACAAAGAAATAAGGTCAGTTGTTCTGATCCGCTACAGTTTGGAGACGCAGATTATTGCGTCTCTTTTTTTACTTTTGACGATCAATAGATCCATGATGGCATTTTTCGGTTTTTTAAGGAAAGAAGAGAAGGAGATACTTGACCGGGGTCTGGTTAAGACCCGTGAGAATGTCTTTTCCAGGATAACCAGGGCTGTCGCCGGCAAATCAAAAATAGACGACGAAGTGCTCGACAACCTGGAAGAGGTGCTTATTTCAGCCGACGTAGGTGTCGAAACCACACTGCGCATAATCGACAGGATTTCAAAGCGTGTTGCACGTGACAAATATGTAAGCACCTCTGAGCTTAACGGCATACTGCGGGAAGAAACAGCAGCGCTCCTTGAGGAAAATAAAAACACACAGGATATTTCGTCAGGCTTTGACGCACCTCTTTCTGCAAAACCCTATGTAATAATGGTAGTAGGCGTTAACGGTGTCGGAAAGACAACGACCATCGCCAAACTGGCATATAACTTCCGGAAAGCAGGCAGAAATGTTCTCCTGGGCGCTGCCGATACGTTCCGGGCAGCAGCTATCGAGCAGCTGAAGATCTGGTCGGAGAGGGCGGGTGTGCCGATGATCAGTCAGCAGATGGGCTCCGATCCTGCCTCAGTGGCATTTGACACCGTCAAATCCGCTGTCTCATCAGGTATTGATATTGTAATAATTGACACGGCCGGAAGGCTTCACAACAAGATAGGGCTCATGAATGAACTCTCAAAGATCCGGAGAGTAATGGAGAAGGTGGTACCGGAAGCCCCTCATGAGGTACTGCTTGTGCTTGACGGTTCGACCGGTCAGAACGCTTTTGAACAGGCAAAGCAGTTCACTGCAGCCACGGAGGTCAATGCCCTGGCAATCACAAAACTGGACGGCACAGCCAAAGGTGGTGTTGTGATCGGGATATCCGACCAGTTCAAAATACCTGTCAAATATATCGGAGTGGGTGAAAAAATGGAAGACCTGCGCATCTTCGACAGATACGCCTTTGTCGATTCACTATTCGGTGACCGCAGCTGATGAAAAAGAACAGGGTCAATATAGTCACCCTCGGCTGCTCAAAGAATATCGTTGATTCTCAGAAGCTTATGCGTCAGCTCCAGGCTGGCGGCTACAGGGTTACTGCAGAATCATCAGATCCTTCCGACATTGTCATAATAAACACGTGCGGCTTCATCCATGATGCAAAGGAGGAGAGCGTGGACACAATCATCAGGTATGCCGAAGCTATAAAGAAGGAGGGGAGCGGGCGCCTCCTTGTCTTCGGGTGCCTTGCCGAGAAGTATCGAAATGACCTGGCCATCGCAATACCGGAAGTCGATGCGTGGTTCGGTGTGAACAGACCCGCCGCGATAATCAATCATCTGGGCCTTAGATATCATCCCGAACTGACAGGGGAGAGGGTCATGACCGGGCCGTCGCACTACGCCTATCTGAAAGTATCGGAGGGTTGTGACCGTACCTGCGCCTTCTGCGCCATACCCGATATCAGGGGACGATATATTTCACCTCCTCTGGAGGACCTCGTTGCCGAAGCGGAACTGCTCGCCTCACGAGGAGTTAAAGAGCTGATACTCATAGCACAGGACCTTACCTTGTACGGTCTGGACCTGTACGGCAGGCAGATGCTTCCCGAGCTTGTACGGCAGCTTTCCGCAATCAAAGAAATTGAATGGCTCAGGCTGCATTACCTTTATCCGACGGATTTCCCATATGAGATACTTGAGATGATGCAGTCAGATCCGAAGATCTGCAGGTACATCGATATACCAATACAGCATATCTCTGACCCGGTGCTCAAAAAGATGAGACGCCTGCATGACAGCAGGGAGACACGTGCCCTGCTCAGGGAAATCAGGCTGAAGGTGCCTGATGCAGCCATACGCACGACGGTCATAGCCGGACATCCCGGAGAAACGGAGGGAGATTTTGCTGAATTGCTCAGCTTCATCGAAGAATTCAGGTTTGAAAGGCTGGGTGCTTTCAGATATTCGCATGAGGAAAACACGTACTCCTTCCTGAATTACCCTGATGACATTCCCGAAAAGACAAAAGAAAAGAGAGTAGCACGTATTATGGAGCTGCAGCAAAGAATTTCGGGCGAGATAAATGCCTCACTCACAGGCAAGGTCATGAAGGTTATCATTGACAGGAAGGAGGGAGTGTTCCACATCGGACGCAGCCAGTATGACTCCCCTGAGGTCGATCAGGAGATACTGATCACTTCACCGGAAAAAATTAAACCCGGCACCTTCATTGATGTAAAGGTTACCGGGTCAACTGAATTTGATCTTTATGCCGTTCCGGCAAAAACAAGTCTGAAGGTCTGAAAGTCTAAAGTCCTTAAAGTCCTTAAAGTCCTTAAAGTCAAAAGACGAGAAGAAAACAGTATTGTCTATTGCCTTATACCTCCGGATTTTCTTCAGTATTCAGCGGTTCGGTTTCCTTTTTGCCCACAACTTTGAACGTAAGCTCTTCCTTGTCCTTTAAATACCCCACGCTGATGGTAGCGCCCTCACTTATCGTCGGTTTTATCAGTACCTCAGCAAGAGGATCTTCAAGATACTTCTGAATTGCACGTTTGAGCGGCCGTGCACCATACTGTGTGTCAAAGCCACGTTCGGCAATAAAGTCGCGTGCCTGAGAGCTGAGCTTCATCTTATAACCCAGTGCTTCAATCCTGTCAAACAACCCCTTGAGTTCTATATCAATGATCTTGTTGATATCTTCCCTTGTAAGATGGTTGAACATGACCACGTCGTCAATCCTGTTCAGGAACTCAGGCGCGAAAGTCTTCTGCAGTGCCTTCTGCAGAATGCTTTTTTCCTGGTCATTGCGTGTGCCTTTTTTCGCTGACGTCTCAAAACCCATTCCTGCGCCAAACTCTGAAAGCTGTCTGGTACCAATATTCGAAGTCATGATCACTATTGTGTTCCTGAAATCGACCCTGCGTCCCAGGCTGTCAGTGAGCTGACCTTCGTCGAGCACCTGTAAAAGAATATGAAAGACATCCGGATGAGCTTTTTCTATCTCATCAAGCAGCACCACGGAATATGGTCTGCGTCTTACCTTCTCAGTCAGCTGTCCGCCTTCCTCATAGCCGACATATCCGGGAGGTGCACCTACCAGTCTTGATACGGAGAACTTCTCCATATATTCACTCATGTCGACCCTTATAAGGTTTTCGGTCGTTTCAAAGAGGAACTTCGCAAGTACTTTGGCAAGCTGTGTCTTACCCACGCCGGTGGGACCGAGGAATATGAAAGTGCCGATAGGTTTGTTAGGGTCTTTCAGTCCTGCCCTGTTGCGCTGAATCGATTTGACTATCTTGGCTATTGCCTCGTCCTGACCGATAATGCTTCTCTTGAGTTCTTCTCCCATCTGCAGCAGCCTGGTGCCTTCTGTCTGTGCTATCCTTTGTACCGGCACTCCGGTCATCATAGCAACCACTTCAGCAACCTTCTCTGCATCAACAACCTCGCGGTTCATTGAAAGGTCTTTCTCCCAGCGTTTCTTCTCAACCTCGATAAGGTCAAGTATATCTCGTTCCTTATCTCTGAAGCTTGCGGCACGTTCAAAATTCTGATTCTTTACGGCGCTGCTCTTATCCGTCTTTGTCTCCTCGAGCTGTTTCTCAAGCGTGAGTATCTTCTCAGGGACAACTATATTGGATATATGTACTCTTGATCCTGACTCGTCGAGGGCATCAATGGCCTTGTCTGGCAGGTTTCTGTCGCTTATGTACCTGTTAGTCAGCTTGACACACGCAACAATGGCTTCGGGAGTATATGTCACATTGTGATGCTCCTCATAACGATCCTTGATATTGTTAAGGATATCAATCGTCTCTTCAACCGATGTGGGGTCAACAAGCACTTTCTGGAACCTGCGTTCCAGTGCTCCGTCCTTTTCTATATGCTGACGGTACTCATCGAGGGTGGTTGCTCCGATGCATTGTATTTCACCGCGGGCCAGGGCAGGCTTGAGCATGTTGGCAGCGTCAAGCGATCCACTGGCACCACCGGCGCCCACAATAGTATGTATCTCATCTATGAACAGGATGATATTGTCATTCTTTGCCAGCTCATTGAGGATGGCCTTCATCCTTTCCTCGAACTGTCCCCTGTATTTGGTTCCTGCAACGATAGAGGCAAGATCAAGAGCCACAACCCTCTTGTTAAACAGCACCCTTGAGACATTCCTCTTGGAGATCCTCAGTGCCAGTCCCTCGGCTATTGCCGATTTGCCGACGCCGGGTTCACCTATGAGAACAGGGTTATTCTTCTTGCGTCTCGAGAGTATCTGGGCAAGACGTTCGATCTCCCGCTCACGGCCCACTACGGGGTCGAGACGTCCCTCTTCGGCAGCTTTTGTCAGATCTATGCCGAAGTTGTCAAGCACAGGAGTCTCGGAGGAGCTCCTCGGTGTCTGTTGTCCGCCCTGCGGCTGTTTACCCTGACCCGAGCCCGGGAACATTCCTTCTTCGTCCTCATCATGGGGAAAGTCTGCCTGGGCAGTAGGGCTGCCGGCTTCAACAGCTTTCTTGACAAGCGAGTAGTCAATGTCGAGCTCGGTAAGGAACCGTGTCACAAGATTGCTCTCATCACGAAGAATGGCCATAAGCAGGTGCTCCGTATCAATAACCTTGGTTTTCATGGCCTTGGCTTCGATATGAACAAGCCTCAGGACACGCTCCGTGCTTTTCAGCAGGGGTAGTATCTCATTGTCTGCCATAGCTACCGGCTTTTCGGCCTTTATGCTCTTTTCAATTGATCCTTTCAGCATGAGAAGATCAACTCCGTTATTTAAAAGTATATCCACTGCCACTCCTTCGCCTTCGCGTAGAATGCCGAGAAAGAGGTGTTCAGGGCTTATATGGCTGTTACCCAGCCTGATCGCCTCTTCCTTGCTGTAGCCCAGGATATCGTTTACTCTCTGTGAGAAATGTGTGTCCATCATATTTCGTTTGTGGGTCTCATGAAAATGTGTCATAAAGACTGACAGAAATACATGAAATGCCCGTTTTCAAAGTTAATTTTATTGTAATTATATATTGGCAATAATTGTGCCCAATTTTTAACACTTATGTTAACAAATAGACCGGAAAAAGGTTAAGGGGAGCCCCAATTTTTATTATTTTCGTGGATTAATTTCAAACAATTAATTTATTAACTTAATTCATTAAATATCAATCTGATATGTCAGATCAAGCAAAAATAATTAAAGTAAATATCGAGGAGGAGATGAAGTCGGCTTACATCGATTATTCGATGTCGGTCATCGTGTCAAGGGCATTACCCGATGTCAGGGATGGGTTGAAACCCGTTCACAGGAGGGTTCTCTTCGGTATGTCAGAGCTTGGAAATTTTTCCAACAGGCCTTATAAGAAATCTGCAAGAATAGTGGGAGAGGTGCTGGGCAAGTATCATCCTCACGGTGATACCTCGGTATATGATGCCATGGTGCGTATGGCGCAGGAATGGTCAATGCGCTATCCTTTTGTTGACGGTCAGGGTAACTTCGGATCAATTGACGGCGACAGTCCAGCTGCTATGCGATACACTGAAGCACGACTGAAGCGCCTGGCTGAGGTGACACTTTCAGATATCGAAAAAGAGACAATTGACTTCCAGCCAAACTTTGATGACACGCTGCAGGAGCCGACTGTTCTACCGACCAGAATACCAAGCCTGATTGTAAACGGATCTTCAGGTATTGCTGTAGGTATGGCCACAAATATGGCTCCTCATAACCTTTCAGAGACGGTTGATGCAATAATTGCCTTCATCGACAATAATGAGATTACCGTTGAGGAGCTGATGAAGCATATCAAAGGACCTGACTTTCCGACAGGTGGTATTATTTACGGTGAACAGGGCATCAGGGAAGCTTTTGAAACCGGCAGGGGGAGAATAGTTGTAAGAGCCAGGACCGAAATTGAACTTACTCATTCGGGAAGAGAGTGCATAGTCGTCACCGAGATACCCTATATGGTCAATAAAGCGGAAATGATAAGCAAGATCGCCGACCTGATCAACGAAAAGAAGCTCGAGGGCATTTCATATATTAATGACGAGTCGGACAGAAGCGGCATGCGGATAGTCATAATACTGAAGAAGGAGATGCCTGCCAACGTGGTTCTGAACAACCTTTATAAACACTCGCAGCTGCAGTCGTCTTTCAATGTGAATAACGTTGCCCTTGTGAAGGGAAGACCAAAGATGCTCCCGCTGAAAAGCCTTATTGATTATTTTGTTCAGCACAGGCACGATGTTATCCTTCGCAGAGCCCGCTTCGACCTTGACCAGGCTGAAAAACGAGCTCACATACTTGAAGGACTGATTATTGCAAGTGATAATATCGATGAGGTTGTTGCTATCATCCGTTCGTCTGACAACGCCGACACGGCACGTGAACGTCTGATGGAACGTTTCAGCCTGACAGATATACAGTCCCGGGCAATAGTTGAAATGAGACTCAGGCAGCTGACAGGGCTTGAACAGGACAAGCTGAGATCTGAATACGAAGAAGTTCAGAAGCTGATTGAGCATCTTAAAAAAGTGCTGGCAGATGAAGCTCTGCAGATGCAGATTGTTAAGGATGAGCTCCTTGAGGTCAAGGAAAAATTCGGCGACAAGCGGCGTACGGAGATAGTGCCGGCAGCAGGAGAATTCAATCCGGAGGATTTCTATGCTGATGATGAGATGGTCATTACCATTTCGCACATGGGTTATATCAAGCGCACACCACTTACTGAATTCCGCCGTCAGAACAGGGGAGGGACAGGAGCAAGGGGAGGCACCACGCGTGATGAGGACTTTATTGAGCATCTTTATGTGGCAACAATGCATAACACAATGCTCTTCTTCACCCAGAACGGAAAATGCTACTGGCAGAAGGTTTATGACCTGCCTGAGGGAACACGCATCAGTAAGGGAAGAGCCATGCAAAATCTTATAAACATTGAGCAGGATGACAGTGTCAGGGCTTTCATTAATGTCAGGACATTGGACGATAAGGAGTATATCAACAACAACTTCATTGTCCTTTGCACGCGCAAGGGTATAATTAAAAAAACCTCCCTGGAGGCTTATTCGCGCCCGAGGGCCAATGGTGTGAATGCCATCACCGTGAGAGAAGGAGATGAACTCCTTGAAGCACGAATGACCAACGGCAGTCATGAAATAATGCTTGCTGTAAGGTCCGGTCGCGCCGTCAGGTTCCCTGAAAAAACCGTCAGACCTATGGGAAGAACAGCATCTGGTGTTCGAGGCATAACCCTTTCAGGTACGGATGACATAGTGATCGGGATGATAACAGTACTCAATGAATCGGAAGATGTGCTGGTAGTGTCGGAAAACGGTTATGGGAAGAGATCATCAATTGGCGATTACCGCATAACCAACAGGGGAGGAAAGGGAGTAAAGACAATTAATGTGACGGAAAAAACGGGTAAGCTGATTGCTCTCAAAGACGTGAGTGACCAGTATGATCTCATGATAATCACCCAGGCCGGCAATATTCTCAGGATACCTGTAAGCAGTCTCAGAGTGATGGGAAGAGCAACACAGGGGGTCAGACTGATAAATCTCCGGGAAAATGATTCAATCGCATCTGTGGCCTATGTTGAAGTAAATGAGGATGATACCGAAGGTGAGACAGTGAATCCGGAACAATTGGATAATCCCGCCGAGTAATTTGGCAAATTATTTGAAGAATAGATTCTAAATTTCTATTTTTGAAACAATTATAAAAGTAAATTAACAAATCATGAAGAAGATTACTTTCTTATTACTGGCAGTAATAATCTCAGTCACTGCCTCGGCCCAGAAGGGAAAGATCACCGCTGCTGAAACTTTTATCAAGGAGGGAGCTTTCGATAAGGCTAAAGAAGCCATTGAGGCTGCTGTAGCTGACCCTAAATCCTCAGGTCTGGCAAAGACATACTATGTTAAGGGAAAGCTATGCCAGGCTGCATATGACTCAGGTGATCCCAAATTTATGGGATTGTATCCGGACCAACTTATGGAGGCATACAATAATTACCTTAAAGCCGTCCAGATAGATCCTAAAATGAAGAATACCATTATTAAGGATAATACCATGGCGCTGCTGGGTAACTCATTTCTGAATGATGCCATCGCCAAATTCAATGCTAAGGACTTTGTCGGCGCAATGAAATCATTTGATGACAATGTTAAGATCGCCGCAAACGAAATGTACGTCGGTGTGGTGGATACCCTGGTGATCTTCAACGCCGGACTGGCTGCGTACAATGCAGAGATGTACCCCAAAGCCATTGAATATTTCCGTACCTGCACCACTTCGGGAACTGAAGATACCAAACCTTATATATTCATAAGCGACAGTTATCTGAAGATGAAAGACACCCTGGATGCTGAAGAAGCACTCCTGGAGGGAGTTGCTGCTTATCCTGACACTCTTGATATCATCCTGCAGGCAACACAGTTCTACCTTGATACCAACCAGTCAGATAAAGCATTCACTTATGTCCGCAAGGCGATGGAAAAGGATCCCAAGAATTATATCCTGCCACTGGTGGAAGGGAGTTTGTACATGAAAACGAATAACTATCCCAAAGCTCTTGAAAGTATGCAGAAGTCGCTTGATATGAATTCTCAACAGTTTGAGAGTAATTATAATATGGGACTTTGCTATGTTTCTCTGGCAAATGAAATGCTTACGGAGGCGAACCTGATATCTGACAATAAACTTTATGAGGAAGCCAAGGATAAGGCCTTCGACGAGATGAAGAAAGCTATTCCGTATTTCCTGGAGGCTGAAAAGGCAAATCCGACATCAGTAGCTACACTTGAGTTTTTGAGGGAAATCTACCTTAAAGTTAAAATGATGCCCGAATTCGAAGCTTACAAGCAGAAAGTTCTGGACCTTCAGTAAAAGGAGCGAAAAGTATAAAATAATGGAAGGCACCTGACAAGGCGCCTTCTTTTTTTTGACTTAACCAGGCGGTCCGAAGCAGGGAAGGGGGAATTTAGTACCGTCAGGACTTTAATGGCATCAGTTAAATAGTCTATTTAACATAATATTAATTATAGGCAAATTGATAAATTGCCATATCTTTAATATTTAAGCTGATACCATAAGACGAAACCTGACCGGAGTCCTTTTATTAATAAATATGAATTGGCATTTAAATTCGAATTTTTCCGGACAGCCTGGAAATTTCTTCTCCGCTTTCCCCTTCAGTCCATCAAAAAAAGTAAATTGTATGTCTTAAAAAAACATGAGAACTTCATCAGAAACGAAAAAAATGAAAAGCCAGCCACTTCCGCCTTTAGGATCGCGCCTTCTGGCAGCTTCAGCATTATTTTTTCTTTCTCCCTTTATCGGAGAATTTTTGTTGGGAAATATGCCTTTGACATATTTATGGTTGCTGCCGATCCTTGGCCTGATGTATGGTCTGGGCTGCATTATAATCAGGGAGACTGCTGTACGCCTGAAACTCAGGTGGAACGGGATACTCTTACTGTGCCTGGTTTACGGAATAATTGAAGAAGCAATTCTTACGCAGTCTCTTTTCGATCCAAACTACCTGGGACTTCGTTTGCTCGACTACGGGTATATTAAAAGTCCTGGAATTGGCTCATGGTGGACAGTTTATGTGCTTGGAATTCACTTAGTATGGAGCACCGCCCTGCCAATAGCCCTGATTGGATTCCTGTTTCCGAAGACAAAAGATGCCCCATTCACAGGCAAAGCAGGCTTCATTGCAGTTCTGACTGTCTTTGCTTTATTCTGCTTACAGACTGTTCTGAGGCGAAAAGATGAAGAATTTATGGCTTCAGCCTGGCAATTCACTGGTTCTCTGATTGTTATCGTTATATTAATTATATCGGGAATATTGATTGGTAATCCGAAAAGAGCCTCCCGGGTAAAGAAAGGAAATGTGCCTCCACCCATACTTACCGGCTTGGCTGCATTCCTGCTCAGTTCGGGCTTCATGACGATGACGTACTTTACCGGCCGGATCGCTGCTCTTCTGAATGTGGCAGGAATGGTAACCTTCCTTGGTAGCGGTTGTATATTATTATGGATATGGTCTTTACGCTCCGGCTGGACAACAAAGCATGGTTTTTCTGTCGTGGCAGGCCTGACCTTTACTTATATATGGTTCGGGTTTGTTCAGAAGCCTTCTGTCGGAACTGTTTCATTAACTACTGATCTTATAGGTAACATTGTTTTTTCGTGTGTGGCGGTTTCCCTCCTTTTCATAGCATGGAGAAAATTACCCGTTGCTGTCTCCTGACTTTGGAGCCGGTGAAGTCATTGTTACAGTGAAATGGCTGGCAAATTTTTCCGGTCTTGGTTTTTATATTCTTTCCTCGCAACAGACAACAACCCGGATTAAGTTTTAAATTTGAACCTATAACCGATAATCATATGCCGCATATAAACAAAACGACGCTGACTTTTCTTTCAGAGTTAAAGCTTAATAATGAGAGGGAATGGTTCAATAATAATCGCAGCAGGTATGAGGAAGCCAGGAAGAATTACGAAGCTTTCGTGCAGGCAGTTATTGATGAGATCGTCAAATTCGATCCTATCTATAAAGGTCTTGAGGCAAAAAGCTGCATGTTCAGGATCAACCGTGACACCAGGTTTTCTCATGATAAATCAGTCTACAAGACCAATTTCGGGGCATTTATGGTCAGAGGCGGCAAAAAGAACGGTGACAGGTTTCCGGGTTACTATTTCCATGTTGAGCCCGGAGCATCATTCGCGGCCGGAGGCGCTTATGTGCCACCGACTCCATGGTTGAGAGCAATACGTGAAAAGATCGATGAGAACGGTGACGAGCTTGCACGTGTCATTAACCACAAAGAATTTAAGAGACAATTCGGCGAACTGGATGGTGATAAACTGAAGGTTCCGCCCAGAGGTTATTCGAAGGATCATCCTCATATTGAGCTGCTTAAGATGAAGAGTTTCCTTGCTTACAGATCTGTTTCTGACCGGGAGCTTACCTCAGAAGGTTGTTTTGATCTGGTAGTCAGCGCGTTCCGGGCAATGAAACCCTTGCACGACTTCCTGACAGTCTGAATTAGGTTGTCGGTTTTCGGTTATCGGTTATCAGTCTTCCTGCCTGATAATCTGATGTTTATCCTTCCTTGAATATTTCTTCTTATTTTTATAGACCCTTGGTCTGGTCACTTTATCGATGCCGGATTCACGTGATGCCTTTCTGACAGCAGTTATATAAGCCTTGCGTTTATCTTTTTCAGATAGTTGCACCTTTCTGATTTTCATTCCGGCTATTTGTAATTTACAGATAATAAATGTAAAGATATTCTCTTAAACCTCTCCAAGGTACGGATTTATTTTGAAGGGTCACGGCATGTTACAATACCTGAAGCACTACGTGCTACAACATTAAGTCATTGATATTATGACATATATACCTCGCAGAGGTTTCAGTATTGTGGCACAGACATAGTCACCCCGCCCAAGTCGGCCTCGTAGAGGTTTCAGTATTGTAGCATAGACATAGTCACCCTGCCCAAGCCTACCTCGTAGAGGTTTCAGTATTCACATAATTTGTGAAAATGTGCATGTAATTCAAAATATTGTATCTTTAGGCAACAATCAAAGAAATCCGAATTATGAAAAAACTATTCTTCTCACTTCTACTTGCAGCTTTTGTGATGCCGTACGCTGCTTCCCAGGGCAAACTCGAGATCGGCCAGAAGGCACCGGAATGGACATTCACCGACGCTGACAAAGTACCTTTCACCATGAACTCATGGCCCGGCAAGGTCCTGCAGATCAATTACGTTGATCCGGATGTATCTGACCTTAATGACGTTTTCAATGATGCCGTCAATAAGGCCACTGATGTAGATAAAACTATTGATAAGGAATACTTTAAGGGGTTCGGAATAGTCGATTGCAAATCGACCTGGAAGCCGGACGGACTTATCCGGATGATCGCAGGTAAAAAGGCAAAGAAATATGACACAACCATTCTCTTTGATTACAAAGGCCTGTTGCATCAGGACTGGGGCATGCCCATGGACAGTTATACTGTAGTAATTGTCGACAAGAACCGGATAGTCAGGGGAATTTATAAAGGAAAGATAGCTGATGCTGAGATACCAGGCATCATTGAAATGATCATTAAGCTCACAAAAGAATAAAAAAAGAAACCGGCGAAAGCCGGTTTTTTTGTCTTGCAGTTACCTGATAGTAAACCTGATTCTCAGAACGTCCTCATTATGGTCTGTTGAGGTTACCGAGAACAAACCGATATCTGATGTATTTGTGACATGCTGTCCGATACACGGGCATGCATCAAAATTACCGATAGTGATGACGCGGATCCTTTCTCCGGCATCATCGGGTAACTTTCCTGTAAAGTATTTTTCGTCCGCCTCCCTCCTGCTGACAAACTCCTCTCCCACCGGAATATTCAATTTAATTATCTCATTGACTGTTCGTTCCACAGCAGCAATGTCCTTGTCTGTCATTACCCTCCTTATCCTGTAATCGCATTTGCTCTTTTTCTCCTCAATGTGGCTGTTAAATGAACGGCCGCAATGGAACATCTTATCCATCACCGAGTTGAGGATATGTTCAGCGGTGTGCATGGCGGGGTTATAGTCTTTTCCGGGCATAGATTCTAAATGAATTGCTTCTTAATCAAACGAAGAAAAAGTCCATAAATTTCATAGTGCAATAACCTTTTGGAAAAGGACAGTCTGAAGGCCTGAAGTTGTTTAAGAGTTGAGGGGTTGAAAGGTTGAAAGGTCACGAAAAGGAGCAAATCTGCAACAATCGACAATCGCAAATCGCAAATCGCAAATTCAGATGAATTCTTAAATCTTAATTCTTAATTCATAATTATCTAATTCTACAGTTCAGTCGCATCCTGAATATCACGCGCGATACTTTTCTTAAGCTGGTACAGGTCCTGTTTCATGGTGGCTACGGTGCGGAGGAGCTGTTTTTCGGGCAGAACCGGCTCCGGAAGCTCGTCACTTATGTAATGCACAAACTTCCATATCTCCTTAACATCATTTATATGAACCTCATAGGGCTCATAGAGCGGATTGAGGGAGAAGAGGACCAGCATGCCGTTCTTTTCAATATTGTTCTCCACCACCTTGAAGACGATGCCGTCACCGGTCGTAAGAATAATATAAGCCTTCCCGCTCTTTATATCATGCCAGTCGTGCAGGAATTCGCCCGTCACCCACGATTTGTCAGGTATGGGCAGCATTGAGTCACCCCTGAGTTGGAATGTGCGGTATTTGCGCTCACGCGACAGGAACGGCAGGTTAAACAGAGGCAGGTCGCTGATGAACTCAGGATCGGCATAGCCGGTGGTGTAGCCAGCCCTGGCTTTCTCATTAACCAGCTCAATGTTCTCGCGGTTATCAGGTGTCACTGTTGTTGTCAGCACCCTGAGATTGCTGCCTTTAATATATGCGTCATAGCCTCTCTCGAGTTCACCCAGCTGGCTTGCGGAGAGGTGGGTCAGATCGATCTTAAGCATGGTGTCAAGAGAGATGTTATAGTACCCTGAGAATGCCACAAGTGCCTCAATGCCAGGCTGTGCCACGCCATTCTCATAACCGCTCAGCGTCGGCCGCTTCATCTGCAGCGCCGATGCCACGTCGTCCTGCGTACGTCCACGACGTTTTCTTAAAAATTTTATGTTCGATGCGAAATACATATTACAAAAATTGATTATATTGTAATCATAAGTTTGATTAAATTCTAATCAAATATAAAACTGATTTTTGAAATAACAATGAAAAAATGAAAAAAAATGCAGCCGGGGCGAGGGAATTTGCGATTTGCGATTTGCGAATAGAACCGATAACAGACAGCAGATAACTGATAACCATAAGAAGCTCTGAAACTATGAAACCCTGGAACAAGGAACAAGAACCGAGGCAAAGCCGAGCTCGCCGAAGGCAAACAAGGAACGAGAAACTTTCGCCTTCAACCTTTCAACCCTTCAACCTTTAAACAAGCCTTAAAATGTTTTGCCATGGATTCCCGAAGCATACTGCATCTTGATCTCGACACCTTCTTTGTCTCCGTGGAGAGGGTGCGTGACAGCCGGCTCAACGGCCGTCCGGTAATCATCGGCGGCGGCTCCGACCGCGGTGTGGTGTCGAGCTGCAGCTACGAGGCACGCAGCTTCGGCGTAAACTCGGCCATGCCGATGAAGATGGCCCGGGCAATGTGTCCCGAGGCAGTCTTCATACGCGGCGACATGGAGATGTACACTAAATATTCTCGCATGGTCACTGACATCATCGCTGAGAAGTCCCCTCTGTATGAGAAGGCTTCGGTGGATGAGCACTATATTGACCTCACCGGCATGGAGCGTTTCTATGGCTGTGCGCGGTGGTCACATGAGCTGCGCAACACAATAATAAAAGAGACGGGACTGCCTATTTCCATAGGCCTCTCGGTTAACAAGACGGTATCGAAGATCGCTGCCGGAGAGGCCAAGCCCAACGGCGAGAAGGAGGTGGCGCAGCAGTATGTCCTGCCCTTCCTTGACCCGCTCTCTATACGCAAGATACCCATGATAGGACAAAAGACATATCACACTCTGCGTTCTATGGGCATCTCAACCGTACACACCCTGCGTGTCATACCGGCGGAGATGCTTGAGTCGCTCATGGGCCGGAACGGTACGGAGATATGGAAGAAAGCCAACGGCATAGACAATTCGCCTGTCATCAGTTACTCCGAACAGAAGTCGATCAGCACCGAGCACACCTTTGATCGCGATACCACTGACACGGTGATGCTCAGCCAGCTGATTGTCAGCATGACAGAGAAGCTGGCCTATGAGCTGCGCCGCCAGGAGAAGCTCGCCTCGTGCATCACGGTGCGCATACGCTACTCCGACTTCGACACGCACACGCTGCAGCAGCGCATACCCTATACCGCCTTCGACCATGTGCTCATCAACGAGGCGCAGAGCCTCTTCCGCCGTCTCTGGCAGCGGCGCATGCTCATCAGGCTGATAGGTGTGAGGGTGAGCGGACTGGTGCGCGGGGTGCAGCAGCTTGACATGTTCGAGGACACGCCCGAGATGGTGAGCCTCTATATGACCATGGACACGCTCAGGGGCCGTTTCGGGCGTCATGCCATACGCAGGGCCGCCGGGGTGATGACCGCTGCGGAACGCAGCGAGCGCGAGATTGGAAATGTACATTAATTGCCACTCATATTACAGCCTTCGTTACGGCACCATAACCGTCGAGCGTCTTTCTGAGCTCGCCGCGGCTGCCGGCGCGCAGCGCCTGGTGCTGACCGACATCAACAACACCACCGGCGTGCCCGACTTCGTGCGCGAATGCGGCAGCCGCGACATCACCCCGGCAGCGGGAATAGAATTCCGCAGTGACAATAAACTGCTATATATCGGAATTGCACGTAACAACGACGGCTTCAGGGAACTCAACGAGTTCCTCACTCAACATAACTTCGAAGGCGAGCCTCTCCCCCTGCGCCCTCCCTCCTTCCCGAACGCCTATGTCATCTACCCCTCCGGCAGCGCAGGCGATTCCGGCAGCGACGTCCCATCAGTCCTGCACGATAATGAGTACATCGGCATACGCCCCTCTGCTGCCGGCAGGCTGGTTTCCATGGCAAAGAAACAAATATCTAAATGTGTTATCCTTCAGCCAGTTACGATAGAGTCACCGGCTGACTACCCTGTGCACCGCAGCCTGCGCGCCGTCGATAACAACATCCTTCTCAGCCGCCTCGAGCCTCACATGACAGCCTCGCCCGA
The DNA here is from genome assembly GCA_963849945.1 of uncultured Bacteroidales bacterium. Taxonomy (GTDB): domain Bacteria; phylum Bacteroidota; class Bacteroidia; order Bacteroidales; family VadinHA17; genus SR-FBR-E99. The sequence goes on along the minus strand of CAWKJD010000003.1, from coordinate 168,173 downwards.
CGAGATGATCATCCCTGAGAATGAGCTTGTCCGTCCCTTTGAGATGTGGCCCCGGGTGACCGACAACACGCGCAGGCTGCTCAACGACTGCTCACTGAGCATCGACTTCACCACACACAAAAACAAAAAGATCTACTCGGCAAGCAGGTACGATGACAAGCTGCTGCTCGAGAAGCTGGCATGGGACGGGATGAAATACCGCTACGGCACAAACAACAAGGTCGCTGAAGAACGGGTGAGACATGAACTGGAGATCATCGACCGCCTCGGCTTCTCTGCATACTTCCTCATAACATGGGACATAATACGCTACTCCATGGCCTGCGGATTCTATCATGTCGGTCGCGGCAGCGGAGCCAATTCCGTTGTTGCTTACTGCCTGAAAATCACCAATGTTGACCCCATTGATCTAAACCTTTACTTTGAGCGCTTCATAAACCCCAAACGCACCTCCCCGCCCGACTTCGACATAGACTATTCATGGAAGGAACGCGACACCGTCACCGAGTATATCTTCAGGCGTTATGGCCATCGTCATACCGCCCTGCTGGGCACCATCAACACCTTCAGGGGCAAGTCTATCGTAAGAGAACTGGGCAAGGTGCACGGACTGCCGGTTGATGAGATTGATGCCCTTATTGACAATCCCTCTGCCGCGAGCAACCGCGGAGAGATCCCTGACCTCATATTTGAAACGGGGAATAAAATTGCTGACTTCCCCAACCTGCGCAGCATACATGCCGGCGGCGTGCTTATATCCGAAGACCCCGTCTGCTGCTACACGGCTCTCGACATGCCTCCCAAGGGGTTCCCTACCACGCAGTGGGACATGTACACCGCCGAGGAGCTGGGCTACGAGAAGCTTGACATACTGAGCCAGAGAGGCATAGGCCACATAAAGGAGAGCGCGGAGATCATACGCGCCAACCGCGGCGTCGACGTCGACGTGCATGCCATACAGCAGTTCAAGAACGACCCGCTGGTGAAAGAGCATCTGCGAAGCGGTGATGCAAAAGGATGCTTTTATATTGAGAGCCCTTCCATGCGCGGACTGCTGCAGAAGCTCAGATGCGATGATTACCTGACACTTGTGGCTGCCAGCTCGGTCATCAGGCCCGGCGTGGCCCGCTCGGGTATGATGCGCCAGTTCATTTACCGCTTCCATAATCCCGGCAAATTTGAGTATATCCACCCCCTGATGAAGGATCTCCTCAGTGAGACCTTCGGGGTGATGGTCTACCAGGAGGATGTACTGAAGGTGTGTCATCACTTCGCGGGCCTCGACCTCTCCGATGCCGACACACTGCGCCGCGCCATGAGCGGCAAGCACCGCTCGCGGCAGGAGATGATGAAGATCACAGACCGGTTCTTCGCCAACTGCCGCGAGAAGGGCTACCCCGAAGAGACAACAAAGGAGGTGTGGCGCCAGATTGAATTGTTCGCCGGTTATTCATTCTCCAAGGCGCACTCGGCCTCTTACGCTGTTGAGAGCTTCCAGAGCCTGTGGCTGAAGGCCCACTACCCCCTCGAGTTCATGGTCGCCGTCATCAATAATTTCGGAGGCTTTTACCGGACATGGGTCTATGTGCATGAGGCAAAACGTGAGGGCGCCGTCATTGAAGCACCATGCATCAACCGGAGCACCTACAAAACCACTATATACGGAAAGAGTATTTTTCTGGGACTGATACATATCACGGGACTTGAAAACAGCCTGGCGCATGAAATCATAACTGAACGCAATAACAATGGTGACTATCAAGATATTAGTGACTTTATCTCACGCATCGGTCCAGGTATAGAACAGACCATTATCCTGATACGTACCGGGGCTTTCAGGTTCACCGGAAAAAGCAAGGCGCTGTTGCTCTGGGATGCACACATGCTTATTAACAAAGGGAAGAGCGAGACGGCACGTACACTGTTCAACCCTGAACCTAAAAAGTATGTGATGCCTCCCTTTGAGCAGACGAAGCTCGAGGATGCCTATGACGAAATTGAACTGCTTGGCTTCCCCGTGACCCTCTCATGGTTTGACATGCTGCAGACAAAGTTCAGGGGCGAGGTTATGGCATCGGAAATGAAGGAAATGGTGGGCCGCAGGGTAAAAATGGCAGGACACCTGGTGACAGTGAAATATATTAAGACCGTTAAGAGGGAGTGGATGAACTTCGGGTGCTTCATTGATAACCGCGGCGAGTTCTTCGACACAACCCACTTCCCTCAGTCGCTGGTAAGCTGGCCGTTCCGCGGAAGCGGAACTTATCTCATTCAGGGAAAAGTGGTTGATGAGTTTGGCGCGACAAGTATTGAAGTGGAAAAGATGGCCAGGCTGCCAGTCCTCCCCGACCCGAGGTACTAATTATCGATCCTGGTAGCCTTGGTTATGCCCTTTACTGCCTGCATTTTTTTTATCAGGCCATAGAGCATATTGGTATTTGGCACAAGCAGATCGATCTTGCCCTCAAAAAGACCGTTGTCCATTTTATAGGTGAAATTCTTGACCGACACCCTATATTCTGACAGTATATCGGTTATTCTTGCGACGATGCCCAGATTCTCAATGCCCGTCAGCTTTACCGAGGTCAGGAAACCCCTGGCTGCGTCAAGCCTCGTCCATCTGGCACGCAATACCCTGTAGGGGAAATTTGACGTCATAAAATCAGCATTCGGACACGAAGCCCTGTGTATTTTTATCCCCTCGAGTACTGTCACAAACCCGAAGATACGGTCACCAAACACAGGATTGCAGCACTTTGAAAGCTTGTAGTCCAGTCCTTCAATCCTTTCATCTATAACAAGATAATCACTTCCCCCCTTAAACGTTTCCTCCCGTTCATGTGTCTCCGGTAACTTTGCAGCTGCAGGCTCATTACTCTCTTCAGAGCGCAGCAGCACCTTCTTTGCATCAAGCAGGTCAATTTCCCCTACTGCAATGCTGAAATACAGATCCTGCGATGTCTTGAAGCCATATTCCTCAAGCAGCTTTACAACTGTCGCATCACCATACGGGATCTTCCAGTTCTTCAGTCTTCTTGTCAGTATCTCCTTGCCTTCAGCAGCAAGCTTAACCTTCTCCTCATTAAGAGCCAGCTTGATCTTTGAACGTGCCTTGTTTGTGATGACAAACGCAAGCCAGTCGCGCTTGGGCGACTGTTTCACAGAAGTGATGACAGAGACATGGTCACCGTTCTGCAGCTTTTGTTTAAGCTGCACATTGCGTCCGTTTATTTTGCCTCCGATGCACTTTGAGCCTACTTCAGTATGAATGTCAAAGGCAAAATCGAGGAGTGTCGCCCCTGCGGGCAGCTGCTTAACCTCTCCCTTGGGAGTAAAAACGAATACCTCGTCGGAATAGAGTCCTGGTCTTATTTCTCCCAGGAAGTCGCCTCCCTCCTTGTCTACAGTTCCCAGTACTTCACGCATCTGTGACATCCAGGCATCGAGCCCTCCCTCACCTTTCAAGCCTTTGTAGCGGAAATGAGCGGCAAGACCTTTTTCTGCAATCTCATCCATACGCTTTGTACGTATCTGGACCTCCACCCACTTGCCTGCCCCGGTGACCACAGTCGTATGCAACGATTCATAACCGTTGGTCTTCGGTACCGAGATCCAGTCGCGCATCCGGCTCGGATCAGGCTGGTACAGGTCCGTGACAACCGAATAGGCCTGCCAGCATGATGATTTCTCATGGGCAGGGTCAGTATCAATTATAATGCGTATGGCGAAAATATCAAAAACCTCTTCAAAGGTCACCCCCTGTCTCTTCATCTTTTGCCAGATAGAATGTACAGACTTCGTCCGGCTTTTTAGCTCATATTTCAATCCGAGCGCATCGAGTCTCTCCTTCAGTGGCTGCGAGAACTCCCTGATCAGCCTGTTCCTCGAGGTGGTGGTACGCTTCAGTTTTGCATCAATTTCATTATACTCGACTGGCTCCATCAGTTGCATGGCCAGGTCTTCCATTTCCGATTTGATGTTGTAGTACCCCAGCCTGTGAGCCAGCGGGGCAAAAAGGAAGTATGTTTCAGAAGCTACTGGAAGTCTCTCTTTATCAGGAAGTTTATTGAGCCGGCGCATTATCTGCAACCTCTCTGCCAGCGCGATAAGAATCACCCTTCCGTCATCAGCCAGTGTAAGCAGAAGCTTGCGGAAGTTCTCTGCCTGTCCGGTGAAGTCCTTCCCTTTAAGTGCGGTCACGCGGGATAATCCTGTGATAACGCTTTTGATAACAGGGTCTTTAAGGTCTTCTATCCTCTTCCACCCCTCGCTGCCCGGGCTGATGCCTGAAAGGAGCGCGCTGATAACTGCCGGTAATCCCAATCCTATCTCACACGCCGTAATTCGTGCAAGCTCCATATAGTATATTACCAGCGGCTCTCCCAGGTAAGTCTTGCCGGAAGAATAAGAAGCGACAGCTATGTCGGCAGCTCGTCCGAAAGCTTTCTTATCTGCGTACGAGGCAGGTCCCGGAAGGCATTTGAGCACCTGTCGCTTTAAATTGCGCACCTGTACTTCTATGTCTGGCATGGCTTTTATTTAATGGGTGAATCGGGCTCTCTCTTCATCAGAAGGAAAAAGATGTAGTCAATAGTCTTTGGAAATATTCTTTGCAGCAAAGCTGTGAATTTTCCGGACACGGTCATTATCTTGTTTCTTTTCCTTTTCCTGATGCCCTTCAAAACCCATGCTGCAACATATTCAGCAGACATCATTTTTTTCTCTTCCCTAGGTGAATTGCCCTGTTCAGACCCGTCCGCGACTAAGGCATGTTTACGTATATCAGAGGTTGTAAATCCTGGCATGATTATCATCACATGTAGCTTCTGCGTCATGTATTCGATCCTCACCGTCTCAAGGAAGCCATGTATGGCGAACTTTGAAGCTGAGTAGCCGGTGCGGCCAGGAAGCCCGTGATAGCCTGCCGTGGAAGAGACGCCAACTATTGAACCTTTATTCCTGACAACATATGGAAGTGCATATCTGGTGCAGTAGACAGTGCCCCAAAAATTCACATCCATAAGTCGTTTTAACACAGCCATATCAACCTCCTCGAATGAAGCTCTCATTGAGATACCTGCATTGTTGATGAGGATGTGTATTGTGCCGAATTTTCTGACGGTCGCCTCCACCATTCTGCGGCAGTCTTCCTCTATAGAGACATCGGTAAGTACTGCCAGTGATTCGGCTCCCATTTGTGTAATCTCATCCTGCAGTGAGCGGAGTTTATCAGCTGACCTGGCTGCCAGGACCACCTTGCTGCCATGGCGTGCAAATTCAAGTGCTGTGGCCCTTCCTATTCCAGACGAAGCACCAGTCACAATCACTACCTTATCCTTAAAGTCATAGCGTCTCATGATCTCAAAAATGGCAGATAAATATAGCTACAATTTAGGGTCATCAGTCCTGAAGATTTTTTTTTTACTATTTTCCACAAAAGTCAAGAATTTTTTTGTTCGGAAATTTATTTGCCCTACATTTGCACTCGCAAAAAATGGGACTGATTTAGTAGCTCAGCTGGTAGAGCACATCCCTTTTAAGGATGGGGTCCTGGGTTCGAATCCCAGCTGGATCACAAAAAGCATCCCGCGTTAGCGGGATTTTTTATTTGAGAGACCTGAAGGAGCTTGCTTCGGAAAGGTCTTGATAAATAAAAAAGGACCACCGAAGGTGGATGCTTTTTGTAAGAGCCCCCTTTAAGAGATCATGCCAAAGGCATAAATCCCATCCACATTGCTCCGTCAGGAGCATTTTTTGTTTGCCCCCCCTTAGGGGATCATGCCGCCGCCAGGCGGCATAATCTCGGCTTCAATACATTGTAAATGACAGGTCGCCCCTACGGGGCTGATAAATGTCAATGACCATTATCACTACAAACAGTTCGCCCCTACGGGGCTTTTAGCCGCATAGCGGCGGACTGTTTGTAGAATGAGGCGACAAGATAAATACCTAACCCCGTAGGGGTGGCCTGTGAATTATAGCCGCATAGCGGCGTACTGTTTGTAGAATTGACGCAATAAATAAATCTTCAACCCCGTATGGGTGGCCTGATATTCCGTATGTAAACAAAAAAAGAGGGCATTACCCCTCCTTTTCTATTTTGGATTTCTGAAATTATTTTGACAGCACAGGTATCTGCCTGCTGATAGACTCTTCAAGAGAGATCAGCGTCTCTGTTCTGACTATCCCGGTTATAGCCTGGATCTTCTCTGTCAGCACCTCACGAAGATGCTCATTATCACGTGTATAAACCTTGATGAACAAAGAATAATTGCCTGTCGTATAATGGCATTCAATTACTTCAGGTATATCCTTAAGCTTCTTAATAACTTCCTTGTACTTGCCGGGATTATCGAGGTACAGCCCGATATATGCGCATGTTCTGAAACCCACCATTACAGGGTCAACCTTAAACTCCGAACCTTTTATAACACCGATGCGTATCAGCCTCTGAACCCGCTGATGTATCGCAGCACCCGACACATTGCAGTCGCGCGCCACCTCAAGATAAGGTATCCTTGCATTCTTTGTAATAATATCCAGGATCTTCCTGTCCAGATTGTCAATTTGCAAATTTTCTGTCATGATTACTTTCAATAATTTAGTTTATAAATCCTATTCCGCATTTAAAGTTGTAAATTTAAAGCAAAACAGTCTTAATTCCTATTAATAATCCCGGTGATTTCGCTTACTGAGGCAAAGCCTCCGGCATCAAGAAATGATGCTATTCCACTGATGACATTTATTGCTGTCCGCGGCTCAATGAAAGAGGCCGTACCGACCTGCACACCGGTTGCCCCGGCCATAATAAATTCAAGTGCATCTTCAGCATTCATGATACCGCCAATCCCTATAACAGGGATGTTCACTGCCTTTGCGGCCTGCCATACCATCCTGAGAGCCACTGGCTTTATGGCAGGGCCTGACAGTCCACCTGTAACCGTCGACAGCCTGGGTTTCATAGTCCTGGTATCTATCGCCATCCCGACGAGTGTATTGATGAGTGAGACAGCATCTGCACCCTCGTTGGCAGAGATCCTGGCAAACTCAGTTATGTCAGTGACATTTGGCGACAGTTTGACTATCAACGTTTTGTGATAAGCCTTACGCACAGATGCAATGACTTCCCTGGCAGCATCGGGATTGGTTCCGAAGATCATCCCTCCCCGCTTTACGTTTGGACATGAAATATTCAGTTCTATGGCGGGGATGGCAGCCAGGTCATTTAAAAGCCCGGCAAGCTCAGTATATTCTTCTACCGTATTTCCGTTCACATTGACAATGACATTAGTGCCGTACTGTGAGAGATGCGGGTAGATATTCTTGACAAAATAATCAATGCCTTTGTTCTGTAGTCCCACCGCATTCAGCATCCCGGAAGCGGTCTCTGCCATCCTGGGATAAGGATTGCCTTCCCTGGGCTCAAGCGTTGTCCCTTTAACGATTAACCCGCCAAGTTGTTCAATATCTATAAAATCCTCAAACTCCGATCCGTACCCGCATGTGCCCGATGCCATCATTACCGGGTTTTTGAAAAGAAGGGACCCTATTTTTATCCGGAGATCTGCCATTTCAGATTACGTACGTTAAACACCGGTCCGTCAGTGCATGTGCACAGGTTTCCTGATGTTGTGGAGACCACACAGCACAGGCAGGCGCCAATACCGCAAGCCATCAGGTTCTCAAGCGACACTTCGCAGAATATCTCTCTGCGAAGGCATTCAGCAGCTACAGCCTTCATCATCGGTTCGGGACCGCAGCTATAAACCCTGTCCCAACGTACCTCCCTTAAAGCCGGTATGTCAGTGACGAGTCCCTTGCATCCCTCCGATCCGTCTTCAGTGGCAAGATGCACAATACCCAGTCTTTTAAACGCCTTATGTTCGGGTATCCTCAGCCGGTTTCGAAAGCCAAAGGCAAAGTTAACCTCAGCGCCGGCTTCTTTTGCTTTCCTGCCAAGGTATAGCAAGGGCGCCATCCCGCAACCGCCGCCGGCAAGCAACACCTTCTCGCCTTTTTGAGGAGGTGTAAATGAGTTGCCCAGAGGATAGATCATGTTGATCTTCTCTCCCGGTGCCAGTTTTGACAACCGCTCCGTGCCCCTGCCAGCAACCTGAATTAAGATTGAGATCGTATTTTCAGAAATATCGACATCATGCACGGAGAGAGGCCGGCGAAGAAAGGTAGAAGGACTGTCTGCAACCAGCACCTGAGCAAACTGCCCCGGCAGGATCTCAGGTAATCTGAGGGAGGAGGTGACTTTTAAAACATATAAGCTGTCTGTCAGCCGCCTGTTTTCAGTCACTGTGAGATCTTCAATCCTCTTTTTCATCAGGGCTCTTTACCTTACCTGCAAAGGTAGATAATTTGAGAAGATTCCCTTATGAAGGATTGTATTCAGTGCAAGTTTTGTCAGAATAGAACAACAACACCCTTGTCAGGATCCTTTCTTTTGGGCTATGCTCCTCATTCCTCTGAATATTAAGCTCAGGGGCCTTTTCCGGGCTTCCGGCAGATGATGACGGTTCAGGTGGTATCATTGTGTCATCAGTCATCATCTCCTCTGAAACGTTAACAGAGGGCGGATTATCAAAAAGTGTTGGCTGAGAAACGTATTTGTACATCGGGCCACGTCCGAAGAGGAGCCACTCTTCAGAAAGGGAACGGTATTTCTGCAGCATCTTCATTACAAAATCAAGGCTGGGATTGTTTCTTCCGGAAAGAATATGGGAAATACCGGACGGCTGAACCCCAATTTCTTCAGCAAATTGAGCATAACTCTTGTTTTCATTCTGTAAAAAGGCAAAGATTCTCTCTTTCATGATTTACAGTATTTATTACAAATGTAAATATAACTTAGTTTACATATGTAATTTATTTATATTTACAATTGTAATGTTATGTAATTTATTAAAATCAGGTGTCTTACTAAATGGCTTGACCGGGCAGCTATTTTGTATGCTTATTATCCTTTTAATCTGATGTATTAATTGACTTTAGACCTTGTTATTTTCTGATTATATGCATTATATACCAGAAATAAGGCTTGTATCTAAACATAAACAACCTTCAGGACCCGACTTATATCAATAATCAGTGCAGATAATTCAATTAATTAGCTGATATAATGTTATATATATAATAAGGTATTTCGTTACAGATATAATTTACATCTATACATGCATATCGGTTACATTTGTAATTATGTAAGTGACGTTTTTGTATATTTCACATGTTTACAATTGTGAATCGGGCTCTTTTTAAGATGAATCAATGGAGCGGCTCAGCAGAAAGTCTTCTAAACCATCATAGAAAATCTTAAGTCGTCAGGATTTGATTTAATCTGGTTCGTCTCTCCCCTGTTACGGTATTTTCAATTCTGGTCACACTTCAGAAATCATCAAAGGGACCGGGAAGAACAAAAACGATACTGCAAGCAAGGAGGTCAGTTCAAAGGAAATGTGCACGGCAGGAAATTGCCGGATGCTAATAAATACGGGGGCAGTCTATAATAATCAAATGTCCGGGAGTTCCCGGATGCAGACCACGGGTTAAGAGATGTTCTTACTTCAATGTTTGTTTGACCAGTCTGTCAGGAGCCGCATTCTCCCGGTCCGGCTTTTCAACCGCAATCACCGCCGCAGCCATTGCTCCTGCTACCGCATGATGAACAGCCTGACACCGGTCCCATTATCTCTTCAGGAGTTGCTTCCCGAACGCCGATGACCCTGCCCGAGAAATGCAGATCTGTGCCTGCAAGCGGATGGTTGAAATCCATCTTTACAAAGGCGTCCCCAATCTCAGTTACAACACCATTCATTCTCTCGCCGTTAGAATCCATCATGGGTACAGTGTTACCGACATAGCATATCTCACTTCTCAGAACTCCCTCATCCTCGAAGATATTTCTTGGGAGGCTTATAACCATTTCCTCTCGCTTCTCGCCGTAAGCATCTGCAGCGGCCAGGTGAAAATCAAAAGCCGAACCCTCTTCCAGTCCGGCCAGGTTTGCCTCAAATCCCGGCAGCAACCTGCCCGCTCCGAAGACAAAAGTCAGCGGAGATGCTTCTTCAACTGTCTCTAATACCTTACCCTTCTTATCACCCTCATGCAGTGTATATACAAGTGAGGCAAACATATTATTTTCAATTTTCATAAATATTTGTTTTATAATTGATTAAATTATTCTATCTGACTTAAAAGTTAAAGCTCACTCTTATTTCCGGAGAACCATATTCGATGTATTCCGACTGGTTCAAAGCCCAGAGAAAACTAAGGTTTAATGAAGCTCTTCCCCCCATTGACTGTGATATCCCTGGTCCGAGAAGGATCGCATTTGAATAAACCCTGCCATGTTCGTCAGGCATTTGGGTTATATATGATTTCTCAAGGCTGAGCCCTTCATATTCCAGCTGACCAAAGATTCCCAGATGGAGACCAATCGGCAGGATATTATTCAGATCCTTCAAAATAGTTAACTGAAGATATGTCGTGCCCCCGTAAATAAAAGTTTTACCAAACGGATCAGCGTAGTACTGAAATGACGGACCTGCAGCGATGGCAACACGTGGCAATACCCATACCCCGACTATGGGGGAAACATTAATGTTAGTTATTGTACCGAACTGAAGCCCGAAGGAGCCGCCAAAGAATATCCTCTCCCTGAGGGGCGGTTTCTGATTTGATACAGTCTGTCCAAAAGAGCTGATAACCAAAGATATAAGAATTAAAATAATTACCAGGCGTTTCATATTTGGCAATCCTTTTAGGGGGTACAAATAAAAGCAAAATTTGTACATTTACCGTAGTATATTCGGAATTTTCACTTTGCATTTCACTAATTTACTGATAACGAGATGAATATAGTAATCACAGGGGCATCATCAGGTATAGGCAGGGAAGTCGCCATGAAGATGGCTGAAGAACCCCGAAACAGAATATTTGCTATAGCACGCAACGAAACAGCCCTCAGGAGCCTTGCTGACAGCTGTCCGAACAAAAACATCATCGTAGCTGCCCTTGATATAGCCGGACCAAGATCAGCGCTCAGAGAGCTTAAAAAGAACCTTGGCGCTGATCCCGGGAGGATCGATATACTGATAAACAATGCCGGTTACCTCGTCAACAAACCGTTCACTGATCATAGCGATAAGGAGATTGCGTCGCTGATGTCAGTCAATTTCTCGGCTCCTGCAATCCTTATTACAGAGCTTATGCCTCTGTTCGGCAGAGGTTCTCATGTTGTAAACATAGGAAGCATGGGTGGTTTTCAGGGCAGTCTGAAGTTCGCCGGCCTTTCATATTACAGCGCCACCAAGGGAGCCCTGGCGATACTTACCGAATGCCTGGCGGCAGAATATGCTGACAGGGGTATCTCATTCAACTGCCTTTGTCCGGGTGCAGTGCAGACAGAGATGTTCGGGCATGCTTTCCCGGGATCATCAGCCCCGGTAACGCCTGCTGAAATGGCTGCGTACATTGCTGAATTTGCAGTCAACGGTAACAAATTCTTTAACGGAAAAATTTTGCCGGTTGCACTTTCAGTGCCGTAGCCTTACCCCTTATATTCTTTTACAATGATTCGTCCTGTCACTGCCAGATAGCCGTTGAAAGCCAGCGCCTTCAGCTCATCCTCGCCCGGATAGACAAAAACCGGTGCAATCTGTTTCACCTTCGAGACAATCCTTTCAACGTGTTTTTTATCATAAGCCAGGCCGCCGGTCAGAATGATTGCATCCACTTCTCCTCCAAGGACTGCAGCCATTGCTCCTATCTCTTTAATAACCTGATAGCTGCAACCTGACACGACAAGCGCGGCAAATTTGTCTCCGGCATCGGCCCTTTTGGACGCCTCCCTGAAATCATTTGTCCCCAAATAAGCTACAATACCTCCTTTGCCAGCAATCATCGACTTTACTTCATCTTGTGAGTATTTGCCACTGAAGCAGATCTCGGTAAGCTGAAGGGTAGGCAGTCCGCCGCTGCGTTCCGGTGAATATGGACCATCACCGTTCAGAGCGTTATTGACATCAATTACTCTCCCTTTCAGGTGCGCACCTACACTTATCCCTCCTCCCATATGAGCAACCACCAGACTGAGCTTTTCATACTCCTTTCCGACAGAGGCAGCATATACGCGTGCAACAGCCTTCTGGTTAAGAGCATGGAAGATCGAAACTCTCTTTATCAGGGGGTGCCCTGACAGACGGGCTACCGGCTCCAGCTCATCCACAACTACCGGATCGACTATATATGCCTTTACACCCGGCAGATCTTTTGCTATCTCGCTGGCAATAAGTGCTCCAAGGTTACTTGCATGCTCACCGTTGACTGCCCCGGATAAATGTTTCCTCATCAGATCATTGACCTCATATATACCTGACTCAATGGGATTTACCAATCCTCCCCTGCCTACAATAGCAACAATTCCGCTCAGGTCTGTTTTCTCCTCTTCAAGTGCTTTTAAAATAATATCATGCCTGAATGACAGCTGGTCAACCATCCTTCTGAAGCCTGCAAGATCCTCTGTACTGTGTCTCAGCGTCTTTTCAAAGAGTTGCTGATCGCCATTGTATAATGCAAGTTTGGTGCTTGTTGAACCCGGATTTATGGCCAGGATGAGTTTTTTTTCCATCAGTTTACATCTTTCGTGGCTGCCATAAGGCATGCAAGGGCCACACAATAATATTTTGACAATTCGCTTTCACTTCTTGACATCATCACTACCGGTTTGGAGGTACCGCATATCATCCCGGCAAGCTCACCCCCTCCGAAAAGCATTAGTCCTTTATAGAACGGGTTACATGATTTAAGTGATGGGAAAAGCAGTATATCGGCATTTCCGGCGACAGGTGTGTCCACGCCTTTTATCTTCAGGCTGGCCGGGTCACAGGCGAGGAAGATATCAACCGGACCATCCATCACGCATGATGAGATCTGGCCTCGCTCAGCCATCTTGCACATCACCGAATAATCAAGTGTGTTCGGGAAGTGGCTGCTCACTTTCTCCGATGCCCCGATCAGTGCCACTGAAGGTCTGGATATACCAAATTTTTTAGCCAAGCCAATCGCATACTCGGCCATCGCCACTTTCTGATCAAGGTTGGGAAATGGTATTACTGCGGTATCAGTAATGAAAAGCAGCTTGTGATATGCCGGCACTTCCACAGCGCAGACATAACTCATCACTGCCTTTGGCGGAAGCAGTCCCCTCTCCTTGTCCATAACCGCCCTGAGGAACTTATCAGTGCCCACGAGTCCTTTCATGACGATGTCAGCCTCACCGGAGGCTGTCATGCTTACAGCCAGGGAGGCAGCACTTTTTTCATTCTCTGCGTCAATGATTGTAAAGCGTTCCGGATCTGCTCCTGTCTCCCTGCATGTCTTGATTATCTGTTCTTTTCTGCCTATCATCAGGGCTTCAGCAAAACCCTCACTGACAGCCCTGTTAAGAGAGCCAACGGTGTTTGGATCCTGGGCCCAGGCTACGGCGATCTTATGGCAGTTTCCTGATGACCTGACGGTATCAGCCATCTGCCTGAGGGTGGTGATCATGCTATTCCGATTTTGATATGGCAGCTGCAAGAAGTATACTGTAATACTTTGCCTGGTCGGAGTCGCTCCTGGAAGTCAGCACAATAGGTGCCGTGGCACCAAGGATTACTGCTGCAACACCTGCATGGGCGAAGAAAACAAGTGACTTATACAGGACGTTACCTACCTCAATATCAGGCATTAACAGCAAGTCAGTGTCACCTGCCACATCGCTTCGGATGCCTTTATGCCTGGCGCTCTCAAGGCTGATGGCATTGTCAAAAGCCAGAGGTCCGTCAATAAGGCAATGCTTGATCTGGTCACGCTGGTTCATCTTAGAGAGCAGCGCTGCATCAAGGGTAGCCTGCATATTCTCGCTGACCATCTCAACAGCTCCAAGAACAGCAACTTTGGGCATGTCAATACCGAGTTTATTCAGGCATGCGACCGAATTGTTGACTATGGATATCTTATCCTGGAGGTTAGGTGCAATGTTCATTGCAACGTCGGTAACAGCAATTAGCTTATGGTAAGCCTCCACTTCAAAAATTGCGAAATGCGAGAGGAGCGCCCCTGATCTCAGTCCCCACTCCTTGTTAAGCACAGCCTTAAGAAGGGAAGATGTCCCCACCTGTCCCTTCATCAGTATGTCAGCCTGGTTGCTCCGCACCATCTTGACGGCTATTTCCACCGCCATTTCAGTATCAGGCTCATGGATCATCCTCACTCCTGACAGATCAAGATGATGCTGTGTGGCAATGTTCAGCACTGCTTCCTTATCTCCGACAAGGATGGGTTCAATGAAACCATCCTGCGCTGCTTTGAGCGCTGAAGTCAGTGAATTATGATCCTCTGCAGCGGCAAGGACAAGTCTCCTTGTCGGCTTGTCAATCAATAGCTCCTTGAGTTCGGATAGATGCTTTAATACCATGATATAGAGGGTTTAGGGAATAAGTTTCTCAACTATCTGTTTAGTGTCAGAAGCTATCACAAACTCTTCGTCCGTTGTGACCACAATGACTTTAGCTTTTGATGAAGGTGTCGAGATCAGCTGGTCGCGTGCCTTTGTTACCCGGTTAATCTCATCGTCAATCTCAATCCCCAGAAACTCCATCCCGGTGCAGATCATCTTTCTCGCACCGCAGTCATTTTCGCCCACACCTGCAGTGAATACAAGCAGATCCAGGCCATTCATGGCAGCGACATATGCACCGATGAACTTCTTGATCTTGTAGGCATACATGTTCAGGGCCAGGATAGCCTTCGGGTTGCCTTCAGCTGCAGCTGCCTCGAGATCACGCATATCAGATGAGAGTTGCGATATGCCGAACACGCCGCTCTTCTTGTTAATCAGGTTACTTACACCTCCGACACTAAGCTCCTCTTTATCAGCAAGGTACAGCAGCACACCCGGATCCACCTCGCCTGTACGCGTACCCATAATCAGGCCGTCCACAGGAGTAAATCCCATAGACGTGTCTATTGATTTACCGTGTTCTATGGCTGTGACTGAGGCACCGTTGCCGAGATGGCAGGTGATGATCTTTGTATTGTAGTAGTCCAAATTCAGTAGTCTGCAAGCCTTTTCAGCGACAAACCTGTGACTTGTGCCGTGGAAACCATATTTACGGATCCCGTATTTTTCATAATATTCATACGGGATAGCGTACATGAATGCATAGTCAGGCATAGTCTGATGGAATGAGGTGTCAAAGACAGCCACCTGCGGTATGCCCGGAAGAAGTTTTTCACATGACAGGATGCCTTTAAGATTTGCGGGATTGTGCAATGGTGCCAGTTCACTGCATTTTTCTATATCTCTTTTGACAGCGCTGTCAATCAGCACCGATTCCTTGAAGTTTTCGCCTCCCTGTACAACCCTGTGCCCTACGGCCTTTATCTCGTGGATGTCTTTAATAACGCCATGCTCCGGATCAACGAGCGCTTCCATCACCATGTTGATCCCGACAGTATGATCGGGAATGTCAAGAACTACCTTATACGGGTCCTTCCCTGCAGGCTTGTGTGTAAGTATTCCGTCAGTGAGACCGATGCGTTCCAGGAGACCTTTGGCAAGTACCTCGGAACCGTTAGACATGTTAAACAGCTGGTACTTTATGGAGGAGCTGCCACAGTTAAGAACAAGGATCAACATGTTTGTTAGTCGTTATTTATTTATACCTGCCGCCTGATTCGCAGCAATGGCGATGACGTTAATAATATCACTTACGGAACAGCCTCTTGAGAGGTCGTTAATCGGCGCTGCCATGCCCTGTAAAACAGGGCCGATGGCCTGAGCATGCGCAAGGCGCTCGACAAGCTTATACGCAATATTACCGCATTCAAGATTCGGGAAGATCAGCACGTTTGCCTTACCTGCTATTTTGCTCCCTGGAGCTTTTCTCTGGCCGATAGATTCTATCAGGGCTGCGTCAGCCTGCAGCTCACCTTCGAACATGAACTCAGGTGCCATCTCCTTAGCCAGTTTCGTGGCGCTGACAACCTTATCCACCATCTCATGTTTTGCACTTCCCATAGTTGAGAAGCTAAGCAATGCAACTTTCGGCTCAACGCCCAACAGGGTTTTTGTCGTGCGAGCCGTGCATACAGCTATTTCAGCGAGCTCCTTGTCGGTGGGATTTGGATGAACAGCTCCGTCAGCGAAGACAATGACACCGTCAGCACCAAACTCCTTGTCTTTTAATATCATAATGAATGCACCCGAGACAACTGAGATGCCTGGTGCGGTTTTAACTATCTGAAAAGCAGGTCTCAGTACATCACCTGTTGTGTTGCGCGCTCCGGCTACCTCGCAGTCAGCATCGCCGTTCTTGATCATCATAACTCCAAGATACAGAGGATCTTCAATGAGTCTGGAAGCCTCCTCCCTTGTCAGTCCCTTACTTTTGCGCAGCTCAACCAACAGGTCGATGTATTTATCCTTCATCGGATGACTTAACGGATTAATGATGGCAGCCCTATCGATATTCTTTAGCCCGAGCCTGTCAGCCAGCGCCCTGATCTCCACAGGGTCTCCCAGAAGGGTTACACGCGCCAGGCTGTCAGCAATAACAGCATCTGCCGCCTGAATTGTTCTTTCTTCCGTACCTTCGGGTAATACCACTCTTTTGTTATACCTTTTGGCATTCATTCTGATCTTCTCGAGCAATTCCATTGTAAATCAACAATTTAGTTAAGTAATTCAGATGGGATAAAAGTACAAAAAAAGTGTTAGAGCACAATTGTTACATATGATTATAATCAGGATTTTATAATTTTAGAAACTTTTTTTTCAAAATGGTCTTTAAACGGATGGGCTGTGAGTGCAATTCTATATTTTTGAACAGATGATTAGCGGCAGACTCAGATGAAGTATACGGCGAGTGAACTGGATAATCTTGCTGCCTCATGTCTTGGCGAAATGCGGACAGACAGAGCCTCAAGGCTCATGTACGCCACTGATGCCTCTATATACCGTGAGGAACCTTTAGCTGTCTTTTATCCCGCTGATACTGAAGACCTTAAAAAACTTTTGTCATTTGCTGCAGCTCATGGAGTGGGGATCATCCCAAGAGCTGCCGGTACTTCCCTGGCAGGTCAGGTGGTTGGATCAGGCATTGTGGCTGACATGTCGCGCCATTTCGGGCGTATTATTGAGATCAACAGGAAAGAAAAATGGGTAAGGCTTGAGCCCGGCGTAGTTCCGGATGAGCTGAATGCTATCCTGAAAAAAGAAGGGCTCCTCTTCGGTCCCGAGACATCCACTTCCAACAGGTGTAATATCGGTGGCATGATCGGCAACAACGGATGCGGACTGCATTCAGTCGTCTATGGTTCGGTCAGGGACCATATTATCGAGGTGAAAGTCATACTCCACGATGGTACGGAGACGATTTTCGGTCCGGTAACACCTGGCGAATTCACCAGGAAATGTTCACTGGCCGGAGCCGAAGGCAATATTTACCGGGAGATAAAAAGCATGATGGACGATAAGGTCAACAGAGATTCCATCATGAGTGATTACCCGGAAAAAAACATTCCCCGGCGTAATACCGGCTACGCCCTGGATGACCTGCTTTACAGTGAGCCATTCACTCCCGGCAGCGGAAAGCCTCTTAATCTTGCCAGGCTGATAGCCGGATCAGAGGGTACACTGGCGATAGTCACGGAGGCTAAACTTGGCCTTGTGCCCCTGCCTCCGCCGGTTAAAGCTCTTGCCTGCGTACATCTGCGTAACCGGAATGATGCTTTCAGGGCTAACCTTATTGCGCTGAAATACAAGCCATGGGCCGTGGAGCTGATGGATAACAGGATATTGACACTTGCTGACAAAGTCGAAGGACAGAAGAGAAACAAGTTCTTCATTGAGGGTGATCCCGGCGCTCTGCTTATTGTGGAGTTCTGTGCCCTTCAGGCAGATGAGATTAAGGCATCAGCAGCCGCCATGGAATCTGAGATGAGATCAGAGGGACTGGGATATGCTTTTCCGATTGTGTGGGGAAGCGATGTTAAGAGAGTATGGGATCTGCGCAAAGCAGGTCTCGGAATTCTGTCAAACATTCCCGGCGACGCCAAACCAATATCTCTCATCGAAGACTGCGCAGTTGCGGTAGAGAAGCTGGGCGACTTCGTAAGGGAAATAGAAGAGATGCTTGCTTCGTTCGGGAAAGAATCTGTTTATCATGCACATATAGGGACCGGTGAGCTGCACATCAGACCGCTTATAAACCTGAAAGATCCGGAGGAGGTCAGGCTTTTGCGCGCTATTGGCGGGAAGACCGCTGAAATAGTGAAAAAGTACCGCGGATCAATGAGCGGTGAACACGGCGATGGCCGGCTCAGGGGTGAGTTTATACATATAATCATCGGAGAGCATAACTATCTGCTGAACAAGAATATAAAGAGTTGCTTCGATCCTCAAGGCATCCTTAATCCGGGCAAGATTATCCATACGCCTCCCATGGACACGTCACTGAGATATGTTCCGGGCAGACCAACTCCTGAACTTGTGACATGGTATGATTTTTCAGCTGAAGGGGGTGTGGTGAGGGCAGCCGAGAAGTGCAACGGGTCGGGCGACTGCCGGAAGAGCAGCGTCATCGGAGGCACAATGTGCCCCAGCTACATGGCTACCGGTGATGAACGCCTTACCACCAGGGCAAGGGCTAACATCATCAGGGAGATGCTCAGCTCAGATAAGAATGACCCGTGGGACAGCAGCGAGATGCATGATATCCTTGACCTCTGTCTTGCATGCAAGGGATGCAAGAGCGAATGCCCCTCAGGCGTTGACATGGCCAAACTGAAGTCAGAATTCCTGCAGCATTATAATGATATTCACCGGCCGTCGCTGCGCACAACCCTCATAGCATCCCTCCCATTGATTTACAGCTTCTTTTCCTTCATTCCGCGCATCTTCAATTTCTTTGCATCAAACAGACTTACCTCATTGGCCATCAAAAAGATAACCGGATTTGCCCCTTCCCGCAGCATACCTTTGCTGGCTCCGGTTACTTTCAGGAGATGGCTGAAAAAGAACCTCCCCGGACTAAATCCTGCGCAGCCCATTGGTGAGCTTTACCTCTTTGCCGATGAATTCACCAACCATAATGATACCCGGGCAGGTATCAGCGCCGTCAGGCTGCTTACCGGTCTTGGTTACAGGGTGCTGACGGTAAAGCATTCTCCAAGCGCCAGAACTTATCTGTCAAAAGGATTTCTTCGCAAAGCGAAGAAGCTGATAATCAATAATATTAAGGTCTTTGCACCTCTTATTAGTATAGATACCCCGCTTGTGGGGATTGAGCCTTCAGCCATACTCGGCTTCAGGGATGAGTTCCCTGAGCTGGCAGGCAAAGAGTATCATGACAGGGCACTGAAGATTGCCCGGAATACGCTGTTGCTTGAGGAGTTCCTTGTCAGGGAATTCAAAAAAGGAAAAATATCACGTGACATGTTCAGCAATGAGAGTACTGAGGTGCTTGTCCACGTTCACTGTCAGGAAAAGGCCATTGTTACTTCAGAATCGATCATTCAGGCCCTGAGTATTCCTTCAGGCTTCAGTGTCAGGGAGATACCGTCAGGATGCTGTGGCATGGCCGGCGCCTTTGGCTATGAAAAGGAACACTTCGATCTGTCGCAGAAAGTAGGTGAGCTTGTTCTCTTCCCCGATGTCAGGGCGGCATCTGATGAAACCATCATAGCTGCTCCCGGGACAAGCTGCAGGCACCATATCAAAGATGGTACCGGGAGGATAGCGCTGCACCCGGCGGAGGTGCTTTACGCTGCGCTTAAGTCGAAAGTCTGAAAGTCTAATGTCTAAAGCAGTGTGAACGGGTCTGCATCACGCCAGACGGGCATGTCTGCACGGTACCTGTCAATAGTTTCCCTGGAGAGGACAGCGGATACAACACCTTCAGTAAACGGTTCAAGTGATACGAGCGTTTCTCCCATTGGATTTACAATAACCGAGTCACCGGAATATGAAGTCCCGTCAGGGTTCGTTCCGACCCTGTTTACTCCGATAACATAACATTGATTCTCTATCGCCCTGGCGACAAGAAGCGATTTCCACACGTTACTGCGAACAGCCGGCCAGTTGGAGGAAAAAATAATAACATCACTGTCCCCAATGTTTCGAATCCATACAGGAAACCTCAGATCATAACATATCTGCAGATTGAAGTTAAACTCCAGATAGCTTTTTATAACACGTTTATTACCACGACTATAAACTGTGTTTTCTCCACTCATGGAATGAAGGTGCCTCTTATCATAAACGGTGACATCTCCATCAGGTGTGACAAAGAGCATCCTGTTAAAGAACCTGTTATCCTCCCTGATAATTACAGATCCGCAAACTGCAAAACCGCCTGAGGAAGCTTTCTCCTTCATCCACCGCACCGTATTCCCTTCCATTGTTTCGGCAAGGCGTGACGGGTCCATGGAGAAGGCTGTCGTGAACATCTCGGGCAGAACCACCAGTCCTGTATCACTATCGGCAAGACTGATGAGGGAGGATATGTGCTCAAGGTTGGCACTGATGTCTTCCCATTTGAGGCGGGCCTGTATAAGAGTCGCTTTCATACAAATAAAAAACAGGCCAGAGGCCTGTTCATCTTATAGTATTTAAATTACTTCCCTGACTCAGCGCTGTATTCTTTGAATATCGACGTAATCAATGGCTTATAATAGAGCCAGAAGAACCTCCTGGGGTCATTCTCATTCTCCGAGTAGAAGAATGTCTTTGCCAGCCTGTCAGCGCTTTTAAGCCTGGCTGTCCAGAAAGGAATATCATTGTTGGCAAAATCTCCTGAGAAATAGAATGTACGTCCGGCAGTGGGCTCCTGTATTACAGCAGGAAAGACTGCCTGTAGTTCATTGACCATGAGAAGGGTATCTCCTTCGGGAGTAGTTTTAAGATTAAATGATGACACGATTTTGTTCTGGCCCGGGTCAATGATATCAAAGCTATTTGTAAATGTAACCGACTGCGGAAGGCCGTATTTCTCTCTATAAGGGTCTGTTGTTGTTATCACCGGCAATGCTGAGGTCAGATGCTTGCCCTCCTCAAGGACTATAATATTATTATCTTTCAGCAGCACAACGCCGGGTTTAGTAAAGCTCCAGGGTTCGTTGTACTGTTTTCTGTACAACGCCGGCATCCAGTCAGGTACACCATGTTCTGAAACGGTATCAAGGCTGCTGTAATATTGTCCCATCCATCCCTTGGAGGTAATGCCAAGCAGCTCTTCCGTCTTGAACCTCTCAAGTCCGGCAGTAGGATAATCAAATGTATTGTATTCGGCTAAAACCAGCTTATTCCGTTTTTTCATCTCGGACAAAAGAAGGTAGTCATTATTGTTCAGTCCTCCGTAAAGCTTTCGCGACCGTCTTGCCTTCTTGATGCCCTGGTACCAGTCGTTAAAGAAAACTCCGTAAGTATCCGTGTAATAAAGTGCGTCGTTTTTATCTGCCAGGTCAATCAGCTCTGTAAGACGAAAATCCCTCTTTCTGAACTGTTTCTCCCTGACGGGTCTCAGCGGGATAAAACCATAATAATCCTTTGCGGCTGAAAGGCTGCCACCCTTGCCCTTTTTGACAAAACGAGCATTGGTCATAGTAAAGACAAAAGAGTGATGGCCTAATCTGTCAAGTGTGGGAACAGTTTTATCAAGAATTACTACATTCATGGGCTTCTTTTCCTGGAATGCCCACCTGAGGAAGCTCACCGTCGGAAATAACAGCAGAATTGCCAGAACGATTATGGTAATCAGGAGAGGTTTTTTCATAGTTTCCGAGAATTTGAAAATATCCTGTCAATAAATCAGTTTCTTTCTCTTATTATAACCAATTTACCGGAATTTAATTGCTAAAAGTATTAATTTATTTCATTTAAAGAAAATATTTTTCCTGAAAATGGTAAAATATATACCTGGACAAATGAATTTATGATAATTTGCATCAGTATTTGTTTAAGAGCCATATGTTTTCAAATCAGCCACTTGCGGACAGGTTAAGACCGAAGTCACTTGATGAGTTTGTTGGTCAGGACCACCTTGTAGGGCCTGATGGTGTTCTCAGGAAGGTGATTGAATTGGGTAACGTTCCGTCCTTTATTTTATGGGGGCCTCCGGGTGTGGGAAAGACCACCCTCGCACGTATTGTGGCATTGCAGCTGGAGAGGTCTTTCTTCCAGCTGAGTGCCGTGAGCAGCGGGGTAAAGGAGGTCAGGGAGACCATTGAGAAGGCAAAGAACCAGCAGTTTTTCGGCAAACCTAATCCAATCCTTTTCATCGATGAGATACATCGTTTCAACAAGTCTCAGCAGGACTCCCTCCTGGGGGCCGTTGAACAGGGAATACTAACGCTGATAGGCGCCACAACTGAGAATCCGTCGTTTGAAGTTATATCTCCCCTCCTTTCAAGATGCCAGGTCTATGTGCTGAAACCTCTTGATGATGAAATACTTAAAGGTCTGGTTGACAGATCGCTGACCACCGACCTGTATCTTAAACAGTATTCAATAAAGGTCGACGAGTATGAGGCGCTTATACGGATCAGCGGCGGCGATGCCAGGAAACTGTACAATGCCCTTGAGCTGACAGTCTCACTGGAGGCCGAGAAGGGCAATGATGAGATTGTGATCACGGATGAACTCGTTCTCAGTCATGTGCAGCAAAACCTTGCCCTTTACGACAAGAACGGAGAACAGCATTATGATATCATATCAGCATTCATCAAGTCTCTGAGAGGATCTGACCCGAACGCAGCTGTTTACTGGCTGGCACGAATGGTTGAAGGAGGAGAAGATGTGAAGTTCATTGCACGCAGGATGGTCATCCTTGCGGCAGAAGATATCGGAATTGCCAACCCAAATGCTCTGTTGCTGGCACAGTCATGTTTCAATGCCGTAAACCTTGTGGGCTGGCCTGAGTCCAGGATAATTCTCTCCGAGACAGCCGTTTACCTCGCCACTTCACCAAAAAGCAACGCCTCATATATGGCCATTGAGAGTGCTATCGGTGCAGTACATGAACACGGAGACCTTCCGGTACCGTTGCATCTTCGCAACGCTCCGACAAGGCTGATGAAGGACCTGGGTTATCACAAGGGTTATAAATATGCCCATGAATTCGAAGGAAATTTTGTGGTTGACAATTACCTTCCTGAGGAGATATCGGGGACAATTTTTTACGAGCCAGGACCGAATCCGCGGGAGGATGAGATCCGCAAACAGCTCACAGCGCGCTGGCATAAAATATATAAGTACCGGCCTGGAAATAAATAGGATTATTTAGTAAATTTATATCCTGAAAGTCACAGGCATTTCCTGGTGGTATCCGGAGGAGAATCTACCTTTAACCAAAAGTATAAATAATAACAAATAAAACATTATAACCACTTGAAAAACAAAATGATATGAAAAAACTATTCATTCTTTTACCGGCATTGCTCGTGGCATCAGTCTGCAGCGCCCAGACGCTGGATGAGATTGTAAACAAATATTATGCAGCTAATGGAACAGAGCTGCTGCAGAAAGCTACTACCCTTTACATAGAGATGAAGATGACCCAGATGGGCACCGAAATGCCCGTCATTGTTAATGTCAAGAAACCAAACAAGGTGAAGGTGGTCATGTCCTTCAACGGTATGGACATCATTACGGCATTTGACGGTGAGAAGGGCTACATGATCAATCCGCTCTCGGGTTCCACTGAAGCACAGGAGATCCCGGCCGAACAGCTTGCCAGTATTCAGGATTACAACTTCTTCCGCGACAATGTGCTTGATAATTTCAAGGCAGGAAGAGTGAAGCTGGATGGTGTGGAGGATGTCAACGGAAAGCCTGCCTATAAGCTTTCAATCACTGACGAAGCCGGAACAGTCACGGGAGCTTTCATAGACAAGGAAAGTTTCCTTACTGTGAAGACCACCCAGAAAGTAACCCAGATGGGTCAGGAGATGGAAGTTGAGTCATATATCAATGAGTACCAGGATGTCAACGGGATCAAATTTCCGAAGGTGATTAAGCAGGTTGTCAACGGAATGGAACTTGGAGGCATGACCGTCGACAAGGTTGAGATAGACAAGCCGATGGAAGATTCGATCTTCAGCATCAAATAACAGAAATGCCGATGGAAGATTCGATCTTCAGCATCAAATAACAGAAATGCCGCCTCAGTGCGGCATTCTTGTTTTATTAAAAAAGGCAGGCCTGTAAGCCGGGTTCTGTCGTGATGCTGCATCCTGCAAGAGGATAATACATCTGTTTCGTCATTTATCTTGTACCGCAATTGCTTGCGGTCTCATACGACCTACCCCCCGGCTCGGGCGAGCAGCCCTCATACGCCGGTATACATGGTCTTTCAACCCATCAGGTGTACGGCTCCCGGCGTCACCGCCGGAACCGGTGAGCTTTTACCTCACCTTTTCACCAATTCCCCGCCGCGGGGCGGGACTGTCATTCTCTGTTACACTGCTATACCCTTTCGGATATCTTCCCGTTAGGAAGGATGGCGCTCTCTGTTGCCCGGACTTTCCTTCCCGACACAACGTATCGGGACGACGAAACGGCCTGCCAGGGTCCAAAGGTACAAACTATTTGCCAATGGTGACCAGGGTAGCGCCCCCTGATCCGAACCTGACAAAGGATGCATCCTCATAAGTGCATGACGGATATTCCGTTGACATGATGCTTCTCAATTCATCCCTCAGTACACCTGAACCCACACCGTGTACAAAGATAATTTCCCTTGCCCCTGCCCTGATTGCACTGTCGAGCTCACCCCTGAACCTGGCAAGCTGCCTTTCAACAGCATCACCCTGACTATACCCCGGTTTAAGGTGAAGATCGATGATCCTGACCTCTCTTCGTGCCGAAGCTTTATTACGCGTCATCGTCCATAATTAATTATCAAAAATAGCTAATTTTGGCCGCATTCACGCCGCCATGAAAAACCATCCGGGAGATATAAGAATAGATGAATACCGGTACGACCTGCCTCAGGAAAGGATAGCTAAGTATCCTTTGCCGGAGAGGGACACATCAAAGCTCCTTGTCTGGAACGGAAAAATGATTTCGGACCGTGTATTTAAAGAACTTCCATCGCTCCTGGATCCTGAAATCCTGCTGGTTTTCAACAATACCAGTGTCATAAGGGCAAGACTTTTATTCAGGAAGGATAGTGGTGCAATGATAGAGATCTTCTGCCTCGAACCTCATGAACCTCATGATTTTGCACAAAGCCTTGCTTCATCAGGGCCGGTTGAATGGAAATGCCTCATCGGTAATCTGAAACGATGGAAGCAGGGTAAGCTTGAGGCGCACTTTGTTCATGAAAAATTAAACAAAACGCTTTACGCTGAGAAGCTCCGGGCTGACGGCGATACGTTCATTGTCAGGTTTTCATGGGAAGGCAATAATATTTCATTCGGTGAAGTGCTTGATTCTATGGGACATGTACCGATCCCTCCTTACCTGGAAAGAGATGACGAGGAGAATGATGTCAACACCTATCAGACGGTTTATGCACGCATTGACGGATCAGTGGCCGCCCCAACGGCAGGACTGCATTTTACGCCTTCTGTCCTTCAATCTCTCTCAGAAAGAGGTATTGAGACCGCTGAGATCACTCTCCATGTGAGCGCAGGAACCTTCAGACCGGTAAAATCTGAGTTGATCAGCGACCACATGATGCACACCGAACATTTTTTTGCCAGAAAGGAAACCTTGCGGCAGCTGAGAGGCCGGAAAATTATGGCAGTGGGTACAACCTCGGTGCGCACCCTGGAAAGTATATACTGGTTAGGCGTGAGATGCGCTGAAGGGCGCTGGCCTGCACAGGGCATCCCGTCAGTATCACAATGGGAACCTTATGACAGTAATTCCCTGATGGACATGGATTCTGCCCTTGATCAGCTGATTTTAATGATGGAAAAAAATAACCTCGAAACGCTGGAGGCCGCGACGAATTTAATTATTGTACCGGGGTACAGGTTCCGTATTGTTAAAAGTATGCTGACAAATTTTCACCAGCCCGGAAGCACCCTGCTTTTGCTTGTAGCGGCATTCACGGGTGCAGTATGGAAAGATATTTACAGTCATGCGCTTTCTTCAGGATACAGGTTCCTGAGTTATGGCGACAGCATGTTGTTGATGTAGCGACTCCCTGGCAGGGTGTCGTTACAAAGAATTATATTATCATGATCACGGCTTGTCTTTTTCGATTGGGTATAAGATTCTTTTTCCATGCATTTTACTGTTTACCATTTCACAATCATGATAAATATTATATTTTAGCCGGCTGAAATCGGGATTAGGTAGTTTTGCGACTGATTTTAAAATAATATATAAAATTCTGTATTAATGGATAATCAAGCCCTGTTAACTTGTTTTCTTGTTGGGGCAATTTTCGTCGGAGGTGTTCTGGTCTTTTCAAGCATTGTGGCTCCGCGATCGTTTGCACCTAATAAGTTCGACCCTTATGAATGCGGTATCCCGACGAAAGGTACTACCTGGTTACAGTTTAACGTAGGTTATTATCTGTTCGCTATCCTCTTCCTGGTCTTCGATGCTGAAACAGTCTTCCTGTTTCCGTGGGCTGTGGTAATGAAGGAGTTGGGTATGGTGGCTTTCGTCGAGATCGTGATCTTCATGATAATTCTAGGTCTCGGTCTTGCCTATGCATGGAAAAAACACGCGCTGACATGGGAATAAAAGGTATAAAGGAAGAGGAGTTCAAGGATAATGAAACCCTTGCAAAACTCAAGGAATTAGGCGGAAACGTATTCCTTTCAACAATAGATGATGTTATTAACTGGGGCAGAAGGAATTCTCTCTGGCCACTGACATTCGCCACCAGCTGTTGCGGTATCGAGATGATGGCAACCGGTGCACCGCGGCATGACTTCGCCCGTTTCGGGATGGAAGTGTACCGCGCCAGTCCGCGGCAGGCTGATCTGATTGTCATTGCCGGCACAATAAACAATAAAATGGCACCAGTGCTGAAACTGCTCTACGAACAAATGTCTGAGCCCAAGTATGTGCTGGCAATGGGAGCCTGCGCGGTATCAGGCGGGCCTTTTTTCCTTAATTCGTACTGTGTTGTTAAGGGTGCTGATAATATTATACCCGTCGATGTTTACGTCCCCGGCTGTCCGCCACGTCCTGAAGCTCTCCTTTACGGCATGCTTCAGCTGCACAGGAAGATCAACACCGAGACTATGAAATCACGGAAAAAACGCAATAAGTCACACAACGTTTAAGTAACATATTGATGGATAATGTACAGCTTGCTGCCTCTGCAGCCGCGATTGCTCCCGGAAACGAAATAGTACAGGGGAAGCAATTTGTTGAGATGACAGTGGCCCCTGAACTTCTTGTTTCAGCAGCTACCGCACTCAAACAGAATAAAGATACACTGTTTGATATGCTGGTTTGCGTCACCGGGGTGGACTGGGGTGAAGAGCTTGGAGTAGTGTATCATCTCAGATCAACGGTGTTTAACCATATGATCGTTCTGAAAACAAAGGTGTCGGACAGGCAGAATCCTGAAATTGATTCTCTTTGCTCTCTCTGGCCGGCTGCCGATTTTCATGAAAGAGAAGTCTATGACCTGCTGGGCATAAAGTTCAGGGGACATCCTGATCTGCGGCGTCTCTTCCTTGACAGCACATGGGGTTACCCGCTCAGGAAAGATTATAAGGACGAAGTTAATATTCTTGCCAGATAGATTATGGAGGAAGATGTAAAAAACGTTCCTCTGGAACAGGAGGAATATATAATAAACATGGGGCCTCAGCACCCGTCGACGCACGGTGTGTTAAGACTTGTAGTATCGCTTAAGGGCGAGATGGTGCAGAATGTTGAACCTCATATAGGTTATGTGCACCGCGGTATTGAGAAGATGTGTGAAAGCATCACCTACCCTCAGATCATTCACCTCACCGACAGGATGGACTACCTGTCGGCACATATCAATAACGAAGCGGTCTGCCTCGCTGTAGAAAAAGCCCTTGATATTGAGGTATCTGACAGGGTTAAGTATATACGCACAATCCTCAGCGAACTAACAAGGATCCAGTCGCACCAGCTTTTCTGGGCTACCTTCGGGATGGATCTCGGCGGCCTGACCTGCTTCTTTTACGGACTAAGGGACCGCGAGCTGGTGATGGATATCTTCGAGGAGACATGCGGCGGAAGGATGCTTGTCAGCTACAATTGTCCTGGCGGACTTATGAATGACATACATCCCAACTTTCAGCAAAGAACCAAAGACTTCATAAAGTACTTCCGGAAGACTTTACCCGAGTATGACCGCCTTCTTACCGGCAATGTCATCTTCCAGGAACGCGTTAAAGGCATCGGCATAATAAACCGTGAGGACGCGATAGCCTGGGGACTGACGGGTCCCGTTGGACGTGCTTCAGGATTTTCGTGCGACATACGTAAGCATAATCCTTACAGTGCCTATGATAAGGTTACATTTAAGGAAATACTTTATGATGAGGGAGATTCTTTCCACAGGTACAAGGTAAGGATGGATGAGATGTGGGAATCAATGAATATCATTGAACAGCTCATTGACAACATACCTGAGGGTCCTTATGCCGAGAAGATGAAACCTGTGATCAAATTACCTGAGGGAGAATACTGGCAGAGTGTGGAGACTGCCCGCGGCGAGCTTGGGGTATACATCGTAAGCGACGGGAACAAGAATCCCTACAGGATGAAGTTCAGGTCACCGTGCTTTTCAAACCTTGCCCCTCTGAACATATTGGCTAAAGGTTTCAAGATAGCGGACCTTGTGGCCATCAACGGCTCTCTTGACCTTGTCATTCCAGATCTTGACAGATAGAATTTAAGAAACAGAATCCGCATATGAAGTTTAATATATACGATCTGACATCATTCACGCAATGGATAGACAGCAGCCTCCGTGCCTCGATGTCGCCGGGATGGGCTATAACTGTAGAGATGATTATTATCGGGCTGGCAATACTTATTTTCTTTGCTCTGATAGGTCTGTTCCTGGTATACGCCGAAAGAAAAGTATGTGCTTTAATGCAGAACCGGCTGGGACCGAACAGGGTTGGCCCCGGAGGTATTTTTCAGACGGTAGCTGACCTGGTAAAGCTTCTGTTCGTCGAGCTTGTACCGATCAAGAACGCGGATAAAATATTGTTCAATCTTGCTCCATTCATAGTTATAGTTGCATCCATTATGGCTATCGGAGCCTTGCCCTTTGCCAAAGGGCTTCAGGCCATAGACCTTAATATAGGTATTTTCTATCTGATGGCAGTGTCATCAATGGGTGTCATTGGTGTCCTCCTTGCCGGATGGTCGAGCAACAATAAATATTCACTTATCGGTGCTATGAGAAGCGGTGCGCAGATAGTGAGTTATGAGCTGTCAGTAGGTCTGGCGCTTATCACAATGGTCGTTCTGGCAGGTACAATGCAACTCTCAGAGATGATTGAAGCGCAGAGGTGGGGCTGGTTCATTTTCAAGGGACACATCCCGGCAGTGATAGCTTTCGTGATATATATCGTCGCCGGTACCGCAGAGACAAACAGGGGCCCCTTTGACCTTGCCGAGGCTGAGTCGGAGCTTACGGCCGGCTATCATACCGAATATTCAGGTATTAAATTCGCCCTGTTCTTTTTGGCTGAATACATAAATATGTTCATCGTTGCGGCTATTGCCACCACGGTATTCTTTGGCGGCTGGATGCCTCTTCATGTTTACGGATGGGACGGATTCAACAAAGTGATGGATTTTATACCGCCTTTTTTCTGGTTCATTGGAAAATCATTCGGGGTGGTATTTCTGATGATGTGGCTGAAATGGACTTTCCCAAGGCTCAGGATTGACCAGTTGCTGAACCTGGAATGGAAATTTCTGCTTCCCATTAACATATTTAACCTGCTGTTGATGGCCTTCCTGGTCCTTGTCGGCTGGCACTGGTAAGAACATGAACTAATACTGGAAAAGTAATGAAAGGTTTTATAGAATATATCAGGAGCATCTTTGAGGGGCTTATCTCCCTTCTAAAGGGTTTAAGCGTCACAGGCAAGTATTTTTTCAAGCCGGGGACAACATGGACCCAACAGTATCCCAACAATCGCAAAGACCTGAAAATGTTTGACAGGTTCAAGGGTGAGGTGACGATGCCCCACAATGATAAAAATGAGCATAAATGCACCGGTTGCGGCATATGTGAGATTAACTGCCCCAACGGTACAATTGAGATCATATCTGCTTCGGTAGTCAATGAGGAAGGGAAGAAACAGAGAATTATAGACAAGCATATTTATCATCTCGGGATGTGTACCTTTTGCGGACTCTGTGTCAAGGTCTGCCCTTTCCAGGCTCTTGCGTTCGGACAGGAGTTTGAGCATGCCGTGTTTGATCGCACAAAACTCAACAAGATCCTTAACCGGCCCGGATCAAAATTAATGAAAGGAGTTGCATGATGGAAGCCAGAGAGATTTTGTTCGCAGCTTTTGCTATTGTAATCATTGTATTTTCGGTAATGACCGTCACCAGCCGGAGAATCCTCCGTGCCGCAGTATCCCTCCTTTTTGTGCTGATAGCTACCGCAGGTCTTTACTTTCTGCTTAATTACCAGTTTCTTGCGGCCGTTCAGCTTACACTGTACGCGGGTGGTATAGTTGTTCTGATCATTTTTTCCATTCTGCTCACCAGCCAGATAAGCCAGAAGTTCGAACCTATTGAATGGAAGAAAGCACTTTTTTCAGCCCTGGCTGCCATCGCAGGTGCGATAGTGGTCATAACCACAATCCTGCAGCACACGTTTGCCGCCGATACGGCAGCTGCCATGGAAGTGAACATGCATGTGATCGGAAAGAGCCTGCTGGGAACAGGAGCTGACGGGTACGTGCTGCCGTTTGAAGTTATCTCCATACTGCTTGTGGCGGCGATGATTGGTGCCATAGTAATTGCCAAGAAGAGCAGCCCGGTTAAAGAAGAAGAAAAAAACAAGTAAACTGAAAATTATATGAACTCAGGCATTCCATTAGAGTATTACCTTATCGTGGCAACGATAATGTTCTTTATCGGTGTCTATGGTTTTCTAACCCGGAGAAACCTCATAACAATCCTGATGTCGACTGAACTTATCCTGAACTCTGTCAACATTAATTTTCTTGCCTTCAACAGATACCTGTTCCCGGGCAAGCTTGACGGGCATTTCTTCGGCCTCTTTGTTATTGCCGTTGCTGCTTCGGAAGCTGCCGTCGCCATTGCAATCATCATCAACATTTACAGGAGGTTCACCAGCATCAATGTTGAAAACGTTAACGAATTAAAATACTGATAAAGAAGAGTATAAATGGCAGATTTCGGTTATACAGTCTGGATTCTAATCGTCCCCTTCGTCACCTTTATCGTACTGGGTCTCTTCGGGATGAAGCTTAAAGCCCGTATCTCAGGGCTTACCGGCACATTAGGCCTCGCAATAGTTACGGTTCTCTCATATACAACGGCAATCAGGTATTTCCTGGGAGCCGGTCTTGCCGATGGAATCTACCAGAAGATTATTGCTTTCAACAGCACCTGGCTTACGCTTACAGATCGTCTTCATATAGACATGGGTGTTCTTCTTGATCCGATCTCGGTGATGATGCTGGTTGTGATCAGCACCGTCTCATTCATGGTTCATATCTACAGCCTGGGCTATATGAAGGGTGAGAAAGGATTTGAGAGGTACTACGCGTTCCTTTCCCTGTTCACTTTCTCGATGATGGGTCTTGTGGTCGCGACCAATATCTTCCAGATGTACATTTTCTGGGAGCTCGTGGGTATTTCATCCTATCTGCTGATCGGTTTCTATTACTCAAGGCCGAGTGCCGTGGCTGCCTCGAAAAAGGCGTTTATTGTCACAAGGTTTGCTGATATGGGATTCCTGATCGGGATACTGATCCTGTCATTTACAACCAAGACATTTGATTTTGTAGCCCTGACAGATCTTAACGGACCGGCAATAACAAGTACCGGAGGAGCAGTCTTCCTGGGTATGTCGGTCATGACCTGGTCAATGCTACTTATATTCGTGGGAGGTGCCGGCAAGTCGGCCATGTTCCCGCTGCATATATGGCTTCCTGATGCCATGGAAGGCCCTACACCGGTATCTGCACTGATACATGCAGCCACCATGGTGGTTGCCGGTGTTTACCTGGTCGCCAGAATGTTTCCGGTATATTATTTCGCAGCTCCCGAGGCCCTGCAAATTATCGCATGGGTGGGAGCCTTCTCCTCTCTCTTTGCTGCCGTGATAGCCCTTACACAAACGGATATAAAGAGGGTACTCGCCTACTCCACGATCTCCCAGATAGGTTATATGATATTCAGCCTTGGTGTCTCCGGTTACGGAGGACATGAAGGACTCGGTTTCATGGCTTCGAACTGGCATCTGTTCAACCATGCAATGTTCAAGGCTCTTTTATTCCTCGGTGCCGGCTCCGTCATTCATGCTGTACACAGCAATTACATGACTGAAATGGGAGGACTCCGTAAATACCTCCCGATAACCAACATCACCTTCCTTATAGCATGCCTCACAATCGCAGGGCTTTTTCCGCTTTCAGGCTTCTTCAGCAAGGATGAGATACTCACAGCGGCTTTCCATCATGATAAGGTGCTCTTTGCCATTGAGTATCTTGTGGCTGGACTGACAGCATTCTACATGTTCAGGCTCTATTTTTCAATATTCCACGGGCATGACAGGCAGTACGAGCACACTCCGCATGAATCTCCTGCAACCATGACCGTGCCTCTGATCATACTTGCCATCGGTTCAATTTTCTCTGGTTTTCTTCCTTTCAACAGACTTGTGACTTCGGACGGTATGCCGTTTGAGTCACATATTGAATGGGGCGTTGCAGCACCCTCACTTATCATCGCCCTTACAGGTATTGCAATTGCCTGGGTGATGTACAGGAAAGAAAACACTCTTCCTGACAGGCTTGCTTCAACGTTCAGGCACACCTATAAATGGGCATATAACAAGTTCTATATTGATGAGCTGTACCTTTTTATTACAAAAAAGATAATATTCAAGCGTATCTCTCAACCGGTAGCATGGTTTGACAGGCATATAGTTGACGGCACGATGAATGGCATTGCATGGGTGACACAGACTGTGTCCAACCGGATCAAGGGCTTACAGTCGGGTCAGCTGCAGCAATACGGATTTGTTTTTGTTACCGGAGCGGTTGCCCTCGTCCTGGTTTTCATTTACCTGATAAAATAAGAATCAGACTTAGAAAAATATCTCAACATGAATATATTATCCTGTTTAGTAATTATTCCGCTCCTGACAATTACAGGCATTCTGCTCGTTAAAGACGCACGGCAGGCGAGAGTTGTATCAGCGATAGGAATGGGAATTCAGCTTATCACAGCTTTCATTATAGTCTTCCTGTATCTCTCTGAGCGAAAGGCCGGCAATACTGATCAGATGCTCCTGATGAGCAGCTATGAATGGTTCAGTAGCCTGAATATTTACTACACTGTAGGTGTTGACGGGATATCAGTGGCGATGATAGCCCTGACCTCAATTGTTGTTTTTGCCGGGGTGTTTGCGTCATGGGAGATGGAAGATCTGAAGAAGGAATTTTTTGTCTCGCTCATTTTGCTTGCGACAGGTGTGTTCGGATTTTTCATCTCGCTTGATCTGTTCACGATGTTTCTTTTTTATGAGCTTGCGGTTATACCGATGTATATCCTGATCGGGATCTGGGGAAGCGGACCCAAGGAATACGCTGCCATGAAGCTGACACTTATGCTTATGGGAGGTTCTGCCCTGCTTATGATCGGAATATTCGGGATTTATTTTAACTCAGCTCCTGACGGCGGCGAGCTTACTTTCAATATCATCGAGATTTCAAAGATCACCATCCCAATTCAGGCTCAGAGGTGGTTTTTCCCGCTGACTTTTGTCGGTTTTGGCGTTCTCGGGGCTTTGTTCCCGCTGCATACCTGGTCACCTGACGGACATTCCTCCGCTCCTACTGCCGTCTCCATGCTTCATGCCGGTGTCTTAATGAAGCTCGGTGGCTACGGCTGTTTCAGGGTAGCCATGTTCCTTATGCCTGAAGCCGCAAATGAAATGGCATGGATATTTATTATCCTGACAACAATCAGCGTTGTGTACGGTGCTTTTGGCGCCGTGGTACAGAAGGACCTGAAGTATATCAATGCTTACTCTTCAGTGAGCCACTGCGGCCTGGTGCTCTTTGCGATACTGATGATGAACCGTACAGCGATGACCGGTGCGGTTATCCAGATGGTCTCACACGGCCTTATGACAGCCCTCTTCTTTGCTTTGATAGGTATGATCTATGGAAGGACACACACAAGAATTATAGGTGAGATGGGGGGACTGATGAAAGTCATCCCCTTCCTGGGCGTGGCATATGTCATTGCCGGCCTTGCATCACTAGGACTGCCGGGACTGAGCGGATTTGTAGCTGAGATGAATATTTTCTTCGGATCGTTTGAGCATCCGGATACATTCCACAGGGTGGCAACGATTATTGCAATCACCTCAATAGTTATAACGGCAGTATATATCCTGAGGGTTATTGCCATACTCCTTCTCGGGCCTGTCAGGGATCCGCATTACAGCGACTTCAATGATGCCAGGTGGTATGAAAAACTGTCTATCCTGGCACTTCTGACAGGTATAGTTTATATAGGTATGATACCATCGGGATTGTCAGGTATTATAAGGGACAGCATTATGCCTATAGTTGAAAAACTGATGTAATATATTGTATAACAGGAGAATAATTAATCCAGCGGTAAAATGAGTCTTGATAATTTTTTGATGATGCGCCACGAGCTGGTTCTGACTATAGCCTTTCTGATTATTCTGGTGGCGGAAGTTTTCACCGGTGAAAAAAAGAAGGAAAAATTCAGGGGATTTGCGGTGGTTCTTTTTGCAGTCGTAACTGCTATCGGTATGCTGCCGGCTCCTGAGGGTACTCTTTTCGGAGGGATGTATCAGGCAGGGCGCACAACCACTTTAATGAAGAATATCCTGAATATAGGAACTCTCATCGTACTCATCCAGTCATTTACCTGGCTTGGCAGACCTGAAAACAGGGACAGGATTCACGAATACTTCATGCTGTTGATCTCCACCCTGCTGGGAATGAATTTCATGATCTCGGCAGGTCATTTCCTGATGTTCTATATCGGCATTGAACTGGCCACAATTCCTCTTGCAGCCCTGGCCGCTTATGAAAGATATAAAAACAGATCGGCTGAAGCAGGTATAAAACTGATCCTGTCTTCATCATTGTCATCCGGAATACTCCTGTACGGTCTCTCCATGATATACGGAACTGTCGGATCACTGTATTTTGCTGATATTGCAGCCCGCCAGTCCACAGCAGCTCTTACAATTCTGGGATTCATATTCTTCTTTTCCGGAATGGGTTTTAAAATGTCTTTGGTTCCTTTCCACCTCTGGACAGCTGACGTGTATGAAGGTGCTCCGGTAAACATTGCAGCTTATCTCTCGGTAGTAAGCAAGGGAGCAGCCGCATTTATCTTCATAATAATACTCTATAATGTCTTTCCGGTTATCATAGCTACCTGGGATAAAGTGATATGGGTAATTGCTGTTATGACGATAACGATCGGAAACCTCTTTGCACTCAGGCAAAAAAATATGAAAAGATTCCTTGCATTTTCGTCAATCGCCCAGGCAGGATTCTTCCTGCTCGGTTTCATTGGCGGAAGCAAGCTGGGAATGACCACGGTGATTTATTACGCACTCATCTATATTTTCACCAATCTGGCCGCGTTCGGCGTTGTATCGATCATATCCGAAAAGACCGGTAAGGAAAGCATGGATGATTATGACGGACTGTACAGAACCAATCCAAAACTAAGCCTGACAATGATGCTGGCCATGTTTTCGCTGGCAGGTATACCTCCTGTGGCAGGGTTCTTCGGTAAATTCTTCCTTTTTGCTGCAGCGGCAGATAAAGGTTTTTATGTCCTCGTTGCTATTGCAGTGCTTAATACCATAGTGGCATTGTACTATTACCTGCTTGTGGTAAAGGCAATGTTTATCAATAAAAGCGAGAATCCCATACCTGTTTTCAAGAGTGATTTTATGTCAAAGCTGGGTCTCGCAATCTGCATTGCCGGCATCGTTGTCACAGGGTTTGCCAGCGGTCTCTTTGAAATGATAAGGAATTTAAGTTACGGCATCTAATCTTAACCATTATGACACCAATCACCAATGCCAAACATCAGGTCGGAGAGATAGACGGCATCCGCTGTACAATAGTCGAAAGCGGAATAACAAAAAAGAGAATGGAATTTCTCCGTGACTTGCTGACCTTTAACAAGCTGGAAGTAAAGGTAAAGGAAGATGCCCCGGCAGAAGGTACAACGGAGATTCTTTACACTATCGGAGTCACCGACATTATTTTCAATCCTGCCTATGCAGTTTACGAAAGGGATCTTTTAGAACCGGACGGTACCGTTGTTACTCCTGCTTTTTACAGGCAGTGGGAGGGTGATACGACTGTTCTGTACTGGGACTACGGTAAGACCGCAATAGCCGATCTGTACGAGTAATATCAGGTTATTTCTCAGACATCATAACTTTCAGCCGGTCTGCAAAATGATCGATGTCATCTAAAGTTGTATCCCAGCTGGTCATAAGGCGGTATTCCGACAGCTGTTCATTCCATGGGTAGAAGAAATATTCCTTTCTGATACGTTCTGCAACATCGGGTGGCATAATGACAAAAATGCCGTTTGATTCAACCTTCTGGGTTATGGTGACACCCTTAACCGTCAGCAATCTTTTCTCAAGCTCTTTTGCCATCCTGTTTGAATGCGACGCGCACTCCTTCCAGAGATCTTCAGTCAGGTAGGCGATGTATTGTGCGGCAATGAAACGCATCTTTGAGGCAAGCTGCATTCCCTGCTTCCGGATGTACTTAAATCCTTGTGTCAGGCCCGGTTTGAGAAAGCAGACCGCTTCTCCGTACATCATACCGTTTTTTGTGCCGCCAAAAGAGAGCACATCAACTCCGGCATCAGTGGTGAATGCCCTGAACGGAAGGTCCAGGGCGACAGCTGCATTTGCCAGCCGTGCACCATCCATATGCAGCAGCATATTATAGCTGTGGGCATAGTCGGCCAGTGCTTTTATCTCATTCACGGTGTACAATGTTCCCATTTCAGTCGCCTGCGATATCGATATGACAGCAGGCTGGCTATGATGCTCAAAATTAAAACCATGCATATGCTTTGTCAAATACCCGGGACTGATCTTCCCGTCAGGTGTATCAACTGTGAGCACCTTGCAGCCTGCGAACTTTTCAGGTGCACCGCATTCATCGCCCTCGATGTGAGCTGTATATGAGGTTATGACTGAATTCCACGGTCTTGTCACACCAGCCAGTCCCAGCACATTGGCCGCCGTGCCGGTAAAGACGAAGTAGATCTCAGCTTCAGAACCAAGTTCATCTCTGAGCATTGCTGTCGCTTTTTCAGTGAACGGATCACCGCCGTAACCCACCACATGACCGTGATTGGCACGTATCAGTTCATTAATCACAGCCGGGTGAACCCCTGAATTGTTGTCGCTTGCGAAACCACGTTTCGTGACCATTTCACTCATATCCGGAGTATTAATTACCGTGCAATTTACTGAAAAGCCGCAGCAGCAACAAGGTTCTTTCTTTATCTTTACGAAATATGGGTTCAGTGACGAGATATTTCATTTTCCTCTCCTATAAGGGAACGGCCTATAACGGCTGGCAGGTACAGCCAGGCAAACACACTGTACAGGGTGTTCTGTCAAAGGCTCTTGGCACTGTGCTGGGAGAACAGATAACGCTGACAGGAGCCGGCAGGACAGACACAGGAGTGCATGCTTCGTTTTTCTGTGCTCATTTTGACTCGGTAAAGGGTGATCTTGACAGGGACAGTCAGATTTTCTATAATCTGAACAGTTTTCTTCCGGAAGATATTGCGCTTAAAAAAATTGCCAGGGTAAAACCTGATGCCAATGCCCGTTTTGACGCGCTTTCAAGAACCTATCAGTACACCATTACTACCGTCAAGGATCCGTTTGCAGCTGAGACTGCCTGGCTGCTTTACTGGAAGCTTGACCTCCAATTGCTAAACAAGGCATCTGCCATACTGCTGAATCACAGCGATTTCACGAGTTTCAGCAGGCTGCATGGAGGCAACAAAACCAATATCTGCAAAATAAGTTATGCTCACTGGGATGAAGAGCCCGGGCGTCTTGTTTTTACGATTAAGGCTGACCGTTTTCTCAGGAATATGGTAAGGGCTATTGTGGGAACCCTCATCCCGGCAGGAAGAGGGAAACTGTCAATCAGCGACTTTGAAGGGATCCTTGGAGGCAAAAACCGCGGTCTCGCCGGGCAGTCTGCGCCTGCTCACGGTTTATCGCTGACCGGAATTGAATACCCTGAAAACTTGTTTATCTGATCTCTGAGTTCCAGACCCCCCATGCCAGCTCAGCCTGTATCAGGAACATCTCCTCACCGTTTACGGTCTGACAACCATGCTCCTCTCCCATTCTGAGGAATTGTGTTACAGGAGGATTATAGACGAGGTCAAAAAGCAACTGTCCTTCCCTCAGAAGGCTATAATCTATCGGAGGGTATGACTCCGTGGCAGGTGAAGTGCCCAGGGGAGTGGTATTGACTATAAGTCCCGCATCGCTTATTATTTCTTCCGGAAGCTCATCATATGAATAACCTCCTTTTACAGGTTTTCTGGATACAGGTATAGCCCTTATGTTCAGGTCAATAAGTGTATGCATAACGCTCCTTGAGGCGCCGCCGGTCCCAAGTACCAGGGCTGATTCAGGCAGTGTGATAAGGTTTTTAAGCAGGGACTCCCTGAATGCCGGGGCGTCAGTATTGTATCCTTTAAGGCATGCCTGTCCATCGCGGCGTGTGACCCTGACAGTATTCACCGCACCTATTTCGGCGGCATCAGGGTCAACCTCGTCAAGGTAAGTCATTACCTGAACCTTGTAGGGAATAGTAACATTAAACCCGCAGAGATCCTGTTCTCTTTCAAGCAGATCAGGAAGCTGATCGATTGATGCCAGCTCAAATTTTCTGTAAAAATGATCAGACAGGTTTTCCCTCGTGAATTTTTCAGTGAAGTACTTTTGAGAGAAAGAATGACCGAGAGGGTATCCTATTATGCCGAAAAGCCTCATTTCATTTCAGGCGGAAGGAAGCTGAAGAACGTGTCGCTCCTCAGTCCAAGTCTCAGCAGATTCAAGCGCAATTATCTCGTTGGGGGCTATATTTCCCAGGTTGACGTTCGCACCAAAGTTCTGTATGAACCAGGCCTGCTGCGGTTTCTGCGGAGCCTCCCAGAGAACATTATGAAACCCTACCTCCTTTGAAATGGCCCTGATCAGGTCAAGGTTCACTGAACCGTCGTCATTGTATATGCCGATTGTGCCGGATTCGCGAGCTTCAGCTATCACTTTGACTGACCCGGCATTAAGCTCTGCCTTCATCATCTCAACCCACTGTTCTGGAGTAAAGATGATGTTCTTTTTCTTTGAGCCCACTTCAGAGATGACCGTAAACTCCTTTGACAACTTTCTGATATAGTCAAGCTTTTCGCTGTGTTCAAACTCATACGAACCGTCAGATATCTCAGTCATCTTAATACCCGTTTCCTTCAACAACTCGACATATTCCCTGAACATTCCCCTGATTATGAATGCTTCGAAAAGCGTTCCGCCCAGGTAGACAATCAATCCGGCTTTATGATAGGCTTTTATTTTCTTTTCAACATCAGGGGTGATCACAGACGTTCCGAAACCGAGCTTTACAAAATCGGCATATTCACCCCCCACTTCTGCAAAATCCTCTGCTTCCCTCAGGCTCAGTCCTTTATCCATTACCATGGTCAGGCCATCTTTCCTGGGCTTTGATGGCCTTTCAGGAATATGAGTAAGCAGTTGTCTTACTTTTTTCATATATGGATCATTTTGTTTTCCTGAAAAGCCGTCTCATCGCCGGTGTGAGTTTTTCTTCCGGCAGAAGAACGGCGTATTCCGCAAACAGCCCGGCGTCGAGCCTGGCGGCTTTGTTCAATGCTTTCAGGGCTTCGGTTTTGTTATCCAGGTGAAGGTATGCAGAGGCAAGCAGAAAGTAGATACCGGGAACATCCCCGCTAACCTTTTTTATTTTCCTGAGTATGCGTATTGCCCCGGCGTATGCACCTGTCATCATTATTATTATTCCTGTTTCTATCCATGCCTCGTCATAATAACCGTCGAGTCTGAGTGTCTCGCTGAAGCACTTAACGGCCTGTTTGACGTTACCCAGCATAATATATGCTTTGCCCAGTGTAAACCAGTAATCGGGGTTATTCGGATCGAGCTGTATTGCCTTCTTAAGCGGGGAGATGCTGTCACCTGCCTTGTCGCGTGAAATTGAGAGAAGACCCAGTCCATACCACGGATCAGGAAAGTCAGGCGTAAGTTCAATAG
Organism: uncultured Bacteroidales bacterium; assembly: GCA_963849945.1. Taxonomy (GTDB): domain Bacteria; phylum Bacteroidota; class Bacteroidia; order Bacteroidales; family VadinHA17; genus SR-FBR-E99. The sequence goes on along the minus strand of CAWKJD010000003.1, from coordinate 127,587 downwards.
CATCAAAATAATATTTACGTGCCATCTCCTCGTTGCCAGTCTTGTCATAGCACTCAGCCAGGTAGGTAAGTCCTTCGAGGCTTTCAGGCTCCTCTTCCACAAATTCGCGGTAGACATCCATTGCCTCACTGTATTTTTCAAGGTTACTGAGTACGTTGGCCTTGTTAAAGAGAGCAAATGTGTTTTCCGGGTTAATAGCCAGGGCATAATCGTATGCTTCGAGGGCCTTTCCGTAATCGCCTGTCCTGTTGTATATTATGCCGAGGTTATACCAGGCACTGTCAGAGTATGGTTCCTCATCGAGATACCTTGTGTAATACCTGATGCTTTTCCTGTAGTCGCCCTTCTTCTCATATGCATAGGCCAGATCGTAGGTATGGGCAGCAAAGTCAGGCTCCAGTTTCTCAAGCATATGGAGGTACGGTATCATCTCCTCATAGTAGTTGAGGTTCTGAAGCACTGAAGTGATGCTGTAAAGAATTGTTTCCTGGTCCTCAGAATCAGATTCCAGCGCCATGCTGAATACTTTCCTGGCTCCGGCAATGTCTCCCAGCATGGCCAGGGCCGTGCCTTTGCAAACATATATATCATAGTTGCCAGGTTCAATATTCTCGAGAAGCCTGGCAATGGCGAGTGCTTCCGTGGCCCTGCCTTTCTCAAGCAGCACCCTTGCCTTGCGTATCTGTATAGGTACCGAATTCGGATGAAGCTCACATGCGAAAGAGGTGGCTTCAAAAGCGTTCATCGGGTTATTACCCTCAAGATAGTAATCGATAATCGCCTCAAATTCAATCACATCAAAATAACAGGTTTCCTTATTCTTCCTCATCTTTTCAAAACGAAGAATAACCTCTTCCACTTCACTGTCGTGGACAAAACCATATTTCTCTTCTTCCATTCTCCCCAAAAATATCCTGCAAATGTATAACATAATCTCATCTGTGTACTTTAAATTAAATTCAATTATCAACAGCGTTAACTTTTTTTAAACATGATAACCAGAGGTTTGGGAAAATACTTTTTGTCTGACGCAACCTTCCGGCGCTGCTTTGCATCTTACTATTGGAATTAAAAGATTACCCTCAAACCAAATATTACCCTAGAATTAACCTAAATTCTACCTTCTGAAACCGGGCTCTACTGGCCCGGTTTTGCTTTTAGTACCCCCAATTTGCAACTTTGAAGCTCTTCCGGCAGTTTAAAAGGTAGAATGACAACCATTAGATTAAATATTATATCAGGGTTAATCACCCTCGTTCTGATGGCGGGATGTGAGAAAGAGCTCCCGAAAATAAATTACAAAACAGGCTTCTTCCCTGATTCGGTGATAGCCATCGAAGGGCTGAACACACAGTATGATGATTACAATATGGCTCTGGAGGCTTCGATAATATCCAATCAGCGGCCTGTTGTCTTTGCTTCCAACCGGCAGAGCTCGGGCGGTGAGTTTGACCTTATACATGGAGTTATATTGTACACTTTCGGACAGACAACCGGAACATTCAGCCTGGAAGGCGGGATGAAGCCGGACTCTTTTCTTGATGAGCTGACTTCTGCTTTCAACACTGCCGGTAATGAGTACGGACCATTCAGATTCTTCAATTCGTATAACGGTAAGGAATATATGGTCGCTGCCACCGAAGTGACAGGTTACGGGCTCGATCTTGTTTACACAGGTTATATGCCTGTTTATTCACCTGTCCCTTCTGTTCCTGACCCGGTTCCAGCCACAGTCTTCAATTCAGATTACAATGACGCTTACCTGTCACTCAACAGCACTCTGGATACTGCATATTTCTGTTCCGACAGGTCGGGAAACTTTGATATTTACATGATGGTCAGGCCCCCAACCACCGGTCTGGATGAGTGGTTCACCTCTGCCCCTGCAGTTCCCGTTAAAGTTGACAGCCTCTGCGGCGATTACAATGATAAGTGTCCGTTTGTCTTTGGCAAATACATGTTCTTTACCTCGGACAGGCCGGGAGGGGATCCGGGGGAAGACTTCGACCTTTATTATTCTGTTTTTAAAGGAGGCAAATGGAACTCTCCCGTAAATCTTGGTCCGGCTGTTAATACCCCATCCAATGAGTACCGGCCGGTGATCGGCATCGACCTTTATTTTGACAACGTGTTCATGATCTTTTCTTCCGACCGTCCGGGAGGCAAGGGTGGCTTTGACCTCTACTTCACCGGTATTTATCTGCCGGGAAGCTGATCCTTCATCTCCTGCATGCCTTAAGGGTATTCAGCAGCAGTGACACCCTTGTCATCGGCCCCACGCCGCCGGGCACCGGTGTTATAAGCGAGCATTTAGGTGCCACATTTTCAAAGTCGACATCACCTTTTAACCTCCACCCTGCTTTAGTATCCGGGGCGTCAACCCGTGTTGTGCCTACATCTATGATGACAGCACCTTCTTTAACCATGTCAGCTTTAATAAATCCGGGCATCCCGATGGCTGCAATAATTATGTCAGCTCTTCTCAGGACGGAGGCTATATCCCGCGTACGGCTGTGCACCACCGTGACGGTGGCATCGACGCCTTTCTGTGAGAGCAGGATGCTTATGGGTCTGCCGACAATATTGCTTCTGCCTGCCACCACGCACTCAGCTCCCTTCAGAGGTACGTTATATCTTTTCAGCAACTCCATGATACCTGCCGGGGTGGCAGACACAAGGGATGGCAGACCCGCCACCATCCTGCCCAGATTAACGGGATGGAATCCATCGACGTCCTTCAACGGCGAAATACTCTCAATGACTTTACTTTCAGAAATATGTTCAGGTAACGGAAGCTGGACTATCAACCCGTCTATCTCAGGATTGTCATTCAGTTCGCGGATTTTAGCGAGGAGTTCTGTTTCGCTGACGGAAGCATCAAAACGTACCAGCGTTGAGCGGAACCCCACTTCTGCGCAGTCTTTGACCTTATGTGACACGTAGGTCTCACTGCCGCCGTCATTGCCTACCAGTATAGCTGCCAGGTGAGGGACACGGATGCCTCTGACCTTCATGCCGCTGACCGTTGCAGTAATCTCCGATTTTATTTCGGCTGCTGTCTTCTTTCCGTCAATGAGCTGATACATGTTATTTGCGATTTGCGATTTGCGATTTTTTTCTGAGGGTGAAGGTCTTTGGACTTTCGACTTTCGCCTTTTGACTTTTGACTTTCAGCCTTTTATCTTCTCGGCGCCAGCTTTGACAGGTCGCCTCCCTTGGCGACCATCTTCATTATTTTCCGTGTCTCGTCGAACTGTTTCAGGAGTCTGTTCACCTCCATTACTGTCGTACCGCTACCTTCGGCAATGCGTTTTCTGCGACTGCCGTTAAGAAGCAGGGGGTTGGACCTCTCCGCCGGGGTCATGCTTGAAATTATCGCCTCGATCCCCTTGAAGGCATTATCATCAATATCAAGGTTTTTTATGGCTTTGCCAACACCGGGTATCATCCCCATCAGGTCCTTCATGTTACCCATCTTCTTAATCTGATGTATCTGCGAGACAAAGTCGTTGAAATCGAACTGATCCTTTGCAATCTTCTTCTGCAGTTTCCGTGCCTCAGTCTCATCATATTGCTCCTGTGCCTTTTCGACGAGGGAGACTATGTCACCCATTCCCAGGATCCTGTCTGCCATTCTCTCAGGGTAAAAGATATCTATGGCGTCCATCTTCTCTCCCGCGCTGATGAACTTGACGGGTTTGTTGACCACAGCCCTTATTGACAGTGCTGCTCCTCCCCTTGTGTCTCCGTCCAGTTTTGTAAGGACGACACCGTCATAGTCTATTCTCTCATTGAACTCCAGCGCAGTGTTCACGGCATCCTGCCCTGTCATTGCATCAACAACGAAGAGAATCTCATGCGGGTTGGTTGCGCTCTTGACGGCAGCAATCTCGTCCATCATCTCCTGATCCACAGCCAATCGACCCGCCGTATCAATAACGACAAGGTCATAACCGCTTTTCTTCGCCTCCCTGATGGCGTTACGGGCTATCTCAACAGGGTTTCGGCTGCCATCCTCAGTATAGACCGGCACCTCTATCTGTGAGCCGAGCACCTTCAGCTGCTCAATGGCTGCCGGGCGGTAAACGTCTCCTGCTACCAGAAGAGGATTTTTCCCGCGTTTGCTCTTGAGATATTTTGCCAGCTTGGCACTGAATGTTGTCTTTCCGCTTCCCTGAAGGCCGGCAATGAGTATTACTGAAGGATTGGCCTTAATATTTATATCAACCCTCTCCCCTCCCATGAGATCAACAAGCTCATCATGGACTATCTTGACCATCATCTGTGAAGGCTTGACAGATTTCAGCACATTCTGTCCCAGTGCCTTCTGCTTGACAGTATCGGTAAACTGTTTTGCAATTTTAAAGTTCACATCAGCATCGAGCAATGCCCGGCGGACATCCTTGAGAGTTTCAGAAACATTTATCTCAGAGATGGTCCCTTCACCCTTTAGTATTTTAAAGGATCGTTCAAGTCTCTCGCTAAGGTTTTCAAACATAACTAATTATATTTCTTGTGATTACATTCTTTCCGGCGCTTCTATACCCAGTAGCCAGAGTCCTTTTTCAAGCACAATGCCCGTCAAAGCTGACAGTCTGAGTCTGAAGTCGCGCACTTTTTTGTTTTCTTCTCCCAGGATGGAAAAGTCGTGATAGAACTGATTGAATTCCCTGGCAAGGTCATATGAGTAATTGGCTATGAGGGCAGGGCTCAGCTCGCTGGCGGCTTCCTTTACCAGTGAAGGGAAATCGTTCAGCAGTTTGATGACGTTAATTTCTTTGGTATTAGGAGTGAGGTTATCATAATCCTCCACTCCGAAAGAAATGCCGGTCTCTTCTGCTTTTTTCATCACTGATCTGATCCGGGCATATGTATATTGTATGAAAGGACCTGTATTACCGTTGAAATCTATTGATTCTGCCGGATTAAATGTCATGTTCTTCTTCGGATCGACTTTAAGGATAAAGTATTTAAGTGCCCCGAGGCCTATCTGACGGCAGATATTTTCTTTTTCTGTCTCGCTGTAACCGCCCAGCTTGCCCAGTTCCTGCGACATCATCCTGGCCGTGGCCGTCATCTCGTCTATCAGGTCATCAGCGTCCACAACCTTTCCTTCCCTGGATTTCATGCGTCCTTCCGGGAGTTCAACCATCCCATAGGAGAAATGAAGTAGTCCGGCAGCCCATTCATATCCCATCCTGAGCAGTGTCAGGGCGAGAACCTGAAAATGGTAGTTCTGCTCATTTCCGACAACATAAATATGCCGGTCAAAGTGATAATCGTTATATCTTATGACTGCAGTCCCGAGGTCCTGTGTTATGTAAACTGCAGTGCCGTCGGATCTCAGCAGAAGCTTCTGGTCAAGCTTGTCCTCCGTGAGATCAATCCAGACGGAGCCGTCATCTTTCCTGATAAGCTTACCTTCTGCAAGAGAACGGAGAACAAGTTCCTTACCGGTTTTATAGGTTTCCGACTCATAATATATTTTATCGAACTCGACGCCGAGGGCTTTGTAAGTCACGTCAAAACCCTCATAAACCCATGAGTTCATCATATTCCACAGCTTTACCGTCTCTTCGTCGCCAGCCTCCCATTTCAGAAGCATCCGGCGTGCAGCGAGCATGAGTGGTGCCTTATCACGTGCCTCCTCTGGTGTTGATCCTGCAGCAACAAGAGCTTCTGACTGTTCCCTGTAATTCTTTTCAAAGAGAACATAGTATTCGCCTACGAAATGATCGCCCTTCATTCCTGCCGAGGCAGGTGTCGCTCCGTTGGCGTAAAGCTGCCATGCCACCATTGACTTGCAGATGTGAATACCCCTGTCATTTACGATATTTGTTCTTATGACCCTGTTACCTGCAGCGCTGCAAATGCGTGAGAGAGAATATCCGAGAAGGTTGTTGCGGATATGCCCCAGGTGAAGCGGTTTGTTTGTGTTGGGTGAGGAGTATTCAATGACGATGACAGACGCATCAGGACCCGGCATGACTGTGCCGTAATCGTCCTGTTCTGAAATTATCTTCAGTTGTCTTGCCCATGCACCTGATGAAATAGTTACATTCAGAAAACCCTTTATCACATTGAAACCGCTCACGGCTTCAACGTGTTGTGTAAGGAATTCTCCTATCTCTTTCGCCGTCAGTTCAGGAGATTTATGAGAAATCCGTGTGAGAGGAAAAACAACCAGAGTCAGGTCACCTGTAAACTCTTTCCTTGTCTTCTGTATCTGAAGGAGGTCATCGTTGACACTGGCATTATATAGGCTCCTGATTGCTTCTCCGGCTCCCTTCCTGAGCAGGTTTTCCATCCTTTTAGATTTACGGCTGCAAAGATAGTATTTCCTTCTTAACGAATAGCCTCAAATATTCGTTCAGGCGTCTCATAAATAGTTTAAAAAAGTTGATAACTGTTCATATTTTTTTGACGAAAGAAAAATGAATGTCGAAAAAAACAAATTATCTTTATAATGTTGCTTGGGGCAATAAAGCGAGACAAGGGAAGGAATTAATCATATTATGGTTAAACTTAAAGATATTAAAATAGAGGCGACCTCTAAAACTCCGCAGGTTAATTTTATTGCTGAAACGGGAATATTGGCCTTTGCCGGAAAATCTCTCCCGGAGAATGCGTCATCTTTCTTCGAACCTCTCTACAAATGGGCAGGTGAGTATGCAAAAAATCCTGCAGAAAGCACAAATCTTAAATTCAACGTTGATTATTTTAACACATCCTCAGTTATCTGGATGGGAAAAATACTGAAGGCGCTGACCAAGATAAAAAAGAGCGATCATATACTATTTGTTCATCTATACTTTGATATTGAGGAATATGACTCCATGGGTGAGGAAGATGTCAGGGAATCTCTCTCTCCGTTCCTGGATGTCACTGCTGATGCCACATGCAGCGTTGGCATCAGGCTTTACGGTATTGATGAAGACGGAAACACCATCAAAGAGAATATCGTTCTCATCTAAATTTTTTTCCTACTTTTTACCGTTTTTTTGATATAACTTTACGGGTTGTAACAACTGTTTTATGAAAACGGTTAGTATTATTTTAATTACTTTAATACTCCCTCTTATGAACATTCACGGACAGGGAACAGGGCATGACAGGCAGCCTGCTGTGGCCGGCAGTTTCTATCCTTCAGAAAGCGACAAACTCCGAAGCGACCTTGCAGGATACTTCAGTTCACTCAGAAAGGCTAACCCCGGTGCAAGGGTAAGAGCGCTGATTGTACCACATGCCGGATATGTATACTCAGGACACACCGCTGCTGCCGGTTTTGCAGCAGTGCCCGCTGATGCGGAATATGACAACATCTTCCTTATAGGTGCAAGCCACAGGTACGCATTTGACGGGGCGGCTGTCTTTATATCAGGCAATATGGTGACACCCCTGGGAACAGTGCAGGTAAACACCGAGGTGGGCAAGGAACTGATAAACAGCAGCAAATTCTTTTTCGAGAAGGATGAAGCTCATATACCAGAGCACTCGCTCGAGGTGCAGCTTCCTTTTATACAGTATCATTTCAGTAAGGTTCCCAAGATCGTGCCTATTCTGATAGGTACCCACAATGTCACTATGCTTGACCTGATAGCTTCGGGGCTCAGACCGTGGTTCAATGACCGTAACCTTTTTATTATCAGCAGCGATTTCTCTCATTATCCTTCATATACCGAGGCCAAAAGAGCCGATAAACTGACGAGTGACGCAATACTTACCGGGGACCCTGATCTGTTCCTGAAGACTGTCAGGGAAGTTGAGGCTTCCGGTATAGATAACCTCGCCACAGCCATGTGCGGATGGACGGCCGGGCTGGTGCTCCTTTATCTCACCGAAGAAGAGGAAGGTCTGATCTTCCGTAATGTTGAATATACAAATTCAGGTGATTCACAATATGGTGACAAGGACCAGGTCGTGGGATACAATGCCATAGTAGTCGAGGACAAGGTTTCTCCGGCACATAAAATGGCTCCCGCTGATGAGTTCAGCCTAACGGCAGAGGAGAGAAAGACACTTCTTGGCATTGCCCGCGAATCTATCTCTTCAAAACTGAAAGGGAAAAAGCCGGATGAACCCGATGCATCAAAGCTGACACCCCGTCTGAAAGAGCCACTGGGAGCCTTTGTCACAATTTCGATACATGGCGCTCTGAGAGGCTGTATCGGACGGTTCACCTCTCCGGATCCACTCTGGCAGGTGGTAAGTTCGATGGCTCAGGAGGCAGCGTTCGGCGACCCCAGGTTTTCTCCGCTAACAGCCGCCGAATACCCTGAAATACACCTCGAGATATCTGTATTGGGTCCGATGAAAAAAATAACTGATATTAACGAGATAAAAATCGGAAAACATGGCATTTACCTCAGGAAGGGAAGCAGGTCCGGTACCCTCCTGCCCCAGGTAGCTTCTGAAAGAGGATGGAGCGTAACTGATTTCCTCGGCTACTGCGCAAGGGACAAGGCCGGCATCGGATGGGACGGATGGAAAGATAAGGATACAGAGATTTTTGTGTATGAAGCATATGTCTTCGGGGAATAAAATGTACCGGGATGTATCATGCCCTTCCCATTGGCCTGACCGCTCTGGTAATCTATCTGTTTACGCTTTTTCTGTCTTCGGCCGGATTCCTCACTAAGCAGTCGCACCGGAGATTCTGGAACTGGTTATTGTTTGCGACTTTTTTTGTCACTGCTCTCCTTGGCCTGTTCATGGCCCTGAAGATAACGTACAAATGGAGCATACCTTTCTCGGAGCCCTTTCTCCACTGGCACGTCGAAGTTGGTATCGCTATGGCCTTTACGGCAATTATTCACCTTACCTGGCACCTCCGCTACTATTTCAGCAAGAATAAAATTGGTGTTAAAGAAGGTGTCAGAGAGGTTGAATATGGCAACCATACGCAAACCGGCGTTGCAGGCATACTGCTGATGCTGACAGGTTTTGCCAGCTCTGCCGTTCAGTTTATTCTCATGCGTGAGGCTGTCATTCTGGGAGGCGGCACAGAAATCTCCATGGGACTGTTCCTTTGGACATGGCTTATCATCGCTGCCGCAGGTGCTGTCGCAGGCGGAAGGTCAGGTTCAACAGGCTTCGCAAAGATGATGTGGACACTGATCGGTGGCATGGCTCTGGCACCTCTGCTGTTTATGTTGATGAACCGTGCGCTCCTTAATCCCGGCGAGTCCCCGTCAATTATCAAGGTAATGATTATTCTTTCAGTGAGCGTTGCTCCTGTAACCTTCATTTCATCTTTTGTCTTCGTCAGGCTGTCTTCAGCTAGACAATACACAGGCGGGTCAACTCCGGGAGGCAGCTTTGGCATTGAGACTGCTGGATCTGTGGTTGCCGGATTGCTCACCGCTGTCACCGTGACCTTTCGCATTTCCAATTATCAGCTGTACATTCTGATACTGCTCATATCAGCGGCCGCCACTGTTGCCGTGCTGAATTACCCGGTCATGCTACGAAGGGCAGTGTGGATGTGCGCTGCAATCTCCGGAGTGATTATCCTGATATTCAGTCCTGATCCTGCCATAAGAAGTTTTCTGCTGCGCGGAGTGAAGGCAGAAAAAAGTATTGACACACCTTACGGTAACATTACTACAGGTACCTATGGCGGTGAGCGGACGGTTTTTTATGATCACCGTCCCCTCTTCTTCTCAGGTGACATCATAAGGGATGAGGAGGACATTCATTATGCCCTGCTCCAGAGAGAAAAGTACAACAAGGTTATGATGATCTCAGGAGGTCTGAATAAACATATTGAACAGCTGACAAAATATGAAATTAATGAGGTGGTATACCTTGAACATGACCCCGGGATAATAGCAGCCGAGGGAGCACGCGACACATTGGCCGGCAGAATAAATGTCAGCGTCAGGAAGACTGACCCGCTCACTTTCCTGAGGAGGAATACCGGAATATATGACGCCGTGTTGCAGCTCATACCACCACCGTCAACTCTCTCCGTAAGCAGATTCTTTACAGAAGAGTATTTCAGGGCGATCAGGGAGCATCTTTCATCCGAAGGACTTTTTCTCTGCACACCCATGCCCGTCTACAATTATTCCCCGGAAAGCTACCGCAAAGCATTATCACCTATTTATAATGCACTTCGCGTGGTATTTAACAATGTAATAATAATACCCGGATCTTCCCTTTATGTAATCGCCTCTGACGGTCCGCTTTCGGATTCAATATCTGTTATGGCAGGAAGACGGGCAATTCAGAACAGCTATGTGAACAGTGATTATATTAATGATGATGAGGTAAGGCGCAAAAGCCAGCTGATCATTTCGGATATTGACCCTGCAGCACCTGTTAATACCGCGATCAGGCCCGTATCATCGTGGTTCGCAAATATGCTTTCGCTTGAAAGCAAGGGCACAAACGGGGCCCTGGTCGTGGTGATGTTCCTTCTCATCATTATCCCGTTCGCATTAATCCGCAGGGGAGGTTTTATGATGTTTGCGTCCTCTGCCGGGCTTTCTGGTTTCGCGATGATAATGATCTTCATACTGCAGGTAACGGCTGGCAACATCTACATCCTTTCGGCTCTCATTCTCACCCTGCTAATGGCCGGGCTGGCTGCCGGAGCTGCAAGGGATCGGCTCCCCGGGACCAGGAAGATGATTGTATATCCGATAATCCTGGCAATCATTTATGGTGGTACAGGATTTCTCATACCATCACTTGTCTCTGCGTCTCCCCGGATTGTTCTGCCTTTCATTTTTGTCATCCTCCTCTCAGCAGGTTTCCTTACAGGAATGATATACAGGACTCTGACAGCATCAGGCAGTCAGGGAAGGACAGGCGCCGTCTATGCCTCTGATCTGGCAGGCTCTGCACTGGGTTACCTGACCGTGTCAACCATCGTCGTTCCGCTGGCAGGAACAGGCAATGCATCATTTATTCTTGCAGCCCTGATTTTAGTATCAGGTATTATTGTATCGGTGCACATTAAGCATTAGCTTTATAGTCTGTAAATCATTAACGCATGTCAATGGGAGTCAGCGGCAGAAAGATCACACGCAGAAGTTTCGCCAGGCAGGGTTCACTGGTTGTGGCCGCCGGCGTTCTTGCTCCTCTCAGTCTGGAGGGTATGAAGCCGGCGCCTAAGGAAAGACTTGCGATGTACCAGGAGGAGAGCGCCCGCGGGGTAGTATGCATGATATGCCCCAATGAGTGCAACCCGAAAGAGGGTGAGCTAAGCGATTGCCACAACAGGATCGTAAGAAATTCAAAGCTGTACACAATGGCCTTTGGTAACCCGTGTGCGGTGAATATTGATCCGGTGGAGAAAAAACCGCTCTATCATTTTCTTCCGGGATCAGCGGCATTTTCAATAGCCACTGCCGGATGCAACTTTGCCTGTCTCAACTGTCAGAACTGGACCATTTCACAAACCTCTCCGGACAAGACGACCAATTATAATATGCCCCCTGAAGATGTGGTGGCTAAAGCCGCCTCCGGAGGATGCAGGTCAATTGCTTACACATATTCCGAGCCGGTAACATTCTATGAATATGTATATGAGACCTCAAAGCTGGCACGTGCCGCAGGGATAAAGAACATCATGGTGTCGAACGGCTATATCCACAAAGAGCCCCTCAGGAGCTCTGCCGGTACATCGACGGTGCCAATATCGACCTTAAATCATTCAGTGACAGTACCTATCTTAAGCTCAACGCAGGCAAACTGCAACCTGTTCTCGATGCTCTTAAGATATACAGGGACGAGGGCGTCTGGCTTGAGATTACCAATCTGATCGTCCCTGGCTGGACTGACAAGGAGGATGAGATCGGGCTGATGTGCCGGTGGCTTGCTGACAACGGTTTAACTGAGACGCCAATACACTTCAGCCGGTTTCAGCCACAGTATAAGCTCGAGCATCTGCCCCCCACCCCGACAGGTATCCTTAATACTGCTGCCGCACTTGCACAAAAGGCAGGGCTGAAATATGTTTATATTGATAATGTGCCCGGGACAGGCATTGATGATACTGTATGCCCGTCATGCAGGCAAAAGGTAATTGAACGAAGCGGCTTCCGGATCGTGTCAAACAAACTGAAAAACGGTAAATGCCCTTGCGGAACAGTAATACCAGGAGTCTGGAGCTGATGTCAAATCTTTTAAACGATACGTTCCTTCAATGAGGCTTGCCAAAGCAAAAAAAAGGGCCGAAGAGCTCAGGAAAACCATTAAAGAACATAACCATAGATATTATGTTCTGAATAAACCTGTTATATCTGATTTTGAATTTGATATACTGCTCAGCGAACTTCAGACCATTGAAAAGAATTTTCCCGGGCTCATTAAGCCTGATTCTCCCACGATGAGGGTAGGAAGTGACCTCACCGAAGAATTCAGACAGGCTGAACACGCCTGGCCTATGCTCTCGCTTGGCAACACGTACAGTACCGACGAGGTGAACGATTTCGGAGAGCGGGTCCGCAAAGCTTTGGGTTATGAGCCTGAATACGTATGTGAGCTGAAGTATGACGGTGTCTCCATAAGCCTGACCTATGAGGATGGCAGACTGGTAAGGGCCGTGACGAGGGGTGACGGTAACGTCGGAGATGATGTCACTGTCAATGTCAGAACTATAAGAAGTATCCCGGTCAGGATCACCGCTTCCGGAGCACCGGAAATGTTTGTCATCAGGGGAGAGATCTACCTCCCGCGCAAGGGCTTTGAGGAGATGAATGCTGACCGGCAAGCCAGGGGTGAAGCACTGTTTGCCAACCCGCGGAATGCTGCAGCAGGCACTCTCAAGCTTCTTGACCCGCGCATTGTCGCTTCCCGTCCGCTCGACTGTTATCTCTATTATCTGCTTGGTGATCGGCTCCCTGCCGATAATCATTATGACAACCTGATGGCAGCCCGCTCATGGGGCTTCCGTATCTCTGATATAATGAAGAAATGCAGCGGGATGGACAAAGTGATTAAATTCGTCGCTGCATGGGAGAACCAAAGAAAAAAACTTCCTTATGCCACAGACGGAGTGGTAATAAAGGTCAATTCGCTGGAGGCGCAGAAAGCTCTTGGCAACACGGCTAAAACACCTCGCTGGGCGATAGCATACAAGTATGCGGCTGAACAGGTTTTGACCGAACTTCTCTCTGTTGACTTCCAGGTAGGAAGGACGGGCAATGTTACGCCTGTAGCCAACCTGCGGCCTGTCCTGCTTGCCGGAACGACAGTCAGGCGTGCAACGTTGCATAACAGCGACCAGATTGAAATGCTGGGATTACATTATGGCGACAGTGTTATCATTGAGAAGGGCGGCGAAATAATCCCCAAGATTATTGAAGTTGACACAAGCAGACGCACAAAAGGAACAAAACCTGTAACTTTTCCTAAAGTGTGTCCGGAATGCGGAACACCTCTGGTGCGGACTGAAGGGGAAGCAAACCACTATTGTCCGAACTATCTCCACTGCCCCCCTCAGATCACTCGGAGAATTATACATTTCGTATCACGCAAGGCAATGAACATAGAGGGACTGGGTGAAGAGACCATTGAGCTTCTCTACTCCCGCGGACTCATACACAATGTGGCTGACCTCTATGATCTTAAGCATGGTCAGCTGGCTTCGCTTGACCGTCTCGGCAATAAGTCAGCTTCAAATATTCTCGCCGGGCTTGCGGCATCACTCACTGCTCCCTGGTACAGGAAGCTCTTTGCCCTGGGCATAAGGCACGTGGGTGAGACTGTAGCCAAAACCCTTGCAGCAGGTTTTCCGGATATTGACACTCTCATGGAGGCCACGGAGGAGCAGCTTAGCGCACTGCCTGAGATAGGCCCCCGGATAAGCACAAGCGTCAGGGAGTACTTCTCTGACCCTGACAATATTGAAATAATAAGACGTCTTAAGGCAGCCGGGCTGAGTTTTAAGGGAAAAGCCACGGCGGCGGCAGCAAAGGGGCCTCTCAGTGACAAAACGGTTGTGGTCAGCGGCAGTTTTACGGGTTTCACCCGCGAGGAGATAAAAGCGGCCATCGAAGCTGCCGGCGGCAGGAACGCCGCGTCAGTCTCAGGCAGCACCTCATTCATCGTGGCTGGCAGTGACATGGGCCCTGCCAAAAGAGCCAGGGCGGAAGAACTCGGCATACCCATTATCACTGAGGAGGATTTTGTCAGAATGATAAAAGAATAATGGTATACAGAGTTCTGTTCAACCAAAAAAATAATAGGTTTGCATTTGTATGGAACTTTTCGGAAGACTCAGATTAAAAGCCGGCAGGATGTTACTCCTGAGACACCATTCACCGGTGAGGAAGCTGCAGCAGGGATTCGATCTTGAAAAAGTAAAAAAGGTAGGCATCCTATGGGACGCTACATTTGAAAACGACTTTCAGCATCTGGCAGCTCTTAACAGGCAATTGAACGAGATGGATAAAAGTGTTGAGGTAATTACATGGATCCCGGGTAAGAGCGTACCTGACAGGCTTACCGGTCTGTCATACATGAAGTTCCTGAGGAAGAGCGACCTGAACTGGGCGTTCATCCCGGTATCCGGCGATGCCAGGGAGTTCATGAAGACAAAATTCGATCTTATAATAGATATCAATCCTTCATCCCTCTTCCAGCTAAACTATATTACTTCCGTATCAAATGCGCCTATGAAGGTGGGGCCGGACATTACGGCTGAACCTGAAAAAACACCCTATGATCTCATGATCAAGACTCCCAGGCCATTCAGCATAGCATTTTTTCTGGAGCAGACTATGCATTATCTTTCAATGATCAGCAGCCCCGTCTCCAGAGCTTGATTTTCAATCTCAAACAGGAGGATTAACGTAAAAATGAAAAAGTTTAAAGGAACCGGTGTGGCAGTTGTCACGCCATTCAAGAATGATTTAAGCATCGATTTTGCCGCGATGGAACGGATAATTGAACACCTGATTGCCGGATGTGTTGATTACATTGTGCTGCTTGGAACTACCGGTGAGGCATCGACGCTGAGCAGAGATGAAAAGAGCGCGCTGACTGCTTTTGTCATTGATACTATCGGGAAAAGGGTGCCTCTGGTACTGGGTATAGGCGGCAACAATACTTCAGATCTTGTAACTTACATCCGTGAGTCTGACTTTTCGGGGATCGATGCCATTCTTTCAGTGGCCCCCTATTATAACAAGCCTGGTCAGAAAGGCCTGTTTCAGCATTTCAGGCAGATTGCGCTGGCAAGTCCGGTTCCTGTCATACTGTATAATGTGCCTTCCCGTACATGCAGTAACATTCTGCCGGAGACCTGTCTTGAGCTGGCAGCAGCCTGCGATAATATTATCGGCGTCAAGGAGTCTTCAGGCAACTTCGAAAATATTATGAAGATCATAAAAGACAAGCCTGAGAGTTTTCTTGTCATTTCCGGCAATGATATTGATGCGCTGACAATAACAGCTTTGGGAGGCTCAGGTGTCATATCTGTCCTGGCAAATGCATATCCGGTTGAATGGTCAGAAATGGTTCAGGAGGCTTTGAAATATAACTTCAAGACAGCCAGGGAGATACAATTCAAGTACCTGGAGATTACCGGGCTTCTTTTTGCCGAAGGCAACCCGGCTGGTATCAAGGCCATAATGAGCATTATGAATCTTTGCCGGAATAACCTCAGGCTGCCTCTTGTACCTGTAAGCAGGTCTATGCAAACCCGTATTGCCAGGGCAATGGAAGCCCTGAAATAGCCGGTTAAGATTTTATTCTGTTATGCACCAACAGCGTCGCTGATGTTCTTTCCGTGACACTGCTTGTATTTCTTTCCGCTACCACACGGGCACGGGTCATTTCTCCCGACTTTTTTGTCAACTCTTACCGGAGTGGTCTGCTGTTGTCTTTGCTCAGGTGAACCGCCTCCTCCGTGCATGCCGTCGAAGTCGCTTTTCTGTGTTCTCAGCCTGCTCATGTCAACCTGTCTGCGGCGCTGTGCTTCCTTGACATTATCAGGGGCTGAGACCGGGATCGTTCCCTTCATAAGCAGGCTTACCACATCCTGGCTGACCTTGGTCACCAATGTCCTGAAAAGCTCAAAGGACTCAAACTTATATATCAGCAAAGGATCTTTCTGCTCGTAGGTGGCATTCTGGACAGATTGTTTGAGATCATCCATCTCACGAAGGTGTTCTCTCCAGGCATCGTCTATTGTTGCCAGGACAGAGGTCTTTTCAAATGACCGAAGCAACTCCTTTCCTTCGCTTTCAACGGCAGATTTAAGATTTGTTATTACATTGTAAGTACGTACGCCATCATTTATGGGTACAACTACATTCTCATAAGTAGCTGACATCCTTTCATAAACATCTTTCAGGACCGGAAAGGCCGTGGATGCTATCACTTCTCCCTTGCGGCGGTAGGCGTCAAGGACTTTGTTATATACAGCATCGATAATTTCCTGACTGGCATTTTTCTGAAAATCCTGACTTGCCACAGGCGAGTCAACGGAGAGTGTTCTTATCAGCTCGAGCTGGAACTCGCCATAATCACCAGCATCCTTGTTGGTGTTGACAATGTTCTCAGTGACATCGTACATCATATTGGCAATATCGACGCTAAGTCTTTCACCAAGAAGTGCATGGCGTCTCTTGCTGTAGATGACCTCTCTCTGCGAATTCATTACATCATCATATTCAAGCAGTCTCTTTCTGATGCCGAAGTTATTTTCCTCGACTTTCTTCTGGGCTCTTTCTATTGATTTTGTGATCATGGGATGCTGTATCATTTCACCGTCTTTCAATCCGAGGCGGTCCATGATCCCGGATATCCTCTCTGATCCGAAGAGGCGCATAAGGTCATCCTCCAGGGAGACAAAGAACTGTGAAGAGCCCGGGTCTCCCTGACGTCCTGCACGACCCCTCAGCTGTCTGTCAACACGACGTGATTCATGGCGTTCGGTGCCCACTATAGCCAGACCCCCGGCTTTGCGGACCTCAGGAGTAAGTTTGATATCCGTTCCCCTGCCTGCCATGTTGGTGGCAATGGTGATTGTCCCCGTCTTTCCGGCTTCCGCAACTATCTCAGCCTCACGCTGATGCAACTTGGCGTTCAGAACGTTATGCTTCAGCCCCTTCATCTTGAGCATCCGGCTGAGGAGTTCGGATATCTCGACAGATGTGGTACCTACGAGTACAGGTCTGCCCTGTTTATTCAGACCTGCTATTTCGTCAATGACAGCATTGTATTTCTCCCTCTTTGTTTTATAGACCAGGTCTTCGTGGTCATTCCTGATTATTGGCACATTGGTAGGAATAACGACAACATCCAGCTTATAGATGTTCCACAGCTCTCCTGCTTCCGTGACGGCGGTGCCCGTCATACCTGCAAGCTTATGATACATCCTGAAATAATTCTGAAGGGTGATGGTGGCGTATGTTTGTGTGGCTGCTTCGATCTTTACATTTTCCTTGGCTTCTATTGCCTGGTGCAGTCCGTCAGAATAACGCCGTCCTTCCAGGATACGGCCAGTCTGTTCATCAACGATCTTCACCTTGTTGTCCATCACAACATATTCGATATCCTTCTCAAAAAGAGTGTATGCCTTGAGAAGCTGTGTCATAGTATGAACCCGTTCCGATTTTATGGCAAAATCCTGAAGCAGCTCATCCTTGGCCCTTGTTCTGGCCATCTCATCCTTAACCGTCTTTTCAATATCTGCTATCTTGCTGCCGACATCAGGCAACACGAAGAAACTCGCATCTTCCACTGAAGTGGAGATCAGATCATGACCTTTTTCGGACAGCTCAATCGAGTTAGCCTTCTCATCGATGACGAAGAAGAGCTCCTCGGTCACCTTGGGCATTTCCTTGGAGTTATTCTGCATGTAGTAGTTCTCCGTTTTCTGGAGCAGCGTTCTCACTCCTTCCTCGCTGAGATATTTTATCAGAGCACTGTTCTTGGGAAGACCTTTGTACGCTCTCAGGAGCATCAGACCTCCCTCTTCGTTTTTACCGTCATTTATCTGCTTCTTTGCATCAGAAAGCAATTGTGTCACAAGTTTTTTCTGGGCGTTTACCAGCAAATCTACCTTGTGTTTGTATTCATCAAACTGAACAGTATCGCTTTTTGCTGTCGGGCCTGATATTATAAGAGGTGTTCTGGCGTCATCGATAAGCACAGAGTCTACCTCATCAACAATAGCGTAATGGTGCTTTCTCTGAACGAGGTCCTCAGGGTTGACAGCCATATTATCACGCAGGTAGTCAAACCCAAACTCATTGTTTGTTCCGAAGGTGATATCAGAGTTGTATGCTTTGCGGCGGGCCTGTGAGTTAGGCTCATGTTTGTCGATACAGTCGACTGACAGTCCGTGGAATTCATACAGCGGGCCCATCCACTCCGAGTCACGTTTTGAGAGGTAGTCGTTGACGGTTACAATGTGCACTCCGCGGCCGGCGAGCGCGTTAAGAAATACCGGCAATGTTGCAACAAGTGTCTTGCCTTCACCGGTGGCCATTTCTGAAATATTCCCTTTATGAAGCGCCACGCCGCCAATGAGCTGTACATCATAATGCACCATATCCCAGAGGATTTCGTTACCTCCTGCCATCCAGCGGTTCTTCCAGAAGGCTTTATCGCCCTCGACGGTGATTGAGGGCCGGGTGGCGGCCAGGTCACGGTCCCAATCCCTTGCTGTCACCTCAAGAACGTCGTTTTCCTTGAAACGTCTTGCTGTCTCCTTGATTATGGCAAAAGCTGCAGGCAGCACTTCATCCAGCTTCTTTTCGAACTTCTCAAGGATCTGCTTGTCGATTTTATCTACCTGGTTATAAAGCTCTTCCTTTCGATTGACATCCTCTTCCTTATCGGCGGTGGCTCTCAGATCGCGTATCTCCTGTTCTTCTGCCGCAACAGATTCCCTGACTTCCTTTTTAAGTGCTGCAGAACGGTCACGCAGGGCATCATTTGAAAGAGACTGCAGAAGGTCATATTCGCTTTTTATCTTTCCTACGAAAGGATTGATCTCTTTTAAATCGCGCTCGTCTTTGTTACCCAGAAATACAGTAAGGACTTTGCTTATAAAACTCATTTGATGACGTTTTTTGAAATATGCCGCAAAAGTAATCAATTTTCCGGCCAAATGAATACACAAAAGCTGCCCTGCAATTTCAGAACAGCCTCCAGTGGAAAAATAGCCTTTTTAAGCTCCTGGCCAGGCATAGAGCCATGAACTTCTTTTCGAAAGAGTAACAAGTCAGGTACACTAATGTTTATCGAGCAGCTCTTTAACTTTCTGAACAAGTTCAGAAGGGAGGAATGGTTTTGGAAACACGAGGTCTGCCCCGAGTTTATTTGCCATGAGAAGATAACTTCCCGGTCCCGCTTTGCCTCCTCCGCTTATGGCAATCATTTTTATCGATGGTTTTATCTCCTTTATCTTCATTATGACCATCAGCCCATCCTCTTCAGGCATTAACAGGTCGGTAATGACCAGATCAACTACCGAAGCACGGAATTTTGCCAGGGCTTCCCTGCCGTCACCGGCTGTAATAACCACATATTTCCTCTTTTCCAGGGCTTCCTTAAGCATGCCCCGGAGAGCCGGATCATCTTCAACTACCATTATCCCAGCCATTTTTTCCACAGATTTATTTGTTTTTCGACTTTCTAAGATAAAGCTTTCATGCAGAGAGACAAAATAAGGCCATAACTTATCAACCAGGGATGTCAGTCAGTTAGCTTATGCGCTTTACCGGTGACAGCCGGGATGAGAACATCTATGACCGTGCCCTCATTCACTCGTGATGAGACCTTAATATCTCCATTCAGATCCGAAATGATGTCCCGGACAAGGGTCAGGCCTATACCTGTTCCTTTTCCTTTTTTTCCGGTTGTAAAAAACGGATCAAACATCTTCTCCGCCGTTTTCTCTTTCATTCCAATCCCTGTATCAGCAAAACGAATCAGTGCATACTCAGTGGCGGGAATTTGCATAGTGCCCTCTTTTCTTATTGCCTCAAGGGTTATTGTCAGCCTGCCACCTGTTTCCTCCATTGCCTGCAACGCATTTACAGAGAGATTGACGAAGGCCCTTAACAGCTGCACCGGGTCGGCTGAAACTAAAATATCGGGCGCTGCAATATTCTCAACTACTTCAGTTTTGCCCGGTATGGACGGTCTAATGAAGCTCAGGGTCTCAGAAATGATATTGCTCACCCTGATTTTTTCCTTCTCAGAGGCAGTATGCAGGCTGAGGTTCATTAACCGCCGTGAAAGTATCTTCGCCCTGTCTGCCGCCCGGATTATCCTGCGTATGCTCTGGCCTGCTTCTGACGTCTCATCAAGAGATTCAAGGGCTAGTTCGCTGTAACCGTAAATTGTTGTCAGGATTGTATTCAGATCATGAGCTATACCTCCTGCCAGCCTGGTGTACTGCCTGACTGAATTTTCGATTTCGGGTTGCCCGGATGTCTGCGGGTTTATATGCCCGGTCTTTTTCTTTCCGCCCATCAGGTAAGAAATAAGATTTACTCAAAATCGAGATTGAATGTTTTCCTGAGGTCCTTCAGCGCCGGGTTCTTTGATGCCAGATGGTTGAATTTCTGTTCGTTGGAATACAATATCTCTCCTCTTTCGGTTGTTTCCACGGTAGTCTTCAGGTTCACCGAGCTGTTCTTGAGGGTCTCGCGCAGGTAATGTTCAAGCCTGGCTCTGAAGTTATGGTCAAAAAACTCTTTGAGAGCTGAATTATCAAGTTTCAGGATTACGGTATTATCGGGAAGAAGTTCAGGAGTAACCGAAGACAATGTCACAGATATACGCGGGCTCTCCTCCCTTATCTTAATGGCAAACGCGCTCCATGCTTCAGCAAGCTCGGCAGCACCGAACTCATTTAGCTGCGTGGTTCCCGTTGCTTCCGGCTGAGGCTCACTGACTATATTTTCCTTTGTCTTATTTTCAGAGATCAGGTTCCTGATAGAAACTTTCCTTGCATCATCACTGTCCGGTGACGCTTTTCGCGGTTGCCCTGCAGTTTTTGCCTGGCTGACAGTTGATGCTGCTGCGGGAACAGATTGAACAGGTGAGGTTTTTAAAGCGGTTTCGTCTGCGGCGGCTGGTTGCTCAGCTTTTTTTTTAGAATCTTCTCCGGCTTTCTCTCCCGCAATGTGACACATGCGAAGAAGGGCAAGCTCTACGTGCAGGCGCTGGTTCTTGCTGCCCTTGAAGGTAAGCATGCATTGCGACCCGATGTCAAGAGCTTCATATATGAATGATAACGGGGCTTTGACAGCCTGTTCCCTGTAACGCTGCCGGATGGACGGTGATGTTTCAAGCAGCTTTACTGTAGCCTCATCACGGCTGACAAGGAGGTCACGCAAGTGATTGTTCAGTCCCGCCATGAAATTATACCCGTCAAATCCTTTATTAAGGATCTCATTGAAAGTAAGCAGCACTGATGTCACATTGCCCTCTATGGCAGCCCCCGTGATCCTGAAATAATACTCATAATCAAGCACATTGAGGTTGGCGATCACATCGGCATAAGTGATGTTTTTTCCGCTGAAACTTACAATCTGGTCAAAAATCGAAAGGGCATCGCGCATGGCTCCGTCAGCCTTGGTAGCAATAACATGCAGGGCTTCATGCTCAGCCTTCACGCCCTCATTGCCGGCTACCCAGCTCAGACGCGTTACGATGTCATCCACATTTATACGGTTAAAGTCAAATATCTGGCATCGCGAAAGGATCGTCGGGATTATCTTGTGTTTCTCAGTAGTTGCAAGTATAAATATAGCATGAGACGGAGGTTCTTCAAGTGTCTTCAGGAAGGCATTGAAAGCCGACGTGGAAAGCATGTGAATTTCATCGATTATATAAACACTGAACTTTCCTATCTGCGGAGGTATCCTCACCTGGTCAGTGAGATTTCTTATGTCATCAACACTGTTGTTTGATGCGCCATCGAGCTCATGGATATTGAATGATGCCTGTGAATTAAATGAGAGGCATGATTCGCATTTGTCACAGGCTTCGTTGTCAGGACCGGGATTTGAACAGTTTATGGTCTTGGCAAAGATCCTCGCACAGGTTGTCTTGCCTACTCCGCGCGGACCGCAGAAAAGGTAAGCCTGGGCAAGGTGATTGTTCTTTATTGCGTTCTTAAGGGTTGTGGTGATGGTATCCTGTCCGACGACCATGTCAAATGTGGCAGGCCTGTATTTACGGGCAGAAACAATAAAGTTATCCATATCTGATTTCAGCAGTGTCTCTGGTTATACGTGTCACAAATATAGTCAAATAGTTGCGGGAATATTTTTTTTTAAGATTTATTGTCTTACTTTTGCAACCCG
This sequence comes from uncultured Bacteroidales bacterium, assembly GCA_963849945.1. Classification (GTDB taxonomy): domain Bacteria; phylum Bacteroidota; class Bacteroidia; order Bacteroidales; family VadinHA17; genus SR-FBR-E99. The sequence continues at coordinate 105,301 of CAWKJD010000003.1, read as the reverse complement.
AATTATTAACACAAGTATAAACTAAAAGAGATGTTGAATCAGTACGAAACCGTTTTCATTGCAACTCCCGTTTTGTCTGAAAATCAGATGAAGGAAGCGGTCCAGAAATTCAAGAAGATCATCACCGATAATGCAGGTGAGATCGTTCATGAAGAGAACTGGGGCCTGAAGAAACTCGCTTATGCCATTCAGAAAAAATCAACCGGGTTTTATTACCTTGTTGAGTTTAAAGGGCCGGGTGAGTTAATAGATAAATTAGAAGTGCAGTACAGGAGAGATGAGAGGATCATCCGTTTCCTGACCTTCCGTATGGACAAGTATGCCGTTGAGTATGCCGAGAAGAAAAGAAAGATGAAAGAAACCGTTAAAGTCGCGGAGGAATAAGCATGGCACAGAACAACTCAGAGATAAGATATCTTACACCTCCGACAGTAGAGATCAAGAAGAAGAAATACTGCAGGTTTAAGAAGAACAAGATCAAGTACATTGATTATAAGGATCCCGAATTCCTTAAGAAGTTCCTCAATGAGCAGGGCAAGATCCTGCCGCGCCGCATCACCGGCACCTCCCTCAAGTATCAGAGGAGGGTGGCCAAAGCCATCAAACGTGCACGCCATCTGGCTATGCTGCCTTATGTAGCTGATCTTATGAAGTAAAGGAGGAAGAGAAATGAAAATAATTCTTAAACAGGATCACGAGAAGCTCGGACAGAAAAACGATATCCTTACCGTTAAGACCGGGTATGCGAGGAATTACCTCATCCCGAAAGGTTACGCCATCCAGGCTACGGGCTCAGCCGTAAAGGTGCATAATGAGAATCTGAAGCAGAGGGCGCACAAGGAAGAAAAGGTCAGGAACGAAGCTGAAAAGATAGCAGAGAAGCTCAGCACAGTCAAGCTGGTGATAGGCGCTAAAGTCAGCACGGCAGGAAAGATCTTCGGTTCAGTCAACACCATCCAGATAGCAGAAGCGCTGAAGGAAAAAGGTTTTGAGATCGACCGTAAGAATATCCTCCTTGGAGACGAGGCTGTTAAAGAGGTTGGACACTACAAGGCTGTTGTCAAACTCCACAGGGATGTAAAAGTCAATGTTGATTTTGAGGTAAAAGCCGAATAAACGGAACTATAATCCAAAGTATATTAACGCAGAGGCCGGTCGGAGACCGGCCTTTACTGTTTTTATTTTACCGCGATGGTTTCTATTTCAATCAGCGCCCCCAGCGGGAGCCCTTTTACAGCATACGCTGCCCTGGCTGGCTGATCTACCTCGTAAAACCTGGCATACACCTCGTTCATGGCTTTGAAATCAGACATGTCCGACAAGAGGCATGTCGACTTGACGACATTATTGACAGAATACCCCGCTGCCAGAAGTATTGCCTTGATATTTTTTAGTACCTGTGTCGTCTGTTCTGATATTCCTCCTTCGACGATCTTTCCCGTAGCCGGGTCAATGGGCACCTGCCCTGAAATATACAGCGTCCCTCCGGCCTCCACGGCCTGGCTGTAGGGACCGATTGCTCCCGGTGCAGCTGTCGTACTGATAATTCTTTTCATCCCTGAAGTCTTTATTTCGTTAATAATTCTCATGATAGTCCTTCTTGCGCTCGTATTTGAGATCCTGAAGCATGCTGGCTTTTGCCCTTATGGTGAAGTTCCAGCTCTTCATGTAACCCATCGGAATCCAGGAAAAGTTCATCTCCCAGCAATGCAGATCGCGTGAGATGCCCACTCTCGTCATTGTAATTTCCTTCTGTTTAATATCAATTCCGGTATTATATGTTATAGCCATCTTAGGGGTCAGCCTGATATCGCCGCCAAGTGTCATTGTCTGAGAGATATTTGACTTTAATCCCGGTTTGCTGTAGTTGAAGTTATAGGCCATCCTGAGAGACCAGGGAAGATCAAACCTCACATAACCGAATTCATCATAGTCCCTGTTATCGAGTGGCAATGCCGCGGCTGCCTGACCACCTCCCTCCTCTCTCAGCGACGCCTGCTGCCCCATGCCGGAGGCCGACTGTTGCTGTTGCTGTTGCTGTTTCTTGTCCTTTCCCTGCAGGAGCCGGCCCAGGTCAAAATCAACACTCGTGCTGAAGCTGGTCATCCGAACGAGACCCATGCCCTGACTTATAGCCAGCTTTGATATGGCCGATCCTTTGTCATTGATAGCATAAATTGAGAAACTGCTGCTGGCCTGAAGATTGATGTTTTCTGCAAGGGTAGTGCGGAATGACAGGCCGATGGGCGACCAGTTAAGTGAATCAGAGAAAATGTTATAGGAGGTGTTGAGTGAGAGCCCCTCGATGATCTTTATCTTTTTTGGCTTGCCTGTGGTATCATTCTTTGCAAAAACCTTTGCCTCAACGATATTGGAAAGGCTGAAACTCACCGATCCGCTCCTGGTGCCGGCGGAAGGTGTGCCAAAAATGCCTCCGTCATAGATTGAATACTTCCTGGTATGACCACTGGTATCATACTGCACCGTCTTATACATTTTGCTCGAAAGCCAGTCCGCCTCAGGTGAATAGGAAAATCCGACCGAAGGCTTCATCACGTGCCTGATGGACTCAATCCTCGATCCCTTTTTGGTAAATTGAAATGTACCGTAGATGGATGGGTTAAAAGAAGCGCTGATTGAGGGGACCAATGCCTGGCCGTACGTCAATCCTCTGATGGTATCATTGATAACTGACGGTACGATCATGTTTCTTGTATCATCATAATAAAGCGGATCCCATCTCTTTTCTACCTTCTGCGTATAAAGCACACCGGAATATCTTAGCTGTGGAGAAATGGAGAAGTTATTGAAAGGTCTTATCTGAAGGCTAAGGGGAACTTCATGTTTAAAGCCGCTCTGCATGCTTTCCCACATCTTACTCGTAAAGAACAAACTGTCATAAGTATCAATCTTGTTATCAAGCGATGCCGTGTACTGTGTCTGAATTTCATGATACCACCTTTTCTTGAGCACGGGTTTCCTCGGCTTGAAAGGGTAAATGCGGGAAACGGTAAGACTGGCTTTCGGCAGGTTAAACATAAGCGTCTTGTTCTGCACATTCTGACTCTGGTTCAGACTTGAGGAAAAGGAGATTGGGGTCCCGGCCCATGTTTTTGAATAGCTGATGCTCGATTGTCTTGTTGTGGTGACATGATCAGCCACATCGTAACTGTTTTGTTTGTCATACCCGCTGGAGCTCATATTAACGCTCGCGGAAAAACGTGATCCGGGATTTGATTTGGCATCCTGAGAGTGCGTCCAGCTGATACGGTAGTTGGTCGTTTTGGCATAATCTTCCAATCCCTTGTAACTTGTAACGTTGTTGGCATAACTGAAACCGAAGGAACCTGAGAAACGGTATCTCACTTTATACGAAGTTGCAGCGTCTGCCAGCCACGTACCGTTGGTGTATGCCGTTCCTGTGAGCTTCAGGTCAAAATAGTCGGTAAGTGCAAAATAGTAGCCCCCGTTGGAGAGAAAGTAACCTCTGCGGGCCTCTGAACCGTACCTGGGCATAACGATACCGGAAGCCCTTTTCTGCTGGACCGGAAAGAATCCGAAAGGAAGGATCAGCGGCAGCGGTATGTCGGCAACTACCATATATGCTGGTCCTGAAACTATCTTTTCTCCCGGATAGACCTTTGCCCTGTTCAGGGCCAGATAAAAGTGCGGATCTGGCGCGTCACAGGTTGTGAATTTGCTCTTGTTTATATGGAGTGTGCCGTCTTCCTGCCTCTTTGTTTTAAGACTCTGCAGGTAGCCTCCTTCCTGCTGGGTGGTGACATTGCGGATTACTCCTTTTTGCGACTTGAAATTATATGTTAATTCTTTCGATTCGAATTCCTCTGTTTTGTCTTTGTACACCGGTTTGCCAACCATCTTGCCGGTAGAATCTATCCTTCCTGTGGCATAGACAGATCCTGTTTCCATATCCAGGACAATTGAATCTGCCGTCAGTTCCAGGGTGCCGTAGGTTACTTTTGCGCCATCGACCAGGCTTACTTTTTTGGTCTTCAGGTCTGTCTTCATGTACCCTTCGGCAGTGTAAACTATGGGCTTATCAACGGCATCCGGTGATATTGTCAGAGCACTATCCGAAACAAGCGTATCGCGTGGAAAAATGATTTCCCTGCTGAAGAGCGTATCTGTTCCCTGCACGGTGTCAGGTCTGAACATGATATCCGGCCGGTAAAGCGAATCGGTCCATAAAATCGTATCAGGTCTTACAGGCACCTGGCAGAAAAGTGTGGTTGAAAAAATGAGAGGCATGAAAATTGTCACAAATGATCTTTGTGCTTTAGAATGCAAGTTAAATGCTATTTTTGCGTATTGTTTTTGCATAAGTGACATGCCAGCGGCAAAACTAATTAAAATTCATAAAGCAGTAATGCGGCAAAGCACCAAAATAAAAGGGATAAGGGATATTCTGATCTTTCTCTTCATGCTGGCCGCAATTACCATGCCACAGAAAGGATGGTCGCAGGCGGTATCATCATCAGAGGAATGGGTTGTTGTTCTGGATGCAGGTCATGGAGGCAAGGATCCCGGCGCAGTGGGTACAAAGGCAAAGGAAAAGAATATAAATCTGGCTGTAGCACTTAAAACCGGTCAATATATTAAAGATAATCTTCCGGATGTCAAAGTCATCTACACCCGTGATGATGATACTTTCATCGGTCTTGCTGAGAGGGCGGATGTAGCAAACCGTAATAAAGCAGACATCTTTATTTCAGTTCATACCAACAGCATACACGACAGGAAGTTCGCAGGCGCCGAAACGTGGGTTCTCGGCCAGAGTATGGATGATGCCAACCTCCAGGTAGCAATGAAGGAGAACTCTGTTATTACCTTTGAGAAAGATTACCAGACAAAATATGAGGGCTATGATCCCAACTCCGTTGAATCATTCATTATCTTCTCACTGATGCAGAACACTTATCTGAAACAGAGCACGGATTTCGCTTCAATAATTCAGGATCAGTTCAGAGACAGGGTGGGAAGGAAAGACCGCGGAGTAAAGCAGGCTGGCTTTGTTGTCTTGTGGAGAACGACAATGCCCTCTGTGCTTGTGGAAGTCGGTTTCATTTCCAACGCTGAAGAGGAAAAATATCTTTTGACAGAGACGGGACAGGATTTTCTTGCCTCAGCCATCTTCAGGGCATTCAGGGATTACAAACAGGCCATCGACAGCAGGTCAGGACTGAAGGCAAATAATAATACGGTTCAGAGTGAGTCCGTACCCCTGGCGAAAAAAGACAGTACTGTCAGGCCACCGACTGAAATAATACAGGAGGAAACTCCCCCTCCGGCACCCGTGCCCCCACTGAGTGAAACCAGGCCTGAAGGGGTAAACGACGATATTATGTTTATGGTTCAGATAGCGGCTGTGCCGAAGAGCACGCCAATTGGCATCAGTCAACTCAGGGGCATAGATACTGTCACAAAAATAGATGAGGGTGAACGATCAAGGTACGCAGCAGGTATTTTCAGCGTTTATGATGACGCTGTAAAGTACAGGAGGAATCTCTCACTCAGATTTCCTGACGCGTTTGTGATAGCTGTCAGGAACAAAAAGATCATTCCCCTTAAGGAAGCCATCGAAGCTAAGAAAACAAAGCAGTAATAATATGAAGAAAATTTCTCATGAAGTAAAAGTCGGAGCCGTAGCTCTCATAACAATCATTGCATTTATTTTACTGTTCAGCTTTCTCAAGGGCAGCGCGCTGTTCACGAGCACTGACACATATCATATTATTTACAGCAATATAGCGGGCCTCACAGAATTGAGTCCGGTAGAAATAAATGGTTACCAGGCTGGCGTGGTGCACGGCATTAAGCTGATCAATGACGGAAGCGGGAAACTCGATGTCTCTATTTCCATCGACAGGAATTTCAAAATCCCTGAGAAAACCCAAGCCGAGATCACAACGGCAACCCTCATTGCCGGGATGAAAATAGTGCTCCGCATGGGTGATAGCAGTGTGATGCATCATAACCATGACACACTTCAGGGTTATGTTGCTACAAGTATAATTGACAGGCTTAGTCAGACACTCGATCCACTTCAGGGAAATATTACGGACATGGTAGTAAAGCTTGACTTTGTCATCTCCGCCATTAACAGTGTGTTTACCCCGCAGATGACATCTGATCTCAAATCAGCGGTGAAGAATATCAACGGAATTACATCCAGCCTGAGAGAGATCTCGGAAAATGAAAAGGATAAACTCATGGCTTCGATTGAGGATATTAACAAGTTCACCTCCATGCTTTCAGCTAACAGTTCATCTATCGATACCTCTCTCAAAAACCTCGCGGCAATTTCAGACACCGTGGCTTCTGCTGACCTGCCCTCAATGCTTTCATCCCTAAAGAAGTCACTCACCAGTATGAGCGGTCTGGTTGAGGGCATGAGCAAGGGTGAAGGAACTGCCGGAAAACTTATGACAAATGACAGCCTCTACACGAATTTGAATAACACTCTGTACAGTCTCGACAAACTTTTGCAGGATATGAAGGCGAATCCTAAAAAATATGTCCACTTCTCCCTTTTTGGCAAAAAGGCTGAATAAATTGTTGCAATAATGCTAAACAGAACGTAATCATGTCATTGCAGATGGTTTATTTTCTGATCTGTCGTGCCGGTAAATAAGGATAAATACATCTTCTGTTTTATAAAGCATTGTAATACATGACATTCCCTTTATATATCTGATAATCAAAAGATTAATTTTTTAAATTTTTTTTGAAATTCTAAAAACCTGATGCTCATCACAGTATGAAATAAATGGAAAAGTCAAGCAAAAAAAATTTTTTTTTTTACCTTTTTTTTTACAAATATTGTCGTGGGTTTCGGCACCTCAAAAAAAGTACTGGAATTTTTGTAATTTTGATCTGAATGAACAAATCACACGATGAGGTATGGAATAACTGTCTGGAGATAATCCGTGATATTATTCCCTCAGCAAGTTTTAAAACATGGTTCGAGCCGATCGTTCCCCTGAGGCTCGAGAAAAATATTCTGACAATCCAGGTTCCCAGTCCTTTCTTTTATGAATACCTTGAAGAGCAGTATATAGACATCCTGCGCAAGACACTGAGGCGCGAGATAGGTAATGAAGCAAAGCTTGAGTACACTATCATCATGGAGAACTCGGGCTACGCAAACGGCAAACCTTACACGGTCAAGTATCCTTCGAGGAACAAAAGTGACCTGAACAATAAGCCGATGCAGGTCCCATTCGAAGTCACGCAGCCTGCAATAAGGAATCCATTCATTATACCCGGCATCAAAAAACTTCATTTTGATCCCAGGCTCAATCCTGATTATTCATTTGCAAACTTCATCGAGGGAGAGTGTAACCGGCTTGCCCGGTCAGCCGGACTTGCGGTCGGAAACAATCCCGGCGGAACAGCCTTCAATCCCCTGATGATATACGGTGACTCAGGCCTCGGAAAAACACACCTCGTTCAGGCAATAGGTATCCTTGTCAAGGAGAAATTTCCTGACAAGACCGTTCTGTACGTTAATGCCAATAAGTTCCAGACACAGTTTGTTGAATTGATCAGGAACAATAACAAGAATGATTTCCTCCATTTCTACCAGATGATTGACGTCCTCATCATTGATGACGTTCATGAGTTTGCAGGAAAGGAGAAGACCCAGGATACTTTCTTCCACATCTTTAATCATCTCCATCAGTCCGGCAAGCAGCTGATACTGACATGCGATAAACCGCCTGTGGAGTTGCAGGGGATGGAGCAGCGACTGCTCTCGCGGTTTAAGTGGGGATTGCTGGCTGACCTGCAGAAGCCTGATTATGAGACAAGGCTTGCCATCCTGAGGAAAAAGGCTTACAATGACGGCATTGAGTTGCCTGATGAAATATTTGAGTTCCTTGCTGAAAACATATCATCAAATATCAGGGAACTGGAGTCAGGCCTGATATCACTTTACGCACAGTCGACGCTCAACCGCAAGGAAGTTACTCTCGAGCTTGCACGCCAGATGGTTGACAGGCTTGTGAACACTCAGCGCCGTGAGATTACCATAGACTATATTCAGAAAGTTGTCTGTGATTATTATAAGATCGCAGTTGACCAGATGCAGGGTAAGACCCGCAAACGCGAGATAGTCCAGGCAAGACAGGTGTCAATGTACTTCTCAAAGAACCTGACTAAGGCATCACTGGCAAGCATCGGCTCATTCATCGGCGGAAAAGATCATGCAACAGTACTGCATGCATGCAAGACTGTCAACAACCTTATCGACACAGACCGTCACTTCAGGAACCAGATCCTTGAAATAGAAAAGAAACTTAAAGTATGAAAGCTGATAAGGACTTTCTCAGGGAAGAGTTTTTCAGGAAATACGGAGACAGGGCAACAGACCCTGTTCTTTTTTATTCACCCGGACGGGTGAATCTCATCGGGGAGCACACAGACTACAACGGCGGATATGTTTTCCCGTGCGCGCTCGATTTCGGTACCTCGCTTATGGCCAGGAAAACTGCAAGGCCGGAAATAAAACTTGAGAGTCTTAACCTGACCGGAGAAGTCACTGTTCCGGTCTCTGATTCTTACACTGCCATTCCTGCCAGCTGGACCAACTACCCTGTCGGAGTCATAAATGAGTTTGCCCGGAAGGGCATTGCTGCTCCCGGAATGGAGCTGCTGTTCTACGGTGACATACCAAACGGCGCAGGATTATCATCGTCCGCATCAATTGAGATGGTCACTGCTGTTGCAATGAATGATTTCACCGGTGCCCGGTTGCCAATGATGGAGCTTGTCAGGATGGGACAGAAGGCTGAAAATAACTTTGTGGGCATGAACTGCGGCATTATGGACCAGTTTGCTGTCGGTTTCGGAAAGAAAGATCATGCCATCAGCCTTAACTGTGATACTCTTGAATACAAATATGCTCCTGTTAATCTTGGCAACAGTCGTCTGATAATCACAAACACAAACAAGCGCAGGGGGCTGACTGACTCAAAATACAATGAACGGCGCTCTGAGTGCGAGAAGGCTGTTGAACTTATATCCGGGCATCACTTGATCCGCAACCTGAGTGATCTCTCTGTCAGTGATCTCTGGATGCTTGAAAAATACATAGATGATGTAGTGATAAGAAAAAGGGCGAAGCATGTAATTACCGAGAACGGCAGAACCATTGATGCCATCAGGGCACTGGAAGAGAATGATATTGACAGGTTCGGTCAGCTGATGAATGAATCTCATGATTCCCTCAGTAACGACTACGAGGTGACAGGCACCGAGCTTGACACTCTTGTTTATGAAGGCCGCAAACTTCCCGGAGTGACAGGCACGCGAATGACAGGCGCCGGTTTCGGCGGTTGCACCGTATCAATAGTGGAAAGCAGCCATGCCGATAACTTTATGAAGCACCTTGGAGAAGTCTACCACGAAAAAACCGGACTCACAGCTGATTTTTACCTTCCGGGAATTGGAGACGGTGCCAGACGGATTGGCTGAGGTCTGAGGGTCTGAGGTCTGATAGTCAGATCATTACCCGACCTTCAGACTTTAGACTTTTAGACTTTCATACTATAAATCCCTGACACATCTGAATCCCACTGTCGCACTGCGGTCGTATCCCGGTGATACCAGCAGCTGTATCTGAGTCATATTGAGCGGCTGCGGACCTCCCTGTACGTACCACGGGCTTGATTCAGGCTTGAAATAACTTCCTCCCCTGATGATATTGAAATAGTATGACCCGTTGAAGTAAACATCTCCCGTCATCTGCCAGACATTGCCCACAAGGTCAGCCACGCCGTAAGGACTCTCTCCTTTCGGGAATGCATCAACGGGTGTAGGTCTTCCGAATGCGTTATTGCATTTTGTGGCGTGGAATTCGTTACCCCAGGGCCACAGCCTGTTGTCTGTTCCCTGCGCGGCGAGCTGCCACTCAGCTTCCGTGGGTAGCCGCTTGCCGGCCCACCGGGCATAAGCCCGGGCATCCTCGAGACTGACATAAACCACCGGATAACGCTCCTGCCCTGTCACAGCCATACCATTCACCCAGTGTTTCAGGTAGTTTGCCGTATCCTGAGGGACATATCTGGTCTCCTTTATAAACCTGAGAAATTCCTCGTTTGTTACAGGAAACTTATCCATGAGGAAACCGTTTATTTCATTTATTCTTTCCTCTCCCGCGAATGGGATAATTATGAAATCATCATTCGATTTAAGGGTGAATTTAATGGTTGCAGAGGGCACAAGCACCATGTCCCCAGGTGTTTCTGCAGGAGCGGCAGTCCGCTCAAATGCCGAGACGAGCCAGGGCTTACCGCCCCTGATTATCACAACACTTTCGTCAATGAGAAGACCGTTATTATCCAGTTGTATCACAATCTTGCCTTCCGTCATGTCAAAAAGATTTTCAACGGCAAGCAATGTATCCAGGGGTGAAGAGATGATTACAGGTTTCTTGTCGTAACCCGGGGCTCCTTTATAAACTGAAATTGTTCCTTTCTTTTCTGCGCTTATGTGGATCCTGTCTCCCTTGATTTCTGATTTTATGACTGAGGGCAGCAGGGCGATGCAGTCGACTGAGCTCTCGCGCCTGGTTCCATCATAGGAATTTTTCCAGCCTTCCACGCTCACCGGGGCCATCTTCAGACCGTTAACGGTCGCTGGTTCAAGCTCCACATGCCTCCACAGGGAGACAAGATGTTTGCCATCTGTATTTCCGGCATCAAACAACGGACCGTCATATCCGAGGTGATCCATATTAAGCACTGTAAAAATTGTCTTTTCACCGGCATTCCATCTGTTGACATAGACCTTGTCTGCTTCACTTTTAATCAGCGGTGTCCAGTTATTGTCAAGAAATGCATCGCTGTTCTTACGAAGCAGGTATGTCGTTCGGGCGAGATATTGAAGATCAGTTCTGTATTCATCACCCCTCCCGCCCGGTCTGTAAAGGTTCAGCTCAGTACCGTAGCCGTTAAAAAATGCAACCGATATTTCGCGGTGAAGCACGTCCTCACCAACATCATCAACCCGGAAAATGGCAAAGTCGGGTTTAATGAGCTTGTTCAGGTTGAGTTCAGGGCTGAGGAACAGGGCGTTATGAACTCTTCCCGACACGATGCCGGGCATATCTTTCACTACTGCCATACCTTCAGAATACATTATCAGCCCTTTGCGAACGCTATCAGCTGTCTGCTGAAGGAGCAGCGTTGAATAGCCCGTAGCGTCAAGCACAACCCCGTCAGCTTCAGTGGCTGTAAGTATCTCAGACATGCCCTTCATCTGATCTTCTTCCCTGGTGCTTTCATCCCACTGGTTATACTCTATAAAAAACCGGCAGTCGTTCAGTTTAGCCTGGCGGCTGATGTCTCTTAGTCCTTTGAGGCCACCGGGCAAATCACGGTACAGATCCCACTGGTTTCTCTCGTCGAGGCCCAGGCGGGGCCAGGTGGGCCAGATACTGTATATATCAACGTGGCCGAATATATTATTGTACTCGGAGAGAAACTTGATGAAGCCTGATTCGCCCGTGAATCGATCATAGAACTCACGGTCCCAAGCCATCTGAAGGATCATCAGGTAACTGCTGCGTATCCACTTCAGGTCATCGCGCAGGTATAATTGATTATCAAATGTGTCAAGGTCGTACAGGTACCTGTCCCTGAACATAAGTCTCAGCCCGTCCTGCCATGTACCCTTATATGTATCAGCCCATATGTTATAGGTCACAGATGCACCCGGCGGAAGAATTGTTTCATATCTTTTTTTTGTGCCGTTTTGCACCTGGCCGCGTCTGGCTATTGCGCTGACAGAAACCGAAGCATCGGCTTTAAATGCCGAGAACCCCATTTCCCATGAATTGTCGGGCAGTATCACGCGCACGGGGCTTTTGCCGGGAAGGAAGAGGTTGGCTCTTGCCAGGTCAGGCTGACCGTATCCTGTTATATAGGCATTGCTCCTGTTCTCTCCGAAAGGAACTACATCGCTTATTATAAGAGTGTCATTCCAGTTATTTTTGAAGACCAGCTCTGCATTCCATCCGGGATGTGAGCCGCCCCGGGGAGTGAACGCTGCCTCCACCCCTCCCGGAAATATCATAATGAAACGGCTGCCTGTCAGGCCGGCCGGCACATCATCGGATTCAAAATAAACACTGTCAAGCCTGAAACTGAAAAGAGGTCTTACGGCATCGAGAGTTACTGAGGTGCTGTCATCAAGAATTAAGCTGACCAGCCTGGCGCCAGAATCTTTAGTTATGCCTATATTTTCAAGTGACTGTCCTGAGACAGACAGGGCTGATAGTAGAAATATCAGAGAAATCTGAAACTTTACGCTACGCATGTCAGTTTAAATCTAATACAGAACCTTCCGCTTTAATTAAGTGCAATTTAACATATTGTGACAAAAAACAAAAACACGAATCAGAATGAAGACTGTTTCGGATATATTTAAAAATATTCTTTTTATGTTAGTAGAATATTTACTACTTTTAAAAATTAGATGAGTTTGATATAATGAAAAAAGTTAACTGTAGAAGCATAACTTTCATTATTCTAGTTCTTTCAGCAATATTGCTGATGCCTGGATGCGCAGCCTCAAAGAAAAATACTTACCTGGCTAAAAGGAGAAATTCCTATATTGACACTTCGCAGTTAGGGCGAAATAAATACTTCTTTTCAAAGCAGTATCAGAAAAAACTCTACAAGTACAAGAAGAGGTAGGTCAATCTTCGCAGAATACTTCAAGTCCATCCCAGGCCAGCGTCACATTGGCCGGCAACTCCCTGTTTACTTCGGCATGTTTCCCCATCTGATGGCTTATGTGTGTGATATATGCCTTGCGTGGTGACACTTCATCAATAATTGCAAGGGCTTCACCAAGGCTAAAGTGCGAAATATGCTTTTCTTTTCTCAAAGCGTTAATGACCAGATATTTCACTCCGATTAATTTTTCCCTGGTTTCCTCTGGGATATAGTTGGCGTCAGTGATATAAGCCATGTCTCCTATTCTGAAACCCAGTATTGGAAGACGGTAATGGAAAAGCCGCAGCGGAATTATTATATCGCCCTTGATGTCAATATTATAATTATCAATGTTATGCAGTTCCATCTTGGGTACTCCGGGATACTGGTTCTCCGCAAAAACATAATCGTACTCTTTTCTTACAGCATTCTGAACTCTCTCCTCGGCGTAAATATCTATGGCAGCCTGGCTCTTGTAGTTGAAGGCCCTGACATCATCCATCCCGGATATATGATCCTTATGTTCATGTGTAAGAAATATTGCATCAAGCTTCTTTACATGGGCAGTCAGCATCTGCTGCCTGAAATCAGGTCCCGCATCAATAACGATGATATTGGCGGAAGTCTCAACCAGCAGTGCAGTTCTGAGTCTTTTATCCTTGCTGTCAGTTGATAAGCAGGTAGAACACTCACAGGCAATTACCGGAACGCCCTGGGATGTTCCGGTTCCGAGAAAGGTGATTTTCACTGTCTCTTTTTTCGATCTACAAAAGTAACCTGAAATTGGAGAAGAACAATATCAAAGTTCACTTTAGCGCCGCCACAACGTTTTACATATCTTTACGGTACTTAAAAGTGCAGCAGATGAAGGGAAATATTTATATGGTTCCTGTTACACTGGGGAATCCTGATCACAGTCTGACAGTTCCTTCAATCGTAAAGGAGATTACTTCCTCACTGAGGATTTTTGCAGTTGAGGAAGTGAGAACTGCACGCAGATACCTGAGAAGCATTGACGGAAATTTTCCCATTGACGATGCCTTTTTTTTCCCGATAGGTAAACATTCCGGGCCTGCTGATCTCATTGATTTCTTTTCAAGGGTTTCAGGGGGGATGGATGCCGGCGTGATGAGCGAGGCCGGCATGCCGGGACTCGCAGACCCTGGAAATATCGTAGTGGCAGAGGCGCACCGGAGGGAAATTAGGGTGATACCCCTTACCGGAGCCTCTTCGATAATACTTGCACTGGTGGCATCGGGTCTGAACGGGCAGTCATTTGCTTTTAATGGTTACCTGCCCGTTGATGCCTCTGAAAGACAGAAAGCCATCAGAGCACTGGAAAAAAAGTCTGCTGCCGGACAGACCCAGATCTTTATGGAGACCCCGTTCCGCAATGATAAAATGCTTAATGATATTCTCTCAATATGCAAGCCGTCAACAAGGCTTTGCATTGCAGCTGATATTACGCTTGAGACAGAAGATATAAGGACCAGGCCGGTATCCCTATGGCTTGGCGACAGACCCGGGCTTGACAAACGGCTCGTGGTATTTCTTCTCCTGGCCTGAAAGAAATAATATTTATTAACACTTATCACCTCCCCTGTCATCTGATTTTATTGTTTAATTTGTGTGTACCAAAGGAATTATTATGATGATGATCAGAAAAACTATTCTATCAGCTTTAATGATTATGGTTACATCTCTTCTGACAGCTCAGAAGACAGACATGACCCTTTTTAACAGCATCAAACCGAGAAATGTTGGTCCGGGCGGTATGAGCGGCAGGGTCACTGCCTTTGCCGTTGACCCGAGGAATGAGAATGTATTTTATATCGGAACAGCTTCAGGCGGTCTCTGGAAGACCGAAAATGCAGGTACTACCTTTTATCCGGTCTTTGACCATGAGGCAGTGGCATCAATCGGTGCCCTCGCCATTGATCCTCTCCGTCCGGACATAATCTGGGCAGGAACAGGAGAGGGCAATCCGCGCAACAGCGTCACTGCCGGTTACGGTATTTATAAAAGCATTGACGGCGGCCTTACATGGAAGTGCATGGGCCTCGAGCTCACACGTTATATTCACAGGATATTAATTGACCCTGTCAATCCGGATATTATCTATGCCGGCGCTTTAGGCAGTCCCTGGGCTCCTCATATGGAAAGAGGCCTTTACCGGTCCGTCGACGGAGGTGTAACATGGAAACAGATTTTGTTTACTAATCAAACTTCAGGTGTTGCAGACATGGTGATGGATCCCGGAAATCCGGATAAGATATTTGTTGCAATGTGGTCACATCAGCGCTGGCCATGGTTCTTTACCTCCTCTGCAGAAGGATCAGGATTATGGCTTACACGCGACGGCGGCAGCACATTCACCGAGATCACCGCAGGTCTTCCCGGAGAAAAAGGCCGGATAGGGCTGGCAATTGCAGCTTCCAATCCTGAATATGTTTATGCTTATGTCGAATCAAAACCCACCGCTATCTACAGGTCGACTGACGGAGGTGTAAAGTGGGAGAAAAGAGGTGAAAAGAATATCGGAGACAGACCATTCTACTATGCCGAGATATATGTCGATCCGAAAAATGAGAACAGGATTTATACCCTTTATTCAGGTGTTAATGTAAGCGAAGACGGGGGCCTCACCTTTGATAAGGAAATTGCATCCTCGATCCACCCCGATCATCATGCATGGTTTATTGACCCGGTCAACCCCGACCGCATGCTCGACGGCAACGACGGTGGCATGGCGATAAGCTACGACAAGGGAGAAAAATGGCGGCATATTGGTAACCTGCCGGTCGGACAATTCTATCATATCAATGTCGACAACGAGATTCCTTATAATATCTACGGAGGGCTTCAGGATAACGGGTCATGGCGCGGCCCGGCCTATGCATGGTACAATGGCCCGATAATCAATGAGATGTATGATTTTCTCTCCGGTGGCGACGGATTTGATGCTATGCCGGTTCCCGGCGATGCCAGATATTGCTACGCTCAATCGCAGGAAGGCTCTTTGAGACTGTTTGATGTTCAGACAGGATGGTCAAAGAACATAAGACCAGCCCCCGAGGGAAACGAGAAGCTGAGGTTTAACTGGAACTCAGCACTGGCCCAGGATCCTTTTGAGAACAACACCATCTATTTCGGGAGTCAGTTTGTTCATAAGAGTAATGACAGGGGCAGCTCGTGGACCAAGATCTCTCCTGACCTTACAACCAATGACCCTGAGAAACAAAAGCAGGACAAAAGCGGGGGCATAACACTTGAGAATACGGGAGCGGAGAATCACTGCACTGTCATAACCATTGCCCCCAGTCCGGTTAAACGCGACGTCATCTGGGCAGGCACTGATGACGGCCAGATACAGATTACTGACGACGGCGGCAAGACATGGAAGAACACTGCACAGAATATTAAGGGTATGCCACGGAATGCCTGGATACCGCAGATTACTGCCTCGCTCTACGACCCGAAGGAAGCCTTTGCGGTGGTGAATGATTACCGTCAGGGAGACAATGCAGCATACCTCTATCAGACAAAAGATTCAGGTAAAAGCTGGAAAAGGATCATTGATGACACGGATGTGTGGGGATATGTGCTCTGCTTCATACAGGATCGTGCAGAGCCACGGCTGATGTTTGCAGGCACTGAATACGGCCTTTATGTCTCATTCAATGCCGGCGAGACCTGGAACAAATGGACCAACGGTTATCCAACCGTTTCAACATATGACCTTGCCATCCAGTCGCGTGAGGACGATCTCATTATCGGCACGTTCGGACGTGCACTATGGGTGCTTGATGACATACGCCCACTGCGTGCGCTGGCGAGTCCAGGGCGACAGACTCCTGTCCGGCAGGCTGACTGCCTTTGAAGCGCCGGAGGCTTATCTTGCATCGACAAAGAACCTTCCGGGGTATTACTTCTCCGGTGATGCGACTTTCATGGGTGAAAACCGTGAGCGGGGCGCTATGATATCATTCTATGCTTCAGAAGATACAGGTAAAGTTGCTGTGAAGATAAAAGACCAGGACGGAAAAATAATCAGGTCAAAAGAAGTTGATGCAGCGAAAGGATTTAACAGGTTTACCTGGGGTTTTGAACGTGACCCGTTGCCTCAGGCAACTTATATCACCGAGCCGTCTCAGGACCGGAGAGGAAGATATTTCAGGCGTTTCGGAGGTATCTCCCTGCCCGGCACCTATAGTGTCATCCTAAAAAGAGGTAACGACACAGCTGAGACAAGTGTGACTGTTAAACCTGATCCGCGAATAGCCGGGCAGGACTTCGATGCAATGAGAAAAAACATAGACACAGCTGAAGCATTCTCATTACGGATAAATGATCTGAATGAGAAACTTAAAAAAGTGAAGGAGATAAAAGCGAGTGTAACCAGGGGTGATGAATTAATTGCAAAATCTCCTTCGTTCGCGGAAGCGGTCTCAGGCACACATAATGCTGTAAAAGAGGAGCTTAACAAGCTTCAGGATTCTCTCGACAGGCAACCTGACGGATTGATCTCAAAAATCAATGGATACCGGTCGCTGTTGATGACCACCGGACCTTTGTCTCAGCAGGAAAAGAAGAATTATACTGATGCCGCCGCTGCTCTCGGTGAAGCAAACGCACGTATCGATGAGTTTATTACCGGCCCATGGGCGAAATACACTGAAGCACTTAAAGGGATAACCCTGACAGGGGATGAGGTGATTATAAAATAACGCACAGATGCCATGATTGGGCATCCCGACATTTTCCTTAAAAATGAAGGAGGTTATTTTTTGACTTTAATGAGTTCTACCACTTCTATGTCAAAAAGAAGTGGGGAATAGCCTGGAATGAGGGTAATATAACCATACATAGGGTCATACACGGAGTATCCGCTAACACCATAGCCAAGTTTGGAGGGTATCAGCAATTTGGCTTTTGTCCCCAGTTGCATATAAGTAAGGCCTATTGACCAGCCATCGATGACATATGAACCAACCCTGAATTTGAAGGGAACTGTCGGCGCAACATTTGAATCTATCTCTTTTCCGTCTAGCAGTGTGAGTGTATAATGAACACCCACTGAGTCACCGGTCTCAATGAATTCTCCGCTACCGGGGGTGATTTCCATATAATACAAACCATGATTATCAGGGGCAACTGTGATACTATGATCGGCAACATAGTCAGCTATGAGGCTCTTTTCCTCCTCCTCATATTTCTTTGACGGGTTGCACGAAACGGCTATAACGGCAAGGGCTAAAAGCGCTGCTGCAATAATTTTATTTCTCATAAGCGTTTTAATCATATTCCGATCTTCCACAAATTTCGTTCCAAACTAAATGACTTCCTTTATTCTAATCCTGTAAATCAATATTGATCTTCCCGGTATTTTTCCTCCGTCACCGGTTATTCCGTGAGCCAGGTAAGGAGGTATAATGAAGATGTAATCGCTGCCCGTCTTCATCAGCTGTATCCCTTCTGTCACTCCTCTTTCCACCCCTTCATACCCTACTCTGAGTGAATTTGAACCACTGTAGCAAGGGTTGCCATTAATCAGACTGCACTCAAAATCGTATATTACTTTATCGCCTGTCTTTACAGCATCTCCCCTTCCCTGTTCAACTACACTGTACCACAGTCCGGTCTCAGTCTCCCTGAAACTGAGGTTGCTTTTGCGGATATAGTCAGTGATCACTTCGCGGTCGCTGGTGATAAGAGACTTATTCAATTCAATAAGGTCGGTCTCTGAAGCTGGTCTTGAAGAACTCCTCTTGTCCGGTTTGTTGAGACAACCAGTGGCAAGAATTAGAATTAATATAGGTATTAAAGCCCTCATAGTGCCATTTCCGTGGCAGCGTCATCAAGCTCTTTTCGGTAGGAAGGCAGAGTGTTTTCGAAGTGCTGCACCACATCATGTATTGTTCCTTTCATCTCACCGCCGGCGGCATTGCGATGCCCGCCCCCGTTAAAGCACTGTCGCGACAGGACATTTGCATTAAAGCTGCCCTTCGATCTGAGAGACATCTTGACAAACCCGGTACGTTCAACAAAAAGGACTGACAGAACGATCCCCTTAATAGTAAGAAGCACATTTGCAAATCCCTCAGTATCGCCTTTGACGTGGTTAAATCTCTCAAGGTCCTCCTTCGTCAGCCAGATATATGCCGTATGCAGGTCCTGATGGACCACCATGCGGGAATGAAGGGCAAAACCCTTAAGGCGGATACGGTCAGGGGAGAAATTACTGAATATATGATTGTATATCTTCTCCTTGTCTACTCCCATGTCAAGCAGATGGCCAACAGTACGCATGGTATCACCGGTATAATATCCGTGCTCGAAATTACCGGTATCGGTTATTATACCTACATAGACGGCCGTAATGAATTCAGCGTCGTTGAACTCTTCGCCCTCCATGGCATTGACCAGAAAATAAATGAGCTCAGAGGTTGAGCTTCTGCTTACGTCAGAAATCTTCAGGTCAGTGAAGGCACCCGGATCAGGATGATGGTCTATCATCACCTTCCTTGCGAGGGACGAAAGTACCAGCTGTTCAGCCTTACCCATTCTTGAAGTCGAATTGAAATCGAGCATTATTATAAGGTCCGCTTCCCTGATCAGCTTCGTGCCGGCCTCAATGTTGTGATGGAAATCGACGACTTTGTCGACGTCATTCATCCAGAGGAGAAACTTCTGCAGGGCGTTGGGAGAGATCATTTCCGCATTTTTACCCCGGGAAAGGATCCACCGCCTCATGGCCAGCATTGCGCCGATAGCATCACCATCGGGGTTGATATGGCAGATCAGCAGGATATGATTTGCATCATCAATCAGCTTCTTTAATTCTTTTGTATATTTACCGAAGTCAGGCACTTTGTTATCTGATAAGGGCGACAAAGTTAAGAAAAATAATAAAGTTACAAAAAACGAAACATTTAGCCTGACTAAAATACTTATATGATAATCAATTACACTTTTTCAATCATTAAGCCTGATGCTGTGAGATCAGGTAAGACAGGCCCTATTCTATCGATGATCAATGAAGCCGGTTTTGAGATTGCTGCAATGAAGATGCTGCGTCTCACCCGTGAGCAGGGTGAAGAGTTCTATGCCGTGCATCGCGAACGAAGCTTCTACCAGGCACTTGTGGAATTCATGACATCAGGTCCGGTTGTGGTGATGGCGCTCAGACACGATAATGCTGTTGATCAGTTCCGAAAACTGATTGGCAATACTGACCCTGCAAAGGCTGAGCCCGGAACAGTCAGGGCTGAATTTGCCACTGACATTCAGATGAACGCCGTTCATGGTTCTGACTCAGACGAAAATGCTGACAGGGAGATAAAATTCTTCTTCTCTGCAATTGAATTGTACTGATCTGTTGCCATCTTACCGGAAACAAAATCCGTATATCGTTGTTCTGCTAAGAAAATTACATGACTACTGCACTGTCTCCTGATTTCTCGGATAAAAAAACTCTCGAGAAGTATTCTTCTGCATACACTCTCTCCGATATGGAGATCTTTATATTTCCCGAGCTTTTTTACCCGCTTGTGATTGCCGACATCATGTCGCCTCTGTTATGGCGATGGAAGGATGACCCCTGGTTCAGGGATATGCGTAAAAAGAACTTCGTCAGCAAGGCTAACCGTATCAAGCAGTATATAATTGATAACTATGTGTTTAATCTTGACCTTGAGACATGGGGGTTGACAGAAAAGGAGAAGGAGACCGCCAGGTTCAGCGAGTTCTTTGACATCGAGGTGCTAAAGCAATCCAATGCACTCTTCGGATATGAGGGCGACAAGTATTACTTCAGCATCGATATCCGCAGGCATTTCGGTCTTGATAAGTATGATTCATCAGTAATACCCTATTGGAAGACGGAGACTATCGAAGCAATGACAGCCTTCAGGCACAAACAGCATTTCTCGACAGGTGCAGGTGAGTGTGTGAGCCTCGCTGCCCTTTATGCCGCCGCAATGTTCGTTGTTGGAGAAATACCTCTGGAAAAGATCTTCCTGATGGCAACACCGCTTCATTCGCAGAACTATATTGCTGAAAAAGACGGACTGCTGACAAACAACCGCCGTATTCTGACAAAAAACATGTGGTTTAACGGGACATCACTCTCAGAGAAGGCCAGAAGGGCGCTTGAGAACGAGAAGGTGACGATAGTGTCGCATATCACCGGTTACATCCATACGGTGTACAAAAAGGCTACGATTAACAGAGACGATTACCTTGGTTTTTCTGAGAAACTGAATGAATTTGTTAAAACACCGCTGACACCTGCTGTTTTTATCAACTTCCTGCGATTCAAATCAGAATATAAATGCCTTTTCCAGTATCATCACATCGAATCAGGCAGCAACTATTATATCACGCTCGATAAGCTGTTCGAATATGAGCACTCATCAAAATGGAGTGTGAATGAAGATACGCGCGACAAGCTGCTTGCGGAGGTGGACGGAGAAGAATTCTTTCCGGACGTTGTTCCCGGAAAAATCATGCTTAATGAAGTTGAAACCTTCCTCAGGAAACAGAAAGATTCTGACCTTCGGACGATTGAAGAAGTTTTTGTAGACACCTTCACCACCGAGTACACCGATTGTGTCAGGAAAATGTTCATCGATATAAAGGAATTCACAATGACAAAACCTCAGCTTCCCTCAACTGAGAAGGTCTTCGAATCTGAGATTTACCCTGACATCCTTATTACTGACAGCCGTGAAGACATACTAAGGAAAGTAAGGGACATGGCAAATCAGTCAGAGATGGCGCTCCTTTCCCTGTATGCGTACCGCGACATGGCTAATACAGACTGGAGGCCTTTTATCAAGGCAGCTATTGAACGCAACCCTGTTTGTCACAGTCACCTGGATGGCAAATCACCGGAGGAGATTTATGAGATAGTTGATAAACTGAAAAACAAGTCTGTTTATGACGACGGCCGTATGGCGCAGCCTGATGAGGTATGGAATTTCGGACGTGGTGACGGTGCTGAGAAAGCTTTTCTGATGGCAGACGGACTGATTCACAACGATCCTGCTGCTGAAGTATCAATAATTCTTGATGACAGTACCGCTGTACTCAGCTGTTACGGTAAAACCTTTGATTTCGTAACCAACCGGGGGCACAAAAGAAAAATCGTCATCAGAAAAGGCGAGTATTCGGTCTCGTGATCAGTGGATGATTATCTCCCTGACAACCTCTTCCCCGGCTTTGTTGTTAATCTGACTGCGAAGTGATTCGCGAAGCATCGTCAGCTCATTCTTAACGACAGAGGAGGTAAGGTAAATATGAAGGACTCCCTCCCTGATAAAAATTCTCTTTGTGCGCTGAGCGATGGCTTTGCCGGTGATGCCATCCCATATTTTTAACGTCGACGCCTCCTTTAACTTTGGCTCAAGTTTGTATTCCCTGATTAGATCTTCCAGTGCTTCCTTAATTGTTATGGTCTTATTCCTGCGCATGGATTCATTTTATCCCGTTTGTTATCTCCTCTTCAATCCCTTTACGGCCAATGCGGTACAGTCTGAAATCCATCCCCGTATTATCAAGGATACGGTGGATACGGTCCTGCTGGGTATCAGTGATAAATACCTGGCCGAACTCACCAGAGCCCACCAGTCTTATTATCTCCTCCACCCTGGTCTGGTCAAATTTATCAAAGATGTCATCAAGGAGGAGCACCGGTGCAAAGCCGTTCATCCTGCTTATCAATCCGAATTTTGCCAGCTTGAGCGCCACGATGAATGATTTTTGCTGGCCCTGGCTTGCGGTAGTTTTTGCAGGATGGCCGTCAATTTCAAAGATCAGGTCGTCACGGTGTATGCCCATGGTGGTGAATTGCATTGCATAGTCTCTTGCGCGTGAGGAGGCAAGCTGTCCGGCATAATCCTCACCGCCGAGATGCGTGCGGTACCTGATACTCACCTCTTCCGCACTGCCTGATATCTTTTCGTAGTACGATGAGAAAAGCGGTGTGAGGCTTTCAGTAAGTGCCTGCCGTGCCTTGTAAATGACATCTGCTTCAGGCACCATCTGCTCATCATATATCTCAAGCATGCTCTCAGCATCAGGACCTCCCTCCCTTATGACCTTGTTTCTCTGCATGAGCGCCTTATTATAACGCATGTGCGACTCAAGGTACACCGGATCATACTGGCTTATGATCATATTCAGGAAACGGCGTCTCTCCTCGCTCCCACCCATAACGAGTGTGCTGTCTGCCGGAGAAAGCATGACCACCGGGTACCTGCCTACATGATCCGACATTCTGGGATATTCCTTGCCGTTAAGCTTAAAAACCTTTTGTTTCTGCTTCTGGAATGCGCAGAAAAGTTCATCCTGACTTCCATCCTTCTCAAACAGGCCCTTCAGGATAAAGTAATCTTCACCATACCTTATACTCAGGGCGTCGGAATTGTTGAAGAAGCTCTTGGTAAGAGACAGGTAGTGGACTGCGTCGAGAATGTTAGTCTTACCCACGCCATTATTACCTACAAAACAATTGAACCCGGGTGAAAAATCGAGTGAAACTGCTTCATAATTCTTAAAGTTTGTGAGCTCTATCCTTGCAAGATGCATATACCCTATTTTCCGCTAATGAAAGCTCAAATCTACAAAAAGAAACAGCAGCCTCAACCCCTAACGATAATCCCCAGGCAGGTTGCTCCACAGAGCTATCTGAATTATAATATTTTACAACTTTTCAAGGATCAGAACAATTTTATTAAAATTGGCTGCTGCATTGACAACATTTCTAAATCCCTCAAACCGGTCCGGCTCAATGTATATTTCTTTATAATACTCGTCTATGTTTATTATGAAGGTTCTTCCGGAATACTCATGACTGGATATAAAGGCAAACGGTGTTTCATCTCCCGATTTACCGGCAATATTCATATCTGCAGCTTCAGGATTGACTATCG
This sequence comes from uncultured Bacteroidales bacterium, assembly GCA_963849945.1. GTDB lineage: Bacteria > Bacteroidota > Bacteroidia > Bacteroidales > VadinHA17 > SR-FBR-E99. The sequence goes on along the minus strand of CAWKJD010000003.1, from coordinate 81,627 downwards.
TGAACCCTTCAGGAACGTTAAAAATAATCCTCCGGTGATACCAACGGTTAAAGGCCGATTTACCGCCTCTCATAGCTGATTGATCATTGTATAACTCAACCTGGGGGCCGATGCACTCACCAATTTTAAATAACAGCTTGTTGCCCGCAATTTCAATCATGTCTGAAGTAGTGAAGTCGCTGTATATTATGAATTCGGCATCATTTATAAAATCAATATCGCTCTTCTCCAGGACTTTAAGAGAGGCATAGACAGGATTGGTAGCCTTTGACTCCATGATGCTCTTCAATAACTCCTGTTTCCTGTCTTCATCAAGAGCTTTATAAATTCTGCCCAGATACCCTCCGCTTAAACCTTTGAGGCCCCTGGTGTCAATTGATCTGGTTTGATTCTTATCAGCATCCAGGGAGATCTCAATATTCATATTGTCATAGTTGAAGTTATAAGGAGTTGGCTTAATATATTTTATATTGCCTATCGCTGACTCGAAATCACCAATCTTAACCAATTCAACAAAAAGACCGTAAGTTGCAGTCAGTTCTCCCTCAACACACCCAATCCGGTAAGTATTGGTAGCCGGATCAATGTAAGTGTCTCCTTCAGGGAGATAGATCAGATACTTATCGAGATAATTCCAGGATTGAAAATCCGGATCAAACTTTACGTCATCACGCTTGGAAGTAAGTACAATATCATGTTTTATGCCCAGGGCTTTGAAAAGGTTTGCATACAAACGCACCACCCCCTGCTCGCTTGTCACTTTGTTTGTCCTTAAGTAATCAAGGTCGTTGAATTCCGGAGAGTGAATCTCCTCAATATGAATGTTGCTTTTAATATATTCTTCAATCTGTGCAGCCTCTTCAACCGGTGTTCCTTTGCGGACATGAAGGGCACTTAACCACTTATCAACCGATTTTGGATTGACATCTCCATATACTATTTCATAAATTCTTAGCGAAGCATCACTCCATGTGAGTACCTTTCCCATTCCTTTGGAGAGGTTGTATTCAAGTTTGAAATCCAGTCGTGCCCTTAGGGGGTTGAAAAAAGAATATTCTTCACTCTTCAATGCCGGAATATTTTCATATCTGCCGATCAGCCTGTTTCTTCCGTCTTCAAGTACATCTGCGACAGGAGAAGGGAAATTATTATACCCTTTCGCTGCGTATCTGAGGTTTTTGGGAGATACAAGTTCAAATGTTGTTTTTTGCTGGGGATAGCTGAACTGAAAGTATGTCCTTCCAAAATTCTCACTGTTCATTTTTCTGACAATCAGGTATTCGATATCATCTCCCTTTTCAATGCCGTCAATTGCGAAAATCTTGAAGTTTTTCCTGCTTTCTTCATCTATTATCTCCTTTATATTGCTTTTATCGAACTCTATTACTTTGGTGTCGGGTTTAATTACGCGCGCCTTTATTTCAATTAACTCAACAACATTAAATAGAGGGACTGAAAGCTTGTTGAAGTTGTTCACAGCTTCGTCTGTATTAAGCCTTAACCTGCGGTGCATTGTATGTATCATCTGAAGATCGCCGGCCTCCGTGTAAAAGAATTCATACCTTTCGTCCATAGATATCCCGATGACGTTTTCTTTTTCGTTTTCAACATTTACTATTGAAACTTCAGGCTTTTCGACCCATAGTGCACCATAATCTGCAACCTGGCTGATAGTATTGGACAGAGGCAGCGAGACAATGAAAAGAACAAGTAAAAACCGCATCTTCATTTTTTCTGTATATTTTAATTGTAACTCGTTTTCTTTAGCACAAGCGACTGGAGGTAATTCTTGTTGAGCTGATCGATCATTGAGTTCCAATTTGAGATCTTGTCACCTGACAGGATGAGAAAATTGAATACCATCTCTTTTACCAGCTTTACGCTGTTGTTATCCTGATAATATTTAAAGGATATTTTGAAATCGTCATTTGTTATTGAATTGTTAGCAGGTATGTATGTAATCCCGTAACCTGCCGGTATTTCGAACCTGGTAACAATCTTTTCCATATAACAGAAGTCATTCACCACCGGCGAATACTGCCCTGCAGTATCAATTCTGCCATCATTAAATGATTTGTCAAGATTAAGGTTAACATAAATCTCATTGCCCATGACCTTTGCATAATCATCAAGGACAAAGTCATATAAGGCAACTGCTGGTTTGTCATGCTCAAAAAGGCCGGAGACTCTGGAACTGTCTACCCTGAATTTGTTATTTCCTTTGGCGAAAAGAGTTGAAAACTTTTTCGGATAATCGGCTTCCTTAACTCCCTCCATTGCCGAGGCCAATTCCACCTTGTCAAATCCTGTATGAACCCTTTTCCCCTTTCCGGTAATTGTAGCACCCGATAAAGAAATGGAGACAGAATCATAAATGGTGCTTTCAGACGGAGGGGAAACAGGCACTTTAAAGAGTTTATAACTGTCTGCATCAATACTGATCAAAACCTCTTTACCCTGAATATGAAATGGGTAAATACCAAAATCAAGGTAATTAAAAGTGCCATCCAGGATAATAACGGTGTCTCCCTTCAGGTATGAGGCAACCATATGATTGTCAGCCGCAGGCAATGGCAGCTCCTCATATGTATACGGAAGGCTGCGTGTTCCGACCCACGAGAAATATCCCGGCAAGCCTGCTATGTCCATCATTTTTTTTATCAGTGAAGTCATGCCTTTGCAGTCGCCAAATCGCCTGGCAAATACTTCTGAAGGAGGTGAAGGAACTAATCCAAAATACCCGTCTGAATAAGCGATGTATTTTATATTATCCTGTACCCAGTAATAAATGACTTTTGCTTTCTCCCAATCATCCAAGCCATACGTAATCTGGCCAACCAGGTCCTTCAATTCATCCGATGCGTCGTTGTTCATACCTGAAAGCAGCTCATAATCAAAGTGATACAAATCATCAACCGTTGAATAGAATTTTTGAACTCCGGTACCGGTTTTTACCTCCTCAACAAATAAGGCTAAATGAGGACTGTAATAACGGATATTAAAAAATCCTGAACTTACATACTGGTATGGAGCAATATCATTTGCTTCCCACTCGTAATAGTTATAGTTCCCTCTGGAATATTGTTTAAATTTCAGAACAACCGCATTTTCATTAATAATCCTGAAACCAAGTTTTATGTTCTTATTTACCCTGACAATTACTTTTGAGCTAATGACCGGGATATAAGATTGAAAGTATATATGGTTTAGGAACCTGGGATTATGATTAATTAATGTATACTTCAAAGAGGTCAGGGAGCCGTCTGTAATTGAAGGATACGCAAAGCTGACTGTCTTTGAGTCATCGTAGAATGACTGGCCGTCACGGTCGTGCGCTTCATCGAAACGGGTAACCGAAATTTTTTCAAAACTCTTTCCTTTTGGTACAAGGGTAGATGCCTGAATGTTTTCCAGAGAGGAAAATGAACCGTAATAAATATAATCGTTGCTAAATGACTTCAGGCGATCATTCAGAATAAGGATTTCTCTTGCATAATCCTGTTTGACACACACTGAATCTTTCACAATATCAAAAACGCAGGTAATCTCTTGTTTTGTTACCACAGCGTTGTATTTGGAATAGCGTGATTTAATGCTTTCGACGTCTATCCCCGGCTGGCCTGAGATCAGAACATTTGTAAAGACAAAGAAAAAGAAGACAGAAAGACCTCTCACCTTATTTTTGATTATAACCTATAAAACTTCCGCCCCAGTAATTCTCTGCTTTCAGGAGTTCGCCGTTCAGTTTGAAATACCTGGTTTCACCATTTTGCTGATCATGGAGGTAATTGGTGATCTCTTTTATCCCACCTGACTTCCGGTAGCTGATAAATTCCCCCTCATACAAGCCATTATCACATGAAAAGAGTGTCTCAGGTTTTCCGTCAGGGTAATACTTTTCGCACTTGCCTTCCAGCATTCCGTTCTTATATTCTCTTAGTTGCATTATTTTTCCGTCTGAATAGTATTTGATCTGGGGGCCTTCCTCCGTAAAATCCTTAAAGTACTGCTCAAAGCTTTTTCCCCCGTTATCATAATAAGCAATGATTGTCTGGTCTCCCCGGGTAACGGGTACTGTGTCAATCAGAGCTCCGTCCTTCATGTACTGGTATCCTGTAAGTTCACCTTCAGAATAGATAAGCCTGACCATCAGTGCTCCGTTATTGTCATACATAGTAAAATTCCCGTCAGGTTTGTCTTCAAAATAAGTTTCCGTCATTCTTACTTTCCCATCATCATAGTAATAAATATGAACTGAATCCTTCATGCCCTGAAAATAACGTTCCTCAGACGAAAGATGGCCGTCTTCGTCAAATCTTTTCCATAACCCGTTCTTCTCCCCTTTTTCAGTATATCCTTTGATCATGACTTTTCCGTCAGGGTAATACTGCGTGTATTCTCCTTCCCTAACTCCCTCGATCAATTCCATTTGCGTAGATATGCTTCCGCCAGGATAGTACCATTTGAATGGCCCGTTAAGCGAGCCTCCCGCAACCTGGCCCACAGCCAGAACATAATCATCTGAATTCTTAATCTGATAGGAATTAATTTCCGGAAAGTCGACATTGTTAACTATAATGCCCTCCGGACTAAACTGTTGTTCCTCAATAAGTTCTCCTTCAAGATACTTATCCCTTGTTTTCACCCTGCCGTCAACAGCATAATTTGTATACCATCCGTTCAGGTCCCCGTTCAGGAAATAGCATGATGACTCCGGTTCTCCGTTTGCCAGGTAATAGTTCCAGATATTATTCATGTTGTTATCAAGGTAGAAACCAGTTTTAAGGACGGTTCCATCCTTTGAATATTCAAGGTATTTGCCTTCCGCTACACCGTTCCGGTAAGTAGTGATATACATCAGTTTTCCGTCAGGGTGGAAGTTTTGTAGCTCACCTTCGTATTTTCCATCCTTATAATTGATTGTTTGCCTGGGATTTCCGTTTTTGTAATAGAAAGTCCAGAGGCCTTCAGGCTTACCCTTGACATAATTCCCTTTTGATCTGATCTTACCGTCATAGTCATAGGAATTAAAGACAAATGTGCCGGAAGGGTTTCCAAAATACGAGGGTTTCTCGGAATTCCTGAAATCCGAAGTTATCCCGACAATAATATTGTTTTTGTATTCTTCCTCGATGATCTTCCGGCCTTTAGTGTCATAATAACAGGTTTTCCCCTCCAATTTCCCCGAATTGTCATATGTTCGTTCAATTTGCAGAAGCCCTTTGTAATTATACTCCTTATAAATGCCGACAGTTATCCCGGCAGAAAAGTTCTGAACCTTTTTCAGGTTGCCGTTGGGATAGTAATACTTCCATTCCCCTTCTACCTTACCTTCTTTATACAAGCCCTTCACCGATGGCTTGCCGTCAGAAAAGTATTCCATGTAATCACCGTCAGGTTCACCGTTTTTATAATATGCCCTTATTCCTGGCCGTTCGTCAGGCAAGAATGTGAGATGCTCTCCTTCGATTTTATTGTTTTTAAAGTAATAGTGCTCCTTTAATTTTGAAGATGTGTAAAAAGTCCTGGCTTCCCCGTTAATAATATCATTTTCATAGTTCATAACCTTAACAGGGGTACCCGAAAGGTTGAACCATGTTACTTCTCCATTGACCTTATCATCGGCATATACCGCTCTGACTGCCACTTTCCCGGTGGAATGATAACTTTTGTACTCGCCATTCAGTTTGCCGTTCCTGAAATTTTCAACCGCATTTGGCAAACCATTATCAGAGTAATACTTCCATTCCCCATCCTTCTGGCCATTGATCATTACCCCTTCTGATTTTAATTCCCCGTTTGAATAAAAATACTTCCAGTAACCTTGTTCCTTCCCTTCCGTACCTGTATTGCCAAGTGTTTTCAAACTGCCATCATCATAATATGAAGCCGCAAGCAGAAGATTTTCATTATTTATGTTAATGGTACGGGTCCTTCTGATCCGGGCAAGGTCAGATCCGGTTTTATAAAATGCATCTAAAGTTTTTTGATTCTTTTTAATATACTTCTTAACCTGGTCTTTATCGGAAGAACTCAAAATGGTATAAAGAAAAGGCTCAATAAACCCCCCGTCCTTTACTGCTTTAAAGAACGGGAAATAAAGCTTTACCCAGAAATCATCCTGTGCACTGTCAAACGGGAGTGTCTCGAACAGTAATGAGGTTTGCTTTACGAGATTGGCATTGAAATCGATAACTGGGTTATACTTGTCATTTAATACAACCTTTGACTTTATCAGATCGTCAGTCTGGTTGAAAAGGTCATTGTCAGTAAATTGTTTAATATAATCACCTTTTGCAGTATCAAGATAGTTAGAACAGATATTTTCAACATAGACAAGAATTTCATTACTCCTGCTGCCTTGAGATTCCAGTGCAAGAAACGTCTCCAATGATAACAGGGCTCTTGTGAATAATCCCTCCCTTGCCATAATCATCCCCAGTCTCATATGACTCGAGGCATGAAATGGATTGCATTTCAGTGATTCCTGAAAACATCTGACAGCACTTGGATAGTCATTCTTTTTCAGGTATGTCACTCCCATATTGTAATAATTATTGTATGAATAAGGATATAGCCTGATTGCTTCTTTATAAACCTCAATAGCCTGATCCGGATGACCCGAATCATCTAACGCAGTTGCCTTTGAACCCATCAAATGCTGCCGGAATTTTGTCGGTTGTGCCAACCCTTTATCTGCATAGTAAATTGCACTGTCATATTTCTCCTTCTGAATATAGGTAAGAGCTATTTCAGATAACATCCAGAAATAATTAGAATCATTCTCATTTACTAATTTGTAGACATTTACGGCCTCATCATACTTATCTTCATCGTAAAGTTTGATTCCATTCTTTATCAATTCCTCGGAAACCGTCGTTTGAGCACTAACGGAAATACTGAATAAACAATAGATAATTAGCAGGACTTGCAGGTTTGACTTTTTCATGATTAAGATTATTTGCTGACTTCGATTCAAAACAAAAATATAAAATATTCTTTTAAATTTGGACATGTCCGGAAAATCATAAGAACTGACAGAGGGTAAGAACCAATGAACGGCACGTGCTTTTTTTAAGGTAATTATTTCGAAATAAGATGAGAAATACTACTTTTGCGAAGTTATTTTTTGACCTGTAACTGAGAACATTGATATGAGTAAGAAAAAAGAGACCGGAAAAGGGATAGAGAATGTTGAACAGACACTGACCAAAACCGAACAATTCCTTGAACAAAATTATAAACCGCTTCTGTACGTTCTTATTGGCCTTGTTGCCGTCGTTGGCATCTTCTGGCTGCTGAAGATGTATTCAGGAAAGAAGAACGATGAAGCGAAGAGCCAGATGTTTATGGCTGAGCAGTATTTTGGACAGGATTCGCTTAAGCTTGCACTTAACGGCGATGGCAATAATCTGGGGTTCATCGATATTTCCGATCAATACAAGATGACCAAATCAGGCAAGCTGGCCAACTTCTATGCAGGTGCATGCCTGATACATCTGGGTCAGTTTGAGGAAGCTATAGGTTATCTGAAAAAATATAAAGTGAAGGATGATGTGCTGGCACCCGAGGCCATGGGACTGATTGGTGACGCCAATGTCGAGTTGGGTAATAACGACGAAGGCATCAAATATTATCTTGAGGCCGCGGATATGGCTGACAACTCTTTCCATACCCCAATCTACCTGATGAAGGCCGGAATGATCTATGAGATTGCCGGCAATTATCCAGAGGCTCTGAAACTCTATGAAAAGATACAGGATAAATACCCTGAGAGCACCGAAGGGAAGAGCATCGACAAATACATTGCCAGAGTTAAAATGCATATTGACTAACCGTTGGCAACCCGGAACCTTTCTGAATATGACCCATCTAAAGTCCCTGATGCATCGGGGATGAGGTTTGGCATTGTGGTGGCTGACTGGAATCCGGAGGTTACCCAAGCCCTTCTTACAGGCGCAGAGACTACCCTCAGACGTCATGGCGTCAGTGCAGAAGATATTGTAGTAAAGCATGTTCCCGGGACTTTTGAAATCACTGTGGCAGCACAATGGCTCGCAGAGTATGATGATCTTGACGGTGTCATCTGCCTGGGCTGTGTGATACAGGGAGAAACGCCCCACTTCACCTATATCTGCCAGGGAGTGACACATGGAATAACCGAGCTTAATCTTGACTATAACATTCCGTTTATTTTTGGTATTCTCACAACACTGAACCATCTGCAGGCTATTGAGAGGGCTGGCGGAAAACACGGCAATAAAGGTATTGAAGCAGCCGTCACAGCCATACGCATGGCAACCCTGCAGCGTGAGATGGAAAAGTAATTCCTTACCGGTTATTAATTATCTGCCGCATAGCATCCTGTAAGGACACCAGGTGCACCTCTGCACAAACTCTGTCATGATAAAGTCTTCACTTTCCGAGAAGATATTGTTGACTGTCACCGAAAGTCCCTCCGCAAACTTCCTCATTATTTCATTCCAGGCACGGGCATCGGCGCCCGGTCCGTCAAGTCCGTCTGCAGAGGCATATGGAGAGAATGCATCAGATGATATCTGCTGTACCCAGTACACTGCCGGCAAAACCAGTTTGCCGGGATGACTTTCACGGATCAGATGGCAGTAAAGCATGGCCTGTAACAGTGCGTCGTTTCTTTTTTCCTTCTCCTCATTAAAGAGATCATCAGGGTTCACAGTATCTTTCTTCGGAGTGCCGGTCTTGTAATCGACCACCCTTATTGCACCTGACGTGCTGTCGACCCTGTCAGCTCTTCCTCCTATCCTGACGGTCACCTTGCCTGAATTTGAAGGAACTTCCTGCGTACCATGGAAATTATCCTCCAGGTTTAGCAGGATCAGGTCAGAAATACCGGAATCATATTTCAGGAGATCCCTGACATATCTCTCAAGCACATCTATGATTATTACACCTTTGCCGGCCATAAGAGTGGCTTCGTCCCAGTTCATTTCAGATGATGCTGTGGAAATTATTGTATTCCTGATCAGGTCATTGTCTGCAGATATCGTTTTTATCATTGAACAGGCATTTACGGATCCCCTGACAGGCTCGTAAAGCCTGCTCAGTGTTTCGTGAAGGATATTACCAAACCTTCGCTGGTCAATGTCTTTTTCAAGTATCTCTTCTTCAGGCATGCCACATACATACCTGTAATAAAATCGCATGCGGCAGTTTACCCATGTGTTGATAGCGCTTGGCGAAAGGTATTTCTCACTCTCTCCCCCGGTCGCATAAAGACCGAGGAGTACGTTGTTATGCTCTTTCAGCCTGCGAAGTCTCTCAGCTATCATTCTGCTACGTCCGACAGTGATATGCACTGTCCGGAACTCCGGAGAAAATTTCGTGCTGTACTTCATCTGCACCAGGTAACGGCTCATTTCACCCGATACAAGGCCCTGCATTGTGGAATTGTACATAAACCACCCCTGCCGGGGCTTGCGAAGAAGCCTGAAGAAATGATATGAATAAATTGATTCATGCTCATTGACTGTCGGAAGACCGAAAGCTCTCCGGATATTATATGGAATAAATGTGTTGTCGTATGATGATCCGGGGAAGATACCCTCATTCAGGGAAAGGAAAATGATATTGCTGAACTCGAGGGCCCTGGTTTCAAGTGCCCCCATGATCTGGAGTCCTTTCAAAGGCTCTCCTGAGAATGGCACTTTAAGCTTTCTGAAGATCCTGTCAAGTAATCTGATACAGGTATCTACCCTGAGGTCAAGCTTATATGAATGCATCAGGTTGGCAAGCATTCCTGTTGCGTTCATTGCCATCCTGAGATACTCACGGTCAATGCTCAGGGCCTTGCCCTCCTTCTGTGCCTCAAAGGTAGCGGCTTCGATCATCTCCATGACCGAGACAAGGTGATCAGGCAGGTCGGCACCTTCAGCAGGTAGCATGAAAAGTTTCTTCAGGGGAAGTCGTGAGACAAGATTTTCTGCATCAACCCTTATAATGTTTCCTGAAATGATACCTGTGACAACCTTCTCACCTTCGTTACCTGCCAGGAGAACGAAATACTGGTGTCTCAGCAGGGTTATCACCTCCTCGCTCCTGAACGATGTTTTTCCGTTGCTTACGCGGGCTGAACGGATAAGCGCCATCAGCTGCATGAGAAATGAATAGAGTGAGGTGAAGCGGAAGGGATGACCCATGGTTACGTTGACCTCCTCAATGGACCGGGGCAGTGATGTCAGAACGGGCAACAGCAATTTTTCATCGGCAAGGATGATCGCAGTGTCAGTCAGGTCACCTGTCATATCGATATCCGAACCTTCAATGATCTGCCCCAGCATCCTTGCCTGGGCAGTATCAGATGGTGTATCGATGACAGTCCAACGCCCCTGCGGGATGGGGGTGACTTCATCTGCGCTCTTTTCCAGTTCGTTGCCGAAAATCTTCAGGTTTTCTTTCATGAAGACAGCCGCTTTATGGTCACTGTCGTCCATGAAGAAATGGTCGTCGTCCCAGTAAAACTTCGCCTGCCCTTTGCTCTTAAGGTACTTAAAAAGAGCTTTCTCGCAGTTATTAAGAGCGTTAAGTCCAACAATATGCCAGGTCTCGCCCGCTGGCACAAACAGGCTCTCATTTAATGTCTGTTCAGCCACCTCCCGGCAGAGCATACCATCGCCTGCCTGACTACGCGCTCTCATTGCACTCCTGAACTCATCATAAAGCGGGGCAAGCTTCTGCCACACTGACTGAAACCTTGAGCGGGCTTCGCTGTCAGCCGAACCGGGAGTGAACGAGGTCCAGAAGCCCCTTATAATCTCTGTCTGTTCTTCGGTCAGACCTCCGAATTTTGCGTCTATCTCCTTCAGGTCGGATATGTTGGTGTATAGCTTTTGTGCATCTGCAAGGTACAGATCGATGTCATTAAAGTCGTTAATGATGACCTCGCCCCACGACCAGAAGTCATCAAAGGTCATCACAGGGGTGAACTTCTTTTTATAAATGCTGTAGAGCTCAAATATCAGGGTTTCGGTATCTGCCGGTCTGAGGGTAGTGAATGAATTAAATAACTCATTGACTGTAAGCATCATTGGCGACCACTGTGGCTTATCGGAGAGACGTGCAATGAACCTCGACAGGTAAAGGCCTGCCCTCCGGCTGGGCAGAACGATTATCTGCCTGTCCATCTTATCGCCGTAATTTTCACGGAGCTTATGCGCTACTTTATCGAGGAAATCCATCTTCCGTTATTTATTGTAAAGTCTGCCCTGCCAGGTATCCTTTTTCTCAAGCCGTTCCTCAAAGAGCCTGAAGATCTCGTTGCTGCGCATGTGCCAGTCACGCGGATCATCGAGCATCCCCGGAGGAGCCTCACCGCTGATGCGTTCAATCATAAGTGATGGACTTATTCTCTCACAGAATGCAATAACAAGATCTAAGTATTCTTCAAGCGTATACAGATCGAAGCTGCCCGGATTATTCCGGTACTCCTCAGCCATGAGGGTTCCTTTGACAAGCTGCAACTGCCGGATCTTGAGAGAGCTCAGAGGAAGGGCGGAGATGAGAGAAGAGCTGTCAATAATGTGTTCACGGCTCTCTCCCGGGAGTCCGAAGATGAAGTGGGCTCCGGTATATATACCTTTCTCTGCTGTCTCCGTAACAGCCCTTACACCTGAAGCGAAATCGTGACCTCTGTTTATTTTCTTGAGAACCTTATCATCCGTCGATTCTATCCCATACTCAACCATGACAAAATAATCACGTGACATCTCGGCAAGATAATCGAGCAGGTCATTGTCCACGCAATCCGGGCGAGTCCCGATGACAATACCCAGAACACCCGGATAACTCAGTGCTTCATCATATAATGCTTTCAGTCTTCCTGTGTCAGAATATGTATTTGTGAAGGCTTGAAAATATGCCAGATAACTCTCGGCACGGCGATAACGCCTTTGATGGAATGAAATCCCTCTTTCAATCTGTTCTGTCACACTTATATCAGGTGTACAATAATGCGGGATGAAGGCCTCATTGTTGCAGTAAGTGCAGCCCCCGTATCCCAGTGTGCCGTCACGGTTGGGACATGTGAACCCGGCGTTGATGCTCACTTTCTGCACCCTCCTGCCGAACAGGGTATTGAACCAGTCGGTGTAGGAATTATACCTTCGTTTAGTCCCGGTGTTGCTATGGTTCTTCCCGTTCATACCTCCTCTATTATATCCTTTTCAACATACCAGAGCCATGACTTTACGTTCTCATACCCCATCTGCTTCAGCAGCTCCCGGTATCCGGCAGCCTGACGCCGGTGACTGTCAGAAGGTTCACCGAATTTATAGTCGACAACAATGACACTTTTGTCTTTTGTCATAACCCTGTCAGGGCGGCGGGCGGCGCCCGAGGGTAGTATGATTGTAGCCTCGGTCTTCACGGCGGAAGAGCCGTCGAACCACTCTCTTACTTTATCGGATGAGAGCATGGATCTGAGCCTTGAGGTTATCAGCTCTCTCTGTGACAGCGGAAGAAGTCCCGCGTCACAGATATACCCGGTTGCACTTTCTATATCAGCTGTCGTATTAATCCTTCCGAGCAGCTCGTGCATCATGATGCCATAGGCTCTTCCGCCGGGCTCGGCAAGCTTCAGCTCATCATGCGGGAGGGCGCCGCCCGTTCTGAGCCTCAGTGTACCGCGAAGCTCTGAGACATAATATTCTTTCATTGTCATGGCATCCTCCTTGCCGGTCTGCGGTGCGGCCGGCAGCTCACCATATACAAACTGTCTGACTGTCTCAGTTTCCTGCCAGACAAAATCCTCAGGCAGGTTCTTCAGAGCTTCGTTCAGAATGCTGTCAGCATTGCCACCGCCGGAAGATACGCGGGTGACCTCAGGCGCCATTATATAAAGTGCATCTGCTGCCCTTGTGAAAGCGACGTAAAGGAGGTTGACGCCGTCAAGCCACTCCGATGCTCTTTCCATCTTTGCCTGTCCCGCAAAGAGCGATTCATCAAGGCGGTTGCTCAGCTCCGGCAGGACAACAGGCATGGGGGCAAAAGCCTCAGGTACATCTGTGACCCAAAGCAGGGGGCGGTTGTAACCTCTCTTTGAAAAGTCCCATGAGACAAATGGCACGATCACCACCCTGCTCTGAAGGCCCTTGGCCTTGTGAATGGTCATCACCCGCATCGCCTCCTGACGATCTGACTGCCCCAGGGTACTTTTGTAACCGTCACTCTCCCACCATGATACAAATGAGGATATATCAGAACTGTAACGGCCGGAGTACTGTAGCACCAGGTCCTGAAATGAGCTTAAATAAGCCACGTTCTCACTGTGGCTTCCCAGGTTGAAGTAACGGATCATATTTTCAGTGGCGCTGAACAGCGATTCGTTCCTGAACCCGTTAAGAGCTTCCTCCCAGCCCTCCGGCAGAGGGTTTTCAGTGACGATTGCACCGTCAGCAGCATAAACAGAAACTTCTTTCCCGTTTGTCGCCAGAATATATGACCTGACCATCTGGCTCAGGTTGATCCGGCTTAAAGGATCGACCAGATAGCGAAGGCAGGAAAGCAGAAGGATGATGGCTGGATTGCGTTCGAGGTATAGCGATTCTCCCGAGGTCACTTCGAAATTGTAACGTGCAAGTTTCTCCGGAGGACATGATGCGCTGTGCTCAAGAATACTGCTTATAATGCTCTTGCCCTCTTCGTTGGTACGGCAGAGGAATAAAATTTCGCTGGCTTTATATTTATTATCCTGCAGTTCTTCAATCAGCACAGGAATATCATGCAAAACCCTCTCGCGCCAGCCTTCGTCCTCTGATTTCCTGTAAAGAGACACTTTCACCAGCCCTCCAGGCTTTTCTTCCGTACCCTCCTGAACAGATCCGCTATATATATCACTGATCTTCAGTCTGTCATAATTAAGCCTGGCGTCACATAATGAAGGGATGGCTCCGGGTGCAAAGATCAGATTGTTGAACTTTATGATATTTTTCCGGCTCCGGTAGTTATTGCTCAGCGGGATTGTTCTCACCGTTTCATTGCCGAAAACGCTGGTCACATCTGAATGTATAATGCGCCAGTCGCTGTTGCGCCACCGATAAATTGACTGTTTGACGTCTCCCACAACAAGATTGTCCTTGCCTCGCGACAGAGTCTCGGAAATAAGTGGCCTGAAATTGTTCCACTGAATCCGGGAGGTGTCCTGAAACTCGTCAATTACATAATGATCATATGCCGTTCCGATCTTTTCATAGATGAATGGCGTGTCGTCATCAGCTATCAGCTTGTTTATCAATTCCCCGGAGTCAGAGAGAAGGAATATATTTTCATCCTGTGCCAGGGCCCGCACTCTTTCGCTTATCGCGCCCAGGATGCCCATGATATGTATTGTTCTGACCTGCACCAGTGCCGAGACGTACAGCGGGTATCTGCTCTCAAACAACGATGAGATAGCTGTCACAATATCTCCGAGCCCTCTGCTCAATGCCTCCTGAAGCGCTTTTACCACAGTCTGAGGAGCGCCTGCGGATAAGTATTTGCCGTCACCTGCTGCTTTTACCCATGCGTTGCCCGGTGTTTTTATGATGCCTTCAGAGTATCTCCTCATCATCTCCCCTATGCCGCCTTTTGTTTTAGAGAGGAAGTCGTCAGGCGTCAGTCCACAGCCCTGATATATCTCTACTCCTCTCCCTGCAAGCGTTCTGAGCTCGGACTCAAAGGCATTCCTGATCCTGAAAATCTTTTCCGTATAATCATTTAGTATTTCATAATCGCTGATGGTTTTTTTGTCCTCTGAACTCAGCTGTCTGAAGTTCTCGCCGAAAATCTGTTCAGCAACCTCCATTATCTCGCGGCGAATGTCCCAGCCTTTGTTATCATCAAGACGGGAAGCGACGTATGATGAGATCCAGCTTCTCAGCCTGCTGTCAGTAGCTACCTCAGAAAGTATGTTGTCGACAGCATCCGATAAAAGAGCACCATGCTCCAGCTCAATCTCATACCCCGCGGGGATCTCCATCTCACGTGCAAACGCTCTTATAACTCTCTGGAAGAATGAATCAATTGTACCGACGGTGAACCGCGAATAATCCTGCAGGATGTTCTTCAGAGCCAGGGGCGCATTTTTTCTCACTGCCAGCATAGCCCTTTCCGGATCAGGATACAGGTCAGGGAAGTATTCGCAGAGGTAAGCTACAAATTCATTTCTCTCAGCTTCCGTGGCTGCCTCATTTGAACTCAGGATATCAAGACGTGACAGGATACGGCTCTTCATCTCGGCTGCGGCACTGTTGGTAAAAGTCACGGCCAGGATGCGGCGGTAGGCTCCGGGATCAATAAGGACGCGGGAAAGATAAAATCCTGTCAGTGCATGGGTCTTGCCTGATCCTGCTGATGCACTGTATCTCAATAACTTACCTGAGGCTTTCATCTTTTGAAAAATAATAAAAAATCAGCCATGCAGGACCGGTTCCTTACAGGAGTTTTCAACATATTGAGTTAAGAGCTACCTTTGCGGCGTGAAAAAGAAGGTTGTAGTTGGTCTGTCAGGAGGGGTTGACTCCAGCGTGGCCGCATGGCTCCTTAAAGAACAGGGCTATGAGGTTGAAGGGATCTTTATGATCAACTGGCACGATAACCGCGGCCTTCTGAAAGGCGATTGTCCTTTTGACGAGGATGTCACCTTTGCGGAAATGGTTGCAAAGAAACTGAAGATAAAGCTTCGGACTGTGGACCTGAGCGCGCAGTACCGTACAAGGGTGGTCGATTACATGTTCAGTGAATATGCCCGTGGCCGGACTCCCAATCCCGATGTGCTATGCAACCGTGAAATAAAGTTTGATTCTTTTGTCCTTGAGGCCCTGAAGGACGGAGCTGATTATATTGCTACCGGTCATTATTGCCGCACCGAAGTGATAGATGTTGCCGGAAATCGTGTCACACGGCTTCTGGCCGGTATAGACCGAAACAAGGACCAGAGTTATTTCCTTTGCCAGGTAAGCCAGGGGCAGCTCGGTAATGTTCTTTTCCCCATTGGTGGCCTTACCAAGCCCGAAGTGAGGAAAATAGCCGTGGATCTTGGTCTTGCCACTGCTGACCGCAAGGATTTGCAGGGCATCTGCTTTGTCGGCAAGGTTGACCTGCCGGTATTCCTGCAGCAGAAGCTCGAAGCGAAGAAAGGAAGGATCATTATCATTCCGTCCGGCCATTCTTTTATGACATGGCAAGACGGTCTTCCTGATGAAGGGATAACGGATTCGGATCTTTCTTATATGACCGCGCCGCACGCTATGAATCCTGGTGACGGCCTCACCATCGGGAAGCACAACGGGGCGCATTTCTACACTGTGGGACAGCGCAAAGGCCTGAACCTCGGAGGTTATAAGGAGCCTCTGTTTGTCCTTGGCCTCAATACTGACAGTAATATTGTTTATGTCGGCGAGGGGCAGTCGCATCCCGGCCTTCATCGCAAGGGATTGTTCATCAAGGCTGAGGAGGTGCACTGGATAAGACCCGACCTGGCCATGAGTGAAGGTGAAGTGCGCGATTACCTGGTAAGGATCAGGTACCGTCAGCCGCTTCAGCGGGCGCGTCTCTTTGCGCGCCCGGAGGGTTATTTTATCATCTTTGACAGGCAGCAACGCGGCATCACCCCTGGCCAGTTCGCGGCATGGTACGATGGGGACGAGCTGCTCGGTTCAGGAGTAATATATGAATAAAAACCTGCGACGGGACTCTTAATTTAACAGGAAACTTTTTTACGACTTTATTCGTTTAAAGTTTATATTTGTTATTAATAAGTACCTAAAAATTAATTACCTATGAAAAAACTGGTCATCTCTTTAGTATTTTTTGCTTTCGCTTTAAGCATTAATGCACAGAGCAATGTAATTAAAACCAACCCCCTGGGATTGGCATTCGGCAACTTCAATGTGACCTATGAGAGGGTCATTAGTTCAAGCTCCTCTATTCTGCTCGAGGGACAGTATATGTATAAACTGCTTGGAATTAAAGTGAATCTGGGCGGGCTTGGTGTAGGTTATCGTTATTATATCACTCATGTCAAAAAGCCGGTGCCGAGCGGATTTTATATTAATCCCCAGGCATCATTTTCTTTTGGCAGCGTAACAGACAATGCCGATGTTATGGTAAGTGCAAACACCTTCGGTATCGGCGCCGAATTAGGCTATCAGTGGGCATGGGAAAGTGGTTTTGTACTGGATCTTGGTATCGGGCCCATGTACAATTTTACCAGCGCGAGCAGTGGCAGTGACGTAGCTAGTGTTAATGGATTTTCCCCCACCGCAACCCTTGCTGTCGGCTATGCCTTTTAGAAAGGATCCTGACATAAAATAAGAGAACAAGCGGATCGCTCCGCTTGTTCTTTTTTGCTCCGGACCGTCAAAAGCCAGAATGCCGGCCCGGGAAAGAAAGTTGCTTTTTGAAGTCCTGGTTCCCTGTCAGGATAACCTGTCACGATAATCCTCATATCCAAACTCCCTTACAAGCTGGAATTTCTGATCCATGGTCCAGATGCCTATTGATGGGTGGGGCACGCCATTGAAGGTAGTTGTTTTTACCATGGTATAATGGATCATGTCCCAGAAAACAATCCTGTCGCCTCTCTTCAGCTCGCGGTGAAACGACCAGTCGCCCATATAATCACCTGACAGGCATGAGTTGCCGCCCATCCGGTAGGTGGGCTTTCCAATCACCGGTTCAAAAGCTCCGACAATAACTGGTTTGTACGGCATTTCAAGACAGTCAGGCATATGAGCCGTAAATGATACGTTCAGTATCGCGGTGCTGATCCCGTCACGTACCACTATATCTTCAACAGTCGCAACAAGTTCACCCGTCTCCCAGGCAAAGGCGCTTCCGGGTTCAAGGATGATATGAATTCCATATTTCTCCCGGAAGCTGCGCAACAGGTTTATCATATGCTCCTTATCATACCCCTTTCGGGTCATCAGGTGGCCGCCTCCCATATTCAGCCATTTAAGCTGCGGCAGCAGGTGCCCGAATTTTGTTTCAATCACCTTAAGGACTTTTTCAAGAGCGAAAGAATTTGATTTAAAAAGTACATGAAAATGCAGCCCTTCCACCCCGTCCGGCAAGCCATTCTTTAGCTCCTCAGCGGTTATACCGAGTCGTGAGCCTGGTGAACAGGGGTTATATAAGCCCTGTGAGATATGAGAATACTCCGGGTTTATGCGCAAGCCCGGTGAGATATGTCTTCCCTCCTTTTTAAGTACCGGAGCGAACTTCTCATATTGTGCCAGTGAGTTGAATGTTACATGTGAGCTGTAACGCAGTATCATACCGAACTCTTCACTGCTGTATGCAGGAGCGAAAGTATGCGCAGGTGTGCCCATCTCCTCAAAGCATAGCCTGGCTTCATGTATGGAGCTTGCTGCAGCTCCTGAGACATACTCCTTTACAATGGGAAAGACAGACCACATGGCAAAACCCTTGAATGCAAGTATGATCTCAGCACCTGAAGCCCGGGCCACGCTCCTTATAAGCTCAAGGTTACTTCGAAGCCTTTCTTCTTCAATGACGTAACATGGTGATGGAACACTCTGATAATCTATCATATCACAGTTCCAGGTCTATATCAAATTTTTCATTCCATGGCAGACCGAGCCTGTTTAGCTCTGTCATGAACGGATCAGGGTCAAACTGCTCGACATTCCATACGCCTGGCTTCTTCCAGAGTCCTTTTATATACATCATGGCTCCTATAGCTGCCGGCACTCCGGTTGTAAAACTAACAGCCTGCATACCTGTTTCCCGGTAGGCATCCTCGTGGTTGCAGTTATTCCAGATATAATATGTCCTTTCCTTACCTTCCTTTGAAATACCGCTGATCCGGCATCCGATTGAAGTCCAGCCTTTGTAGTTCTCTCCAAGGTCGCCCGGGTTTGGCAGGACTTCTTTCAGGAACTTGATAGGAACGATCTCAACACCGTTATAGATCACCGGGTCAATGCGGGCCATGCCTATATTCTGTATCACTCTGAGGTGTGTCAGATACTCCTGTCCGAATGTCATCCAGAACCGGGCCCGTTTTATTGACGGGAAGTTTTTAACAAGAGATTCCAGTTCCTCATGGTAGATAAGGTAAGACTTTTTAGGACCAATACCCGGGTAAGTCAGGGGTTTGTGAATTTCATGCGGCTCGGTCATAACCCAATTACCGTTTTCATAGTATTTGCCTTTCTGGGTCACCTCGCGAATGTTGATCTCAGGATTGAAATTCGTTGCAAAAGCCTTACCATGATCTCCGGCATTGCAATCGACTATATCAAGATAATTTATCTCGCGGAAGTGATGTTTGGCAGCATGTGCAGTGAAAATACTGGTAACTCCCGGATCAAATCCGCAGCCGAGGATAGCCGTCAATCCTGCTTCCCGGTAACGGTCTTTGTATGCCCATTGCCATGAATATGCGTATTTAGCTTCCTCCGGCGGCTCATAGTTGGCAGTGTCAAGATATGCAACGCCTGTCTCGAGACATGCATCCATTATGTGCAGGTCCTGGTATGGTAAAGCAACATTCACGACTATATCAGGTTTGCAGGATCTGATAAGTTCTGCCAGTTCAGGCACGTTGTCAGCATCAACCTGTGCAGTTTTCACCCTGTTGTCACCGATGCGTTCAGCGATAGCATCGCACTTTGATTTTGTGCGGCTTGCCAGCGTGATCCCGGTAAAAATCCCAGGCAATTTAGCCATCGTACTGACCACTACTGTTCCGACGCCTCCTGCGCCTATAACCAACACTTTTCCCATCTCAGTTTTTAAAAGGTCTTCACAAAGTTAATTTTTTTGAAACATTTTTTTTGCCCTCAGATGGTGTATCTCCGAAAAGTTATATTTTTGCAGACATATCAAATTATTGTCTTTTATGGACGATTATCACGCGAGCCGTTTTTTTAATTCTTTCTGCTGAGGTAATCTGGCGACAGGTACCTCCGTGGAAATAAAAAGAGGAGGTATTATAATGATTACTTACTGGCAGATGATCCCGAACGGTCTCCTTCCGTTAAACAGTTTTGAAAAGGGTTGCATTGTCAATGTCACTGATCCTACTCCATCGGAGATAGGTATACTTAAATCCACCCTTAAGGTGCCTGACGATTTCCTTGCAGACATTCTTGACGTTGATGAAAGATCCAGAATGGAGATAGAGGATGATATCCTGCTGATGATCTATCGAATACCATACCAGAATCAGTCAAACGGTTTCCCTTTCACCACAATACCTCTCGGGATAGTCCTCGAGAAGGATAACCTCGTGATCATCTGTCACAGGAACAATGAAGTGCTTGACGATTTCTTCAGCCGCAGCGGCAAGGGAATAGTGATCGAGACAAAAATCGATCTTATTCTTCATCTATTTCTGAGAACAACGATGTTTTATCACAGGTATCTGAAGCAGATAAACAATCAGACCGCCATGATAGAGCAGGATCTGGAAAAATCGACCCGCAACCAGGAGCTGCACAGACTCCTGAAGATGGAGAAGTGTCTCGTTTATTTCACAACCTCACTCAGATCGAATGAGATGATGATGTTAAAGCTGAAGAACTCAAAGTGGATACGCGACTATGAGTTTTCTTCCGATCTGCTTGACGAAGCCGCTATCGAGAACAGGCAGGCTATTGAGATGGCAAAGATTTACAGCGACATCCAGAGCGGGATGATGGATGCTTTTGCCTCGGTCATTTCAAACAATCTCAACATTGTAATGAAGTCTCTCACCATCATCACAATATTATTAATGATCCCTACCCTCATCGCCAGTATATTTGGAATGAACATCCCAAACAGGCTTGAAAACAACATGAGTGCTTTCTTTTTCATACTCGGTGGTTCTGTTATCCTGGCAGTAATGGGAGTACTTTTCCTGAGAAGAAAGAAGTGGATGTAATCTCCTTCAACAGGCTGGCCCTGTTCACAAGGTCATTCCGGAAGGACTGACATCAGCCCTGCCTGCTGAAGTGGTCTCGTATTTTTTCAAGACTGGCCGGTGTGCCGCAGTCAAACCAATAACCCTCATCATAAAGATAGGTCATTATCCTGTTTTTACCTGCCAGCATCAGGTACAGCGATGTCATGCTATATATTCCGGCAGGCATCATATCAAATATTTCAGGAGAAAGTACAGCGATCGATGAAAAAGCTACTTCTTCGAGCCCTTTGCTGCTGCCAATGGTGATAATTTCTTCTTTTGTGTCTATGTTTCGCCATCCCCTTATTCTTCCGGATTTATCAACAAGATAAAACCTTTTGCCCGGCCGGTGCCTTACAGCAAGGGTTGCCAGAGCCCCGGAGGCGAGATGCCGTTTATACAGATCGCTGATATTAAGGTCAGTGAAGATATCTACATTATAATAGACGAAAGGTCCGTCAGTGAAGAAGTTACGTGCATTCAGCAGTCCTCCGCCGGTGTCAAGAAGCTCTTCACTCTCATCTGATACTGTTATGGAAAAACCATCGCCGCGGAGTTTCTCTATCTCCTCCATCATAAGTGCAGGATGATGATGAATATTTACGATCAGATCATTAAAACCTGCTGAAACAAGCTTCTCAGCCGCAAAGCGAAGTGCAGTTCTGCCATTAATTTCCACCAGAGCCTTTGGTCTTTCCCTGGTCAGTTCACCAAGGCGTGTACCAAGGCCTGCGGCAAAGATCATTGCTTTCATCTGCCAAGCTCCTTATGGTTTACTGTAACTGTTACTCCGGGCATTGCCGAAAGCATGGCTGCAACCCTGTTGGCGCACCATACTGAGCGATGCTGTCCGCCAACGCAACCGAAGGCAGCAAAAATATTAAGGATTCCCTTTCTTCTCATCATCGGAAGCGAATTGCGAATAATGTTCGTACAGTCGCCCACAAAGGCTACCGCTTCGTCATCATTACCAAAAAACTCAATAACCTCCGGATCCAGTCCGGTTAGCTCAACAAGGTCCGAAACTGTAGCAGGATTTCGCAGGCCGCGGCAGTCGAATACAAATCCTGCACCGTTGTCATAATTAACAGCTCTCCCCTTGACATAGGAAAAGCTTTCTATATTAATTTTCACCAGATCGGCATAGTGTGAAAGGATGCTGTATTTTCTCTGAAGAGGTACCGCACCGGAGGCTTTTTTAAGCTCCGGGAGGTCAATCTGTACCTGTTCTCCGGCCAGAAGACCATTCATGAGTTCAACAGCAGGCACGATGCTTTCGGTGAAGGTAGGCTTGTTCTCATGAAGACCCCTGAAACCGAACGCACCCAGAGCCTGCATAAGCCTTATAAGGGTAAATGCGCCGGAATACCTTGACAGTGTTTCTCTTGGCTTTCCTGTAGCGGCCGCGAAGAGATCAAGATGACGCTCAAGCGTTTTATTTCTTATGTCGGTGGGTATAAAGGCCTTGGCATCATATATAAGTGAGGCGATATCATACTGCGGCGCTCCGAGCCTGCCTCCCTGATAGTCAATATACCATGGTTTGCCATCCCTGATCATAATATTGGCCGTCTGGAAGTCGCGGAACAGGAAATACTCCTGCCCGGCGTCAAGCAGGAAATTTGTGAGTAATTCAAAGTCACGCTCGAGCTTTATCTCATTGAATGGCGCACCGATGAGTTTCAGGAACATGTATTTGTAGTAATTCAAATCCCACACCATACTCTGCCTGTCAAAGCTCCGGTGAGGAAAACAAAGCGAGAGATCGAGCCCCTTGATACCTTCCGTCTGAATCCGTACCAGGTCAGAGGCTATGGTCAGGAACAATGCCTCTGTTTCTGAGTTAAAACGTTCTTCATCAGATCGTTGTGCCAGCCAGGTAAAAAGATTGGAGTCACCGAGGTCTTCAAGGAAATAGACCTTCTCTTCAGGATAATAGACATAGATCTCAGGTACAGACAGTCCCCTGGACCTGAAATGATTCGAAAAGCCTACAAAAGCGTCATTCTCATCTCTGACCGGGTTAAAGGCACCTATAACAGTCTGATCTCCCTGGTAGAGCCTGAAATAGACGCGGTCAGAGCCAGACTGGGGCAGCCGTGTTATGATTCCCGGCGCCTTACCGCTCCATTTCAAAAAGGCCTGTTCAACAGTTGTTCTTATGTCCATCAGAACCTGATGATTATCTTTTTACGATACAGTATATATCCAAAAGCCCATATTAGTAAAACCTGCATTATTGCGAACATCAGGCTGGCAATCTTCTGTTCGTTAAAGAGCGGGCTGCAGATATGTGTGAATATCCAGCCATACAATGAGGAATCCCCTATCTTAATGTTAAGCATGGTCTTCGTCCAGATACCTGCCAGCAGGTATGTGAAGAGCGCATTTGTGCCAAACGTATTAAAGAATCCTGTCCATCCTTTCAGGCCCCATATATCGACGATAATAAAGAGAAGAGCCAGTATCACCATTCCTATGCCACCTGCATACAGAACATACGAGCTGGTCCAGATTGGCTTGTTGATCGGGAAATACTGTCCCCACAATAACCCTGCTCCGATCAGTGCCGCACCTATGATTGCCAGCCAGCCAGCTGTTTTCCATGATGTTCCGGAACTGCTGATCAGGTTTCCTGTCATAAAACCGAGAAGCACTGTTGCTATTGCAGGTATAGTACTCAGAAGACCCTCCGGGTCGAAGGGTACACCAAATCCCTTATAAAGGTGGTTCTCCCCCAGAATTCTCATGTCAACCTGCCGGCCGAAATTTCCCTCAAGTGAATACGGATCACTTCCTCCGAAGAAATACAACAACGCCCAATAACCCAGCAGTATTATCAATGTAGTGACCCATATATAATTACGCTTTACCAGGAGGACTATTACTGCACCCAGTCCCCATGCCAGGGCAATTCTCTGAAGAACACCCATGATGCGCAGCGTGTCATAGTCACGGACAAATCGGGGAAAGATATTAAGGAACAGCCCTGCAAGAAATATGAGTGCTACCCTTCTCAGGATACGGAACAGCGAAGGGCCCGAAAATTCAAAATTATATTTGCGGAGCGAATACCACATTGCCACCCCCGATATAAAAAGAAATGAAGGAAAAACCAGGTCTGTGGGAGTGCAGCCGTGCCATGGCGCATGCCTGAGCGGGGCATAAACATGATTCCATGTACCCGGAGTGTTCACTATAATCATGAATGCTACCGTCATTCCCCTGAATACATCAAGCGACATTAGCCTGCCGGATTGGCCTTTGCCGTTCTTTTGTGAGGTCTTTGAAACCGCCATAACTTAGATTTTAGTTTCGTAAAAATAACAATTTGGAACTAATCACCGGAAAAAAATAATGACAAAGAAAAGTGCTATTTTTGGCTGACCTCAAACGCCTGTGACCCATGAAGAAAAAAATCAAAATAGTTCCTTTACTGCTGATCATGCTTTCTATACCGCTGCAGAGGGCAGGCGCTGTTGGAGATCCCGTGCCCTGGCTGCGGTACCTTGATGACAGAAGAGTTGACAGCATACTCAACACCATGACTGTCAGAGAAATGATTGCGCAGCTCATCTGGATTCCGGCTTGGGCCGGCGAGTCCGGAGACAATTACAAGCAGGTTGAGCAGCTGGTTGTCGGTTACGGCATAGGTGGCGTGATATTCTTTGAAGGTACTTCCGCTGCACAAATAGATTTTACCCGGCGGCTGGATTCCATAACAAAAATCCCTCTCATTATAGCGCAGGATGCCGAATGGGGAACAGGAATGAGGCTGAATGATGTTGAGGACTTTCCTTACCAGATGACCCTTGGTGCAGTCCAGAATGACTCGCTCATTTACAGAATGGGGGCCGCAATAGCCTGGCAGTGCCGTGAGGCAGGCGTAAACCTCAACCTGGCGCCTGTAGCCGATGTCAACAATAACCCGATGAATCCGGTTATTAACTATCGTTCATTCGGGGAAGATCCCCTGAAGGTTGCTGAAAAAGCTACCATGTATATGAAAGGTTTACAGGATAACGGAGTAATGGCATGTGCAAAGCATTTCCCGGGTCATGGAGACACAAATGTAGATTCTCACACAGGTCTCCCCGTCATCACAGGAAGCCGCCGGCGGTTTGATGCTGTTGAGCTTGTGCCATTCAGACGTTTGGCCGATGAAGGCGTAGGGTGTATGATGAGCGCACATATCAGTGTGCCTGCCCTGGATGCCACACCACGTCTGCCGGCTACCTTTTCGCGTAAGGTTATAACCGGACTTCTCAGGAAGGAGATTGGTTTTAACGGCCTGATACTTACCGATGCAATGAATATGGCCGGCGCAACCCTGACCTACCCTTCAGGCGTTGCCGACGCTGAAGCCCTTAAAGCCGGAAATGATGTAATTGAATACTCCACTGACCCTATAAAAGCGATAAATGAAATCGCTACAAGAGTGGAGAAAAATGAGATAGGCGTCGATGAAATAGAGTCAAGATGTGCTAAGGTGCTTGCTGCTAAGTTATGGCTGTTATCGGCCGATACGGGCCATCAGGCTTCTTCGGGGAAAACTCTAGTAATCCCGGGATCTGAACACCCTGCCCTGATAAGAGACCTTTATGCAGGCGCAATGACACTGATAGAAAACAATAATAACATCATTCCTTTAGGGCGACTGGATAAGGTCAGGATTGCTACAGTGGCAGTAAACAGGCTTGCTATGACTGAGTTCCAGCGGATGACAGACAGATACACAAATGCGGATCACTATTTTATTGACCCGGAGAATCAGCAGTCCGCCGATTATGTTTATTCAAGGCTGAAGGATTATGATATCGTCATTTCAGGGATTTGTGCTCTTGAGCAGAAACCCTCCTCTTCTTTCGGCGTTACACCGTCGCTCAGGGAAGTTATCAGACGGCTGATGGAGCTCAGAGGTTCAGTGATTTTATGGTTCGGCAATCCCTATGGAATAGCAAAGCTTGATCCGGAAACCAAACCCTCTGCCCTGCTTGTCGCCTATCAGGACAACAGCTACACGCAACAGACTGCAGTACAGGTCGTCTTCGGTGGCCTTGGAGCGTCAGGCAGGCTTCCGGTGACAGTCAACGCAGAGTACAATGAAGGTTTTGGCATCAAGACACCCGGCAGCCTGAGGCTGCAGTACGGGTTTCCGGAAAATGCAGGCCTCTCCTCAGAAAAACTGAACAGCAAAGTAGATTCCATTGCCAGATCAGGATTGGACTCTCTTGCCTATCCCGGGTGCCAGGTAATTATCGCCCGTAAAGGTATTGTTGTTCTGGACCGGTGTTACGGATTTCATCTTTATGACAGCACTGAAGCGGTAAATGAGAATGACCTGTGGGATCTTGCCTCTGTCACCAAGGTGTCGGCTGCAACCCCGTCTCTTATGCTTCTCGATGACCGCGGTCTTTTCAATCCTGACAAAACCCTCGGCTATTACCTTCCCTGGTACAGGTTCTCTGACAAAGGGGACATGATTCTTCGTGATATGCTTGCCCATCAGGCGGGACTGGTATCGTGGATCCCTTTCTGGAAGACCACCTTAAGAGAGGACAGCACCTTTAAAAAAGGCATCTTCAGCGACAGGGAGAACAAAAAGTTTGCCCTCCCCGTTACTGATTCACTTTATATTAACAGACATTATATAAAGGAGATCTTCAGGGAGATACGCGACAGCAAGACAGGAAATAAAGAATTTATTTATTCAGACCTGACATTCATCCTGGCCGCTGAGATAATTGAGAGCCTGACCGACACGACCATTGACAGGTTTGCGCCGGCAAACATTTACCGTCCTCTCGGCGCTTTCAATATCACTTACAATCCGCTTGAAAAATATCCCAGGGAACGCATAGTGCCCACAGAGTACGATTCACTTTTCAGGAAGCAACTCCTTAGAGGGACGGTGCATGATGAGGGCGCTGCCATGCTTGGCGGGGTATCAGGGCATGCCGGCCTCTTCGCAACGGGCAATGACCTGATGAAGCTTATTGAGATGTACAGAAGAGGCGGCGAATATGGCGGGGTGAGAATACTCAGTCAACGGGTACTTAAGGAATATACCAGTGTTCAGTTTCCCGAAAATGATAACAGAAGGGGACTGGGCTTTGACAAGCCGATGCTGCCCAATGATACCATTCCTCCTGAGGAGATCTACCCATGCAGGTCAGCTTCTCCGGCGAGCTTTGGTCATACGGGTTTTACGGGCACAATGGTATGGGTTGATCCTGATGCAGAACTGTCATATGTTTTTCTCAGCAACCGGGTCTATCCGACACGTAATAACAATAAACTCTCCGATTTGTGGATCCGCGGTCATATACTTCAGGCAGCGTACGATGCGATAATTCAATAAATCACAAATCGCAAATCCTCCTTTGGCAAGGCTTCGGAGTACACAGTCGCAAATCGCAAATAAAAAAAGTTGCTTTCGCAACTTTTTTTGTGCCCAGGACAAGACTCGAACTTGCACACCGTAACCGGCACCAGCCCCTCAAGCTGGCGTGTCTACCAATTTCACCACCTGGGCGGGGTGACTTGTGCCCAGAACAGGACTCGAACCTGCACATCATTGCTGACACTAGTCCCTGAAACTAGCGCGTCTACCAATTTCGCCATCTGGGCTATTCGAAGTCAAAAGTCGAAAGTCAAAAGTCAAAAGTCACAATGGTTGCCGCCGTTGACCTTTTTTTATTTGTCCTGCGCCTTTTGTCCTTAATAGCGGCTGCAAAATTAAAGATTTTTTTTTGACAACAGCCTTCTTTGGAGAAAAGAGAGAAAATATTTAACTGTGAGTATCACTTTTATATATATTTGACCGCGGCAAATCAGGATTTGCAGCTTAAGGTTGACCTTATTAAAAAATGAAAGTATATAAGTTCGGGGGCACTTCAGTCGGATCGGCTGATCGTTTCAGGGCTATTATTCCCCTGATAAACAACGATACAAAAAAGATAGTTGTGTTGTCCGCCATGGCAGGCACGACCAATGAACTGGCAGAGATGTCACAGCTATTCTCTGAAGGTAAGAAGAAAGAATCAGGGCTAAGGTGTGAGGCCATGCGTAAACAATATTATGCAGTGGCGGATGCTCTGTTTTCGTCAGAAACATGGTCTTCAAAGGCCCGTGATCTTGTGGATGAGCATTTCGGTTACATTGACAGCCTGTTCTCAAAGGAATACAGCAGGCACAATGAGAAACGGATACTGGCGCGCGGTGAGCTGATATCAACCGCTTTCCTTCATTTCCTTCTTTCAGAGACCGGTATTTCTTCTGTATTGATCCCGGCGCTGAATTTCATGCGTATCGACAAGGATGGGGAACCTGATTATTTCTATATAAGGGAAAACCTGAAACGTGAACTTACAGCAGTGAATGATGAGAAGATCATCATCACCCAGGGATTCATCTGCAGGAATGCCTACGGAGAAACGGATAACCTGCGGAGGGGCGGCAGTGACTATAGCGCAACAATTATTGGTGCGGCGTCAGAGGCAGAAGAAGTACAGATATGGACAGACATAAGCGGCCTGCATAACAATGATCCCAGATTTGTTAAGGATACCCGGGTCATAAGGAATCTCTCCTTTGACGAGGCAGCAGAACTTGCATATTTCGGCGCCAAGATTCTGCATCCCTCAAGCATTAATCCGGCCAGGATGAAAAACATCCCCGTAAGGCTGAAAAACACAATGGAGCCATCCGATGAAGGAACTCTCATCACTTCGGTATCGAACCGGCAGGATTACAAGGCTGTGGCGGCAAAAGACGGTATAATAGTCCTGAGGGTCCGGTCTGACCGTATGCTGATGGCCTATGGCTTTATGAGAAGGATCTTTGAGGTGTTTGAAAGTTTCAAAACACCTATTGACATGATCACCACGTCCGAGGTATCCGTTTCCCTTACCATTGACGATGCAACCTGCCTCGACGAAATTGTGAAAGCGCTGAGCTCCATCGGAGTGGTGGAGGTCGAAAAAGAGCAGACCATTATCTGTGTCGTCGGTGATTTTCGTCCTGACAGGGTTGGTTCTGCACCCGAGATATTTGAGGCACTCAATACAATTCCTGTAAAGATGATTTCATACGGCGGAAGCGGTAACAGCGTTTCGATCCTTATTAATTCAAGCGATAAGACAGTAGCGCTTCAGGCGCTGAGTTTAAAATTATTCCCGGAAGCATGATATTCAGTAAAGAGATCACAGAGCGGCTGCGAAGGCACAATACACCTTTTTATTATTACGACATGGATGTGCTGGGTACGACACTCTCCATCGTATCAAGAGAAGCTGCTGCCAGAGGATTCAAAGTTCATTATGCCGTCAAAGCCAACTTCAATCCTGTAATCCTTAAAAAAATATCAGGGTTTGGTTTCGGGGCTGATTGTGTCAGCGGAAATGAGATTGAGCAAGCTGTCAGCTGTGGCTTCCCGGCCGCCGGGATAGTCTTTGCCGGAGTGGGTAAGAGCGATCGGGAGATAGAGACAGGGCTGAAGGCCGGGATAAAGTGTTTCAACTGCGAGTTTTTTGAAGAGCTTGAAGTCATAAATGAGATTGCCGGCCGGATGGGCATGACAGCCAGGGTGGCCCTGCGCATCAATCCAAATATAGAAGCCCATACCATCAGGGAAATCACTACCGGGACAGACGAAAACAAATTCGGAATAAGGATAACTGAACTGGATAAGGTAATATCTCTCCTTCCCCGTCTTAAGAGTGTCAGTTTCGCAGGGATTCATTTTCACATCGGGTCACAGATCACAGACCTGCATGTTTACCGGAATCTCTGTTCAAGGGTGAACGAGCTGTATGACTGGTTTACAGACCGGGGACTTGAGCCTGGTGATATTAACCTGGGAGGAGGATTGGGAGTAAGCTACACTGAGCCTGACCTGGTACCGCCTTTTGCAGAATATTTTAATATCTTCCGCGATCACCTGGATAAAAAGATACGGAGTACCATTTCTTTTGAGCTGGGTCGTTCTCTTACTGCCGGATGCGGTTCTCTCATATCCACCGTTTTGTTCGTAAAGGAAGGTGCCGGGGAGACTTTCGTAATCCTTGATGCCGGTATGACGGAACTGATGAGACCGGCGCTCTATCATGCCTATCACCGTATTGATAACCTCACTTCGGAATTAAGGGAGAAAAAATATACTGTATCAGGGCCAATATGCGAAACAACTGACACCTTTGGCAAATTCATTGAGCTGCCGGAAACAAAACGCGGTGATCTGATAGCCATACGTTCTGCCGGAGCCTATGGTGAGGTGATGGCCTCGAGATACAATCTGAGATCCCTGCCGCCATCAGTTTTCTCTGATAATATGTAGAAAAAAGGACCCTTTAAATTTGCGATTGTCGATTTTCGGGGTTTCTTCAATCGCAAATCGCAAATCGCAAATCGCAAATAAAAAAAGCTGCAATTCGCAGCTTTTTTTTGACTTGATGGTCATACATTTTTCTTTTTCAGCTTTTTCCTGACAGGGTCAGAGAGCAAGAGCATGACCAGACCAAATGTAAGAGTACAGATTCCTGATATCAGGTTAACATTCACGCCCAGCGAACGGACATACATCGCATCGTGACCAATGGTAGTCAGACCGTAAATGGTTATAATTAACCCGAAAATCGAAAACATGAGTCCAATTGGAAATCTTATATCTAACATGATATTAATGTTTTAGGTTACCAGAACAATATTGAAAGCACTATCATAATTAACCCGACGATAACTGCCAGGAACCAGGGTCTCTTATACCACAAAACAGCACTGTCATCAAGCCTTGGGGTCATTGAATAAACCAGTCCGTTGAGCTCATCATCTGTCTTTGTGCGCTTAGCAAGAAGCGATAAGATCACAGTCAGCAATGATGCAGTCGAAAATGCATAAATAGCTGTCCAGAAATTCTGAGCCATCTCAACAGGATATGTAATCAGCGGTGCGATCCACCCTCCTTTGACGAGCGTGGTGGCTCCCTCAGGTACGGATATTCCGTGATGCAGCAACGCAATGATGAAGCCGCCCAGGAGACCGATAAATGCTGCGTTACCGGTAGACCGTTTCCAGAACATACCCAGGAAGATCACAGCAAAGAGAGGTGCGTTGATCATTGAGAAGATTGTCTGAAGGAAGTCCATTATGTTCCCGAACATACTGGCTATATATGCGGCGGCAATACTTACCAGCACACCAAAAATGGTAGCCATCTTTCCGACCTTGAGATAGTGTCTGTCATCAGCTTCTTTGTTTCCCGTGACAGGTCTGATATAACTCTGGTAGATATCATAGGTCCACACAGTGTTAAATGCTGACACGTTACCGGCCATACCTGACATGAATGAGGCCAGCAGGGCAGTCACGCCGAGGCCCAGCACGCCTGCCGGCAGGTATTGTTTGAGAAGCATGATTATAGTGTAATCATATATTGGCTGTCCTGCATCATTCAGCGGCAGGGCAAATCCTTTCAGAGGATCATTCATTAAAACAAGTGCTGCAATACCCGGAACGATAATAAGAAACGGGATGAACATCTTTGGAATGGCTCCTATAAGCGGCACTTTACGGGCAGCGGTCATGGACTCAGCGGCCATGGCACGCTGAACGATCAGGAAATTTGTGCACCAGTACCCGAAAGAGAGTACAAACCCCAGCCCTGCGAAAATGCCATACCATGCAACACCCAGCGGGTTACCGGAAGCATTGGCTGTGTATTTCCACGTTGTTGTCCAGGCGTCTCCTGCAAATCCTTTGCCCTCAACAATCGGGGCCAAGCTGGTCTGCAGTCCGTTCCATCCCCCAACATCGCTCATGACAAGTATCGCCATAGGCAGAAGACCGATCACTATGATGAAGAACTGAAGCACCTCGTTATAAATGGCTGACGAAAGACCACCCAGGTAAGTGTATGCTAGCACTATTGCTGCCGAAGCAAACAGTGAAATATTGAAGTTCCATCCAAGGACATTCTCAAGAAGAATAGCAAGCGCATACATCGAGATGCCTGATGCCAGAATCGTCATTACAGCAAAGAGAATGGCATTCAGGCCGCGGGTCTTTTCATTATAGCGAAGCTTAAGATACTCAGGCACTGATCTGGCCTTGGAACCGTAATAGAACCTCATCATGAAAAGTGCCAGGAAGACCATTGCCGGAATGGCGCCTATCCAGTAAAAATGGGTGGTGAGCATACCGTACTTCAGCCCGGAACCTGTCATACCCATAACCTCGAGTGCACCCAGGTTGGTGGAAATGAACGCCAGGCCGGCGACCCAGGCCGGGATTGACCTGCCAGCCTCGAGAAAGGCTGAAGCATTCTTCATGTACTTTTTCAGGGCCCACCCAATACCAAGGACAAAGAGAAAATAGACTGCCATAATCAGGTAGTCTATTCCGCCAAGCGCAAATTTTGTATCCATCTGATTTTTTCGATTAGGTTTGTTAACACACAAACTTAACGAAATTTATTAAATGGAATCAGGAGATAAAAATTTTTATATCTGATCAGAACTATTTCTTCACCGTTGTCGCAAAGGACCTGTTCTTTAAAGGCATAAGCTGTTTCCTGTCGCGGACTGCAGATCCCTTTGTGCCTCTATATCAAATCCAAAATCCGTGACATGAAATTTCCATCAATAACAGGTATCAATCAGGTCTAAAAAAGTGCATGAATATTGGCGTGCAAAAATTCGTTATCTTTGCAAACTAATTTTAATTCAGATTTAATGATCAGGATAACATTCCCCGATGGCTCTGTCAGGGAGTATCAGAAAGGTGTCAGCAGCTATGAAGTAGCCATGTCTGTCAGCCCGAGGCTGGCCGCTGATGTCTACGCTGCAACGGTAAACGGTGAGTTGCAGGATCTCTCCCGCCCTATTGATACTGACGCAACCCTGAAATTGCACAAGTGGGATGACCCTGAGGCAAAACATACGTTCTGGCACTCTTCGGCACACCTGATGGCTGAAGCCCTGGAATCACTGTATCCGGGTATAAAGTTCGGTATCGGTCCGGCTATAGAGAGCGGTTTCTATTATGATGTCGACCCGGGTGAAGGCAAGGTCATCACTGATGCTGACCTGCCTGTTATTGAAGACCGTATGAAAGAGCTTGCTGCAAGGAACAGCCCAATAGTGCGGACCGAGGTCAGCAAGAAGGAAGCGCTGGAGCTCTTTTCAAAGAAAGGCGATGAATACAAGACCGAGCTTATCTCTGAGCTTGAAGACGGCACCATCACGTTGTACAGGCAGGGCAACTTCACTGATCTCTGCCGCGGGCCTCATCTGCCGGATACATCATCGATAAAAGCCATCAGGGTCCTGAGCCTTGCCGGTGCCTACTGGAGAGGCGATGAAAAGAGGAAGATGATGACTCGTATCTACGGGATCACTTTCCCCAAACAGAAGATGCTTGATGAATATATGGTCATGCTGGAGGAAGCCCGGAAACGTGATCACAGGCGCATCGGAAAAGAGCTTGAACTATTTGCTTTCTCACCGAAGGTCGGCATGGGCCTTCCTCTGTGGCTGCCCAAAGGGGCCGACATGAAGCAGAGACTGACAGACTTCATGACCAGGGTCCTGAAAGAGAGAGGCTATGTGATGGTTTCGACACCGCATATAGGCAATGTAGAACTATATAAGACTTCCGGTCACTTTGAGAAATACGGTGCTGATTCATTCAGGCCTATAACAACACCGCAGGAGGGTGAGGTATTCATGCTCAAACCCATGAACTGCCCCCATCACTGCGAAATATACAACGCTTCACCTCATTCATACCGTGACCTGCCGATCAGGATGGCCGAATTCGGCACCGTCTACCGTTATGAACAGAGCGGCGAGCTCCATGGGCTCACCAGAGTGCGAAGCTTTACACAGGATGATGCCCACCACTTCTGCCGTCCTGACCAGCTGAAAGACGAATTCAAGAGTATCATTGACCTTGTGCAGTATATCTTTAAGATAGCCGGTTTCAATGAGTTCACTGCGCAGATCTCGCTCCGCGATCCGGCAAACAAAGAGAAATACATTGGTTCGGATGAGAACTGGGAGAAAGCTGAAAGAGCAATCATAGAAGCTGCCGGCGAGAAAAACCTGACCACCTCCGTCGCTATCGGTGAAGCAGCATTTTACGGGCCCAAACTTGATTTCATGGTCAGGGATGCAATCGGGCGCAGATGGCAGCTGGGTACCATACAGGTTGATTATAATCTCCCTGAGAGGTTTGAACTGACATACATGGGCAGCGACAACCAGAAGCATCAGCCGGTGATGATACACAGGGCCGTCTTCGGTTCAATGGAGCGATTTATTGCCGTGCTCATTGAAAATACTGCGGGGAAATTCCCCCTGTGGCTTACCCCTGACCAGGCTGTGATATTGCCAATCAGCGAAAAATTCAACGATTATTCAAAAACTATTTTGAAATTCCTTAATAATTCCGATATTCGCACCCTGATTGACGACAGGAGCGAAAAGATAGGTAAGAAGATAAGGGATAATGAGTTAAAGAGGATCCCATACCTTCTCGTTATAGGTGAAAAAGAGGTTGAGAGCGGGACTGTCTCCGTCAGAAGGCAAGGTGAAGGCGATAAGGGAGTTATGAAACCTGATGAATTCGTCAGCCTGATAAAAAACGAGATTTCGAAAGAAATTGGTAATTAAGAGATTGAATTAAAGCATAGTATTAACGTAACTGGAGGACCAAATCATAGCAGGACCAATCTTTTCCAGGCCCAGGCCGGGAAGAAAACCGGAACCGGAGCACCGGATTAACAACAGGATCACAGCCAGAACAGTAAGGGTTGTGGGTGAAAACATCGAGCCGAAGGTGATGGACATAAGAGATGCCCTCGAGCTCGCTGACCAAATGGAACTGGATCTTGTTGAGATATCTCCCAACGCAGACCCGCCCGTATGTAAAGTTGTTGATTATCAGAAGTTTCTCTATCAACAGAAAAAGAAGCAGAAGGAAATCAAAGCCAATGCTGCGAAAATAGTTGTCAAAGAGATACGTTTCGGACCAAACACTGACGATCACGATTACAACTTCAAACTGAAGCACGCTATCAATTTCCTTGAAGAGGGAGCCAAGGTCAGAGCCTATGTGTTTTTTAAGGGAAGATCAATTCTCTTTAAGGAGCAGGGTGAAAAACTGCTTGCGCGTTTTGTAAACGACCTTGATGACTATGGTAAAGTTGACCAGATGCCGAGACTGGAAGGAAAAAGGATGATCATCATCCTCTCTCCGAAGAAGAAGAAATAGAATTTTTTATATACTTATATTTATATTATGCCAAAAATGAAAACAAATCCGGGTGCAAAGAAGAGATTTTCTTTGACCGGTTCAGGTAAGATCAAGCGTAAGCATGCTTTCAAAAGCCACATCCTGACCAAGAAGTCAACCAAACGTAAGAGGAATCTTACCTATGACGGAATGGTAGATAAGGCTGACAAGAAGAATGTCCAGCTTCTTCTCGGGTTAAAGTAATGTTAACCGCCTGACAGTGTGATAATCAACTGAATTATTAACCTGGATGTGAAGCATAAAAGACCTTAACGGCGCTTACATCCGAAAAAGAGAAAAGAAAATGCCAAGAGCAACAAACGCACCAGCATCAAAGGCAAGGAGAAAGAAAGTCTTCAAGCAGACCAAAGGGTACTTCGGAAACAACGCCACTGTTTACAGTGTCGCCAAGAATGTGCTTGAGAAGGGTCTCGCCTATGCCTATCGTGACCGCAGAGACAAGAAAGGCCAGTTCAGGGCTTTATGGATACAAAGGATCAACGCAGGAGTTCGCCTTTACGGGATGAGCTATTCAGAATTTATCGGCGGACTTGACAGGAAGGGTATCACCCTTAACCGCAAGACACTGGCCGACCTTGCAATGAACCACCCCGAAGCCTTCAAGGCAATCGTGGATAAAGTGAAGGAATAAAAAAAAGCGGGCGATCCCCGCTTTTTTATTTACGATTTGCGATTTGCGATTTGCGAGTTAAAATTCCTAAATCGACAATCGCAAATTATCTTGCACTTTTAAAGAACCTCTTGAATCTTATCTTGCCAAGTCCCATACCTTCCTTGTCAATAGACAACCAAACGATCACAGGGCGGCCGACGATATGATCCTCCGGGACATATCCCCAGAACCGTGAGTTGGCAGAGTCGTGCCTGTTATCACCCATCATCCAGTAATAGTCCATCTTAAAGGTATAGCTATCGGCAGGCTTACCGTTGATATAGATAATTCCGTCTTTTACCTTAAGGTCGTTTTCTTCATAAATATCTATAATATGTGAATAGAGGCTCAGGTTTGAGAGATCAAGTCTGACGGTCGTTCCCTTTTTCGGTATCCACAGAGGACCAAAGTTATCCTCATTCCACCGGTATCCGGGATCATGAGGAAAAATATAAGGCGCATACTCCCCAGGCCTCATTACCTCCTGTTCAACACCGGTGACATTGGCAAAACCTGATATCACCTTTGCATTATCCTTCGTCAGGGGAAGCTTATAGACAGTTCCTGAAAGCATCAGCGACTGATCTGATTTTGATACGCCCATCCTCTCGAAAGCCTTCGGGTTTATACGTGTACCGTTGGTCCGTACATAATAATCAGTCTGCTGCGTTCCGTTGTCAGGGGTGGCAATGTTATTCACGTAAAGCTGACCCCCTTTTATTGTGATCGTGTCACCGGGAATACCCACGCAACGTTTTACATAATTATCTCGACGGTCGACGGGCCTGAAGATCACTGTGTTCTCGCTCCATACAAGCTGCCTGGCCTGAGAATTATATTCTTCCTTGCTCTTCAGTTTCCTGTTTGCCCGGATATCTTCGGCAGTGAGCATCTCAACACGCTCTCTGAGAATCTCGTAATAGCTTACTGCAGTATTTTCAAGACAAACAGTATCTCCTGCCGGGAAATTAAAGACTACAACATCATTATTCTTCACATGGCCAAAACCTGCAAGTCTCTTGTATTTGCGGTGTATCAGGTCTGACCACGACTTGGCTCTTCCATTTGAAAAAGGCAGGGTGTTCTGTGTAAACGGAAATGCCAGCGGGGTGTTGGGCATACGAGGACCGTATGCCAACTTACTGACAGCAAGATGATCACCTACAAGAAGTGTCTTCTCCATGGAAGGTGAGGGAATGCGGTAGTTCTGGAAGAAGAATATATTTATAAATGTAACCGCCACAACTGCAAATATCAGAGCGTCAAGCCATTCAATGACAACACTGTTTTTACCCTCACGCTTTTTCCAGAATGTCCAGTTCACCTTCCTGGTAACATAAATATCAAAAATTATCGGCAGGCCGAACAGCCACCAGTAATTTCCCAGCCATATAACCCAGAGGATATATAAGACTGCTGCAACACCAAATTTGAAGTATTTGCTCTGGAGTATTTTATTCATGTATCTGTTATTTGGCTGCAAATCTAATTATAATTAAAGATTTAAGACATCATTCATTGTAAAAACCCCTCTGCGTGTTGAGATATAGCCTGCAGCCAGCAATGCTCCTGCAGCAAATCCCCTGCGGTTCAGAGCCTCATGCCTGAGGCTGATTTTATCTGCATCCGATATCCAGGTCACAGTGTGTATTCCGGGTACCGTACCCTCTCTGTGTGATGTAATTGTTATTTTCTTCGGATCAGTCATATCACCCGCCTTCGACCATCCGTCATACGCACTGTCCAGATCCGCAATATCCCCGGCCAGCGTTATGGCAGTCCCGCTGGGAGCATCAAGCTTCCGGGCATGGTGCATTTCATCAACAGACACCTGATAATCACCCTGGAGATTCATTATCCGTGCAAGCTCTTTATTCAGCCTGAAAAGAATATTTACACCAATGCTGAAATTCGATGAATGGATGAATGAGCCGTTTTTTTCCAGGCAGAGACGCGTTACCTCGTCATATCTTGCCAGCCATCCCGTCGAGCCCGAGACCACAGGAATACCGAGCACAAGGGCTCTGACGATCGTGTCGGCTGCTGCACCGGGTCCGGTAAACTCAATGGCAACATCACATCCCTTAGCGGTTACTTCATTGAGATCTCCTGCATTTTGAATATCAGTCCTTAAAACCACGGTGTGGCCGCTTGCAATGGCAGCCTGTTCAATCTCGCGGCCCATGCGGCCATATCCCAGAAGGGCAATTCTCATCTATACCTCCGCCTCCAGTTTTATTTTAGCTGTTTTGCCAAGGTCCTTCAGATAAAAATGTGAACCTGTATAAAAGAGTATTGCACCCAGCATAAGCATAAAGGGAAGAAGTGACAGGGCTGTTTTGATATCGTACAGGTCATACATTTTGCCTATCACAAAAGGTGCAGTCGAGGCTCCGAGAAGGTTTTGCACCACGACAGCAATCGCATATGACATTGCCCTCAGTCCTGCATGTACAACATCCTGCGTCACGGCAGCCGCTGCCGGGACAAAGGCAGTGAGTGTCACGCCCATCAAAAGGAAGAAGATGTACTGAACCGTTCCCCTTGTGAACCATAGTGCTATAAGCAGAAAGACTGCCGAAAGAAGAGATGTCATCGCGGGCAGCAACAGGCGCGCCTTGAGGTTTGTTTTCCTCCATTGGTCAGTAATGTACCCCCCGAGTGGCGCTCCCACAATTGCCAGAACCATTACTGCACTTGCCATCGACCCTGCCTTCTCGACGGGAAGGTTACGCGTGACATGGAAATAGGTTGAGAGCCATGTTATAAGTGATGTGGAGACAAAAACCACTGCAGCAAATCCGAAATATGTAAATATCAGAGAAGGTCTGGAAAGGAATTCTTTAGTGATATCATTCAATTTCATCTTTGTCTTTTTATTCTGACTGTCGGTAAAAGTGAGATCGACAGTTTTGTAGTCCTTAACAAAGAAGAAAAGAACGGCTATAATAAGTCCTGGCAGAGCCACGAGTCCAAAAGCATGCTTCCATCCCAGCCTGGTGGCAATAATACCTCCCAGCAGCACGCCAATGGCAGTTCCAAGAGGTATGGAAGCATTCCACAGGCCCATCATCCGCGATCGCTTATCCTCGGGATAAAGGCCTGAGATCACTGCAGTACCGCCGGGAGCATAGCCTGCTTCTCCCACACCTATCAAAGCCCTGGTAAACAATAACTGCATAAAGTTGCCTGTCAGAGCGCATAAAGCCGTGGCTAAGCTCCACAGTACTGCCATGATGCCGATTGTCTTTGTCCGGTTCCATCTGTCTACGAGTATTGAAACAGGAAATGTAAGCAGGACTATTGCCCAGTAAACCGCCGACATAAGAAGTCCGCTCTGGGTATGTGTTATCCCGAGATCCTTTTCAATATTAACAAACATAGATGTGACAATCGACCTGTCTATATAGTCAAACATATAAAGCAGGAAGAGCAGCACAAATATGTAATTTGTGTATCCTTTCGGATATAGATAACCCTGGGGAATAATCTTGTTTTTCATAGTTTCGGTTAACGGAGTTTTAGTTCATAGGTTTACACGCAGCCAAAGTAATGTCATTTTTTTTATCTATTACCATCTTTACCAGGTCGATGGCAGGAAAAATTTGATCACAGCAGCGATGACAGTATTGAGATTGCATCCTCGCGGTCGTTACCGCAGAAATCCGGTTCAGCCCTGAAAGCCTGGCAGACTCCGGGCCTTTCAGGTTTATTCCATAATGCGCATCTGTAATCAGCTGAAAGATGAATGCATCTCACTCCTGAAGGCTTGCCTCCAGGCATTCCGGGTATGGGAGATGATATCGACGGAATTATACAACAGGCTCCGCAACCGCTCCTGCATTCCATTTGTGACTATTGGAAAAATTAAACCCTGCTATGGGAGGCAGGGTTTATTAACATCATTAAGTTGTTTACCTGGTCTGATCATCAATTTTTGCATCAACGGCATTCTTCTTCACCGATACCATACCGTTTTCACAGCTGCCTTGTGTTTCGTACAACTCGCTTGAACCAATTACCTGGCCGTTTGTAGCCTTCAGGTTAAAATGAAATTTACCGTTCTTTGCCACCTTTGCTTCAAATCTCTTCGTTTCACCGGCATTTTTCATAACTGACTTGACACCATTCATGCAAGATGGTTTTGAGGCATATCCTTCACTGGTAAGGATTGTCTCGCCATTGCCTGCTACCAGGTTGAACTGGAACTCGCCGTTTTTTCTTTTTGAGATCACAAATTTTCCCATGATTTTTGAATTTATTGGATGTTATTTAGGCATTAATTCATTCAAATATACGAAAAAACAATATTAGATTTACCGAATAGAATTTTATGCGAATCGATATAATAACATTATTGCCAGAGCTTCTGCGAAGTCCGTTTGACGAATCAATAATCAAAAGGGCAAGGGCAAAAGGCATAGCAGAAATCAACATAATTAACCTGCGTGATTTTTCAACGGATAAACATAAAAGTGCTGATGATTATCCGTTCGGCGGAGGGCCGGGAATGGTAATGATGATTGAACCTGTCTATAATTGCATCACTTATCTATCTTCCCAGCGTCATTATGATGAGGTCATCTACACCTCTCCTGACGGCATCCCACTCAACCAGCATATTGCCAATGATCTTTCGATGAAAAAAAACATCATCATTCTTGCCGGTCATTATAAGGGTATTGATCAGCGTATCAGGGATCATCTTGTCACCATGGAGATATCGATCGGTGATTATGTGCTGACCGGAGGTGAGTTGCCCGCGGCAGTGATTACAGACGCTATTGTGCGACTTCTTCCCGGAGCCCTGTCTGATTCCGAGTCCGCACTGTCAGACTCATTCCAGGATAATCTCCTTGCTCCTCCCGTTTATACGAGACCTGCAGATTTCAGAGGATGGAAAGTACCTGATATTCTGATTGGCGGCAATACCCCGGAAATAGAAAAATGGCGATTTGAACAGTCAGTCCGGAACACAGAAAAAAAGAGACCTGACCTCCTTGGCGGAGAATCATGATTTCGAAGTTTCTTTTTGTCGAAAAAGGTTCGTAAAATTGTCGTCCCTGATAAATATTTAAAAACATAAAAATTTTGCATATGAAACCTCAGGATTACATCGAGAGAGAAGAGAAATTCGGAGCCCATAACTATCACCCGCTGCCGGTTGTTCTGGACAGAGGTCAAGGGTCCGTTTGTATGGGACGTTGAGGGCAAACGCTACTATGATTTTTTGTCGGCATACTCAGCTGTTAATCAGGGACATTGCCATCCTAAAATAACCGCTGCGCTGGTGGAGCAGGCCGGTAAGCTTACTCTCACATCAAGGGCTTTTTTCAATTCTGTCCTTGGTGAATATGAGGAATATGTCACAAAGTATTTCGGTTATGACAAGGTATTACCGATGAACACCGGGGCTGAGGCGGACGAGACCGCCCTCAAGCTATGCCGTAAGTGGGCATACCTGGTAAAAGGAGTCAGGGAGAACCAGGCTAAGATCATTGTCTGTGAAGGCAATTTTCACGGCCGCACGATAACTATCGTCTCCATGTCGACGGACCCGGACGCAAGAAAGGACTACGGGCCTTTCACTCCCGGTTTCATAACCATTCCTTACAATAATATCCCGGCACTGGAGAAAGCTCTGGCTGATCCTGACGTTGCCGGTTTCCTTGTTGAACCAATACAGGGTGAAGCCGGTGTCTTCGTTCCTGATGAAGGATACATTAAAAAGGCCTATGACCTCTGCAGGAAGAAAAATGTTCTTTTTATTGCTGACGAGGTGCAGACAGGCATCGGCCGTACCGGCAAGCTGCTGGCGTGTGACCATGAAGGTGTGCGGCCTGATATCCTTATTCTCGGCAAGGCACTCTCAGGCGGTGTTCTGCCGGTCTCGGCAGTACTTGCAGATGATTATATCATGCTTACGATTAAACCCGGCGAACACGGATCAACGTTCGGCGGCAATGCCCTGGCAGGAAAAGTTGCCATTGCAGCACTCGAGGTTGTCAGGGAGGAAAAACTTGCTGAGAAGGCTGAGAAGCTCGGAGAGATATTCCGCGAAGGGATGAGAGCACTTAAATCAGACATGATCGAGCTTGTAAGGGGTAAAGGTCTTCTCAATGCCATCGTTATAAGGCCAAAGAACGGAAAGGAAGCCTGGGATGTATGCCTCGCCATGATGGAGCTGGGTGTGCTGGCTAAACCAACCCACGGCCATATAATCAGGTTCGCACCTCCCCTTGTTATTACGGAAGAGCAGCTTCGCGATGCCATTTCAATTATTAAAACGGCCATTCTGAAATTTGAATAGATCCTATATGAGAAATAATTTTTTAATAGGTGCTTCCATAGCGCTTCTCCTCAGTTCATGTGCAGCAACAAACCGTAACGCAAGGATCACACAGGATGAGCTCCTGGATATCACTTCGCGCCTTGCGGGTGAAGAATTTGCCGGAAGAGGGACCGGAACCGGATACGACACTCTGGCGGCCCGCTATATAAGAAGACAGCTAAGTAAGGCAAAACTGAAGCCATACATCGGTGACGGCCTGCAAAGATTTGATGTAAACGTATCAGCCGAGAGCGGCAAGTCTAACAGGCTGTCAATAAACGGTACTGAGCTGATACCCGGAACGGACTTTGTCCCGATGGCTCTCACGGCAAACAACTCGCTGAATGCCGGGGTGGTCTTCTGCGGCTATGGCTTTATGGCGGCAAACGATTCCATGCAGTGGAATGACTTCAGGGACATCGATTTAAAGGGCAAATGGGCCCTGATGATGCGCGGATATCCTGATGCAAATCCTGCTGCCTCATCCTATAACACACTTGCATCTGACCGGATGAAGGTGCTGTCAGCCCGCGAGAACGGAGCTGCGGGGGCACTCCTTGTTTCAGGTGAAGAATGGGATGCTGGCGATAACCTTGACAAACTTTCAAGGGGCTCCGGCAGTGCAGGAATTCCCGTAATGCAGATAAAAAGAAATATTGCTGATACCATTCTGAAACCTGCCGGAAAAACCATAAAAGAGCTCGAAAAGAATGCCGGATCAGAACTCAGGCCTGACAGCTTCATTACCGGCTCGACAGCTGACGGCACAGCCGAAGTAGTGGCTAAAAATGCCGTTGCTGCAAATGTGGTAATGTTCCTTCAAGGCACGACCATGAAAGATCAATATGTTATCATTGGCGCTCATTATGATCACCTCGGTATGGGAGGACCCGGCTCAGGAAGCAGGACACCGGACACTGTTGCTGTTCATTACGGGGCAGACGACAATGCCTCTGGCGTTGCCATGATGATAGAGCTGGCAGAGAAGCTGGCCTCTGTGAA
This sequence comes from uncultured Bacteroidales bacterium, assembly GCA_963849945.1. Taxonomy (GTDB): domain Bacteria; phylum Bacteroidota; class Bacteroidia; order Bacteroidales; family VadinHA17; genus SR-FBR-E99. The sequence goes on along the minus strand of CAWKJD010000003.1, from coordinate 38,400 downwards.
AGAGGGCTTTGCCCGCAGCATCCTGTTCGTCGCTTTCACAGGCGAGGAACTGGGGCTGCTTGGGTCGAAGTACTTCGTCGAAAACATGGGCATCAACCCCGCATCAGTCGATCTGATGGTGAACCTCGATATGGTGGGACGGATGAAAGAAGGAAACGGGGTGCAGGTGGGTGGCGTAGGCACTGCAGCAGGACTTCGTGATACGGTAATGTCATTCAACGACACCACCCTGCTCAGCCTCAGCTTCACCGATGAAGGATATGGCCCGTCCGATTATTCCACTTTCTACAGCAAGAACATACCTGTTCTTTCCATTACTACCGGTCTGCACCTCGATTATCATACACCCTCGGACACTTATGACAAGCTTAATTATGACGGTATGGTCAGAGTAGGCAATCTTATTTACGGTGTTGTGGCCGATGCCGCCAATGAGCCCGCCAGGCTGGCTTTTCAGGAGGCGGGTCCGAAGGGGCCTTCGCAGGCAGTTTTGCGTCGCAGGGGCGTCACACTGGGAATCATGCCTGACGTTGCCGGCAATGTGAAAAACGGACTGAGAGCTGACTTTGTCTTTCCCGGGAGACCGGCTGCCCTGGGCGGAATGCTCAAGGGAGACGTTATTGTTGCTCTTGATAACAAGCCGGTGAATAATATAGAAGACTATACCTTCAGGCTCAGTCAGCTGAAACGCGGACAGGCAGTTACGGTTGACGTACTGCGAAACGGTAAGCATGAGCTTTTACTAATTCAATTGTAGTACTACAAATCAATCAGGATAAATGAAAAAGACACTCTTCTGGATAACAGCTGTTCTGATAACGATTGCGGCTGCAATGTATCAGAGAATGACCGGTCCGACATATCCGGAGAAAACGTCTGTTACAGTTGAAGGCTCAGAATATGACATTAGCCTTAAGAGGAGCCAGACAAACACTCATCCCTGCACCATCAGTCTTGAAATTCCCGCTGCCGTCACCGGAAAGATTTATTACAGGAGGTTCAGGATGGATGAGCAATGGACTGCCTCTGACATGCACAGGGACGGGAGCAGTCTCGTGGGCGAGCTTCCCTCCCAGCCCCCTGCAGGAAAACTTGAATATTTTATCACTCTTGTCACACCTTCAGGAAGCGAAATACCGATAAAAAGAGACAAGCCGGTTGTGATCAGGTTCAAGGGTGATGTGCCGGCATTTGTCATGATACCGCATATTCTGATCATGTTTTTAGCCATGCTGCTCTCAAACCTGGCAGGTCTCACAGCCGCATTCGGCAGAAGTGAGCAGAGAAGACAGGGCCGGTGGGCTCTCTGGCTGCTTCTGGCCGGAGGGATGATCCTTGGCCCGTTAGTGCAGAAATATGCCTTCGGCGAGTTATGGACAGGGATACCGTTTGGCTGGGATCTTACAGATAATAAGACACTTATCGCCATTGCCGGATGGATATTGGCAGTTGTAATGAACCGCAGACGTGAACGCCCTGCTTATACCATTGCGGCAGCAATCCTTCTCCTGCTGGTCTATTCCATACCTCACAGCCTCTTCGGATCACAACTTGACTACGCCACAGGAACGGTGACACAGGGCTGAAAACTTTTTTTTATCCGCTTGCAGCTTTTTTTTATCTTGGATGCAGCATTCACGCATTACATTCGTCATTGTTATGAATAGTTCAAGTACGTGGGTGCAGCAACTAACATACACAAATCAGATCTTCTTAGAAAGATGGAAAATGTTGAAGCAGCATTCAGGAACATACACCAGGACCTGATCGACGGGTGTCGTGATGGCGACCAGCAGGCACAGTTCCAGGTTTACAAGTTGTACTACAAGGCTATGTTCAACACAAGCCTGCGTATCGTGAACGACAGCATGGAGGCTGAAGATGTGATGCAGGAAGCGTTCCTCTCAGCCTTCGAAAAGATAAACACCTACTCAGGTACCGTCAGCTTCGGTGCATGGCTGAAGAGAATAGTGGTGAACAGATCACTCGACGCCCTGGGAAAAAGGAAAGCGATCTTTGAAGACATTGACAGTCACATCGGCCTCCGCGACGAAACAAGCGATGACGCCGCTTACCTGGCGGATCTGGAAGCTAAGGTTGAAGAAGTGAAGGCAGCCATTGAAAGGCTGCCGGAAGGATACCGGGTGATACTCTCTCTCTACCTCATCGAAGGTTATGATCACGATGAGATAGCAGAACTGCTCAACATCTCAAGCAGCACATCGAGATCACAACTCTCGAGGGCAAAGCAGAAGCTGATGGGTGAATTAAAAAACAGAAATATTTAAAAATCATGAATAGACTGGAAGAGATAATCAGAAAAGGAAGAAGTGAGTTTGACGACAGGGAGCCGTCAGATGGTCACTTCGAGAGGTTCAGCTTCAAGCTGGCGACACGTTTGCACGCAGGCAAAACAAAACGGAGCATTCTTCCGTACCTGCTCAAGGCAGCTGTTGTCACCCTTCTTGTGACCCTCTCATCACTGTGGTCATTTGAACACTTCATCAAACCAAGCCTGAAAAAGACAATGACCCTGAGCGAGGTGTCTCCCGAATATCGCGAAGTGGAAAAATATTACGTCCGCGAGGTGAACTTCATGGAAAATGAATTTACATCCATCGATTTCAACAACCCTGAACAGAAGGAGATCATGATGAAGGAGCTTGCAAGCATGGATTCAGTCTATGTGGAGCTCCAGAAGGAGCTGAAGGCAAACCCGAATGATCAGCGCATAGTCGATGCCATGATCAAACATTACCAGTCAAAAATTGAAGTTATGAGTTATCTTCTCGATCAGCTCAAACAAATAAAAGCAGAAACCGAAAATCCAAGCAGCCATGAAAAAGTTACGATTTAACCAGAGAGTGGCGACATTCGCAGTGTTACTCTGCGCAGTCACACTGACAGCCTCAGCAGTAGAGGTGAAGAAGGAATTTCACAGGGAGATGGTACCTACTGACAATACCACTCTCACAGTCATAAACAAGTTTGGCTCGGTAGTCACGGAGACATGGGATCAGAACAACATCGTTATTGATGTGACTGTCAAGGTTGAACATTCATCAGCCGAGAAGGCACAGAAGCTCCTCGACATGATCCAGGTAAAATTTACTGAAGAAGGCGGTAACCTCACGGCAGAGACCGTCTTCAACGAAGACTTTTCCTCGATCAACTGGAAAGGCGGATCAAACACATTCAGCATCAACTATAACATAAAAATGCCGGCGAACATCAACCTTGACGTGACAAACAAGTACGGCAATACATCGATAGATGAGGTCGCGGGGCTAACGAACCTGGCGGTCAAGTATGGCGATCTTACCGTACACAAACTATCAAGAGGCAATACCAAACCGCTGAACACCATAGATATAGCCTATGGCAAAGCATCCGCAGACGAGCTTGGATGGGCTGATATTGTTGTACGCTACTGTGGACAGTTCAGGATTGAAAAAGCTTCTGCTCTGCTGCTTGACAGCAAATACTCAAAGATCTCTGTAGGTGAAGTGAGTTCTCTGGTAGCCGAAGCCAAGTATGACGGATATGTTGTCACCGCTGCAAATAATGTAGTCCTGATGGCCGGATACACAGATATCAACCTGGGCAAAGTGAATAAGAAACTTGAGGTAGAAACAAAATACGGCAACCTATCAGTGGATGTGATCCCGGCTGAGTTTAACAGCATCACCGTCAAAGCCGGTTACTGCGCGGTGAAGCTGGGAATAAATCCTTCAGCCTGCTACACGCTCAAAGCCAGCAGCTCATACGGAAGCTTAAAGATCGATGACGCCAATTTTTCACCAACCAGAAGGATCGTTGGCAATACCTCCTCAGAGCTTGAGGGGAAGGTAGGCAAATGCAGCAGCCCCAAATCATATGTGGAAGTTGACGCTTCGTACGGATCTGTAAAGTTGTATCAGTAAACGATTTGTATAATATTCGATTGCAGAGACGCCCCTACTGGGGGCGTCTCTGCGTGTTTTTTACCGGACTATGGTTGTTGGTTCGTCCGCGAATATAAATACACCGTTTTTACCTTCCGAGGTTTTGTAACCGCGGAACATACCGTTGGTGTTGAATGGCATGGAGATGTTCCCGTTACGGTCAAGTGCTATCACGCCACCGGTTCCCCCTGCCCTTACCAGCTTTTCCATTACCACAAGTCTCGCAGCTGAATCAACTGTCAATCCCTTATATTCCATCAGGGCAGAAATATCATGGCCAACCGTATACCTTATGAAATATTCTCCGTGACCCGTGCCCGATACTGCACAAGTTGCGTTGTTGGCGTAATTCCCTGCACCTATAATGGGGGTATCTCCTATTCGGTTATAGCGCTTGTTTGTCATGCCGCCCGTTGAAGTGCCGGCGGCAAGGTCACCGTTCATGTCAAGTGCCACGCATCCGACAGTGCCGTGCTTCTCATCCTCCAGGGCTCTCTGAAGTTCCTGGTACCTTTTCTCAGTATAGAAGTATGACGGATCAACGATCTCCAGTCCCTGGCTGGCAGCAAATTCCGAGGCGCCCTTGCCGGCGAGCATCACATGAGGGGAAGCCTCCATCACCTTCCTTGCGGCGGAGATGGGATTCTTTATGTCAGTCACGCCTGCCACAGCTCCTGCAGACAGGTCACTGCCATCCATTATTGATGCATCAAGTTCATTGCGGCCCTCATGGGTAAAAACAGCACCCTTCCCGGCATTGAACATTGGCGAGTTTTCCATCAGCCTTATGACATGCTCGACAGCATCAAGTGCAGTACCACCTGCAGCGAGAACAGCTGCGCCGGTGTCTGTCACAGCCTTCATCATTTGACGGTATGCTGCTTCTGTCTCCGGCGTCAGGCCATCGCGGGTGATACCGCCGGCACCGCCGTGAACGACGATAGCCCACGGCGATCCTCCTACAGGAAGTTGCAGGTTAATCTCCATGATTGACTTGACGGCACGGTCAGAAAAGAAATCAGCAGAAGGAAAAAGGGAGAACCGTCCTGCACCTTCAGGGTTATCACTGTCGATGATCAGCATTTCCTGCTGATCATTGCGGTTCACAATCTCACTCAGGGTAAAAGCCGCCCGGTATCCGTCCACCCCTGCAACGACAGCCATGCCCTTCTGCAGGACTTCAGGTGACAGGGTATAATACCCTGTTAGTATATCAGATAACATGATACCGGTAAAGGGCGTGGTACCGTGTATCCCCTTTCCACGACCGTAGAAGACAGTTTTGTAGGTCATATCAACGCTTTTCTGCGGAAGCTCAGTGATCCTGTTTCTGAGTTTGCCATTGACACATAAGCCTCATTGTCTCACTGAACATGGGGCTTATGTCCTTATTTATAGCATACTTGCTGTCCAGCGATTTTACAGTGATGCGAACAGGATTACTGATATTCCTGGCGGTGATAAGGTCATTGCCTGCCACTACTTTTGTCTCCTGTGGCAGTGGCCATAAATCCTTGCTCTTTGATGGCACTATCCGTGCGACGGATGTGGCAATAATTATGCGGTGCCTTTCGACAGGGTAGTATATCTCTCCCCATGAAAAAGTAACACTTTCGCCTGCTTCATTCGATACTTCGACATACAGGTCTATTATAGGCGGAAATTCAGTCTCGTTCTTTTTCTTTATCACAATGCCGTCAAGGATATCATAAAGCGAGTACCCGTCGTAACGATATGCTCCGGTGAAACTCACGCTGCCATCTTTCAATGCTGTCTCTTTGACAGTGAGGCTGCGGAGTGGCAGTTTGTCAAGGTCGACGGTCATCTCCTTTGCCACCTCTCCCGTCACCAGGATCTTTTTGCTGCCCTTCAGCCTGACTGTGGGGGCATCATCATAAAAGTCGTTTGTCTGCGCGGTGAGTGATGCCGTGAACATCATCAGAACTGCCACTGAAGGTAAAAGCAATTTATTCATCTGTTCTTTTATTTAAATATCTAATTCTATGACTGTAATGCCGGCGCCACCCCGTTCAACATGCTCATCTGCAATGCTCTTCACGGCTCCGGTGGAATCAAGATACTGCCTTATCATATGCCTCAGGATGCCATTACCTTTGCCGTGCAGAATACGCAGATGCCTGAACTGTATCATCAGCGCCGTGTCAATAAACTCCTGAACCACCTGCAACGCCTCCTCGGTACGCATTCCCCTGACATCTATCTCAGGATTAAACTGATGCCTCCTGGTATTAAGTGACCAGTCTATTTTCTGCTGCGGCCGGTTCTTTGATACCTCCTTAAGGTATCCGGCTGCATCAACAGGCTCCGTCTTATCAATATCAACACTCATCTTCAGACTGTTCGATTCGATCTGCAGCTTTTTGCCCCTGACCTCCGTGACCTCACCCACTGTGTCTGTCCCGATGATCCTTACATAGTCACCAGGTGAGGGTTTGCCGGACTTCTTTTTTACGACCGGTTCCGGTGCTGTTTTCCTGCTGATTCGTTTCACTATGCCGGCGGTACTGCTCTTAAGTTGCGGCGGGGCTGGCAGTGGTACCTCCGGATGCTTCTCTTCCACAGCCAGATGCTCGCGGAAGGAGTCAAGCTCATCACGCACCTCTTTTGTCTTTTCCTTCTCTGCCTGCGCCTCACGTATTGTCCGTATAGTGTTCTCTATCATCTTGTTAGTCTCGCGAAGCATCTCCTCGGCCTTGTTCTTTGCCTGGCCGATGATTTCCTTTTGCTGTACCTTAATAGTACCCAGCTGAGCCTCATAGGCTGCTATAAGCTCTTCCAGCCTCTTTTCATGGTGCCGAACTGTCTCACGCTTTTTCTCCCAGTAACGTTTGTCGCGTGCTATCTCCCTGAGGTTACGGTCAAAGTCCACGTTTCCTTCGCCGGCTCTTGCAGCGGCATCATTGAGTATCTCCTGCGGCAGACCTATCTTCTTTGCAATCTCAAAGGCGAAGGAGCTGCCCGGCTTGCCTTGATCGAGGCGGAAGAGAGGCTGCATGAGCTGGTTGTCGAATGCCATGGCGCCATTGCTTATGCCCTCCTGCGAAGTGGCGAAGTGCTTGAGATTGGTGTAATGTGTGGTGATAACCCCATAGGCTTTCCGTGTATTCAGCTCAGCGAGGATAGCCTCCGCAATCGCCCCACCAATAACCGGTTCCGTACCTGTGCCGAACTCATCTATCATTACCAGCGAGTTGCTATCGGCATATTTCAGCATCTGCTTCATGCTTATCAGGTGAGAGCTGTATGTGCTGAGGTCATTCTCTATGCTCTGCTCGTCGCCGATATCAATGAAAAACTTGCCGAAGATGCCCGTCTCGGTGCCCTGAGCAACAGGGACAGTCATACCGCACTGCAGCATATATTGAACCAGCGCCACGGTCTTGAGGCAGACAGACTTTCCGCCGGCATTCGGACCTGAAATGACAAGGATACGGTCCCTGCTGTCGATCCTGATTGTCAGCGGCACGACCTCCCTGCCGGTGCTGCGCGAAAAAGAGAGGGTCAGAAGAGGGTGGCGGGCATTGATCCACCTTATGTGAGGTGTATCAGCTACAGCAGGCCTGATACACTGAAGTCTTACCCCGAAGAGCGCCTTTGCCCTGATAAAGTCTATCATGGCGAGGAAGGCGAAGTTGTCAGCAAGGTCATCAATATAAGGCCTGATGGTATCGGCCAGTGCTGTCAGGATACGCACTATCTCCCTCTTCTCCTGGTGTTCGAGCTCTGTTATCTCGTTATTGAGTTCAACCACTTCGGCAGGCTCAATGAAGACCGTTTTTCCAGTGGCGGATTTGTCATGTACAAAGCCTTTTATGCTTCGTTTATCGGAGGCGCTGACAGGTATCACTCCGCGGCCGTTACGCACAGCCACGGTTGCATCGCGGTCGACAATTCCGTCGGCCTGTGCCTGACGCAGGACAGAGTGCAGCTTCCTGACTGCCGCCATGGTCTTCGCCGACAGGTCGGCACGTATGGCCTTCAGGGCCGGGGAAGCGCCATCGCGAACCTTTCCCTCCTTGTCAATTATACGGTCAATAGCTTCATTAACAAACGGATAGTAGGTCACCGCTGAAGCCATTGCCGTCAGTCCGGGATACTTTGCGTCCTTCCTGTTTTTAAAGAAGCCCAGGATACGCCTGATCGTATCAAGCGATCCTCTGAGCGCTACTACTTCTTCCAGCTCCGGAAAGGTGCCCTCAACACGCAGCTTTTCAAGCATGGAGTGAGGGTCGTTATAGTTATCGGAAGGGAATTGCTCGCCGCTTTGCAGCAACTGCTGGAACTCCTCCGTCAGTGCAAGGCGCTTTCTGACCTCCTCCCCGGAAAAGGAGACCTTCATTGCCTGTACGAGACGAATACCCGAAGGACTGAGGCAGTTAACCGTCAGATACTCCCTGATCCGGTCAAAACCGATTTTTGTCTCGAATGTGTCAGGGTAGATCATATATGTCCGGGATAAGGGCTGGCTGAATTCTATTCTTTTATCCCTTCCAGGTCAAGTATGAATGCATATTCGAGTGCCGTTTTCCTGAGACGCTCGAAACGGCCCGAAGCTCCGCCGTGGCCTGCAGCCATATTCACATCCATGATCAGGATATTGTCATCTGTTTTTTTGTCCCTCAGCCTGGCAACCCACTTGGATGGCTCCCAGTACTGTACCTGCGAATCCCAGTAACCGGTTGTAACCAGCATGTTGGGATAGTTCTGTTCCTTCACCTGGTCATAAGGCGAATATGACAGCATATAGTCATAGTACTCCTGTTTTCGCGGATCACCCCACTCATCCCATTCAAAAGTCGTGAGAGGTATGGTTGCATCAAGCATGGTAGATACGACATCAACGAAAGGCACCTGTGCTATCACTCCGTTGTACAGATCCGGCTCCATGTTAGCAATAGCGCCCATGAGCAGGCCTCCTGCACTTCCACCCTCTGCGTACAGGTGTTTTGCCGAGGTGTACTTCTCGTTTATAAGATATCTTGCACAGTCGTTGAAGTCCGTGAATGTGTTTATCTTCTTCAGCAGCTTCCCATCCTCATACCACTGGCGACCCATCTCGCTTCCTCCCCTGACATGGGCTATAGCGTAGGCGAAACCCCTGTCAAGAAGGCTTATAACGGATGAACGGAAAGAAGGATTGGTGGAAAAACCATAAGAACCGTAAGCGTATAATAAAAGCGGCGCGCTGCCATTCTGCACAAATCCCTTCCGGTAGACAAGAGATATGGGCACCATCGTGCCGTCAGCAGTTTTTGCCCACAAACGTTTTGATTTATAGTTATTCTTGTCGAATCCGCCAAGCACACTGTCCTGTTTCAGAAGAGTTTTGGTTCTGGTAGCCATGTCATAATCGAAGACTGAGTTAGGCGTGGTGAGAGATGAGTAGCTGTACCTTAACAGGGTGGTATTGGCATTTGGATTTATGCTTATTCCTGCCGTGTATGTCTCTTCCCCGAAGTCGAGAAAATGGTCAGAGCCATCTGCAAGATTTATCACGCGCAGGTTGGTGAGGCCCTTAATTCTCTCATCAGCAACGAGGTATTTATCAAAGACCTCGAAGTTTTCAAGAAGTACATCCGTGCGAGGCGGTATAACCACCTGCCAGTTATCCTTACCTGTTTTGTTTTCGGCACATTTCATCAGCTTGAAGTTCCTGGCGCTGTCAGCATTAGTTAAAATGTAGAACTGTCCGTTCAGGTGCTCAATTCTGTATAGGCGGTCAACCACCCTGGGCTCAAAAACAATCGCCTTACTCTCAGGCTTTGCTGCGTCGATAAGGTGCACCTCGCTCGTAAGGGTCTGATTTGACTCAATTGTTATATATTTTTTACTCTTCGTCTTGCCAAGAGAGACCGAGAATGTTTCGTCGGTCTCATCATAAACGAGTTTGTCCTCGCTTGCAGGTGATCCGAGAGTATGCATCATTATCTGTGCTTCACGCAGGGTTTCTGGGTCTTTCAGTACATAAAAGACACTCTTGTTATCATTGGCCCATACGGCCTGCCCTGATACATTGCTTATCCTGTCGGGAAGCAGCTCGCCGCTTTTCAGATCCTTGAAGAACAGTGTGTACTGTCTGCGGCTGATATGATCTACGCCATACGCCAGGAGGCTGTTGTCAGGGGAGACTGACATGCCACCGACCCCGGTATATTTCTGACCCTCTGCCAATGTATTGACATCGAGGAGTATCTGTGAACTGTCAGCTCCTTCTTTTCTTCTGAAGTACACCGGGTATTCCTTGCCCGTATAGTATTTTGTTTTGTAGTAGTAGCCATTGTCGAGGTACGGAACAGTCTCATCATCCTCCTTAATGCGTCCCTTTATCTCTTCGAAGAGCTTCTGCTGGAACTGTTCAGTGTGTTTCATTATGGCCTTTGCGTAATCATTCTCGGCATTCAGGTAGGCAAGCACCCTCACTGTCTGTGAGTCAGGCACCTGTGCATTTTTTTGTTCGTCACTGAGACGCAACCAGAAGTATTCGTCGACACGCTCATTTCCGTTGCTTTTAATGACATACGGTTCTTTCTGAGCTACAGGTGGTTGCGGTTTTTTGTCAGCGCATGATGCCAGAACCAGCATCATTCCGGCCAGCAATAATAGTTCCAATGTTTTTCATAAGTTGTATGTTAAATGTTATTTGTTTATCGGTTGTCAGTTTTCGGTTGTCGGTTAATATCGCTTCTATCTTTAACTCTCCTATTTAATCCCTTTCATCGAAAGCTGTATCCGCTTTCTGGCCATATCCACGCTCAGCACGCGAACAGTCACCTGCTGATGCAGCTTCACCACTTTTGAAGGATCATCAACATATCTGTCTGCCATCTGCGACACATGCACGAGGCCATCCTGCTTCACTCCTATGTCAACGAATGCACCGAATTTAGTAATATTGGTCACGATGCCCGGCACTACCATCCCATCTTTGATATCCTCGATAGAATGAATGTCGGCAAAGCTGAATTCCTGTATTGCTGACCGCGGATCCCTGCCCGGCTTTGCAAGCTCCTGCATTATATCACGTAGTGTTGGAAGGCCTGCCTCCGGCGAAACATACTTCTCTATCACTATCGATTTGCGCTTCCCTTCATCATTAATCAGGTCGGAGACTGTGCAGCCGGCGTCGGCAGCCATCTTCTCAACGATATGATAGCTCTCCGGATGCACAGCGGAGGCATCAAGCGGATTTGGGGCGTTTCTTATCCTCAGGAAACCGGCAGCCTGTTCATAGGCCTTATCTCCCATGCGTTTTACCTTCATCAGCCCGGAGCGTGACCCGAACGGACCGTTTTCAGTCCTGTACTGCACAATATTCTCTGCCAGGCGCGGACCCAGTCCTGAGACGTATGCCAGCAGGTGAGGACTGGCGGTATTGACCTCCACTCCCACCGCATTCACGCATGACATCACCACCTCGTCAAGGCTGGTCTGCAGTCTTGTCTGGTCGACATCATGCTGATACTGACCCACACCTATTGATTTGGGATCGATTTTCACCAGCTCGGCCAGGGGGTCCATCAGTCTGCGGCCGATAGAGACAGCACCCCGTACCGTGACATCCTGGTCAGGAAACTCATCACGGGCTGTCTTTGACGCTGAATAGACTGAGGCGCCTGCCTCGCTCACCACATAAACCTTTATGTTGCCTGATGGCGGAAGGTATTGTTTAACGAACTCTTCCGTCTCACGGCTTGCTGTGCCGTTGCCGATGGCAATGGCCTCAATATTAAATTTTTCCGTCAGCGTCAGAAGCTTGCTGACGCTTCTTGCGGTCTCATTCTGCGGCGGATGAGGATAGATAACATCATGATGCAGCAATGCACCCTGCCTGTCGAGACAGACAACCTTGCATCCGGTACGATAGCCAGGGTCGAGGGCCAGAACGCACTTCTCTCCAAGGGGTGACGACAGCAACAGCTGCCTGAGGTTATCGGCAAATACGCGTATGGCTTCTTCATCGGCCTTCTCTTTTGAGACCTTTCTGAACTCTGTCTCCATTGCCGGCCCCAGAAGGCGGCTCCAGCTATCCTTAACAGCATCCCTGACCTGTGCTGAGGCTGGATTATGAGCCTTGACAAAAAGCTTCTCCATGACCTCAACCGCATCTTCATCGCGAGGCATGATCGTGAGCTTGAGAAAGCCCTCATCCTCACCCCGGCGCATGGCGAGCAGTCTGTGCGAAGGACACCGGCGAAGAGACTCTGACCAGTCAAAATAATCGCTGAACTTATTCCCTTCTTCTTCTTTTCCTTTCACTACCCTGGAAGAAATTACGGCATCACGTTCAAACAACGCCCTCATTTTTCCACGTACCTGCTCATTCTCGCTGACCATCTCGGCGATAATGTCGCGTGCCCCGGTGAGAGCATCAGGAACGTTTTCCACCTTATCGCTTAAATATTTTTCAGCCTCATCCTCAGGTATCCCCGGCGTCTGCTCAAGCAGCCATAAAGCCAGAGGTTCAAGTCCTTTCTCGCGCGCCACTGACGCTCTCGTCCTCCTTTTGGGACGGTAGGGCAGGTACAGGTCCTCCAGCAGGGCTATTGTCTGGGTGCTATTGATCTTTGAGAGCAGCTCAGGTGTCATCTTCTCCTGCTCTTCTATTGATTTTATAATGGCTTCCTTCCTTTTATCGAGTTCTCTCAGCCTCTCATATTCGTCCCTTATCGCGGCGAGCTGCACTTCGTCGAGACTGCCTGTGACCTCCTTACGGTAACGGCTTATGAAGGGAATAGTGGCCCCATCGTCAAGCAGCCTTAACGTATTCTCAACCTGCCAGTCGTGCAGCTGAAACTTTTGTGCAATTATCTTAATGTGTGCTGCCGGATCCATCTCAATTACTCAATATATAGAACAAGGCCTTTCAGATATTCACTCTCGGGATGGTAAATATTTACCGGGTGATCCGGAGGCTGAACAGTCTGGTGCAGGATCCTCACAGTGCGTCCTGTGTTTGCGGCAGCAACAAAAACCGAGCGCCGGAAATCGTCGCGGCTGACAACCTGCGAACAGGAGAAGGTGAATATTATTCCGCCGGGTTTAATCTTTTCGATTGCCACCGCATTCAGACGTCTGTATCCCTGCAGGGCTTTATCAAGAGCAGTCTGATGCTTTGCGAAGGCAGGAGGATCAAGCACAATAAGGTCATATTCGCGATTCATCCCCGCAAGATAGCTGAAGGCATCAGCCGTGAATGATTTATGGCGGGCGTCGTCACCAAAGTTCAGGCTGACATTCTCATCAGCCAGGGCTGTTGCCGGGGCTGAACTGTCAACTGTATGAACCATAGCAGCATCGGTCATGGCATAGACGGAAAAACCTCCGGTATAACCGAACATGTTGAGCACATTCCGTCCTTTGCTGTACTGTCGCAGCAGGCTTCTGTTGTCACGCTGGTCAATAAAGAATCCAGTTTTCTGACCTGTCTCCCAGTTGACCCTGAACCTGAAGCCGTTTTCAGTAACTATCGCACTGCTGCCTTCATCCCCGCCCGCAATAAATTTATTGACAGCCCCGAGGTGCGCCATGAACGGCAGAGTGTTCTCACTTTTGTCGAAGACTGATGTAACAGTCCCTTTGAGAACCTCCAGAACCAGCCCGGCCAGCATTTCGCGTATATGCCAGAAGCCCGCAGTATGAGCCTGCAGGACTGCCACGCTGCCATAGATATCAATAATTAGTCCGGGGAGGCCGTCGCCTTCGCCATGTACCAGTCTCCAGACGTTCGTATCACTCTTCCCGGCGATGCCGGTATTCACTCTGTATTGCAGGGCATCATTGATCTTCTTTCTGAAGAACTCCCTGTCAGCCTCACACTTTATAAATGAGAAAATGCGTACTGCTATCGACCCGGGAGCCCAGTGTCCGGTGGCAAGGTAGGTAGCGTCTGAAGCGTAAACCTCAACCACATCTCCCTCAGCCGGTGATCCTGATGAGCTGGCTATGGCGCCTGAGAATACCCAGGGATGGTAGCGCCTTACCGACTGTTCCTTCCCCTTTTTGAGGATTACTCTTGGTAGTGTCACTTCGTTAGATTTGATGTTTTTCCTTTCCGTTGATCGTCAGGTATATGCGCCGGCAAACCCAGGCATCCGTAGCGGCATAGGCCTGTTGGGGCGGCGTCAGGGCAGGTGATTCCCAGTTTGATGTCTGCTGTGACTTGGAGATAGAGAAGCCAAGAACAATAGCAGACAGCTTTTTCAGCCCCAGCTGTTTTATTCCGTGAACAGGAACCACCGTCTGAAGATCGACGAACCCGCCGGGTTCAAAAGACCTGAGATGCCTGAGCGCTTTGATATCATCATGCACAGCCACCCCCACTTTAAGAATATTCTGATCTGCAAGCAATGTGGCGAGTTCCGGCGGAAGGCCAATAATATTCAGTCTGAAAAGCCAGGCACGCCTGTCATCAGCAAGCTGAAGCAATGAGACTTTATGTTTCGTGCCTTTTTTGAATGATGGCCTTGTTTCCGTGTCAAACCCCAGCAGATGTGACTTTCCGATCTCGTTCAGTGCATGACGGAACTTTTTCATGTCGTCAACAACTGTAACCCTGCCTTCGAATTGATTTACAGGAAGCTTCCTGAGATCCTCATCCGTGACACTCTCATTAAACTGTCTTGTCATCGCCGTCTGATTCGTTTGTGTCGGCTTCATCTTCAACCGAGTAGAGCACGGTGTGTATAGCGACAAGGACATTAAGCATTTTCTTTCCCCAGAATTCTTCAAAATTCATAAGCACCTCCCAGACGGCGTCATTCATGACATCCTCATTCCCGCTCTTATAGCTTATTATGAAGTTTTTCAGGTCCTGGTAAATATCCGCAAGACTTTCAGCTATGCTTCCTGTGTAGAGCCCGTCAGCGGGGTCCCCTATGTCAATAACGACCGGGAAAGGGTCATTATCAGCCGTTTTGGCCAGCAGGGTATCATGCATGCGTGTCCAGTCGAATTCGGTCACGGTCTTCTCGTTTCCATCCTCAAGTATCGGTTCAACAAGAGGCAGCAGTGATGCCCTGAGATAAATGAAAGGCAGCAGTCGCTGCATGACCTTGAGTATTTCTATGCCGCCGATGTCTTTGATACCTTCAAGGTATTTGCAGTACTCATTTGCTGAAGCTGCAAACTCAACAACCTGCCTTGAATAGATGATCTTCTCCTCTTTTTCCATCACTTAAAAATAAACGATAAAAGTATTCATTTAAAGATTAAAAATGACTGTGCATTCATAAAAGGAGATTTATCATCGTTTCCATAAAAGTTTCTGGCCGTCATCATACAGCAGTTTTTCGTGGTCAAGAAGCCAGCGGATCACCTTGGTGCTTTTTTCCGCCGGAAAGTCCATTGCATCGACCAGCGCTTCCGGTCTCATTGAATTATCTGCAAGCAGCTCTTTTATTTTGTCTATAATAAGATCGAACTCATACTTACTGAGTTCCAGCTCATTACGTTCCTGACACGTATCACAGAGGCCGCATCTGCCGTTTTCTTCCCCGAAGTAACCGGTGAGAAAAGCGGAGCGGCAGCGTGTCTTGTTCTCGGCATATTCTGTGATCCTCGCCACCCGCGCAATATAGTTCTCCCTGACGCGTAAATAAACATCAGGTGATATGGTCAGATGACTCCGGTCAAGCCTTTCCTCGGTGAAAATGACCAGGGGGCTCTTCTTCCCCGGGATAAAGTGAATTATCCCCTGTGATGTAAGTCTCAGCAGGTACTGGTATATTGCCTCCCGGGTCAGTCCTGACCTGTTTGCGAGTATCTCCTCGTTAATGGGAACAAACTCTGAAAACATTCCGCTGTAGGTACGGAGGAGGAGCTTGATAAACCGGTCATATTCTTCATTTGCCACCTGGAACTTATACAGATCATCACGACTGACAACGAAGTGGACGCGCGAAGGGTTGTTGATCTCGTCGGTAAATTCAAGATATCCTTCCTTTTGCAGGAAGTTCAGGCTGTTGTACGTCTCCGTCACTGAAAACCTGAATGCCGTCACGAACTTCCAGAGGTCGAAATCATGGACACTGTTCTTCCCGGAGCCCACCGGGAGCTGATAGAAGTTTCCAATCGCTTCATAAACATCTTTTATACGGTCTACCGGAGGAAATTTTATCCTGACGGAGTCAGCCAGCCGTTTTTTCTCATCCTGTGACCAGAGCAGTACAGCGAAGGCAGGTTTGCCATCGCGCCCTGCCCTGCCCGATTCCTGGTAATAAGCCTCAATCGAATCAGGGCAGTCCCAGTGTATCACAAATCTTACATCCGCCTTATCTATGCCCATGCCGAAAGCATTGGTGGCAACGATGATGCGAACCTCACCGGTGGTCCATGCATGCTGTTTCCTGTCCCTCATCTCCTGCGGCAGTCCGGCATGATAAAAGTCGGCTCCTATGTCATTGGCGACCAGCATCTCGGCAACTTCCTTTGACCGTTTCCTGCTGTTCACATATATAATTCCGCTGCCGGCTTCCCTGCCAAGGCTTTTCAGTACGTAAGCGCTCTTGTCTTCGACCTCCCTGACCACATACGTGATGTTAGTCCTCCTGAAGCTCGCCTGCAACACCTGTGCATTTTTCATGCTGAGCCTGGCGATGATATCCTTCACCACCTCAGGAGTTGCCGTTGCTGTCAGGGCAAGGAAAGGAATTTCTTTCCCGATCATGTCACGGATCTCAGCAATATGAAGGTACGAAGGTCTGAAGTCATATCCCCATTGAGATATGCAATGCGCTTCATCAATCGCTACGAGGGTGAAGTTGAAACGGGCGATGCGTGCCCTGAAGATTTCCGTCTGCAGCCTCTCGGGACTGACATACAACAGGCGGTAGTCGCCATAGAGGCAGTTGTCAAGGCCTATCTCCACCTCTTCGCGCGTCATCCCGCTATGGATAGCCATAGCCTTAATATTCATTGACTTAAGCCTGGCGACCTGGTCTTTCATGAGGGCTATCAGAGGGGTAACAACGAGGCATAATCCCTCGCGGGCGACAGCAGGTATCTGGTATGTCACCGACTTGCCGCCGCCTGTAGGCAGCAGAGCAACGACATCCTTTCCTGACACCACTGCATCGATGATCTCCTCCTGCAACGGCCTGAAAGAAGTGAATCCCCAGTAACGGGCAAGTGTCTCCCTGTATATGTCCGGTAACATTGTTATGCGGGCTGCTTCAATACAAAAATAGTAACTCAATCTCATTTTTAACGTTTTATTGACATTTTAGATGTGACGGGGCTCAGCATTTTTTTGTAATTTTCGCCCCAAACAAAACCCTGCCCGATGTCATTCTCCGAGAATAAACTAATGTTTGAAGGTCTGACCTTCGACGACGTGCTGCTTCTTCCGGCATATTCGGAAGTGCTTCCGCGCGACGTTGATCTGAAATCACGCTTCACCCGCAACGTCATCATCAACGCTCCTATCGTCTCGGCGGCCATGGATACGGTCACCGATGCCGAACTTGCTATTGCCATTGCCCGTGAAGGAGGCATAGGAGTAATACACAAGAACATGTCAATAGGGCAGCAGGCTGCCCAGGTGAGAAAGGTCAAACGTGCCGAAAGCGTAATGATCTTTGATCCGGTGACAATCAATGACAATGCCACAGTAGCCGACGCGCTGGCGCTCATGAAAGAGTTCAAGATCGGAGGCATACCTGTCATCAATGACGACGGCGCCCTGGTGGGAATCGTGACTAACAGGGATCTCCGCTTTGAGACAGACTATTCAAGGAGAATAAGTGAGATAATGACACCGCAGTCAAAGCTGATAACCCTGAGTCACTCAACAGACCTGGCAGCAGCGGCAGAGATACTTCAGAAGCATAAGATTGAAAAGCTTCCTATTGTTGACGACAAGGGAAGGCTCAGGGGGCTGGTGACTTACAAAGACATCACCAAGGCAAAGGACAGGCCAAATGCCTGCAAGGATGAGAAAGGCCGTCTGAGGGTTGCGGCAGCCGTGGGAATTGCACCCAACACCCTCTCAAGGGTTGAGGCTCTTGTCGGTGCCGGGGTTGATGCGATTGCCATTGACACGGCACACGGTCATACTAAAAGCGTGATTGATATTCTCCGGGAGATAAAGAAGATCTTCCCGGGTACAGAAATCGTGGTAGGAAATATAGGCACGGCAGATGCCGCAAAGATGCTTGTCGACGAAGGTGCTGACGCTGTCAAGGTTGGTATCGGTCCCGGCTCAATATGCACAACCAGGGTGGTTGCGGGCGTTGGCGTACCCCAGCTCTCAGCCATATATAATGTCGCCAGGGCAATAGACGGCAGCGGTGTTCCTGTCATAGCCGACGGCGGTATCCGATACTCGGGTGATATCGTAAAAGCACTTGCCGCGGGTGCTGACAGCATCATGGCCGGCTCGCTCTTTGCAGGGGTGGAAGAATCTCCCGGCGAGACAATAATATACAACGGCCGCAAGTTTAAGACCTACCGTGGCATGGGTTCGGTTGAGGCAATGCAGATGGGGTCAAAAGACAGGTACTTCCAGGATATGGAGGATGATATACATAAGCTTGTGCCTGAAGGCATTACAGCCCGTGTTCCCTATAAAGGCACCCTGAACGAGGTTATCTACCAGTTCCTTGGAGGATTGCGTTCAGGAATGGGTTACTGCGGTGCCCGCGACATCGCCACACTGAAGAGAGAGGGACGGTTTGTAAGGGTGACCAGTGCAGGTGTTGTGGAAAGCCATCCGCATGATGTCACAATAACCCGCGAAGCTCCGAACTACAGTCGTAAGATCAATGAATACTGATGACACGTACATTAGCAATAATAATGGTTCTGGTTCTGGCTGTCTCGTGCAACAGGGTTAAAAATCAGCCTGAACGCAGGGTGGTTGCACAAGCCGGCGACAGGGTGCTGTATTTTGACCAGATACCTGCCGCACTTGTCACACCTGACATGAACAGGACTGACAGCACCTCGGCTGTGCAGAGCTATATCCGGCGCTGGGCACGAAAGGAGCTCATGTCGATGAGGGCTGAAGAGAACCTGACAGCTGAATACAAGGATGAAGTTAACCGGCAACTCGCCGAGATGAGAAATAATCTCTTGATTTACCAGTACCAGCAGCAGATGATCATCCAGAAGATGGATACCACTGTTACTGACAGTGAGATGGAAAACTATTATCTGAGCAATCTGAACACTTTCTCCCTGACAACGAACATTGCAAAGGCTTTGTTCATCAAACTTCCCCTGACCACCCCTGACATCGAAAAAGTCAGAAAACTTTACAAATCATCTGTGCCGGAGGAGATGGGCGAGCTTGAGGATTACTGCGGCAAGTTCGCTCTGCGTTATGACAATTTTAACGACGCATGGATACCCTTTACGCAGCTTCTTATGGAGGTACCACTGGAATCCGAGAACCAGGAACAGTGGCTGACAAGGAACAGTGCGGTAGAGCTCAGAGATGACAGATACGCTTATTTCATTGTGATCAGGGAATACAGGCTGCGAAACAGCGTTGCCCCGTTTGAATACATCAGAGGGCAGGTGAAGACTATTATACTTAACAACCGCAGGAATGAGTTCCTGCAAAAACTTGAAGACGGTATTTATAATGAGGCAATCAGTAACAGTACACTGAAAGTCTTTTAAGGACCAACGTAAAACATGAAAATCAAAATCTTAATATTTAGCGCGCTGTTGATGCTTGCAGGGTACAGTGCTGCCGGTCAGCAGATAGTTGAATCAATTGTGGCTGTTGTCGGAAATGAGGTCATTTACCTGTCTGACGTCGAGGGCCAGGTGATGCAGATGAAAGCTGACAGGGACCCCACTCCTGTTGAAGAGCTTCGCTGCCGTGTGCTTGAAGACCTGATGGTACAGAAACTTTTTCTGGATCAGGCAAAGATCGACTCCATTGAGGTCTCACCCGATAATGTGGAGGCTGACCTGAACAGCAGACTGACTGATTATATCCGTCGTGCCGGTTCAGAGCAGGCTCTTGAAACTTACTTCAACAAGAGCATGGCTGAGATAAAGAAAGATCTCCGCGAAATGCTGACAAACCAGTACATTGTGCAGGAGACACAGTCGACTATAGCCAAGAACATCACTGTCACGCCTGATGAGATAAAAAAATACTATAACACCATCCCTAAAGATTCACTGCCACTTGTTCCGCGAAAGGTTGAGCTCAGCATCATCTCCGTTGAACCTCCCGATATGGAGGAGAGCAAGGCCGAGGTACGCCGGAAGCTGCTTGATCTGCGAAGCCGGATAATAAACGGCGAGAGCTTCAGTACTCTTGCCGTCCTCTATTCGGAAGACCCGGGTACAGCTCCCAAGGGCGGCGAGCTGGGATATGTTACGAGAGGCGAGCTCGCCAAGCCTTATGCCGAGGCAGCCTGGAGCCTTAAGAAAGGTGCTGTTTCCAAGATCGTTGAGACAGAATTCGGATTTCACATCATCCAGCTAATTGACCGGAAAGGGGAACTGGTAAACTCCCGGCATATACTCATGAGACCTAAACTTACGGGAGAACAAACCGAGTGGGCCATCGCAAGACTTGACAGTATAGCTAACCTTGTACGTATAGACAGCGTGACCTTTGAAAGAGCTGCCATGATGTTCTCATCCGATAAAGCCACCAGGGTAAATGGAGGCAAAATGGTGCAGAAGAACCCTTCGGACCGCGTCACATGGTTCACACTTGATGAGCTTCCTAAGGAGATCAACCTTGTCGTTCGTGATATGAAGCTGGGGGAGATTTCCGCACCTTTTCGCACTACCGATGAAAAGGGTAACAGCCTTTATGTCATCGTAAGGCTTGACAACGAAATAGCGCCGCACAGGATAGATATGCGGGAAGATTATAATTATCTGTCGCAGGCTGCCCTTAATGACAAGCAGGGAAAGGCATACCAGGACTGGATAGTCAATAAGATCAAGAAGACTTATATACGGGTAAGCGATGATTTCCGCGGCTGCGGCTTTCACTATACCGGATGGCTCGAATAAGTCATATAATAACTCGCAGAGCTTTTTTTCTTATTCTGCTTCTTTTCCTTTTTGTGCTGCCGTATAAGGCTGTTGCGCAGGAGGTTCCGGCACGCCATAAGGTTGAGATACTTCACTCCGACGAAATGCTGTATGACCGTGCCGCTGACCGGTCGCGCAATAAGCTTAACGGCAACGTCAGCCTAAAGCATAATGACATGTATATGACATGCGACAGCGCATGGTATTATGATGAAACAAACGAGGTTTTTGCCTTCAGCAACATTCATATAAGACAGGGTGACACCATACATATCTGGGGTAACTATCTTGCCTACAACGGAGACACCGGCAAGGCAGTGATGACTGACAGCGTGGAGCTGGCCGACAAAGAGACACATCTCTACACCCGGAAGATAGACTACGACGTCAACACCCAGGTAGCCAACTATGACGACGGCGGACGCATCATCAATGGTGAGAACACTCTTACAAGCATCATTGGCATATACTATGCCGACCGTAAGATGATGTACTTCCGCGATAGCGTAAAGATCGTTAACCCTGATTTTGTTATGCATGCTGACACCATGAGGTACGATACTTATAATGAGATCGTCTGGTTTGAAGGTCCGACGGAAACCGTTGGTGACAGTATCTACATCTTCTGCGAGAAAGGGTGGAGTGATACCAGAAACGATGTCTCAAGACTGATGAAAAATGCTGTCCTTGACAACCGCCAGCAGCGGATCACCGGAGATACTCTCTGGTATGATGAGAAAAACGGTCACGGAGAAGGTTTTGGCAATGTCACCATTGCTGATACCTCAAACAACGTAATCTGCGGTGGAAACTATGGATGGTACTTCAAGCGGCCTGAGAAGTTTCTTCTGACACGTGCTCCATGGTTCACAATGTTTTCCAGTGATGACACCATTACCCTCAGGGCTGACACACTCAGGGCGGTGCCGCTGACTGACACCCTGGGTGTTGACCACAGGTTGCTGAAGGCGTTCTATCAATGCACCATCTTCAGCACTGAGATACAGGGGAAATGCGACTCATTGTCTTACTCGTTCATGGATTCGGTCATAAGGCTTTATGATGACCCCGTTGTATGGTCACGTGAGAATCAGATGTCTGCCGACTCTATCGCCCTCTTCACCCGAGACCGCAAGGCAGATCATATGGAGCTTTATAATTCAGCCTTCGTGGTCAGTTCGGTGGATACTGGTCGCTTTGACCAGGTCAGCGGAAAGAACCTGTCGGGATACTTCGTTGAAAATAAACTGCACCGGATCAAGGTGACAGGCAACGGTGAGGCAATCTACTATGTGGTTGACGGAAAAAAGCTTGTGGGAGTGAACAGGGCAAAAAGTGCAACCATAGAGATCTACCTTGAAAACGGAAAGATTACGGAGATTTACCAGAACCAGAGTCCTGACGGTGCTCTTGATCCGCCAATGAAAAAACCGGATAGTGAGATGAGGCTTGAGGGTTTCCGCTGGCTGCCGTATTTGCGTCCGGCCCGGGAAGTGATTAAAGTGCCTAAAGGGCCTGGAATGCCTAAAGTGCCTGGAAAGCCTGAAATTATGGATGAAAAAGTACTTTAGGCACTTTAGCTCACCTAAGGCACTTCAAACTTATTTAATACTCGTCTTCGTTGAAGAAAAAGTCTTCTTTTGAAGGATAGTCAGGCCAGATATCTTCAATACCCTCGTAAATATCTCCTTCGTCTTCTATCTCCTGCAGGTTTTCTATGACTTCCATAGGGGCACCTGACCGTATTGCAAAGTCAATGAGCTCATCCTTGGTTGCTGGCCAGGGAGCATCTTCGAGTTTTGACGCTAATTCAAGTGTCCAATACATTTTTTTGAAAGATTTGTATTACCTTCCTTAAAGTCCGCAAATATAAAATTATTTAGAATAAAAAAAGAGTGACCTGACTTTTTTATCTATTATTTTGATTATTTGCCAGGTATCCACTTAATCTCTTCTGTATCTGTATTATAACTCAGACACCGGGAAAGTACGAAGAGATAATCGGATAGTCGGTTGAGGTATTTTAAGATTTCCGGGTCTGTTTTTTCCTCCTGATCGAGGCGAAGGAGGGCACGTTCTGCTCTCCGGCAAACGCAACGAGCGATATTACAGTTTGCCGTATCCTTATGCCCTCCCGGCAGAATAAATGAATTCAGAACAGGAAGACGGGCTTCCATATTGTCTATTGAGCGCTCAAGTAATAAGGTAGCTTCGTCAGTTATTTTTTCCGGCGGATCCGCAGACGGATCCGTTGCTATTATTGCGCAGCACGACATGAGCCAGGACTGTATTCTGATGAGTTCATCGGCGCTGACGCAGTTCTGTTGTGTGCTGCGCAGGAGACCTATCCATGCAATAAGTTCATCAACAGCTCCATAGGCTTCGATGCGGGGATGATGCTTGGGAAGCCTCGTTCCGCCGATGATAGAGGTCTCTCCCCTGTCGCCAGTTTTAGTGTATATCTTCATCTGCGGGAAATGAAGAACAGCTAATTCCTTTTTACTTCTATACGGTTCTCGTTAATATAATCGGCTGACACCTCGCCGTCCATAAGTTTTATGATGCGGTGAGCGTGGCGGGCGATATCCTCCTCATGCGTCACAACAATCACTGTGTTGCCAAGCTCGTGAATCTTGTCAAGCAGTCCCATGATGTCATATGAAGTCTTGCTGTCAAGGTTACCTGTAGGTTCATCGGCAAGGATTATGGAAGGCTTGTTGACAAGGGCCCTGGCAATTGCAACCCTCTGACGCTGTCCGCCGGACAGCTCATTGGGTTTGTGTGTCATCCTGTCGGCCAGTCCGACTTCCTCAAGGGTGCTTTTGGCATGCTCTTCCCTCTCATGACGGGGAATACCGGCATAGATGAGCGGCAGTGTCACGTTCTCAAGCGCTGTGTACCGTGGTAGAAGGTTAAAGGTCTGGAAGACAAACCCGATCTCCTTGTTACGTATCTCGGCAAGGCGGTCATCTTCCATCTTGCTGACGTCGGTTCCGTTAAGGATATACTGTCCTTTTGTGGGTGTATCAAGACAGCCCAGGAGGTTCATCAGCGTTGACTTGCCTGATCCTGAAGGGCCCATGATGGCAACATATTCGTTCCTGTTGATTGTGAGTGACACTGAGCGGAGGGCGCGTACTATTACTGTTCCGACCTGATAATTTTTTACAATCTCGTGTATCTCTATGACCTTGTCCATTCCTGTAATGTTAAAGTTCCGAAATTAGTTCAAATTACTCTATAAATGTGTTATGCACTTGTTATTTTTTGTTAATACATGATACGGTACCTGCCCGGTGTAAGGCTGCGGATGCGGAAAAGAATCCCCAGACGCAGTGTCTCCATTGTGGCAGGAGCAATTTCCGAAGCTACCAGTGACTGCCATGCACGGTACATCTCTTTTGTAAGATGGATGTCATCGAGTACTATTATCATCTCCTCTCCCATTTCAGCAATTTTCCGGACATACTCTGTCAGTGCCGGTCCCCTGTGATTCCCGTCAATAAATGCAAAAGATATTCTTTGTCCCTCTTCTTTCAGGATGTCAAGCGCAGCGCTGAATTCCATATTCATGACCACGGCGTTTGATGCTCCGTGCCGAATGAGGTTACTGCGAGCAATTTCTGCCAGGGCCGGGCATCCCTCCACTGTCATTACCTTTCTCTCAGGCGCTGCCAGGGCCATGGCAAGGGTCGACATGCCAAGAGAGGTGCCAAGTTCCAGAATAATACCGTCACCCGGAAATCGGAACAAAGAACGCGAAACCATCCTTGCAAGCAGTCCTGCCTCTCTCTCCGGCAATGCAGTGGTCCGTTCAATCTCTGCAATACACCTCTCCGCTCCTGCTTTCGTCACAGAACCTGCCCCGAGATCAGTCACGCTTATACGCCTCGTGTCAGATAGCATTTCCCTGCGGAGATCCCTGGTATGTTTCATAATGTTCTGAGCAGTTTTGCCTCTGACCACCGTAGTCAGAAAATCAAATGCATAGGGACTGTGAACCCCGTGACCCGCTGTGCCGGTGGCTGTAAGGAGATGCCTGAGCCAGGCAACGGCGGGGTATAAGTTCATTTCTTCGGACAGGTCATTTGAAAGCAGCCCAAATTTAAGTATTTTCGGTGAGTATCTTTTTTGTTTCTCCTGATGTCTGAACTGCTTGATACAGAGATAAAATTCCTTCCGGGAGTGGGTCCGAAGAGGGCTGAGCTGCTCTCTGAGGAGGCTGATATCCATACTTTCAGGGACCTTGTTTATTATTTCCCTTACAGGTACATCGATAAGACCCGTTTCTATAGTGTCAGAGAGCTTGATACTGACATGCAGTATGTGCAGCTAAAGGGAAAAATACGCCGCTTCTCTACCGAGGGTGGCGGTGCGGCAAAACGTCTGACGGCGGATTTTTATGATGAAACCGGGATGGTCAGGCTTGTCTGGTTCAAGGGTCAAAGGTGGGTGCTCAACGCCTATAAAGTTGATAAAGAGTATATTATCTTCGGCAAACCGACACTCTTCAGCGGCGCCTTTAATATTGTTCACCCTGAGTTAGAGGAGGTGGAGAAGAAGGCATCGAGGGTCAGCTCTGCCTACGAGGCGCAGTATAATACGACTGAAAAGATGAAGGATCATTTCCTTCATTCAAAAACGATCTCCAGGCTGATGGCGACGGTCTTCTCACAGCCATCACTTCGCTTTGCGGAAACACTTCCTGAATCAATCACAGGGGCGATGAAGCTCATGAGCCTTTCCGATGCCCTGTTCCGGATACACTTCCCCGATTCGAATAATGACATCGAAAACGCACGCTTCAGACTCAAGTTTGAGGAGCTTTTCTATATTCAGCTTAACCTGCTGAGGTACAAAGGAATAAGGACCAGAAAAACACATGGTTTCCTCTTCTCCATTGTTGGTGACAGGCTTAATTCCTTTTATAGGAACAACCTACCTTTTACTCTCACGGAAGCTCAGAAGAGGGTCATACGTGAGATACGCACCGATCTTGGCAGTGGAAAGCAGATGAACAGGCTGCTGCAGGGTGATGTAGGCAGCGGCAAGACCATGGTTGCGCTGATGAGCATGCTCATCGGGGCAGATAACGGATACCAGAGCTGCCTTATGGCACCGACGGAAGTGCTTGCCATTCAGCATTTTAATTCAATAAGTCACTTCATCCGGGGCATTGATGCCGGGGTTGCCCTTCTGACCGGCTCAACAAAACGCAGTGAACGTACCCGCATTGAGAAAGGATTGCTTGACGGAAGCATAAGTATTCTGATCGGTACACATGCCCTGATTGAAGAGAACGTTAAATACAAGAACCTCGGGCTGGTGATCATTGACGAGCAGCACCGCTTTGGTGTGGCGCAGAGGGCGAAGCTGTGGCAGAAGAGCGACTGTCCGCCCCATGTGCTGGTGATGACTGCGACACCTATACCGCGCACCCTTGCAATGACACTTTACGGCGACCTTGATGTATCTGTCATTGACGAGATGCCTCCGGGACGCAAGGCAATAAAAACGATGACCTTTACTGATGCTGAGCGTGAAAAGGTATTTGGCTTCATGCGGCGGCAGATTGAGGAAGGAAGACAGATATATGTTGTTTATCCGCTCATAAAAGAGTCTGAATCACTTGATTACAAGGATCTTGAAGACGGACTGGAAAGCATGGCGCGTGCATTTCCTCCACCACAGTATTGCATCAGCGTCGTTCACGGACGTATGACTCCGCGCGATAAGGAGATATCCATGAATCTCTTCCGCAAGGGCCAGGCGCATATAATGGTTGCGACCACGGTGATAGAGGTAGGTGTTGACATTCCCAATGCCAGTGTCATGGTGGTTGAGAGCGCCGAGCGCTTCGGGTTGTCACAGCTGCACCAGCTGCGTGGCCGGGTGGGCCGCGGTGCCGACCAGTCGTTCTGTATACTTATGACCTCGCACAGGCTTTCTGCTGAAGCTTCTGAGCGCATCAGCACACTTATTTCGACAAATGACGGCTTTGAGATCGCCGAGGCTGACCTGCGCATGCGCGGTCCGGGCGATCTGGAGGGTACCCAGCAGAGCGGCATGGCCTTCGACCTGAAGATCGCTGACCTTGGCAGGGACGGACAGATACTTAACCTGGCACGGTCGCGTGCAGAGGAGATCCTTGCCGGCGACCCCGAACTTGAAAGCAACGACAACCGGGTGCTCAAAGCCGGCCTGAAGAGACTGTTCGGGAAGAAGTTCTCGTGGAGTGAAATCAGTTAAGGACTCTCCAGTCCTCAATCCTCAGTCCTCAATCCTCAATCCTCAGTCCGCAATCCTCAGTCCTCAATCCGCAATCCTCAGTCCGCAATCCTCAGTCCGCAAATCGCAAATCGCAAATCGCAAATCCTCCTTGCCCCTTGCTCCCTCCTCCCTGCATAAAATAATGACAATTGTTTTGTTTTAATTCCCTACAATTCCTTAAAATTGCCGGTTAAATTTTTTCCTGATGCCGCAAGGTGAAAAAATCACTCACGAAGGAATAGTTGTTAATGCTCCGGGCAATGGCACTGCTGATGTAGAGATAGTGACCGGCAGCGCCTGCGCCGTATGCCATGCCAGGTCAGCCTGCTCGCTTGGCAGCACTGAAGTCAGGACTATCACCGTCAAAAGCGATGCAAAACTTAATCCGGGTGACAAGGTCACGGTGGAGATGGAACAGTCTCAGGGGTTCCGTGCCCTGGCTATCGGT
This sequence comes from uncultured Bacteroidales bacterium, assembly GCA_963849945.1. Taxonomy (GTDB): domain Bacteria; phylum Bacteroidota; class Bacteroidia; order Bacteroidales; family VadinHA17; genus SR-FBR-E99. The sequence continues at coordinate 10,710 of CAWKJD010000003.1, read as the reverse complement.
TATCTGATACCATTTCTGGTATTGATTGCGGTGTTTGCTGCCTTGACGATTGCGGGAGCAGGTGAACTGGGTGCAGCTCTCCTCTCTTTTGCCTCCCTGGCAGTATATTACTTTGTTGTCTGGCTCCTGAGGGGCAGGATTGATAAGAAGTTTGAATTCAAAATAAAGGTCTGACAGATGAGTTCCACTGTTTTGTTAACTGTCATCATGCTGAGCGTCCTCGGTTTGTTCTCAGCGGTGATATTATATTTTGTTGCGCAGAAGTTCAAGATTGTTGAGGACCCCCGCATAGACATCGTTGCAGAGACACTCCCCGGGGTCAACTGTGGCGGTTGCGGTTATTCTGGCTGTCGTGCTTTGGCAGAGGCCCTTGTCAGTTCAACGTCGTTTGAGGGACTGTACTGTCCGGTAGGCGGGGCCGAAACAATGGGTAAAGTCGCTGTCATCCTCGACCGCCAGCCTGTGGCTGTTGAACCCAGGGTGGCTGTGCTGCGCTGCCAGGGATCACCTGAGAACTGTGTACGCACATCATTTTATGACGGTGCCACTAACTGTCGCGTTGCCAATGCACTCTATGGCGGCACCACGGGATGCCAGTACAGCTGCCTGGGATCCGGTGATTGTGTCATTTCATGCAAGTTTGATGCAATGTATATGGATCCTGTGACGCAGCTGCCGGTGATCAAAGACGAAAAATGCGTCTCATGCGGCGCCTGCGTAAAAGCCTGTCCGCGTAATTTAATCGAGCTCCGGAAACGAAATAAGAAAGACCGAAAGATATATGTATCCTGTATGAATAAGGATAAGGGAGGCCCGGCAAGAAAAGCATGCAAGGTGGCATGCATCGGATGCGGAAAATGTGTTAAGATATGTCCGTATGATGCAATAACCATGGTCGACAACCTTGCCTTCATTGACTCATTCAAGTGCAAGCTGTGCCGCAAATGCGCCCCGGAATGTCCTACCGCGGCCATCCTGGAAATCAATTTCCCGGTTAAGGAGGATAAACCCGCAGAACCTGCCGAGGCAGTTGCAAACTGATAATAAGATTATAACCAGATAACTATTCATAAACGTGTTCAAGACATTCCCAAGAGGCGGCATTCATCCGCCTGATAACAAGCTCACAGCTGATAAACCTATTGTGGTCTTACCCCTGCCATCACAGGTCACGGTGCCGGTCTCGCAGCATATTGGCGCTCCCGCAACACCGGTGGTCGAAAAAGGTGAGGCAGTAAAGACGGGACAGATCATTGCCCGGGCAAAAGGTTTTGTCTCTGCCAATATCCATTCCCCGGTGTCGGGCAAGGTGAACAAAATTGAACCCGTGACAGATACAACAGGTTACAAGCAGATGGCGGTGATAATTGATGTTGAAGGCGACGAATGGATTGAGACGATAGACCGCACAGACACCCTCGTTAAAGAAGTCACCCTGACGCGTGAACAGATCATTGAAAGGTGCCAGCAGTGCGGCCTTGCAGGCCAGGGAGGAGCTACCTTCCCCACACACATCAAGCTGACCGTTCCGGCCGGCAAAAAATGTGACCTTTTAATCATCAACGGAGTGGAATGTGAGCCTTATCTTACCTCCGATCACAGGCTGATGCTTGAGAAAGGCCCTGAGGTGCTCACAGGTGCAACCATCATCATGAAGGCCCTCGGTGTTGAAAAAGCAATAATAGGAATAGAGGCGAACAAGCCGGATGCAATAAATCACCTGACACTCCTTTCGAAAGATTTCAAGGGCATTACAGTACAGCCACTGAAGGTCAAGTACCCTCAGGGAGGTGAGAAACAGCTTATTAAAGCATGTACCGGACGTGAGGTGCCCTCGGGAGGCCTGCCGCTCGATGTGGGTGTCGTTGTTCAGAATGTCGGAACCGCCTTCGCCGTCTATGAAGCTGTTCAGAAGAATAAGCCCCTGATAGAGAGAGTGGTGACCGTTACCGGGAAGTCAGTCAGTAACCCTGGCAATTTCCTGGTAAGGATAGGCACACCTGTCACCAGTCTTATCGAAGCTGCGGGAGGCATGCCGGACGACACCGGCAAGGTAGTCAACGGAGGTCCGATGATGGGTAAGGCGCTTGCCATAACTGATGTGCCTGTAACCAAAGGTACATCCGGGATAATCCTCTTCCCTGCTGATGAGGCACAACGCAGTGAGGTGTTGCCATGCATCAGATGCGGCAAATGCTCATTGGCATGCGCTATGGGACTTGAACCATACCTCCTGGCCGCCGCGTCAGAGAAGGGTATGTGGGAGAAGGCTGAAAAAGAAAGGATCACTGACTGCATGGAGTGCGGCGCATGTTCATACACATGCCCGGCAAAGAGGCCGCTGCTTGATTATATCAGGCTTGGCAAGACGACAGTGATGCGCATGGCACGGGAACGTATTACGAAATAGCAGAAAGACAATGAACAATATACTGAATGTTTCTCCCTCACCGCACGAGCAAAGTCCTGAGACAACACGCAAGCTGATGTCCGGAGTGGTGATCGCCCTCCTGCCGGCGCTGGCAGCGTCAATATACTATTTCGGGGTCGGGGCTATAATTGTCACACTCACATCGGTGCTGTCATGTGTCGCTGTCGAGTATCTTGTATCGAAATATATACTTAAGGTAAAACCATCAATATCAGATGGTTCTGCCATTGTGACAGGACTTCTGCTGGCGTTTAATGTCCCGTCAAACCTGCCCGTACATATTATTATCATAGGAGCTATTATCGCCATAGGCGTGGCTAAGATGACCTTCGGCGGACTGGGTAACAATCCTTTCAACCCGGCGCCTGGTGGGAAGGGTTTTCCTGCTGATATCATTTCCCGTACAGATGACCAGCTGGCCTGTGCCGTCAGGATTTAAGACCGCGTATACCGATGCAGTCACCGGGGCGACACCTCTTGGTTTGCTTAGCGAGGGCGTAAGAAACGGCGAGACTGTCTCAGCCATAATGGACAAGGTGCCTTCGCACATGCAGATGTTCTACGGCCAGATGGGGGGATCAATGGGCGAGGTTGCAGCACTGGCTCTCATTATCGGTGGTATTTATCTCCTCTGGAAAAAGATCATTACATGGCACATCCCTGTCTCGATCCTGCTTACGGTAGCAATCTTTACAGGCATACTCTGGAAGGCAGACCCGTCGAAATTTGCTGATCCTTTATTCCATCTGCTTACAGGAGGACTTTTACTTGGAGCTATCTTCATGGCCACCGATTATGTAACCTCTCCGATGACGCACAAGGGAATGATAATTTACGGCATCGGGATTGGAGTAATAACAGTGCTTATACGCACCTTTGGCGCATACCCCGAAGGCGTTTCATTTGCAATACTCATTATGAATGCTTTTGTTCCCCTGCTAAATCTTTACATCAAACCGCGCAGGTTCGGAGAGGAGGTGAAGAATGGCTAAGATGCAATCGACACTCAGGAACATGGTAATGTCTCTGACACTCATCTCACTGTTCGCTTCCGCTGCCCTGGGATTTGTCTATGAACTCACAAAGGGACCTATAGAGATCTCTTTACTTAATAAGAAGCTTGACGCCATAAAGCAGGTAGTACCTGAATTCACCAATGACCCGAATGCAGAGATGTTCAGGCTGCCTACAGGTGAAGGTGACAGTCTTGAGGTCTACCCTGCAAAGAAAGGTGAAGAAGTTGTCGGATATGCGATTAAGTCATATACGAACAAAGGATTCAGCGGATACATAGGTTTCATGGTTGGTTTTAAGCCGGACGGCACCATATATAATATAAATATCCTTGAACAGAAAGAGACTCCCGGGCTGGGAACCAAGATGGTTCCTGAGGGAACACCTGATAAACCTGCATTCAAGGATCAGTTTAAGGAAAAGAATCCGTCAACCTTCGCCCTTAAGGTAAAAAAAGATGGCGGTCCTGTTGATGCAATTACTGCTGCAACAATCAGTTCAAGGGCATTCTGTGACGGTGTTCAGAGAGCTTATAACACATTTGAGAAAGGAGGACTGAAATGAGTCAGTTAACAAACTTCACGAAGGGTTTCCTGAAAGAGAATCCTATTCTGGTACTGGTGCTGGGCACCTGCCCTACCCTTGCCACAACTTCTTCGGCAATCAACGGTATGGGGATGGGACTGGCGACCACCTTCGTATTAATCGGATCTAATGTCTTTATAGCATTGCTGAAAGGTGTCATTCCTGACAAGGTGCGTATTCCTGCCTTCATAGTGGTGATTGCTACTTTCGTGACCATTGTCGACCTCGTTATGCAGGCTTTTGTTCCTGCCCTGTATGCAACGCTGGGAATATTCATTCCCCTGATAGTAGTGAACTGTATTGTTTTGGGTCGTGCGGAAGCTTATGCAAGCAAGAATACTGTATGGTCATCATTTGTTGACGGGGCCGGAATGGGGTTAGGCTTTACATTCGCACTGGGTGTTCTGGGGACTATCAGGGAGATACTGGGCAGCGGCACCGTATTCGGACATAAATTCATTGAAGGAGACGGTATCCTGGTGTTTATTCTGGCACCGGGAGCTTTCATGGCTCTCGGGTACCTTATAGCCATTGTTAACAGGATAAACAAGACAAATAAAGCATAAGGAGGAACGGAAATGGAATATATACTTCTGATCATCTCTGCCATTCTGGTCAACAACGTTGTACTTGCGCAGTTTCTTGGCATATGCCCGTTTCTGGGTGTCTCCAATAAAGTAAGCACGGCGATAGGCATGTCTGGTGCAGTGGTTTTTGTGATCGTACTGGCTACTATGGCAACGTACCTCGTTTACACTTATGTGCTTATACCTCTCGGGATAGCTTTCATGCAGACGATCACGTTCATCCTTGTGATTGCTTTTCTTGTACAGATGGTGGAGATAATACTTGAAGAAGATAAGCAGGCCGCTTTACCAGGCGCTGGGCATCTTTCTGCCGCTGATCACTACCAACTGTGCTGTCCTTGGTGTTGCTCTCCTTGTAATCAAAAAAGATTATAACCTGGTCACCGGTATTATCTATGGAGCCGGCACTGCAATTGGTTTTGGACTTGCACTGGTAATTCTGGCAGGCATAAGGGAGCAGATGGAACTGGTGAATATCCCCAAAGGGATGCAGGGTGTTCCTATCTCACTGATTACTGCAAGCATACTGGCTCTTGCGTTCATGGGTTTTGCAGGTCTGGTATAAGTATTGAGAGTTCTGAAAAACTTCAGCCGTCATGGTCATGCCATGGCGGTTTTTTCGTTTTTGTTGTCATTTCAGTCGGATTTACTTGTTTTAGTTCTCCTTTTTCTATAAATTTCCATGTTTGCATTTACATATCTTCTGTCAGTCCGTGAAAGTCGACTCGGTTGAATTTTGAGGAAATATTTTTATGGGACTGACCAGCCGGAGGTTTTTCCGATAGCTATATCGATTATGCTGATAATCAACCAATGAGTATATTTCCCCTCCTTAAGTTAGGGCCTGCCCCGAGACGCCATCAGGCGGAATGGGGAGGGGTGTCCCGATTTCATCGGGACGGGGTGGTCTGTCAATTTTGAACAATAGAACAATAGAAATCAGAATTGATTGCAGGATTGCAGGATTGCATGAATGCACGATTGCACGATTGAAAACCTCAGACTTCAGACCTTCAGACTCTCAGACCCTGGACCGAATACAGATTAAGGACGACCAGAAACAAATGCTGGATTCTGCACCCCTACTTTTCATAGTTATAAATAAGTACTTATATTTGTACTTAATAAAGTACCTTTAGAAATGAAAGCCGCCAATTATTCAGAATTCAGAAAAGATCTGAAAGAATATCTAGACTGTGTTGAGGAGACTAATGAAATCCTTATAATCAAGAGAGGTAAAGGTAAGGGAACTGTTCTTATATCGCTTGAGGATTACAATTCAATTATGGAAACTTTGCATCTCCTTAGTACTAAAAAGAATGCCGAAAGACTTTTCGAGTCAATTGACCAGATGAAAATGGGGAATATTGTAAAGAGTGATTTGACTGAAGAATGAAGCGAATCATATTTTCAAAGAACTCCTGGGAGGATTATCTCTCGTGGCAGATGGAGGATAAAAAGATCTTAAAGAAGATTAATTCGCTGATAAGGGAAATTCAATCAACTCCGTATGAAGGGACAGGCAAGCCTGAACCCCTTAAACATGACCTGGCAGGATTATGGTCGAGAAGGATTGACAGGGATCACAGGCTGGTTTATCGTACTGAAGGAGATAATGTATTAATCTACGCCTGTCGTTTCCATTATGACAGGTAAGAGCAAGGGGAGGCAATTTATTATGAATCCGGAAATTGAAAGACTTTCCTGTAAGAAACTGGTCGGGAACCGAATGATAATGACTTTTTCCGATAATAAGACCCATGAATTATGGAGTGGTTTTATGCCAAGGCGGAAAGAAATCCTTAATCGTGTTGGTACTGACCTTTATTCTGTTCAGATTTACGCTCCCGGATTTTTCCTGAATTTTGATCCGGGTGCAAAGTTTGAAAAATGGGCAGCTATTGAGGTGGCAGACTTCAGAAAAATTCCTGAGGGACTTGATACTTTTACTTTACGTGGAGGCCTGTATGCTGTTTTCCTCTATAAAGGAGCAGCAAGTGCGTCGGGGGCGGCATTCAAATACATTCTTGGAACATGGTTGCCAAATTCCGGATACATTTTGGACAACAGACCACATTTCGAAATCCTTGGAGAAAAATACAAAAATGAGGATCCTGATTCAGAAGAAGAATTATGGATTCCTATAAAACAAAATTCTAACTCCATGACCTGAAAGGTCAATGGTAGTCATTGTTCTCCGGCTCAGTGGACTAATATGATAAAACATTTTCTTCATTATGCTTCTGGCCGGTTTATTCCCGGCAGGTAAATGATAAAAGCTCCGGATCATAAATATTTTAATCTGAAATCAAGTCAAAAAATCCAATAATGTTAATCGCTGCATATTATGACTACAATTATTGCCGAAAGGGTAACACACGACAGTGGAATTCGTGTCGCCCTCAAGTTCCCATTTGACCAGGAGGTAACAGACCTGGTCAGAAAGCTGCCTGATGCCAGATGGAGCAATCGCATGCACTGCTGGCACATTGCCGACAGCGAGGATGTCATCACTCTCCTTCTCAAGGCGCTGAGCAAGAATGCTTTTGTTGATTATACGGCTTTAAGAAGAAAGGATCTTGCCGAAAGAGTCAGGGGGATAAGAAATGAGAGACAGGATGCTAATTTAAAAGCCAGGTCGGCAGAAAGGGCCCCGCTTATGGATTTAGCAGATGTCAGGAATGAACAGGGAGAACCGGTTGTATCTCCCGGTGTGCTAAGTCAAAAGGGGAAAGCCGACATTGCAGGATACAAACAATGGCTTGAGGCTCACAGGTATCCACCGACTACAGTCAGGACCTATTCCTCGATGATGGAAGCTTTTCTGAGGTTTGTTTCCCCCAGGGAGGCTTCAGAATGTAACGCTGATGACCTCATAAGAATGGTAAATGAATATATTTTACCCAGAGGATTAAGCTACTCATTTCAAAATCAGCTCATCAGTGCAGTCAAGAAATTCTACAAGGAAATTTGTCGTGAAATCATTGACCCCGGTTCCTTTTCCCGGCCCCGTACCCGCCATAAGTTGCCGAATGTACTGAGCAAGGAAGAGGTTAAGCAGATACTGGCTGCACCGATGAACGAGAAGCACAGGGTAATATTAAGTGTGATTTACGGTTGCGGTTTAAGGCGCAGTGAAGTAATAATGTTGGAGCCCGGGGATATTGACCGTGATCGCATGTTACTGACTGTCAGGCAGTCGAAGGGTTTCAAAGACAGACTGGTCCCTATATCTGCAAAGCTGGTCAGGATGGTTGATGAGTATTTAAAGAGGTACAGGCCTGTAGTTTATGTGTTTGAGGGTCAATATCAGGGAACAAATTACAGTGCAACCAGTATTGAGAAAGTTTTCAGGATGGCCTGTGAGAAGGCAGGGATAAAGAAGAACATCACGTTGCATGGGTTACGGCATTCGTATGCAACTCACTTGTTGGAGGCGGGTACAGATTTAAGGTACATTCAGGAATTGCTGGGGCATAAAAGCAGCAAGACCACGGAAATTTACACACATGTCACCGAAAAGAGTATTCAGAAGATCCGTACTCCATTTGACGATCTGTAGCACAAAAACGGAGCAACTGATAAATGCACCTCAGGTGCACAATACACCCTATTTTACCAAAATAAGCCTACCTTTAGTACACATATAAACGAGTTAGCCTTAATGATCAGCCCACTATATAAAAACCATTCTATGTCTAAAAACATGAAAACTTCGATTTTAATAACAATTCTATTAACAATTAACCTTTTCTCAGTTTCTGGGCAAAATTTTAAAAGCTATAGATTTAAGTGCTGGAATGAAAAAGACTAATTCTATTACCACCAAACTTTTTCGGACCAAACTATTTTAACTATGAAGAAGGATCAATTATTAGCTTCATAACTCAAGATTCGTGTATTGTTGAAATTTTATGCGGAGCAAATGCAGATCTGGTTGTAGATGATAAGTATGTAAAAACTGATAGCATAATGAAAAATTATTCTGTAAACCAATTTTTCTACGAGATTAAGGGAATAAATCTCTATGCAAGAAAAATCTACTCAAAAAGATTTATAATACTATATCAACATGCTTCCTATACTCAAAAGAAAGAACTAGATATTGTTTTCAATTTAATAGAAGAAGAAAATCACTAAGGCTAACAGGTCGGTATATTTCATTTGTTTGTCACAATTTTTGCGTCGTCCCTATAACACGATGTATAAACAGATGGCTTTGTTATTCCCAGATAGTTTTTCGTAGCGGCGCGATAGTTGGATACACGAAAAAAAACTTTCTAATAGCGCCGCGATGGCAAAAATTGCGCCACCTCCTATCGTCGGGCACGCAAACAAAACATACCGCCGACCGTTAGGCGGCATGATATAACAATTTGACTATGAAAAATATACTATTAACATTAGGATTTCTTTTTGCAATAAATGCTTATGGACAACACACTGAAAAGGATGTTTATGACCTACCTATACCAAGAAACCTGGAGCAGTGTTTCAAAATACTAGGTAAAACTCTTTCAGAAAATGAACTTTTTGTAATTAGAACCTTTCCTGAGGACAGTATTTATTTCAACAATGAATTCAAGAATGGTGCAGATTTCTTCCATGCATGGAAAATATACGACGGTTCTAGACTTACAAAATTCTTCAATAAAAAGGGTCTTTCAGGCTCACATGAAATTTATGAAACCATTTTAATATCATATCATCGTTATTTTAATTCAGCTTCCTATAGATTTAAGTGGCCAAAGAGAATCATTCCAAGCAAAACAGAAAGCCGATTATGATGAGTACATGAAAAGGACAGAACAAGATTCGATAAACGGAGTTTACATTCCAAAAGATATTAAGGATTGTTTCATCACCCTAGACTCTATATTAAAACAATCTGATAAAGACACGATAAAATTATTACCTAACAGAGAAGAAACCATAAGATTTCATCATGGGTTTGGTACCTGGTTGAGAAATAATTGGGGACTCTGGGGCGGTTCAAGACTACAAAAATATTTCCTTGCTAGAGGTATAGACCATCCTGATTCTATGTCCTCTTTAATACTTGAATACTACTATGATTGGTTGAATGGGAAAAATGAGGATTGGATGGAATTTGATAAAAAATAGAACAATCACGACCGCCTAACAGGTCGGTATATGCCATCGCCTTCTGTGCCGCGAATACTTCGTGGCAAACACGACAAATTTGTAATGGCGGCACAGGCTGGCCCCGCTGGCGCGGGGCACTCACACTTGGTGTCACGGTTTTTGCATACCCCGACAAATTTGTAACGAAAAGAATAATCCTACCGCCATCACGAGTGCAAAAACACGCGCCACCGCGATGCTAAGGCAACAGCACATACCGCCGAACGTTAGAGCCAATTTGTAGTCATATCCCACTCTATGAAGAAGATAGTATCCGCTCTAGTATTGCTTTTCATATTTACTATCGGTTTATTAGCCCAAAAATTCAATGTTGATTACACGACTGTTTCTGATACATTAGAACCGCAACATCTATTGACTTTCAAAAAAGATGGTACTGCGATTTTGAGATTTCCAATGCGACAAGGAGTGCAATGGGATTTATTTATTCATGAGCCCGTAACTTATTCATTTTCTAATAGTGGAGATACACTACAATTTACATCATCGACGGTTGGGGATTCAATAAAAAACATTGTTGTAAGCAGAATAAAATATTCCAAGTTTGTGGTTATGCCAAAAACCCAGCTAGTTGATCTCAATAGCGGATATACATATGTACTTTATAGGAGAACAAAAAGGATGAAATATGGCGCAATTGCATTCGAGAACAAGATCTATTTAATCAAAAGAAATGAATCTCCATCAATAAGACATATAGCAAAAGATCTTAGTCCCGACAATTTTGAAACTAAAATACTAAGAGGCAAAGAAGCATTTTACAAATACGGGATAAAAGGGATTAATGGAGTATTAGAAATTCAAAAAGAATAAAACTGGCTCTAACAGGTCGGTATAGGTCATTGCCTTTCCGTACCGCGAGAATTTTCTGGCTAAAAAGGACCGTTAAGTGGCCGGCGGTACGGACCGCCCCGGCACCGCCGGGGA
>CAWKJD010000002.1:0-92002 GCA_963849945.1 uncultured Bacteroidales bacterium | reverse complement strand
ACAAACCGGAGGATTGGGCATATATCAGCAAGTATTCCCCCTATCAGAACGTGAGCAGGAAAACAAAATATCCCGAACCTCTCTTTATTACCTCAACGAAAGACGACAGGGTACACCCGGGTCATGCCCGCAAGATGGCTGCAAAGATGATTGACATGGGTCATCCGGTATATTTCCATGAGACAATCGAAGGGGGGCACGGCGCAGCTTCCACCAATGCCCAGGAGGCTGACATGCGGGCTCTGATGTACACTTACCTGAATATAAAGTTAAATCCCGGGAAATAGTCCGGAAAATGAAGACTGCCAGTTTGGGGATCAGGCAGTCTTCGGCATTAAAACGGACTTATGGAAAGAAAAAAGGAATTAAAGATTCTGATAATATATTGTCAGTGCGAGATGATCAACTATATGCCTGGCAAAATACATCTCTCGCATTGGGTCTACCAGCGTTTTCAGAGTGTCAAGCGAAGGGCCGATCAGGTCACTGAGCTTTGATGTAGTTCCATCATCAAATGTAAGCAGTATATCACGGTGGTGGCAGACTGAGTGCTCGCCGTCACCCTGATCCTCGCCATCTGTGATCACCGCACCCGCAGTTTTTTGAAGCACTCCATCAAGGTAAACCTCAATTGAGTCGATCTCACTGCCTTTGACAATGTCAACATTCCCGATTGTCAGGGTATATTTCCTTTCCGACTGATGGAAATCCTTCCATACAAAGAATCTTTTCTCGCCAAGTAGTACATCATTGCCCTCTTTCAGAACGAACGAAGATAAGGATGTGTCTCCCTTTTCATATGATACCATCACACTGTAATCATCCGTGAAGGAATATGATGATGAATAACTGCGTCCGGCAAAATTCTGGCCCTCAGCAGTTACATCGAGCATGCCAATATCATTGCCGTCAAGGCTAAACCCTGCGATAAGTTTATAGTCATAACCATGCATGAATGAATAATAGTAATGATAATCAGATGCGGTGATGGTGAAATCGTTTTCCATTATTGAATCAGGCGGATTTGCCTCGTAAAGTAACCTTGGGTGAAAGACAAGATTCTGAGGAAGGTTTAAAACCATCACCCCGCTTTCAGCAGTCTTTTCAAAACGCCAGAACGGCATCATGAAATGCTGACAGATAAATGTATCAGGCTGAAAATCATAGATACCGGCTACAAGGTCAAGATCGATGCTGTCATTGTAACCGTCTCCTGATTTAGTCAGGTCGGAGGAAGTCATCAGCTGGTATCCCCTGGTTTCGGAAATAGCAGTCAGGGCTGTGTTAATCTTCGCTACACCCTCATCCACTGAGCTTTTCAATGATGAATCACTTGTCGTCTTAGAGCATTGCCATGTAAGCATGGCTGCAAAAACAACGAGCAGAACTAAAATCTTTCTCATATTCAGCGCTTTAAGTTTTAGAATGCAGATAGCAACACAAAGATATCACTCAATTATGAAGATTTGATGAATAATTTGTTTACAAAGGTTATCGAAGTTAATTCAAGTAAACATTAACTTTAGTCACTGTTAAAAAGTAAAATCAGGGAACATGAAAAGAATTCTTACAGCCGGACTATTGTTGTTGCTGGTTATTTCTGCTTATCCGCAGCCCATTAAGTCATCTGAAATCGACAGGCTTACTGAACAGGTGATGCAGGTTTTCAATGTACCCGGTATTGCAGTTGCTGTGATATATGATAATAAGGTTATACATGCAAAAGGTTACGGTGTCAGCTCAATAGCCACAGGAAAGAAAATGGATGAAAACACTCTGTTTGCCATCGCTTCAAATACAAAGGCTTTTACAGCTGCAGCGCTGGGTATTCTTGTTGACGAAGGAAAGATCTCATGGAACACAAAGGTCACTGACATTATTCCCGAATTCAGGCTTTATAATTCATATGTGACAGAGGATTTCAACATAAAGGACCTCCTCACGCACCGGAGCGGGCTGGGTTTGGGAGCCGGAGACCTTATGATCTGGCCTGATTCAGCCGCATTTTCCAAAGAACAGGTAATCCACAACCTTCGTTACCTGAAACAGGTTTCCCCATTCAGAACAAAATACGATTATGATAACCTTCTCTATATCGTTGCAGGAGAGGTTGTTACACGTGTATCAGGTACCAGCTGGGAAGAATTCGTCGAGGAGAGGATCATGAAACCTCTCGGGATGACTATGTCAGCAGCATCGATTACCAGGCTTAAGGACAGGTCGAATATAATTGACGCACATGTGCCTGTTAACGGTGTGCTCAGGGTTGTGCCAAAGCACGAAGGCGGACTCCATAATCCCGCTGGCGGTATCATAAGCAATGTGACCGACATGAGTAAATGGGTAATAATGCAGATGAATAACGGTAAATATGGCAAAAATCCGGAGAAACAGATTTTCTCTGAGGAAGTGCATAATGAAATGTGGACACCTCAGACTATAATCCCTGTAAGAGGAAGTTCCCCGTACAACACTCATTTTGCAGCCTATGGCCTCGGATGGAACCTGAGTGACGTCAATGGCTACCTGCAGGCATCACATACCGGAGGATTGATGGGTATAGTGACCCAGGTAACCCTGATTCCTGAGCTTAAACTCGGTATCATTGTCTTTACGAACCAACAGGAAGGTGCTGCCTTCTTCGCCATAACCAACGCCATCAAAGACAGCTACTTCGGTATTAAAGGTCAAGACAGGGTAAAGGAGGTGCAGGAATGGGTCCTGCGCAACCAGGCTGAGGCAAAGAAAGTCACAGATGAAGTATGGGCAAAGATAGATGAACAGCAGAGAAAGGGTGCACAGGTCTCTGATCCCTCGCTCTATATGGGCACATACACTGACGACTGGTTCGGTGACATAATCATCTCATCTGCTGAGGGAAAACTCAGGTTCAATGCCGTGCGGTCACCAAAACTGCGTGGAGATTTGATATATTACACCGGTAACACCTTCATTGTAAGGTGGGATGACAGAGCCCTCGACGCTGACGCGTTTGTGGTCTTCGCACTTGACAAAAACGGCAAACCGTCAACAGTTACCATGGAAGCCGTTTCACCGATGACCGACTTCAGCTTTGACTTCCAGGATCTCTGTTTTACGAGGAAAAGAATGGTTAACTGAATTGCTGTCAGGACAATGTCAGGCAGACAGAAAAGTAAAATTGTAAGATGCAGACAGCTTTAATCAACGCAACCTTCTTCACCGGCAGTGAGATACTAAGCGGAAAGGCGCTTCTTACCGAAGGCAACAGGATCATGGGGTTTTCTGATTCTGACACACTGCCTGAGGCTACATTGCGGATTGACTGTAAAGGCCTCCTGGTTACGCCCGGTCTGATCGATCTGCAGATCGCCGGCGGCGGCGGGTTTCTTTTTTCGGCTGATCCCACGCCGGAGGCGCTTGAAGCCATAGCAAATGCAATCACCCGGAGCGGAACAACAGGTTTCCTCCTGGCACTCCCTACAAATACCCGGGAAGTATACAGCAGCGCATTTAAAACAATCAGGGAGAATACTGATCCGGCTGTAATGGGGTTGCATCTGGAGGGACCGTACATAAGTCTTGCCAAAAGAGGTGCACATGTCAGGGAGTTCATAAGGCGTCCGGCGCCGTCTGAGCTGACCTCTCTTCTCGAGGAGGCTGACGGAGTAATAAAAATGATGACCGTAGCGCCCGAAGTGTGTACTCCGGAGATCATAAATATACTTAAGGATTATGGTGTTACCGTAGCAGCAGGTCACAGCAATGCCACCTTCCGCGAAGCAACAGACGGCTTCAGCATGGGCATTGAAACAACGACGCATCTCTTTAACGCCATGTCTCCGTTGCATCATCGTGATCCCGGACTTCCCGGAGCGGTATTCAACTCCGATACGGCCTTTGCAAGCATAATTGCCGATGGTATTCATGTCGATTACACCATGCTGACATTGGCAAAGAAGATCCTGAAAGAGAGACTCTTCCTGGTTACAGATTCCGTTGAAGAAAATGATCATGGTGCGTACCAGCATGTAAAACAACCTGACCGTTTCACGCTGCCTGACGGAACACTCTCAGGCGCGAGGCTTACACTGCTCGAAGCTGTGAGAAACTGTGTTGCCCACGCCGGTATCTCAGCTGAGGAAGCCCTGAGAATGGCTTCCATATATCCTGCCCGGGTAATAAAGGCCGGGGACCGGGGAGTTATCGCCCCCGGTGCACGGGCTGAACTAATTGCTCTTGACCAGGATCTGGAGTTAAAGGGTATTTTTCATAATGAAAAGATGAACTTCATAAACTGATATTATGGCACTTCTTGGAATAGACATCGGAGGAACCAAAATTGCTTTTGCACTTTTTGACAACGAAGGAAACATCGAGACAAAAGAGATACTGGCCATCGGCAACCGCAGGGGCACCGAGGTCGGCAATCTCATAACCGTCACTGCTGCCCTGATGCTTGAAAAAGCATGCAGCAATGGCGATCCGGTTGAATCAATAGGTATTTCAGTACCTGGCATCAGCCGTAGTGATAAAGGCACTGTCTGGGCGCCCAATATCCCGGGGTGGGATGACTACCCTCTCATGAAAGAGGTCAGAACAGTGGCAGAACATCTGCCTGTCGTCATTACCAGTGACAGGGTATGTTACATCTCAGGTGAAGGCTGGAAGGGTAATGCCAGGGGGTGCAGGGATGCGATATTTCTGGCTGTTGGTACCGGAATTGGTGCAGGTATCATCGTTAACGGGGAGATACTGCGCGGATTTGACAATGTTTCGGGCGCAATAGGATGGATGGCGCTGAGCAGACCGTTTAAAAGCAAGTACGCAATATGCGGATGCTTTGAATACTATGCATCAGGTGAAGGCATTGCCAGACAGGCTGCCGAATATCTCGCCAGACATGAGTCTTATGAAGGGGAGATGAGGCTGGATGATGCAGGTAAGATAACCTCACAGGATGTCTTTTCTGCTTTTCATAAAGGTGATACGGTTGCTTCCGAAATAATTCTGCAGGCGGTTGAATTCTGGGGTATGGCCACAGCCAACCTCGTAAGTCTTTTTAATCCTGAGAAGATAATTTTCGGAGGAGGAGTGTTTGGCCCGGCGACAGAGCTGATTCCTGAAATAAAACGTGAAGCAGAGAAATGGGCACAGCCGATAAGCATCAGACAGGTAACCTTTGAAGCCTCTGCCCTTGCAGGTGATGCCGGTGTTTATGGGGCCGGGTTCCTGGCTAAGAAACTACTTGATGATCAAAAAAACCGATGAGCAAGGCGTATAGCAGAAAACTGGTCTTCTGGTCGGCATGTCTGGGCATGCTGCTTTTCGGTATAGACCTGATAACACTGGGTGCCATATTGCCCGACCTGAAGGTCAAACTTGCTCTTGATGACATTGCGGCCGGAGCACTTTTCTCAGTTCTGCCTCTTGGAGTAATAGGGGGTTCCCTCCTTTTCGGTCCCATATGTGACAGGTACGGATACAAATCGTTGCTTGCCTCCTCGTCACTATTGATGTTTGCCGGTTTTGAGGGTCTCGCTTTTAGCGGCACAACAGGACTTCTTACATTTTACGTACTACTGATAGGCCTTGGCGGCGGAGCGATCAACGGCGCCACGAATGCCGTCGTTGCAGATATAAGTGTTACAGGCAAGGGTGCTGATCTGAGTCTCCTGGGGGTATTCTTCGGGATCGGCGCTCTTGGCATGCCCCTTATCCTCAGTCTGCTTGAGAAATCAATTGATTTTGAGATCATTATTGCAGCAACAGGGTTCCTTGCACTGGCAGCAGCTCTTATCTTCCTTGCTGTAACCTTCCCCCCTGCGAAACAATCCGGAGGCATCTCAGTCAAGCTGCTCGGCGGGCTTTTCAGGGACAGTGCCCTTTTACTTATTGCTTTTTTTCTCTTTTTCCAGAGTGCATTTGAAGGTCTCATTAATAACTGGACAGCTGTTTATCTTATCGACCGGCTCTCTGTTCCGCAGGGCAGTGCCCTGATAGGCCTGTCATCATATGTAGCCGGGATGACGATTATGAGGCTGCTCATCGGAAGCATATTCAGAAATGTGCCTGAGAAGAACCTTCTTTTCAGCTCATTCGCTATCATACTCGTTGCTTTGGTAATTATAAGACTAAGCGGCTCCCTTGCTCCGGCAGCGGCAGGACTGGTTTTGCTGGGCTCCGGTCTTGCTGCCGGCTTCCCCACAATGCTCGGGCTGGTAGGCAACAGGTACCCTCATTTGTCCGGGACAGCTTTCAGCTTCGTCCTGGTTATTGCCCTCCTTGGTAACATGCTGGTAAACTATTCTATGGGACTGATAGCTGAAAACTACGGCATAAAATATCTTTCCAATATGACATTTGCCGAGCTGTTCATGCTTGTCATCATCGCAATTTTCGTATTCCGTAAAATTAAGACAGAATAAACAAACACCATAAAACACAGAAATTATGTTAGCGAATGAATGGCTGAAAAATGCCAGGGATGTCATGTCCCGCATTGAAGAGACTCAGATGGGAAATATTCAGGCAGCAGCTGAAGTGATGGCTGACACCATTGAGTGCGGCAGATGGGTTCATACCTTCGGCTGCGGTCATGCCACACTTCCCATAGAGGAGATGTATCCGAGGATTGGCGGATTTGTCGGATTCCATCCGATGATAGAGATCCCTCTCAGTTTCTTCACCCATATAACCGGGGAAATGGGAGTGCATCAGTTCGTTTTTCTTGAGAGGGTTGAAGGATACGGTGTAGAGATCATGAAGGGTTACACTTTCGACAAGCGCGACACGATGTGGCTGTTCTCCCACTCGGGTATAAACAACGTAAATATTGACGTTGCCCTTGAATCAAAGAAGAAAGGAATGAAGGTTGTCGTTTTCGGTTCAGCAGCAGAAGCAAAAGGGAAAAAAACAAGGCACACTTCAGGCAAGACAATTTTTGACATTGCTGACATCGTTGTCGACACCTGTGCACCTCTTGAAGATGCTTCTGTCAGGCTGAAGAATCATTATGACAAGATCGGTCCGGTATCCACAATGGCATTCGTCACCTGCGTCTGGATGACAATTACCACGGTAGCAGAGATACTCGCCGGGCGGGGAGTGAAGCTATATATCCATCCTTCACATAATGTTCCGGGAGACACTACCGCAAGAGAAAGGCTGGATGAGGCGCTGGCAGAATATAAGCACCGGATAGCCGGAGTTTGAAAGTAAGCAAGAATGATGAACTCTCTCAACAGGACAATTGATTTCATTGAAGGCAGAAGGACTGACAGAGTACCCTTCCATCCTATCATGATGCGCTTTGCTGCCGGCTATGCCGGGGTGAAATACAGGGACTTTTGTCTGAGCGCTGATCATAAGTGCACGGCGAACATCATCTGCGCCAAAGATTTTCATTCCGACTGGGTAAATACCATGTCAGACCCCTATGCCGAAGCTGAGGCATTTGGTACCGTACTCACATATCCGGAGAATGATCTGCCTTTGGTTCAGCAGTATGCCCTCAGAGAAATAGGTGAAATTGACCGTCTCAAAGTAAAGAAGACATCAGATCACAGCCGGATGAGGGAGCGTATCCTTGAACTCAAGGAATACCGGCAAAAAACTGCAGACAGTATGTTTATCTGCGGATGGGTTGAAGGCCCCCTTGCAGAGTACTGCGATATCAGAGACATCAATCTTGCACTTACAGACCTCTATGAATTCCCTGAAAAAGTGCATAAAGCTCTTGACATCATTACGGATAGCGCCATCAGCTTCATCAGCGAGCAGGTAAAAGCCGGTGCACACTGCATCGGCATAGGAGATTCTGTTTGTTCGCTTATCTCACCCGAACTGTACAATGAATTCTGCTTCATCCGTGAGAAGGTTCTTGTTGACCATATACATTCATGCGGGGCTTATGCAAAAATCCACATCTGCGGAAATATATCAGCTATTCTTCCCGGGGTCATAAGGACCGGAGCTGATATCATTGATATTGATCACCGGACAGGTTCCGTGGCTGATATGCTGACGCACTTGTCCCGCAGCCAGGTATTTTCCGGCAAGAGTGACCCGGTATCGGTAATACAGGACGGAGATAAGGCCCGGATAAGTGAAGCTGTCCGTTCATTCCATGAAGAGGCAGGTGGACGCGCGATCGTTTCCGCAGGCTGTGAAATAACACCCGGAACAAGTATTAAGAATATGAAGGTTTTCAGCTCCGTCGCCCGGGAACTTAGACAAAGTATTTAATCTGAAATGGCTGACTCCGGTGCGAAAAAAAATGTTGCCCTGGTACTCTCAAGCGGGGGAGCAAGGGGCTTTGCCCATATAGGAGCAATAAAAGTGCTTGAACAGCAGGGTTATAATATCACTTCTGTTGCCGGCACATCGATGGGCGCCCTGATTGGAGGCATCTATGCCTCCGGGCAGCTGCCGCAGTTTGAAGAGTGGGTAACAACCCTCAATAAGATGGAAGTGCTCAGGCTGACCGACCTGACCATCAGCAGCAGGGGGTTTGTCAAGGGGAAAAAGATTATAGAGAAGATGAAGGAAATTGTTCCCGACAGGGACATTGAAAACCTCAGGATACCATATTGCGCCGTGGCAACAAACATACTGAAAGGAACGGAGAAGGTATTTACGAGCGGGAAACTCTTTGATGCCATAAGGGCTTCCATATCGATCCCCGACTTTTTCCATCCCTGCATGATCGGAGAAGACTATTATGTGGATGGAGGATTGGTTAATCCTGTACCGATTAACAGGGTGAAGCGGCATGAAAACGACATCCTGGTGGTTGTCGCCGTAGAAGCTGATATACCTCCTGACAGACAAGAGACAGTGGTAGAAAGACAGCCTGACAATAAATACCTCAGACGAATCATGAATATCCAGGCGAAACTGGGCGGGGAGATACCAAAAAATAAACATGAGGATTTCGGAATCCTAAGTCTCAGCAGCCGAAGCATCGCCATTATGCTCAGGCAAATCACCTCCCTTACACTGGCAAACCACCAGATAGACATTATGATTCAGATCTCAAGGGAGGCATTTGGAGTCTTTGATTTTTATAAGGCCGGAGAGATCATTAAAGGAGGTGAAGCTGCAACCCTGAAGGCGCTTAGCACTGTAAGACAATAAACCCGGTAAAACTTGAGCTTTTTCTTGTAAATTTTAAGGAAAAATACTACCTTTCGGGATAAACCTAAACTTATTTTCGGAATGAAAAAATTTTACCTTATTCTTTGTCTTGCTCTTGTTATCCCGGCTTTAAGCCTGACGGCACAGAAGCCGATAACGATCCTGGAAGACAGCGTTCTGGTAGGTAACTATATGCACCCCGGATTAAGTGTCACAATCCCGGAGGTAGATTACCAGAAGACACTGAAAAACTGGATTAAGCAGATAGAAAACAGTACGAAGTCAAAAGTAGTCACCGAAGACGGATTGATAACAATCTTCGGTGCAATACAGAAGAAGATATCGCCAAACCCGATAAACATATACAGCAGACTGATCAACCAGGACACGCTTCACAAACTGATGGTATGCATTGAGCTGAAGAAAGATCAGTACCTTGAACCCGCTGTTGGTGATGCCCAGATGACTGAATCCAAGGATTACCTTAAAGCATTTGCAAAGGACCAGTATATTGAATTCATCAAGGATGAAGTTACAGCAGAAGAAAAAAAGCTTAAAGATCTGAACAATGAACTGAACGGCCTCGAGAATTCCTATTCCAAAACACAGAAGCAGGCCAGGTCCGGCAGGTCAACAATTTCAAACGAACAGGAATTGCTCGCATTAAAAGACAATGAACTTGCTCAGGTGACTGCAGACTTAAATCAGCAGAGTACTTCACTCATTGGAATGGAAGAAGGACCTGACAAGGACGCAAAAGCAGCCAAGGTCAAAGAGTTGGAGAAGAGTAAGAAAAAACTCCAGAGAGAAATCAGCAATGCTGATAAACAAATTCAGAAGGCCGAGTCATCAATCAACCAGGCAGACCGGGCAATGCCGCTGAATGAGAGTGAGCAGGATGCAATGAAGGCCAAAATAGCAGAACAGGAGGCTGTTGTGCAAAAGGTTAAAGATAAGCTGAATACCGTTAAATTATATTGAAAAAGTGACATCTGTTTTATCCTACAATAACCTTTTATATAAAATTGAACTATGGAAACTCAGGAAAACAAAGAAAAGTATCAGTCAAAAATTGAAGCTCAGCTTGATGAGTGGAGGGCTGATATTGACAAGCTCAGGGAAAAAGCCAAAAATGCAAGAGCTGAATCCAAACTGAAATACCAGGAAAGTATTGATAAGCTGGAGCTTAAAATGAATGAAGGTAGGTCGAAGCTTAAGGATCTCAAAGAATCCGGAGGAGAAGCCTGGAAAGAAATTAAGGAAGGTGCAGATACTATATGGGACACCATGAAAGCCACCTTCAAGGAAGCCAAGGAAAAATTCAAAGACGACGACGAAGTCAAAAAGTAAGGGTTACCCGGCTGGAAGGAAAAAATCAGCCTCCTGCCGCACATCATGATTCAGGAAGCTGAATTGTACGGAAAATTATTTCCGGCTTATGTGTATATTTGCCTAAGCCGAAGGTTACTTTTATGCTGAACAAAGGCTTTATTCTTTTAAATATCTGAAAAACCCAAATTATCAATTATGAAAAAAGGACTTAAGATCGGCTTTTTTGTCTTACTGATTGTTGCTGCCGGGCTCTTCTGGTGGAGGCATTACTTTGTGTTCGGAGAAGGAGTAAAAGCCGGAGATCTGAATTACATCGTAAAGAAAGGATATATATTCAAGACATGGGAAGGAAAGCTAATTCAGACTGGGTTTAAGGCACCCGCCCCAGGATCAATGCAAAGCAATGAATTTGAGTTCAGCATCAAAAATGACAGTATTGCTCAGATACTCGAGAGAGCCAGCGGTAAGTTTGTTGAACTTCGTTATAAGGAGTACATAAAAGCGATACCCTGGAGAGGTATGAGCAAATATGTCGTCATTGAGATCCTGTCAATAAAGGATCCGGGAAGTGAATCTGTCTTGCCTTATCAGTCCCTCTGAGTGATCTGTCACCTTAAATCATTCAGGACATGAAATACCGGATAACTATAATTATTCTGTCGGCTTTACTGTGTACCGCCTGTGCGCAGCTCACCCAGGTACTTCAGACAGTTTCAACGGCAGAGACACTGACTGAAGCCGACGTGATCAGCGGTCTGAAAGAGGCGCTAATCGTGGGCGCAAGGAATGCAGCCGCAAGATTGTCATCTGAAGGGGGTTATTACAATGACCTGAAAGTGAAGATACCTCTGCCTGACGAAGCAAAGGTGATAGTTGAGAATATAAGCAAAGTACCCGGCGGTGAGAAGCTTATCGAGGATGTGGTACATAATATCAACAGGGCAGCAGAGGATGCTGCAAAAGAGGTCGCCCCCATTTTCGTTAACTCAGTGACACAGATGACTGTTTCTGATGCGTTCGGTATCCTTAAGGGTGCTGATAATGCAGCTACTCAGTACCTGATAAGTACCACTTATAATGATCTTTATAATCTGTACAGGCCAAAGATCAGCGCCTCGACAAACAAAGAAATTATTGGTGGAATTTCAGCCCGGGAATCCTGGACAATGCTTACTGACAAATGGAACACCGTCGCCAACAGCATCGCCGGAAGGCTTGCCGGATTTAAACCGGTCAATACAGACCTTGATGATTTCCTTACGAAAAAGGCGCTTGACGGGATGTTCCTGAAAGTAGAGGGCGAGGAGCTGAAAATCAGAAAAGAAGTCTCGGCAAGGGTCACTCCTATCCTGCAGAAAGTGTTCGGAAGTCTCGACAATAAATAAACAATACTGAAAGTGATGAAAAAAATAATCGTCGCATTGCTTGCACTTTTTATAGTTGCCGTTTTCAGTTCCACGGCACAGAGTCAGGTTAAGGACACGATATGGCATACAGGAGGAATCTTTTCGCTCAACCTTGCTCAGAGCTCATTTACTCACTGGGCCGGAGGCGGACAGAACTCGGTTGCCCTTAACGGACTTGTCAGCCTGACAGCCAATTACAAGAAAGACAAATCGGCATGGGACAATGCCCTTATAATCGGATACGGCCAGATGCGGGAGAATAGCAGCAATCTTGGCTGGGTCAAGACTGATGACCGCATTGACCTTCAGTCGAAGTACGGAAGAAAGGCATCAGATAAATGGTACTATTCGGGGCTTGTAAGCTTCAAAACACAGCTGGCCCCCGGGTATAATTATCCCGACATTGAAACTAAAATTTCTGACCTCATGGCTCCGGCTTATCTTTTGTTTTCACTTGGCATGGACTATAAGCCCAATCCTAATTTCTCCATGTTTCTTTCACCCCTGACTTCAAAAAACACTATCATACTTGCAAAAGGTATAGATCCGGTATCCTTCGGAGTTGGTCCGGGGAAAAAATTCAGGTCAGAACTGGGTGCTTACGCCAACATTGCATATAAGAAAGATGAGATTATCAAGAATGTCAATTTCCTGACTGAGCTTGACCTGTTCAGCAATTATCTTCACAAGCCTCAGAATATAGACGTCAGCTGGGAGAACCTGCTCATTCTGAAGGTAAATAAATTCATCTCGGCCACAGTAAACACACTGCTGGTCTATGATGATGATATTCTGGTCAGGGTTGGAGGTACAGATATTAATCCTGTAAAAGGCAAAAGGGTCCAGTTCAAGGAGATTATAGGGGTTGGATTTGCTTATAAATTTGTAAGGTAGATACACTTCCTCGTAAGAAGGATCTTTAAATTACCGATGCTGAAGCTTATCAACCACCCCCTGATCACCCATAAGCTCTCGATTATCAGGCGGAAAGAGACCGGGACCAGGGATTTCAGGCAGAACCTGAGTGAAATTGCAGGCCTGATGGCATATGAGATAACCAGAGACCTGCCTCTGCGGGATGTCATTATTGACACTCCCATTTCTTCATGCACTACATCAGAACTTTCAAAAGGGATAGTTCTTGTCCCGATTCTGAGGGCGGGACTGGGTATGGTTGACGGAATAACCAGCCTCATCCCCACTGCAAAGGTAGGCCATATAGGGCTTTACCGTGATCATGAGACACTGGAACCAACGGAATATTACGCCAAATTCCCTCCTGATCTGTCGGAAGCCATCGTCATGGTCCTTGATCCCATGCTCGCCACGGGCGGAAGTGCAGGTGCAGCAATCAGTGCTTTAAAAAAGAGAGGTGCAACAATAATAAAGCTGGTATGTATCGTGGGTGCACCCGAAGGTGTTGCAAGGGTTGAAAAAGATCACCCTGATGTGGATATATACCTGGCCGCACTCGACAGTCATCTGAATGATAAGGGGTACATCGTACCCGGCCTGGGTGATGCCGGAGACAGACTTTTCGGAACCAGATAAATGATATACTAATATTAAAAAGATGGGGCTTAAGAACCGATTAATCATTATGAACTTCCTCCAGTTTTTCATCTGGGGATCATGGTTGCTGACGATTGGTGCATACTGGTTTCAGAACAAGAACTGGTCAGGGACTGAGTTCGGTGCAATTTTTTCAACAATGGGTCTTGCCTCACTTTTTATGCCTGCCATAGCAGGAATCATTGCTGACAGGTGGATCAACGCCGAGAGGCTATACGGTTCTTTCCATATCATGGGAGCTGTGATGCTATCGCTCCTGCCATCGGTAAAGAATCCCCATACCTTCTTCTGGGTTATGCTTCTCACGATGATGTTTTACATGCCGACCATTGCTCTTGCCATAACCGTTGCGTACAGCTCCATGAAGACCAGGGGGATGGACATAATCAAGGACTATCCTCCCATAAGGGTCTGGGGAACCATTGGCTTCATCGTGGCATTATGGGTTGTGAGCCTTTCAGGCTTCGAGACTTCATCTTTGCAGTTCTACGTGGCTGCTGCTGCATCCCTGAGCCTGGGTATCTATGCATTCACCCTGCCCAAATGCCCCCCGCTCGGAGGAGGTCACAAGAAGAACATGGTTGAAGCGCTCGGGCTTAATGCCTTCAAGCTCTTCAAAAACAGTAAGATGGCGCTCTTTTTTATATTCGCTATGCTTCTCGGCGCAGCACTGCAGCTGACAAACGCCTATGGCGATACTTTCCTGCATGACTTTGCAGATGTAGCAGCATATAAGGACCTTGTTGCTGTAAAATACCCTGCGATTATCATGTCCATTTCGCAGATATCGGAAACGCTTTTCATCCTGACAATACCTTTCTTTCTCAAACGGTTCGGTATCAAGAAGGTCATGCTTATGAGCATGGTGGCATGGGTCCTCCGTTTCGGCCTCTTCGGCTTTGGCAACCCTGCAGAAGGATTGTGGATGATAATTCTGTCATGCATCATCTATGGCATGGCTTTCGACTTCTTCAATATTTCAGGTTCACTGTTTGTGGAGACGCAGAGCGCTCCTGAAATCAGGGCCAGCGCCCAGGGACTATTCATGATGATGACAAATGGCTTTGGCGCATTCCTTGGCAGCCGGATAAGCGGTATAGTAATTGATAAATATTATACACTTGACAGCGGTGCATTTGACTGGAAAGGTATATGGCTTGCATTTGCTGCCTACTCTCTTGTCGTGGCAATACTCTTCGCCATACTCTTCAGGCATAAGCATGTTCCTGAAGCTGTTAAAAATGTTCAGCACTGAATAGGGATGATCTGAACTTATTTCACCAGGATAAGGCTTATACTTGGGAATGAATCTCTGGGAGTATTATTCAGTACTTGGTATCAGACAGGGCGCCTCTGATGATGAGATCAGGAAGGCCTACCGGCGCAAGGCTATGGAGTATCATCCGGACCGGAATCATTCAGATGGAGCTCAGGAAGTATTCATCAGAATCACAGAGGCTTATGAGTATCTGACATCACATCCCCATGGAAGAAATATAACACAGGAAGAGGTAAGAAGAAACTACCAGGCCTGGGTCGAATACAGGCAGGCTGAGGCAAGGAAGCGAGCCGAGGCATATTCCAGAACGACATACCAGGCATTTAAAAAGAGTCCATTGTATCAGAGCACAACTGTGATTGACGGCACCATGGTTTTCCTGGGACTGGGACTGGCTGTCGCCGTTATACTGATGACTGTGTTTGGCTATATCTACCGTCACAGGATGGCGACCAGCCCTCAGGAAGAACCGTCAATCTCACTGGCTGCGGTAACTCTTACCATAGGTGTTCTTTACCTTGTGATTTCAATATTTTATTTGAGTGCCTGGCTGGCACAGGAGAAAAAAAGAAAAGAAAGAAAAGATGTCACAGAGAATAAAGATCAGAAATCCGTTTGACCCACATCAGAATTTATGTTTCGGATGCGGGCCGGAAAATGCAGCAGGACTGAAGCTCACCTTCGAGGAAGATGATGAGAAACTGTATGCCAGGTGGCAGCCGTTAATTCATTTCCAGGGATATGTTAATGTTCTTCACGGAGGCATTATTGCCACGTTACTGGATGAGGTAGGGGCCTGGTGCATCAATGTTAAAGCCGGCACATCAGGAGTCACATCGTCAATGACTGTCAGGTATCTTAAACCGGTATATATAAGCAAGGGAACTGTCAGTATTGAAGCCTCACTCATCAGCAGGGGAGAAAAGAGCGCCACGCTTTTATGCAGTCTCTTTGACGGTGAAGGTAAAAAGTGTGCTGAAGCTGACCTTGACTATTTCATCTATCCTGAAAATATCGCCCGGAAGCGTTACTCATATCCGGGAAAGGAAGCTTTCTACTTCATTTAGCTACATATCAATCCGTGCCTGAGGCACAACACTGTGATCAGTAAATTCAGACCTCAGGTACTTGTAATAAGCAGTAACACCAATCATTGCAGCATTGTCAGTAGTATAACGGAGCTCCGGCAAAAACAGGTTCCAGGCTCGCTTAGCTGCTTCCTTCTCAACTGCTTTTCTCAGCCCGCTGTTGGCTGACACCCCTCCTGCTATTCCTATCTCAGTGATACCTGTCTCTTTTGATGCCCTGACAAGCTTGCCAATGAGTATTTCAATGATTGTGCGCTGCAGGGAGGCTGCCAGGTCATTCAAATTCCCTTCAATAAAGTTTTCATCCTCCCTGACCCTGTCGCGCAGGAAGTAGAGAAAGCTGGTCTTTAGTCCCGAGAAGCTGAAGTTCAATCCTTTAATGCGCGGTTTGGCAAAATGAAAAGCATGAGGATTGCCCTCCGATGCCAGACTGTCAATTACCGGTCCGCCGGGATAAGGAAGCCCCATCACCTTTGCACATTTATCGAATGCCTCACCTGCGGCATCATCAATTGTATTTCCGATAATTTCCATAGACAGGTGATCATTCATCACAATAAGCTGTGTATGGCCTCCTGAAACCAGGAGGCACAGAAACGGGAAGCCGGGAATTTTGCTTTCCCTTCCTTTTTCAAGCGCAAAATGTGCCATCACATGGGCCTGTAGATGGTTGACCTCAATGAGCGGTATGTCATTTACGAGAGCAAAACCCTTGGCAAAAGAGGTGCCAACCAGCAATGAACCAAGCAGTCCCGGGCCACGTGTGAAAGCTACCGCGTTTATCTCGCCGGCTTTTTTGCCTGCTTTTGCAAGTGCCTGATCAACAACCGGGATAATGTTTGCCTGATGCGCCCTGGAGGCCAGCTCCGGAACAACACCGCCGTAAGCTTTATGTATATCCTGGCCGGCAATCAGGTTTGAAAGTACATACCCATCACTGATGACAGCCGCAGAGGTATCATCACAGGATGATTCTATCGCAAGGATCGTTATACCTGGTATCAATTTTGATATATCCTTTTTTATTAACTTCGCCTACGGCGCGAACACTTCCGGGAATGGCCAAAATTATTAAAAAAATCGGTAAGGTACTTCTTATAGTTATTCTGGTGCTTATTCTGGTACCGGCCATTTCATTTCTGCTTGCTCAGACACCAAGGGTACAGAACCTGATAGTACGCTTCCTTACAGAGAGCCTGTCAAAAAAGACTGGTGCAGAGATAAGTATAGGTAAGACCTCATACACTATTTTCAACAAAATTGTGCTTAATGACATACTCATAAAGGATCATAACGGTGATACCCTCCTTGCTGTACGGAAACTGGATCTGAGAATCAGGGATTTCAATCCTGTTGAAAGGATTTTCAGATTCAGCAGGGCTGACCTTTACGATCCTGATTTCAGGATAATAATTGACACATCCGGAGTCATGAATCTTACCCGGTACATCGATCTGTTAAGCAGCAGCCCGGGATCCGATACGACAAAAGGCGTAAATATCAGCTTTTCAGATATTGACCTTTATAACGGTTCTTTTTCCATCACGGACAAAAACGATACGGCAGGGACAAGGAAGGGACATGTCAATTTTATGGCCCTGAAAATGAGTTCTGTAAATTCAAAGATCAGGGATCTGAGTATTGCAGGTGACTCCGTAAGCATGAACATCAGGGAACTTGCCTTCACCGAGTCCGGCGGCTTCGATTGTAAAAGACTTAATATGAATGCTTCCTTTAGCAGCAAATATCTGGCATTCAGGGAGCTTAACATTCAGACCGACTCCAGCACAGTAACCGCTGACAGGATATTGCTGATGCCAGAAGACACTGCCTCATGGTCAGATTTCATCAATAAGGTCTCATTTGATATAGTCATCAAAAATTCACATCTCTGGTCCGGCGACCTTGCCTATTTCGTAAAACCCCTCGAAGGTGTTTCTGAAACAGTAAACCTCTCAGGCAGTGTCAGCGGCACTGTGGCAGAAATAAAAGGACGCAATATTAATATAGAATATTCCGGTTCCACAAGAATGGCATTTGACTTCGATGTCTCAGGCCTGCCTTCCATCAACGACAGTTATCTTCATCTGAATTTCGAGGAAATGACCACCAGGGCAGAAGATATTGAACAGGTTGGCATGCCCGGTAAAAAACCAATAAAACTCCCTGAAGTTGTTCACGACCTTGGGTTGATTTCATATAAAGGCAGTTTTACAGGTTTCACAACCGATTTCGTGAGTTTTGGCACCCTTACCACTGAAAGGGGTACCGCTGTAACTGATTTATCGCTCAAACCTGAAGGAAATGCCACGTTTAATTTTAAAGGCCTGCTCAGAGTAGAAAACGTTGACCTTGGCTATGTCACCCGGAACAGTGAAATGTTCGGCGGTTTATGGTTGCATGCAAACGTCGACGGATCAATGAAGTCTTTCAAACATCTTTCGGCTAACATTAACGGCGTCATAGACAGTGTTGAGATACACAATTATCGCTATCGTAATGTCTCAGTTGAGGGAACTTATCTTGACAAGATATGGGATGGTGCCATTGCTATAAAGGATCCGAATCTTAAGATGGACATCCTTGGAAGGTTTGATATTGAAAAGAGCATGCCCGAGTTTGATTTTACGATGAATCTTGCACATGCAGACCTCCCCAAACTGAATATTATTAAAAGCGACTCTCTCTTTGATGTTTCCGCCCTGATCACTGCTTCATTCAAAGGCAGCAGGTTCGATAATATGGACGGTGAGCTCAGATTACTAAACTCAACTCTTAAAAATTCAAACGGACAAATAAATATTTACGATTTAATGATCAGTTCGGTAAAAGATAGCGGGGTCCCGAGCCTTAAACTGAAGTCAGATTTTGTCGATGCGGACGTGAAGGGCCCGTACTCATTTGAGGACATCTCGTTTACGGTTAAATCAATGCTCGCTGAATTGTTCCCGTCTGAATTCCCCAGGCCCTTGAAGGCCTCATCTGATAAGTCGACAGCCAGCAATTTTACATTCAATGCTCAGATAAAAAAGATCAATAAACTAAACGAATTCTTAGGCAACGGATTAAGCATCGCGGATGGGAGCCGTCTTTCCGGCCGGTTTATTTCTGACCGCTTTGAGACTGAAACAGAATTCAGGTCAGACGCCGTCGGGTTTGCAGGTATAAGTATGGGAAATGTACAACTTAACGGCTCGGTTAGTCATAATAATGTTGCTCTTACGGTAAGGGCAGACACGCTTCTCCTTCCAGGCAAATCAGTGATGGGAAACTTCATAATTGAGGCCAACGGCGGACGGGACACGATCAATCTGGGTATTAAATGGGATAACAAGGACGGAGACCGGACATTGGGGGACATCAGGGCTAAAGGTTTCTTCAGCCTTAATGGACGGAAAAAGCCTGTTCTGATAATAAGTGTGTTGCCGGCTGCATTTAATGTCAATCATATGAAGTGGACTATAAGCCCTGCACATATCGTCGTCGACTCAACCAGTGCTTCTTTTAATAACCTGCTGCTTAACAGCAGAACCAACTTCCTGAGGCTTGACGGGAAACTCTCAGCCGATCCACGTGATAAACTGACCCTGAGCTTTGAAGGACTCAATCTCTCCTATCTGAACAACCTCCAAAAGAAACCCGGACCCGGCGCCCAGGAGAATTCTGCAGAAATGACCTTCGGAGGTACAATGGATGGTGATGTCACTGTTTCAGATATTTATGACAATATGCTTTTTGAAAGTAAAATAAATGTCAGTGATTTCATGGTTAACAGTAATAAGTACGGCCATGTAACATTAAGAAGCGAATGGGATCCAAGGCAAAAAGTGGCAGTAATAAATGCATCCAACAATTATGCCGGAGCGAAGTTCTTTGACATCAAAGGCACTTATGCACCTTCATCCAAAACAGCTGATATTACCGTTTCAACCTTCCGCATGCCGCTTGACATCCTCAGTCCTTTCATCGCATCATGGGCTTCTGATCTGAAAGGTACAGGGTCGGGCACCGTCGGACTTCATGGAAAGCTCAGACAGCTGATTCTGAGTGGCTCCGTAATGGCCGAAGATGCTTCAATGAAGATCAATTTCCTTCAGACAGCATATAATTTCTCTGACAGTGTCAGGTTTACTCCAAAAGGAATAGAATTCAGGAATATAAAGATCTTTGATGAAAAGAAAAATCAGGGTACAGCTAACGGGTTCATTTATCATAATTCGTTCAGGGATTTCAGGGTAAGCTTCGATTTTAACGTGAATAATATGCTGGTGCTGAATACGAAAGCCAAGGATAATGAATTTTTCTATGGTACGGCCTACGCTACCGGCTATGCAGGCATCAAGGGTGATGCCCAAAAGATCGTCTTTAACATATCAGCAAAAACAGAAGACAATACTTCATTTATTGTTCCTCTGAACTCGTCACAGAGTGTAAGTGATTATCCCTACATCATCTTCGTCGACACAAAAAAGGAGGTTGAGAGTTCCAGAAAAGAAGAGGACATCTTTGTGAAGAAGGCGGAAACCAGCAATATCGAACTTAATTTTGATCTTGAAGTCACACCTGTAGCAGAAGTACAGTTGATAATGGATGCCACTTCAGGAGATGTGATCAGGGGTACAGGGCGAGGTAATCTGAATATTACTCTGAATACCAAAGGTGAGTTGAGGATGGCAGGCGATTATATCATCCAGAACGGCGATTATCTGTTTACCCTGGGCGACATAATGAACAAGCGTTTTACAGTAGAGGAAGGAGGAACAATATCCTGGAACGGAGCCATTGACGATGCTGACATCAATATCAAGGCTATTTATAAGCTTAAAGCATCACTATCTGATATTTATCCGAATATGGGTCTGAATGAAAAAATTCCTGTTGAGTGTCAGCTAGGTCTCTCAGAGAAGCTGATGAATCCCGTGATCAAGTTTAACATATATCTTCCTACTGCTGATGACCAGACCCGCGAATATCTGAATATGGCGATCAATAGCGAGGAGGAACTCAGCCGTCAGTTCATTTACCTTCTCATAATGCACAGTTTTTATCCCGACCCTTCGCTATACGCAATCAGTTCAGGTTCAGGCGCTCAGAGCCCCATTTCCACAGAAAACCAGGGAGCCGCTGCCATGAGTGTGACAACTATCGAAATGCTTTCAAATCAGATCAGTAACTGGCTCTCAAAGATCAGCAATGACTTCGACATAGGTTTTAATTACAGGCCTAAGCAAAATATTACTCCACAGGAGGTCCAGGTCGCTCTTTCAACACAGCTGCTGAACGATAAGGTTACCCTTAATGGCAATATTGACCTTGCAGGAAATCAGGCGAGCGATGTGGCAACGAATTTCAGCGGAGATTTCGATATTGAGGTAAAGCTTACAGACAAGCTTCGATTCAAGGTGTTCAACCGTTCAAATAACAATCTTTTATACCAGACATCTTCATCAGCAAATACCCAGGGGGTTGGCATTTTCTACCGGCGTGATTTCGACAAGTTCAGGGATCTGTTCATTGTTCCTGACAATAAGAAGAAAAAGCCGGTCAAAGCCACAGAAAATCCGACCAGTCAATAACATTTCAACAACAGGTCTATTTTTTCCACCGTCGGGATAATTAGCGGACGGAATGGCCGTTTTTTTCATATATTCGCGGCGAACTACACTGCGGGTAACCATTGTAACAAGTCAAACATTTAACATAATTAATAAAGAAATGATATTAGCGAGCATTTTATTGCAAGGTACGGTAGCAACAGGAGCTGAAAAGGAAATGACAATGTCACTGGCTGATCTTTATTTTGCCGGTGGATGGGTTATGCATGTAATAAGCGTTCTCTCACTGGCTGCGCTGTATATATTTGTTGAGAGATTTCTGGTGATAAGGAAAGCCACGAGAGCTGACATTAACTTCATGAACCGGATCAAAGACTACATGTATGAAGGTAAAGTTGACGCTGCCCTGCAGCTCTGCAGATCAACCAACTCTCCTCATGCCAGAATGGTTGAGAAAGGTATAACGCGTCTCGGGAGACCGCTTGGAGATGTCTCAACAGCGATTGAGAACGTAGGGAAGATGGAAATTTATAAACTGGAGAAAAGCTTTCCTACACTTGCAACAATAGCAGGTGCTGCGCCGCTGCTCGGTTTCTTCGGTACAGTAATTGGTATGGTACAAGCGTTCTATGAGATGTCTCAGGCAGGCAACAGCCTAGATATAAGCACTCTGAGTGGCGGTATTTATGTTGCACTGCTTACCACAGTATGGGGACTAATAGTTAGCATCCTTAGTTATTTTGCATATAACTACCTTGTAGTAAGGGTTGAAAATGTTGTATTCCGCCTGCAGGCTACGTCGGAGGAATTCATGGATATTCTGAATGAACCTGTAAAGTAAAGGTCGATGGCAATAAGTAATAGAAATAAGGTAGGTATCAGCTTCAGTAATGCGGGAATGTCAGATATAGTCTTCCTGTTGCTGTTGTTCTTTATGCTTACCTCAACCCTTGTTCAGCCGACCGCTCTTAAGGTGCTTTTACCCAAAGGGACTACACAGTCGAACGCCAGGCCGATGACCACTGTTTCAATAACGAAAGATCATCAATATTATATTGAAGATCAACCCATTAATCTCGAGAACCTTGAAGCTGCCCTCCAGGCCAAGGTGGGTTCAAATCCGGAAATATATATTTCGGTTCATGCTGACAGGAGCGTTCCGCTTGAGTATGTGGTCAATATAATGAACATTGCGGCAAAGAACCAATATAAGCTGATACTTGCCACAACACCAAAATAAACAGGAACCATCCCTGACAAAAGAAAAGAAGCAGGGGATAGCAGTGACTGTGATAGTGCATTTACTGTTTGCATTATTCCTTGTATTTATGTCATTCAAAGTCAAGCCGACAATGCCTGTGGAGGTTGAAGAAGGCCTGCTGGTAAACTTCGGCTTTGATGAAACCGGACAGGGTCTGTTTGAGCCTGCCCCTGCTGCTGAAGCTTTGCCTTCTGCACCTGCTCCGGAAAAAGCCGAGGTGAATGATGCCATCCTCACCCAGGATTTTGAGGAGGCTCCTGTTGTTAAGAAGACTGAACCTACCGCTGAAGAACTGAAAAGAAGGGAAGAGGCTGCAGCAGAACGAAAGCGGATACAAGCGGAAAATACCGAAAGACTCAAGCGTGAGGAGGAACAGCGCAGACTGAACCAGATCAATGACCGCACCCGCAATGCGTTTGGCAATGCAGGTAATGTCGGGGAATCAGGTACAAGTGAAGGTATAGCCGGCGGTGAAGGAAACCAGGGAGTGGAGACGGGAACAGTCGGCGTGCGCAATTACGGACCCGGCGGGGGAACCGGAAATGGAACAATATCCTACAAACTTGGGGACAGAAAATTTCAATCCCTTCCGATTCCGAAATACGATTACCAGGGTGAAGGTATTGTTGCAGTTGAGATATCAGTTGACAGAAAAGGAAACGTCACTGCAGCTCGTGCCGGAGCCAAGGGATCGACCACGCAGGACGAGTATCTCCTGAAGGAAGCAAGAGATGCTGCAATGAAGGCGAAGTTCGACAGTAACGATAATGCTCCTATGCTGCAGAAAGGAACTATTTACTATAATTTCAAGCTGAAGTGACCTGCCGGGTCGGTTTCAGAACAATCCTGTCAGATAATCCCATGCACCTGTAAGCTTAATGGCCGATGCCATTATTGCCACAAGCAGTATTATGCGCACTACTTTCGGGCCCCAGCTGACCGCTACCTTTGAGGCGAGCCATGCTCCTGCCCCCTGCCCCAGGGCAAGAATAATTCCATAAAGGTAATTCACCTGCCCGCTCACGATAAACACTGCCAATGCGATAATGGTCAGTGCTGCCACTATTACCACCTTAAGTGCATTGGCTTTTGTCAGACCCAGGCCTGCTCCCAGAACCAGCGCCGCCAGGAGAAAAAAACCTACCCCGGCCTGGATGAAGCCACCATAGATTCCAATAAAGAAGAAGATTACCGAGACCCACCACTTTCTCCTGTTACTCAGTATCGTAACGTGTTCACTTACCCATTTTTCAGGTTTATAGAGGATAACAAAGAACATGAAAATGAGAAGTCCGCCTATAAGCAGCTGCATTATGTGCTCATTGATCCTGACGGCCACAAGGGAGCCGAGAAGCGAACCAATGACCGATGGAAGAACCATCCACAGGTTTTCCCTGACGTTGTACAGTTTCTGTTTTTTAAAGCTCCAGCTGCTTACCGCACTCTGAACAAAAACGCCAATCCGGTTAGTGCCATTGGCAATATTGGCCGGGAGGCCGAGAAACATCAGCAGAGGCAGGGTTATCAGTGAACCGCTTCCTGCAAGGGTATTGACAAAGCCCGCAAAGAGACCGGCTGCAATGACAGCCAGATACATATACCATTCCATCAGAAGCTGCTGTTATACTTTGAGAATTTCTTTAACTGCCTGTGATTTCTACATAACGAACAGCGGGTAATCTTTCATCATTTTCTTCACCCTCTCTCCCACAGAAGAAATTGCAGCCTCATTTTCAATATCAGCGATCACCTCATCAATAAGGCTCACGATGCTGACCATATCATTTTCTTTCAGACCGCGTGTTGTTACCGCCGGAGTGCCGACCCTGATACCGGAAGTCAGGAATGGTGAACGTGTATCAAACGGCACCATGTTTTTGTTGACAGTGATATGTGCCCTGACCAGGGCGTTCTCAGCTTTTTTGCCTGATATGTCGGGGAATTTGGTTCTCAGATCGATAAGCATGGAGTGGTTATCAGTGCCCCCTGATATTACCTTATAGCCCAGTTTGATAAAAGCCTCAGCCATAACAGCAGCATTCTTTTTAACCTGTTGCTGGTACAGGCGAAACTCCGGAGTGAGTGCTTCGCCGAAGGAGACTGCCTTGGATGCTATCACATGCTCAAGCGGTCCCCCCTGAATTCCGGGGAACACTGCCGAATTGATCATGGCTGACATCATTTTTACCTCCCCCTTCGGTGTTGTAACTCCCCATGGGTTGACAAAGTCCTTCCCCATCAGGATGATGCCTCCACGCGGACCTCTCAGGGTCTTATGAGTTGTCGAAGTGACAACATGAGCATATTTAAGAGGATTATCAAGCAGTCCGGCAGCAATCAGTCCTGCAGGATGAGCCATATCGATCATAAGGAAAGCTCCGGTTTTGTCTGCGATCTCCCTCATCCGTTTATAATCCCATTCCCTTGAGTAGGCTGAAGCGCCACCGACAATAAGCTTTGGCATCTCACGCAGTGCCACCTCTTCCATCATATCGTAATCAACCCTTCCTGTCTCTTCCCTGACCCCGTAAGAAACCGGCCGGTATAAGATTCCTGAAGAGTTGACAGGAGACCCGTGCGAAAGATGACCTCCGTGTGACAGATTAAGACCCATGAATGTATCTCCGGGTTTTAAAAAGACCATGAACACTGCCATGTTCGCCTGAGCGCCTGAGTGTGGCTGTACGTTGGCATACTCAGCATTAAAAAGCAGTTTGAGCCTGTCTATCGCCAGTTGTTCCACCTCATCCACAACCTCGCATCCTCCATAATATCTTGCTCCGGGATAACCCTCTGCATATTTGTTGGTTAAAACCGACCCCATTGCCTCCAGCACCTGCGGACTGACGAAATTCTCTGAAGCGATAAGCTCTATCCCTTCAGTCTGTCTCTTCCGCTCACGGTCGATCATATCAAATATCACACTGTCTTTTTCCATTTTAGTAATTGAAATTTTAATTTTTTTAAGCCGGTTCCGAAATGAGGATTACGGCCGGGTTGATGGCAAATATACGCTTAAATATTAATTCTGTTATTGAGTGTGGTCACTCCTCTGAGAACTGCTTCAGCAGCTCACGGTAAGCAGAGAATATCCTTGATTTGGATATGAAACCGACATATTCACCCCTGTTCAGCACAGGCAGGTTCCATGCACCGGTATGTTCAAAAGCGTCAAGGACAAATTCACCCCTGTCGTGTACATCAATATAAGTAGGCGGTATTGTCATGATATCCCTGACTGTTATTTTATCATAAAGGTCAGGATTGAACATCTTGTCACGTACATCATCAAGCAGCACCACACCTTCAAGAATATTTAATTCATCGACTACCGGAAAAATATTTCTGTTTGATCTGGCTATCTGCTTCACCAGGTCACCAAGGTTATCGTTCGGGCTGACTGTCAGGAGATCTTTCTCCACTTCTTTGGTCCAGTCGAGGAGAGTCATTGCAGCCTTGTCCTTATCGTGGGTAATAAGATCTCCGCTGGCAGCCAGCTGCTGATTGTATATTGAATGTTTCTGGAAGGTTCTCATGGTTATAAACCCTGCGGTAGAGGTGATGATGAGAGGTACTAAAAGCCCGTACCCCTGGGTTATCTCGGCTATAAGGAAGATAGCTGTCAGCGGGGCATGCAGAACAGCGGCGAAAACCCCGGCCATTCCTGTCAGTGTAAAGCTGCTGTCGGGAAGTGACAAACCGAAAAGATGATTGAAGAGGTTACTGAAAAAATAGCCTGCAACGCCTCCGGTAAACAAAACCGGAGCAACAATGCCTCCCACTCCTCCCGCGCCGTTCGTTGCGGCCGTGGCAATGACCTTGACCAGTACAACCGCTGCAAGAAGAGCCATGAAAACCCAGAAACCGGAGACAATATCGCCAAACATGATTACTCCTGTGGCAACTCCCGGCTGAGCGTTAAGCAGATACATTACGGAATCATACCCTTCACCGTATAATGATGGGAAAATGTATATGAGCCCGCCAAGTACGATGCCGCCGATGATCATCCTGACATATATATTGTTTATCCTGCTGAAGAGCTTCTCCACACTTATAGTGACCTTTGTGAAATAAAGCCCGATAAATCCGCAGGTGACACCCAGAATGAGATAATAAGGGATGTTTTTCAGAAGGAAGGTCTCTTTTACCTGGAACGAAAAGAGGACATTGTTGCCCATGAAGAAGAAGGCGACGGTAGCGGCTGTGACTGATGAGATAAGCAAAGGAACAATTGACGACATCGTCAGGTCAAGCATCAGGACTTCAAGTGTAAAAAGTATCCCCCCGATCGGGGCTTTGAAAATGCCTGAGATTGCTCCTGCGGCTCCGCAGCCCAGAAGCAGGGTTACATTCTTATAGTTAAGGCCAAAGTAACGTCCGATGTTAGAACCGATGGAGGCGCCGGTAAGAACTATGGGAGCCTCCGCTCCCACCGACCCTCCGAAGCCTATTGTCAGCGAACTGGTAAGAATCGAAGACCAGTTATTGTGCTTTTTTATATAGCTCTTGCGCTTCGAGATGGCATAGAGTACCCGGCTTATTCCATGAGAGATATTGTCACGCACGAGATATTTTACAGCCAGAACCGTAAGAGTTATCCCAACCAGCGGGTAGGCAAGAGAAAGGATACCGCTTTCTCCTCTCATGATCCCCTGGGTAAAGAGAACATGGGTGTAATGAATGGCATTCTTCATGACCACGGCAGCCATCGCGCTTGCCAGGCCTACAACAAAGCTTAACAGGTAAAGCAGAGTTTGCTGTTCAGCAAAAATGGTTTTTAGCTGCTTTATTTTCCTCGTTATCAGGGAGTTCAACCACGCCATTGTTTTAGCATCAGAATATCGGAACTCACAAATATAGAATAAAATGAGGAGCAGCTGTTTATTTTGGTAAGTTTGAAATATTTTGTGTTTATGATTGAATTTGAAAGACACAGCCTGGCAAACGGCCTTAGGGTGATTGCACATTATGATGACAGCACGCCCATGGTCACAACCAATCTCCTGTACGATACCGGGTCAAGGGACGAGGATCCGGAGGCGACTGGCTTCGCACATCTTTTTGAACACCTGATGTTTGAAGGTTCTGATAATGTTCCGGTTTTTGATACTCCGGTCATGCTGGCCGGCGGAGAGAACAACGCTTTCACAAATAATGACATTACGAACTATTATATAACCCTCCCGGCC
This sequence comes from uncultured Bacteroidales bacterium, assembly GCA_963849945.1. GTDB lineage: Bacteria > Bacteroidota > Bacteroidia > Bacteroidales > VadinHA17 > SR-FBR-E99. Next base: position 64,200 of record CAWKJD010000002.1, on the reverse strand, counting down.
AACAATCTTGAGATAGCTTTATGGCTTGAATCAGACAGGATGGTCGGGCTTGACCTGTCTGAAAACAGGCTTAAAAACCAGAAGAGCGTAGTCACTGAAGAATTCAGGCAGCGGTATCTTAACCAGCCTTACGGTGATCTTTTGCTCCTTTTAAGGCCCCTGGCCTATAAAGTTCACCCGTACATGTGGTCTGCAATAGGCAAGGATATCAGTCATATTGAAAAGGCCGGCAGTGACAGGGTCCGGCAGTTTTATCAGAAGCATTATACACCTTCCGCGGCAATTCTGAGTATTGCCGGCAGATCAAAGCCTGAGGATGTATTCAGGATGGCGGAAAAATGGTTCGGCGACCTGCCGTCATCAGGGAAAAATATCAGGGTGCTCCCGCAGGAGCCTCCCCAGAAGGAGCGCCGTGAAATAACCGTTTATCGTGATGTTCCTGCCGCACAGCTAATTATGGCCTTTCATACCGGTGGAAGAGATAGTCGTGACTTCTATATTCTTGATCTCCTGACTGACATCCTCTCCGGCTGTGATTCGGCTCGTTTTCCGAGTCTGCTCGTCAGGAAGAAGGAGCTCTTCAGTGAAGCCGATATCTACCTCTCCGGTGAGATTGATCCCGGACTGGTGATCTTCAGCGGACGACTGAAAAATGGCACTGACATCAAAATGGCTGAGGCGGCCGTAATGAATGAGCTCGACAAACTTACCACTGAAGCAGTGACGGCAGCTGAGCTTGATAAAGCCCGTAACCGTTATGAATCAATCAGGTTGCTGTCATATCTCAGCGCTGCAAACAAGGCTTTCAATCTCGCTTTCCATGAGCTGCTTGGTGATGCCAATGGGATTAATACTGAAATAGACAGGTACATGAGTGTAACTGCGGGGGAGATAATAGACAGCTCTTCACGCACCTTCAGACCGGAAAACTGCAATGTGATCTATTACCTTCCTGAAAAGAAATGAACAGCCTGACCGTAAAACAACCCCCTGTGATCATCACTCCTTCTGCCGGTGACACTTTGTTTCCTGAAACGGCCAGACTGAGTAACGGTGTGCCTGTATATCTCCTGGGTAAAGGCACTGTCGACCTCCTCAGGATAGAGTTTGTTCTTAATGCAGGACAACAGATGGAGAAAGTGCATATGGCAGCCTCCACGACCAATGCCATGCTCACTGAGGGAACTGTGAAGCATGATGCCATAACGGTCAATGATCTCATTGACAGCACAGGAGCAATGCTAAATCACACGGCTGAAAAGGAGACTGCCAGCCTGGTTTTGATTACACTTTCGAGAAAGCTGGAGGAGGTGACGGGTCTCGCTGAGGAAGTTCTTTTTCATCCGTCTTTCCCTGAGACTGAATTCCGGATGCTGATCGATAAAAGAGTGCAGTCTTTCCTGACATCCAGGCAAAAGACGTCTGTCATAGGCAGGGAAGAATTTTACAGAGCCCTCTGCGGGAACAATAATCCGTATGGAAGGATCACAAAACTGGATGATTACCACTCACTGACAATCTCATCCGCCGCTGAATTCCATTCACTTTACTACAAGCCTGACAACATGTATATTACAGTCGCTGGCCGTGACCCGGAGCAGGCTTTACCTGTGCTTGAGAAATATTTCTCAGGACATGGCGCCGGAACATGGCATGCACCTGAGGTACCCCGGCCTGTGTTTGAGACATCAAAGCCCGGCCGCATCTTTTCTGAAGTCAGTAACTCCGTGCAGAGTGCCGTGCGACTGGGATGGAAAGGTATCACCAGGGATCATCCTGACTACCAGGGGCTTCAGGTCGCGAGCATGATACTGGGAGGTTACTTCGGTTCGAGGCTGATGCGAAACATCAGGGAGGAAAAAGGATATACGTACGGCATAAACTCAGTGGTGGGGGCTTTCCACGATATAGGTTATATAGTTATTATCACTGAGGTGGCCAACAGCTATCGCGAAGAAACTATCAGAGAAATAAAGAAGGAGATCAATGAGCTTTGCAAAAATGAGGTCAGCGGTGATGAGCTCAACATCGTCAGAAACCATTTCATGGGTGAGATTGCGCGAATGTTTGACGGACCTTTCAACAGCGCCGAGACAATAAGAAGCATTATAGATTATAATTGCGGGCATGATTATTTTTCAAGGTTTGTTGAAACGGTAAAAACAATTACACCGGGCAAAATAAAAGAGCTTTTTAACACGTATTTTATTATTGATAATGCATTCGAGATCATAGCCGGGGCAAAATGAGACTTTTTACGGTCATACTGCTGACACTGTTGTCTGCCAGCCTGATGACGAAGCTTGAGGGGCAGGATGTCATTCAGCCATTGTCTCCTGAACTGGATATGGTTACCGTGGATCCGCATACCGGTTTTGTGACAGTCAGGTGGCTGCCGTCAGCCTCATCTGACGTAGGCAGTTACGTCGTTTATACTTACAGCAACAATACTGCTTTTGCTGTCGACACGATCAGGTCACCATTTATTACAGAATACACACATACCGGCTCTTCAGCAGGTTATATGAGTGTCACCTATGTAGTGGCTGCCATGGACTCATCACTGAACATAAGTCCGCTCAGCAACAGCCTCAGCACAATATACCTTTCAGCTGTCAACGATACCTGCAACGCTGCCATCAGCCTTGCATGGTCTCCCTATTTTAATCCCGGACATGTGGCTGATTTGTATAAAATATGGCTGGGAGTCGGAGGTGCGCCTGCAGAATTAATTACAAGCCTGCCACTAAGTTCAACGGAGTACTCCCTGTTATCTGTTTCCCCGGGTATTGATTATTGTATTTATGTAACTGCTTCAGCGAATGGTGCCGGTCTCTCCTCTTCCAACATGAAATGTGTCACTACCGGAAGCGAAGCGGTCCCGGCATGGATAAAAGTGAATGCCGTTGCGGTCGGCAAAGGTGCGCTTGTCTTTAATGGCAGCTATGACCAGGCAACCAATATAAAGAAGTTTGTAGTGCAGAAACCTGCTGAGGGTGGTCAGGCATGGGAGACAGCAAGCTCAGGAACGGGGCTGAATGGAACCGTTACCATAACAATTCCCGATGCAGACACGAATGTTATTTCACTCTTTCGGATTTCAGCCGTAAACAACTGTGAGACTGCGGTGACTTCATCACCTCCGGTAAGAAACATCGTCATTACATCATCCCTTACCGGTACCAGGATTGATCTGAAATGGAACAATCCTTTCCCTTCCGGTGATGCAATTTTCTCAGTCTGGCGTGACATCGGGCAGGGATGGGCGGAGGTTGCCAGTTCACTCTCTGATACGATATGGTCAGATGATTACTCCCTCTTTGCTGCGGATGTTTCTTCTGCAGCCGTGGCCTACCGTGTTACCGCCGCCTGGCCGGAAGCTCCTGCAGGTGACCCTCTTTTCCTTTCAGATATCACAATGGTTGAGGCCACTGAAAATATATACATGCCCAATGCCTTTACCCCCAACAATGATGGTCTGAATGATATATTTATTCCCACTCTGACATTCACTCCTTCAAAATATGATCTGAGGATTTACAACCGCACGGGAGTCCTTCTCTTTCAGACCGGAAGTCACGGGACAGGATGGGATGGCCGTCATGACGGCAAGTCGTTGCCTCCCGGCGTCTACCTTTGGAGTCTCAGGGTGACAATGCCTTCCGGAATTACCGGGCAGAGAACCGGTACGGTTACTATCCTGCCTTAAAAGGATCTAAAAAGAAGTATTTCGATTTTAGTATCTTTGAATTTCTGTTTCGGATAATGGTTGATGGGCAAAAAGAAAGCTGACATATTTACAGCAGAGGAGGTAAGTCGTATTGAATATGAGTATAACCTGCTGAAAGACAACTTATACAGGTGCGACAAACCGGGAGACAGGGAGCTTATTGAAAAAGCTTTCAGATTTGCAAACGAAGCGCACCGGGATATGTACCGCAATTCCGGTGAACCTTATATCATTCACCCGATCAATGTTGCCCGCATCGTCAATCAGGAGATAGGTGTCGGTGCAAAATCCGTTGCAGCCGCATTGCTGCATGATGTTGTTGAAGACACTGATGTGCCGCTGGAAGAAATTTCCAAAGAGTTTGGACCCAAGATCGCTTCGCTTATTGATGGTCTGACAAAGATCTCAGGTACCTACAACCAGGAAACAAACTCTCTCCAGGCTGAGAACTTTCGCAAGATGCTGATGACCCTTTCAGATGACATCAGGGTCATTCTCATTAAGATAGCCGACCGTCTGCATAACATGCGCACCCTTGATTCCATGCCTGAACACAAGAGGATGAAGGTTGCAGGTGAGACCATTTATCTGTACGCACCCCTGGCACACCGTCTCGGTCTGTTTGCCATAAAGACTGAACTGGAGGACCTGAGCTTTAAGTTCAGACACCCGCGCGTCTATGAGGAGATTGCACGGAAAGTCAAGCTGGATGAAAAAAAGAACCTCGCTCTTATTAACCGTTTCAGTCTTCCCATAATTGAAAAGCTCAATAATAATAATATCATCTTTGATATTTCCGGCAGGTTTAAATCGATCTATTCTATCTGGAAGAAGATGCAATCAAAGAATATTCCGTTTGAGGAGGTTTTCGATCTGCTGGCGGTCAGGGTTGTCTTTGAACCAGGTCCGGAGATGAGTGAGAGGGCACAGTGCTGGCAGATTTATTCACTGATAACAGATATCTATACTCCGAAGCCCGACAGGTTGCGTGACTGGGTGAGCAGGCCCAAGTCAAACGGTTATGAAGCCCTGCACCTCACTGTCATGGGTCCCGAAGGACGCTGGGTGGAAGTGCAGATCCGGAGCCAGCGTATGGATGATATTGCCGAGCGTGGGTTTGCCGCCCACTGGAAGTATAAGGGAGACACCACTCAGTCAGAGAGCGAGCTTGATAAATGGCTGAAACACATACGCGAGATGCTCGCCAATCCCATGTCAGACCCGCTGACCTTCCTTGACGAATTCAAGCTGAGCCTCTTCTCATCCGAGATAATGGTATTTACCCCTAAGGGTCTCCTGGTCAATCTGCCAAAGGGAGCATCGGCACTCGATTTCGCATATGAAATACATACCGGTATCGGTAACAAAGCTATCGGAGCCAAGGTTAATTATAAACTTTCGCCGCTTTCAACAACCCTTCAGAGCGGAGACCAGGTTGAGATCATCACGTCAAACATAGGCAAACCTGAGAAGGAGTGGCTTGATTATGTTCATACGACAAAAGCCAGATCCGCCATAAAAGATGTCCTTAAGGATGAGTCTACAGACCGCATTCAGAAAGGCATGGACCAGCTTGAAAAGAAGCTTAGCGAACTGGGCATCCTGCCTAATTCCGATATAATAAAGAAGCTGCTTGATTATTATGAACTTCTTAACAAGGATGAACTTTATTCAAGGATCGGATTAGGTCTTATCGATCTTGATGATCTGCGCAAGGTGCTTAAAAAGGCACCCGACAGCAGCTTCAGAAAATTCTGGAGGCTTGCAGTCGATACTGTCATCAAAAAAGCTCCTCCGGAAAAGGAGATCAGTGTCGGAACAACTCCTATTGACAAAAGTCACCCTTACCTGCTCCGCGAGAATATTGACAGCACGGCTAACTCATATGTCATTGCAGAATGCTGCAATCCCATACCGGGTGATGAGGTCATAGGCTATATAGCTCCGAATAATTCAATAATCGTACATAAAACTAAATGCCCGGCGGCCATCAAGCTCACGTCAAGCGAAGGCAACAGGATTATACCAGTCAGGTGGACCATACATAAGCTGTCGTCGTTCCTTGCAAGAATAAGCATCAATGGGATTGACAGGCTGGGTCTCATAAATGAGATAACAAATATCATTTCGACAGAACTGAACGTAAACATACGAAACATCAATGTCTCTGTTTATGACAGCATATTTGAGGGTACCATCGACCTGTATGTGCATCATACACGTGACCTCAACAACCTTATCATGCAGCTTTCAAACGTAAAGGGTATTGCCAGTGTAAAGAGGATTGAAGAATTCATTGAGTAAATGACATTGCATGAACACTTTAATAATAAACTGCGCTGAATGATGGCCAGCGGGGATACCAGAGCGGTCGCCAGGCAGATCTTTACTGAGTATCTCGGCAACCGGTCAATGAGAAAGACTCCGGAGAGGTTTGCAATCCTGGATGAGATCTATTCCAGGGAGGGACATTTTGATATTGAGTTATTGTTCAATTACATGAATGATAAAAAATATCGTGTATCCAGGGCTACTCTTTACAATACAATGGAATTGCTTATCGACTGCCGTCTGGTGGTCAGGCATAAATTCGGGCACAGTCAGGCTCAGTATGAAAAGACATATCAGACAGGACAGCACGATCATCTCATCGACATTGACACCGGTGCCGTGCTTGAGTTCAGTGACCAGAGGATTAATGAAATAATAAAAAGCGCATGTGAAGAGAACGATTTCCTGCTTCACCACTATTCCCTTTACATTTACGGTAAATCAGCCGGAAAGTGATTTTACTTTAAAAATTTCGTAAATTACAGTCTGTTTTTCAAACAGATTAGGATAAGCTAGTATGAAGATTGACATATTGTTAGGGCTCCAGTGGGGTGATGAAGGGAAGGGAAAAATCGTTGACGCATTATCTCCGGATTATGATATTATTGCACGTTTCCAGGGTGGCCCCAATGCCGGGCATACTATAGAATTCAATGGCACAAAGCATGTACTGCATCTGATCCCTTCCGGCATATTTCACGACGGCAAAACCAATGTCATCGGCAACGGGCTGGTGCTCGATCCGGTGGTGTTCCGCCATGAGGTAGAGAGTCTTGGCATTGACCTTGCCATAGTCAGGCAAAGATTGCTTGTCTCTGTAAAGGCGCATCTCATAATACCTACGCATAAGCTGCTTGATGCTGCACACGAGGCTTCACTGGGTGATTCAAAGATAGGATCGACCCTCAGGGGCATAGGACCGGCATACACTGACAAGACTTCCCGCGGCGGTATCAGGGTGGGAGATCTTTTCAGAAAAGATTTTCCTGAATTGTATAAGACAAGGGTCGATGAACATCTCCGGATGCTCAAAGGGTATGGTTACGATCAGGGTCTTCAGGCACTGGAAGCTGAGTGGTTTGAGGCAGCAGAGTTCCTGAAACAGTTTAATACGGTTAACGCGGATTACTTTATTGACAGAAGTCTCGCTGATGGCAAGCGCATACTGGCAGAAGGTGCTCAGGGTACCATGCTTGACATTGATTTCGGGACTTATCCGTATGTTACTTCTTCAAATACTGTTGCAGCGGGTGCCTGTACCGGACTTGGCATCGCCCCGGCCAGGGTCGGAGAGGTATTTGGCATCTTCAAGGCCTACTGCACCAGGGTAGGCAGCGGACCATTCCCGACTGAACTCAATGATGAGGACGGTCAGCGGATACGCGATCTTGGGCACGAATATGGAGCAACCACAGGCAGGCCACGCCGCTGCGGCTGGCTTGACCTGCCGGCACTGAAATATGCCATTATGATTAACGGCGTGACACGCCTCTTCATGATGAAAGCCGATGTGCTGTCGGGCTTTAACGAGATCAAAATTTGCACCTCATATACTGTCAACGGCACAAAGGTCAGCGAACTTCCTTACTGTCTCGCAGATATTGAAAGTCTTAACTACCAGACCATGCCCGGATGGAAGAGCGAAATCAATAAATTTCAGAAATGGGATGAACTCCCTGCAGAATTAAGGGGTTATATACAGTTTATTGAAAAAGAAACCGGAGTACCGATAACCATCATTTCTGTCGGTCCTGACAGGTGGGCCACCATCTACAGGTAGATTTATTTTACTCTCTCCGGTAAACCCACGCTTCACTGTCAATATTATCCTGGATGCTGCCAACGGCATTATATGCATCGCGCATTGTCCCAAACGATTTTGCCGAGACAAGATGCCATCTTCCGCCATCCATGTCGATAATCCGTGCATCATAGCCAAAGCCTTTGATATGGCCAAGCCAGTCGTCAGCATAAGCAGGTGTAAGAAAACTGCCAACAATGACGTGATACTTTGAAAGCTCCACTACTTTCTGCTCTTCAGCAAGCCTGGCTTCCTCTGCAAGCCTTGCTTTTTCAGCTTCAGCCTGTTCATTTGCTACGCGGATAGAATCAGCTACGCGATATGCCTCCTGTTGCTTTTGCAGGGCCTCAGTCTGCCTTTTCTTCTTTCCAAAAGGATTAATGCTTTTCATGAAATCACATGAAGGAGTAAGGAGTAAAATTCCTGCAAGTAATACTATGACCAGTCTCTTCATAAACGACAGTTTTTCACGGTTATAAACGATAAAGGTAAAAAATCAGGCTTTAAAATCCAATGAAAATAGAAGAAACATACCCGCGCTTATAAATTCTTTCTTAAATTGGATTGATTTTTAATAACCATTAAATAACCAATCGGATGAAATCACTGATCCAGTTTTTTGAAGAGAATGTCGAAAAATATGCAACTAACATCTATCTGTGGGAAAAGCCGCAGGACAAATATGAGGGCACTACTTACCAGGAGACCAGGCGCCAGGTTCATGAGTTCGGCGCCGGGCTTATGCAACTGGGAGTAAAAAAAGGCGATCGCGTAAGCCTGCTTTCTGACGGAAGGAACAGCTGGATAATCGGTGAGATGGGAGTACTCTATGCCGGCGGCGTGAACGTACCTCTGTCCGTCAGGCTAAACCCTGAAGAGATCAAGTTCAGGCTGATTTATTCAGAATCTAAAATGGTTATTACCAACAGCAGTCAGGCTCCCAAGATACTTGAAGTACTCGACAAATGCCCCAGAATTGAGAAGGTAATCTTCATGGATCCCAGGGAGGAATATCCCGACGGACAAATTAATTTCAACGAAGTCAGAAAAATAGGGAGGGAATGGCTTGAGATTCCTGCCAACAGGAAGATCTTTGATGAATTTACGGCTTCCATAACCCCTGCCGACTTTGCCAATATATGCTACACATCAGGCACCACAGCAGACCCAAAGGGGATTATTCTCACCCACGGTAATTATGTGACAAACGTTTACCAGGGTTACTCACTCATGGATATTCCCCAACATTACAAGACACTTCTCTTCATTCCGTGGGACCACTCTTTTGCTCATACGGCCGGGATCTTTGCATTTATGGGAAAAGGAGCCAGCATTGCTTCTGTCAAGCTCGGTAAAACGCCTATGGAGAACCTGCGCAATATCCCCATTTGCATGAAGGAAATAAAACCCAACCTGCTTATGAGCGTGCCTGCCATAGCCAAGAACTTCAGGAAAAATATTGAAAAGGGAATTAAGGAAAAAGGTAAAGTGACTGAAACCCTCTTCAATTTTGCACTGAAGACGGCCTACTCTTATAATAAGGAGGGATATAATAAGGGACGTGGTTTGCAGAAGCTCAAAAAACCGTTGCTCGACCTGTTTGATAAGATACTTTTTGCTAAAATACGTGAATCCTTTGGAGGAGAGCTTGACTACTTTATAGGTGGAGGTGCTTTGCTGGATATTGAACTGCAGCGGTTCTTCTATGCCATCGGAGCACCAATGTTCCAGGGTTACGGACTGTCTGAAGCATCGCCCATAATTTCATCCAACTCCCTGGCAAGACATAAGCTGGGATCATCAGGTTATCTTGTAAACAACATGGAACTCAAGATATGTGATGATGACGGGAATGCACTTCCTGTCGGAGAAAAGGGAGAGATAGTCATCAAGGGCGGCAATGTGATGCATGGCTACTGGAAGAACGAAACTGCAACCAGGGAAGCAATACGTGACGGATGGCTCTATACCGGAGATATGGGATATATGAGCGAGGACGGCTTTCTTTATGTTCTGGGGCGGTTCAAGAGCCTGCTGATCGCTGACGACGGAGAGAAATTCAGCCCTGAAGGAATTGAAGAAGCAATGACCCAACAGTCAAAATACATTGATCAGTGTATGCTCTACAATAACCAGAAGCCCTATACAATTGCACTGATTGTTCCAAACCAGCATGCCCTTAAGCTCTTTCTTGAAGAACGGAACATGTCTGCTACCACTGAGGAGGGCAAACGTGCAATGCTCAACCTGATAGAGAACGAGGTAAATGAATACCGCCTCAACGGGAAATACGGAAGCATGTTCCCGCAACGATGGTTGCCAGTGGCACTGGGGATCCTCAATGAAAGCTTCAACGAGGAAAACGGCTTTTTGAACTCAATGACCAAAATGGTGCGTGGCAAGATTATTGCCAGGTACCAGGACCTGATTGATTTTCTTTACACAATCAATGGTAAGATTGTTTTCCATGAACGGAATATGGAAGAGATTGAGAAGATGAAGCTCGGCTGAATAGTATAAAAAATTTCAGATATGAATTATAAAGTGTTATTGGCTGTTACAGTCACAGCCGTAATTATGACTTCCTGTACCGGCCGTAAAAATTCTGAGTGGCAACCGGCTGAAAATATACTTTTTACAGAATGGGGTGAAAGCATTGATCCTTCCGCCCCATGGAATGAATACCCGCGTCCGGGATTGGTACGCGAAGAATGGATGAGCCTCAACGGATTATGGGACTATGCCATCTGCAGAAAGGATGAATCACGACCTTCTCCCGAGGGGAAGATTTTGTCCCCTACCCTGTCGAATCAGCCCTCTCAGGTGTCAAGCGCAGAATGACGGATTCTCTCGCGCTCTGGTATTCGCGGAGTTTTAAACTTCCCATGGACTGGACCGGGAAGCAGATAACTTTGAATTTTGAGGCATCTGACTGGGAGACAACAGTATGGATAGATGATAATTTTGCCGTCAGCCACCGCGGAGGCTATGATCCCTTTTCATGCAATATCACACCTTACCTGTCAGACGGCAGGAATCACAGCATTGTCGTCAAGGTGACCGACCCTACGGACAAGGGCAGGCAACCAAGGGGAAAGCAGGTGTCTGACCCGGAGGGTATCTGGTATACGCCTTCATCCGGGATCTGGCAGAGTGTATGGCTCGAACCCACAGGCACTTCATGGATTGGTAATCTGAGGATAATTCCTGATGTTGATAACAGCACCCTGACTGTCAGGGTCAATGAAGAACGCTGCCAGGGTCCTGATGGATGCCCGCCGGTAGATATGGCTCCTTCACTTGCCGAGGTGACAGTCTCTTTTGACGGTACCGTGATTGCCACAGCTTCAGGTGAAACAGGCAAGCCACTCACTATCGGAATTCCCGGTCCTCATCTCTGGTCACCTGTTGATCCGAACCTGTATGACCTTAAGATAAGACTCATTACAGGAGGCAACGTGACAGACGAAATAAGCTCATATGCCGGGATGAGAAAAATATCGCTTGGCGTCACCGCAGACGGCTTCACGCGTATTATGCTGAATAATGAATTTATTTGGCAGAACGGCCCGCTCGATCAGGGTTTCTGGCCGGATGGAATCTATACTCCTCCGTCCGATGAGGCAATGAAGTCCGACATTGAAATGCTGAAGAAAATGGGATTCAATATGATGCGCAAACATGTAAAGGTCGAGAACAGAAGGTTTTACTATCACACTGACAGGATAGGGATGCTGGTGTGGCAGGATATGCCAAGCGGAGATGACTATATATGGGGCGATAAGCCAGATATTTTAAAGAGTTCCGTTGATTTTGCCCAGTTCATGACAGAGCTGACGAGGATGATTGAAACGAAATTCAATTATCCGTCAATCATCATGTGGGTCATTTACAACGAAGGGTGGGGTCAGTATGACACTCCGGGTGTTACAAAATATGTTGCTGCATATGACACCTCCCGGCTGGTCAACAGCGCCTCGGGCTGGACAGACCGCGGAACAGGTCATGTCAGGGATATACATAACTATCCTGACCCGGTAGCACCTCCGGCAGAGAAAGCCAGAGCAATTGTGCTGGGTGAGTTCGGCGGACTTGGCCTTCCTGTTCAGGGCCACACCTGGGAGCAGAAGAACTGGGGATACCAGAAAATGAGTGACAGCACTGACCTACTCAGAAGATACAGTCAGTTCTATTCAGTAGTCAGGGATCTTGTGGCAACAAAAGGGCTGAGTGCTTCAGTCTATACACAAACCACCGATGTGGAGACAGAGACAAACGGTCTCATGACTTATGACCGCAAGGTTGATAAGATGGGTTACGATAACGTACGCAAAGCCATGAACCCCGGCAAATAGCATGTTGACGAGCGAAGTGAGGAAATCCCGCACAGCGGGGGAGCTGAAAACCTGCCTTAGCTATACTTTCAGCCTGCTTTTAAAGGGCAGGAATGTCATGAAGTCGGCATGATGTACGATATATGCTTCAGTGGTACGTGTGACGAGATCGCCTTCATGGGCATGAGCTGCAATTATGTGGCACACCTCCGGAGGAACGCCGCATTCCTCTGCCAGGCTTACTCCTGAGAATGGGTGTCGCAAATACTTTCCGTAGTTTCCCTGGACGGCCGTTCCATGAGAATCAAGCTCGTATTCGAGCATCTTCCCAACATCGGCAAGAATAGCACCGGCGATAAGAACATCCATGTTCACCGGAAGGTCATCCCTGAAGAAATGGTTCATCTTTTCCCCTGCCTCGCGGGCAATATGTACAACACACCTCTTGTGGTCCATGAACGTGACCCTGAGGTCAGGTCCGCACAGCAGGGTAAAGGGAATACGGTTCAGGTCATCAGCTTTGAGCACGCTGCGTTCCAGCGCCAGCTCCCATGTACGGGCTGTTTTCTCACGCAGGTCCGGATCACTGATCCACTCCAGCTCAGGCCATAGTTTTTTTATCTCTTCCGTCATGACCGGTTATTTTATTCGTGCAATAATGGCATCTGTCATCTGGATAGTTGACGCAGCACCCATGGTGACTACCTCAGGCTTGCCTGAAAGCTTCATCATATCATAGGTTCTGACTTTGCCTTCCTCAATTACCCCGGCTATTGCCGTCCTGATGCGTTCAGCAATGTCCTTTTCGTCAATATATTCAAGCATCATACATGCTGATTCGATCATAGCTATGGGATTGATGATCGGAATACTATATCCGGCATATTTCGGAGCTGAGCCGTGAGTCGGCTCGAATACGCCTATGCCGTCTTCCGAAAACTGGGCACTGCAGGCAAAGCCCAGGCCGCCGATAAGCCCGGCGAAGGCGTCGGAGGCAATATCACCAAACATGTTGCTGGCAACAATTACGCCGTAGTCTTCAGGGTTCTTCGTGAGCCACATCATCTGCGCATCGATGTTGGTGTTGTGGAGCTGTATGGCGGGAAACTCATTCTTCTGCATTTCCTTGGCTACCTTCCACATGAGTCCTGATGTTTCACGGATTACATTAGGCTTCTCACAAACCGTAACCGATTTATAGCCGTATTTTACGGCGTGCTCAAAGGCAGCTCTTATTATGCGCTCAGTATATTTCAACGTTAAGATACGTGTTGAAACTGCCAGCTCTTCCTTCGGGCACCATCCAAAGTTCTCCCGGAACTTGGGGTGTGTCATCAGGGCATCATACACCTGTTGGGGAGGGTTTGACCATTCAACGCCTCCATATAGCCCTTCCGTATTCTGGCGGAATATTACAACATCAACCATCGGCTCCTCAGGATTTCCATCCCTGCCACGGCGTATGAAGTTTAGGGGATTACCCTTATAGCTCCGGCATGGTCTCACGCAGATATCAAGGCCAAAATGCTGTCGAAGGCCCACTATCGGACTGCTGTAAATGAAGCCCTTTCCATGCAGGGCCGGAGAGAGCTCTGCTGCAGCCTCATCCTTGGGTTTGGAGGTTATTGCACCAAAAAGTGCAATTTTGTGCTCTGCAATTAGATCAATTGTTCTCTGAGGAAGGGGATTGCCCTCTTTACACCAGAAATCCCATCCGATGTCACCATAGACATAGTCAGCATTAAAACCTGCTGCATCGAGAACACGCACAGCCTCTTTAAGGACTACGGCACCAATACCATCACCCGGCAGCGCAACAATCGTACGTTTGGCCATATTTTATGATTTATGTTTAATTAGATGTTATCGCGTAAAAATATAGTTTTTATTGTGTTAAAAAAAAGACTTTCAGCAGATAAAATCATGAAGGTTGCATTGGAAAAAAATTATATTTGCCGCTTAATCTTATTAATAACAGTTTTAACGAGCAAAATATATGGTTCAGCTGGGGGAGATGAAACCAAGAAGACTGTGGGGATACTTTGAGGAAATTTGCAGGATACCCAGACTTTCCAAAAACGAAGGAAAGATAAGGGCATATCTGCTTGACTTTGCCAGGAAGCACGATCTTGAGTCAAAAGAGGACAGTGTTGGTAATATACTTATTGTCAGGGAAGCCTATCCGGGCAAGGAGCATGTCAGGACAATAGTATTGCAGTGTCATCTTGACATGGTTGGTGAAAAAAATGCTTCACACCCTCATAACTGGGCTGAAGATCCCATTATCCCTATAGTGGATGGTAAATGGGTTACTGCCAGCGGCACAACTCTCGGAGCTGATGACGGAATAGGTATTGCTGCCCAGATGGCTGTACTTACCGAGCCTTTTCTGCAGTGCGGGCGAATAGAATGTCTTTTTACAGTTGATGAGGAGTCCGGAATGACTGGCGCTATTAATCTGAAGCCGGACTTCTTTACTGGGCGCATCCTTCTTAACCTTGATTCTGAGGATGAAGGAATTCTCTTCATAGGATGTGCCGGAGGAATAGACACACAGGCAATGCTTCCATATAATCCGGAAAAAGTCTCTGAAGGAAGCAAAGCCATGAATATTTCAGTTACCGGCCTGCACGGTGGTCACTCAGGTGATGAGATACATAAGGGTTACGGCAATTCTATCAAAATCATTTCCAGACTGTTACAGGATCTCGAGAAGAAGTACGGCATACGGATCAGTAATTTCATCGGCGGGAACCTTCGGAATGCCATCCCCCGGGAAGCATTTCTGACCATTACTTTTAACCCGGCAGATGAGGAATTTATTCTTGCCGACACCGCTGCATATAATGTTCTGGTACGTGAGGAATATGGTACTCTTGAACCTGACCTTAAGGTTTCTGCCACACCTGCAGAACTGCCGTTGTCAGTGATTGACAGCCAGACCCAGCACAAGCTTCTCAATGCACTTAGTCTTGTACCGCATGGCGTTCTGGGATGGTCAAAAGAAATACCTGACCTTGTTGAAACGTCGAGCAACCTGGCAACAATTCGTCTGACCGAAGACAACAAAATCCATGTTGTGACTACGCAAAGGAGCTCATCTGATGAAGCCAAGTACTATGCCGCAATGAAAGCCGAGGCAAGCTTTGACCTTGCAGGTGCAGTAGTAACACACTCTGACGGCTATCCGGGATGGAAGCCGAACATGAGCTCTGACATACTGAGACTCCTCATAAATTCATATCGCAAACTGTTTGGCAAGGTTCCACAGGTGAAGGCTATCCATGCAGGACTTGAATGCGGCCTGATCCTGGAAAAATATAAAGGTATTGATATGATCTCCTTCGGCCCTACTATCAGAGGGGCACACACACCCGAGGAAAGGATTGAGATCGAGACAGTTCAGATGTTCTGGGATCTGCTGACAGATGTTCTGAGACACATACCCGAGGAGCACTCCTAATCGTACTCTTCAAATTCATCACCCGGAATTCCGCAGACAGGACACGACCAGTCTGAAGGGAGATCAGCAAATGCAGTCCCGGATGCAACACCTGACAGTTCATCTCCCGTCTCCGGATCATAGATATAACCACATAGCGGGCATATGTATCTTTTCATTATCACAAATCTTTAGATCTTAACTTTTCTGACAGCGTCAATTACTGTGCCGTCAACCCATTTGATAGCAGCTACCACTCGCTCGTCAAATGCAGCTGTTTCAGGTTTGCCGCATATTCTTTCAGCAGTCTCTTTTAGCTCTTCAACAGTCACAATAGGCAAGCCCTTTCCTTTGACGGAATCAATCAGATCCTGTCTCCGTGGATTAATTGCTATGCCTCTCTCAGTGATTATGACATCAATAAGCTCTCCGGGTCCGCACAGAGTAGTGACGCGGTCAACGATGACCGGAATCCTGTCACGGAACAGAGGAACGGGTATTATGACATTGCGTGCATGAAGACAGTTCTGCCACCCGCCTATCCCGTGAAGCAGAAGGCCATCAGAGTGAGTAACGACATTACCGTTGAAGCCTGTATCAATCTCGGTGGCACCAAGGATCATAATATCCATCATCGTTGTGAGATTACCTTTTGAATGGTAATTATAGGCATTGAAGACAGAGTAAGGTATATGGTTTGGATTTTGCTCAACTGACTTTACTGCATCGAGGTCAAATGCCTGGGCATCAAGAATATATCCCATCTGGCCTTCTTCAAGCATTTTAACCATATACTTTGTGCTGCCGCCGAATCCGAAACGGAACTTCCATCCCTTTTTTCTGAGCATCTCGTGTACATATACTGCTATTGCGAGGCTTGTCCCTCCTGCTCCTGCCTGCATGGTGGCGCCGTCACGCATGAGTCCTGATTTCTCGAGAAACAATGCTGTCAGCTCCGCAATAAGAAGCCTGTCGGGGCTTTTGGTAATCTGCGTCGTTCCGCTTACGATTTTTTCAGGTATCCCGATTTTGTCAACAACCACCACATAGTCGACATAGTTGCCTTCAATCTCCATCGGAAAACAAGGCAGGTCAACGAGGTTATCAGTAACCACTATCACCTTGTCGGCATAGAGATAGTCGGCTTTGGCATAGCCCAGCACTCCTGTAGCTGATGGTCCGCCTGTTCCTTTTGCATTACCGAAAGCGTCAGCAGCCGGTGCGGCCAGTACAGCGATATCTATTTTCACTTCACCGTCCTGAATAGCCTGTACCCTGCCGCCGTGTGAACGGAGCACGGCCATACCTTTCATCCGGCCTTCTGACACGAACCTGCCCAGGGGTCCGTTCATGCTGCCCTCAATGCGATTAACCGTGCCGTTCGCGAGATATTCAATCACCGGGTCATTGCACGGGAACGAGGCAGATGGCAGCCAGACAAGGTCTCTGACACCCATTGAGGCCGCAATATCAAATATCTGGTTGCTTACCAGGTCGCCGTCACGAAGGTGATGATGCGTTGAGATGGTCATCCCGTCTTTCAGTCCGCATAGTTCAAGTGCCTTTCTCAGAGAGGTCACAACCTTATTGTTATCTTCCGGGTAGTCAATGCATGTAGGTACCGGAGGGGCATATTTTCTTCCGGAGGGGCGGTGCTTCCCAACGCCTTTGAAAGGTATGGCCTCTCTCCCGTTGATCTCATCCGGCACCATACGACCGGCAGCATTCTTAACCATTTTCATGACCAGATCTGTGTTTATTTTATTCCGTTACCTCTTCTTCACTCCATTTATCGGATAATAATCCCAGCTTAACCGCAAGGTTTATTGTCTTTTCCGCCCTTGCGACTACCGGGGGATCAATCATCTTTGATCCCAGGGCAACAACCCCGAGGCCCCTGTCAAGGGCATCGCGCCAGGCGAGCACTATCTTCCTTGCCTTTTCAATCTCGTCAGATGAAGGTGAGAAGCCCGTTCTAATGATGGCTATCTGGCGCGGGTGGATACAACCCATGCCTTCAAAACCCATAGCTTTTGACGATTGCACATTATTAAGCAGTCCTTCCATGTCGCCCACATCTGAAAACACAGAGTCAATAGGCTGAATGCCGGCAGCCTTTGCAGCAACGACTATGCGGTTACGCGCATAAAGAGATTCATTGCCTTCACGGGTACGCTGAACGCCAAGATCAGCAGTATAATCCTCAAGCCCTATCGCCAGTGCAACAACATTCGGTGTTGCAGTGGCTATCTCATATGCTCTTTCAACACCTTTTGCACTCTCTATTATCGGCATGAGGAAGACTGTTTCGGGCTGACCTTCTCTCTTTTTAACAGCTTTAATTGTCTCGTCAGCTTTATTCAGGGTGCGGGCATCCTCGCATTTTGGAATAAGTACGAGATGCACATTGTGAGGGATGAGGCATTCCAGGTCTGCCAGGCCACGTTCGCCCTGGTTGATCCGCACCATTCTTTCAGCGCCATAGAAATTCACTGCCCGGAGTGCATTCCGGACAAGTATCCTTGCTTCATCTTTCTTATCCGGTGCAACGGAGTCTTCAAGGTCAAGTATGACACCATCAGGGGAATGGAGTCCGGCATTAAGGAACATACCCGGATTGTTTCCCGGAAGGTACAGCCTTGAAAAGCGAAACCTGTCGCTTGATGAACCGTATTTATTTTCAGCGATCATTTCCGGGAGGAAAGAAACAGTGGTGCCGGTCAGAGCTTTTACAGCTGCTTCCACCCTTGCTGCAATGACAAAGGGAAGGGCTCCTGAGTCATTGATCAGCAGCCTGGCATTCTTTATACCGAAGTATTCAAGGAGGTCACGGCATTGCTTTTCGATGGCAATGCCATACATGCTCTTCACCTTTGATTTTACAATGAGTTCTACTCCTCCTGAGTCTGTCAGCTCAAGGGTCACCTCGATATCTGACCTGACCTTTGGCCCGGCATTTCCTGTGATTGCCTGTTTCATTGCCTCTCTGTTAATTTTTTAATTTCAAATCTGATCAGTTAATTTCAACGAGGACCTCATCCTGATTGACGGTCTGCCCTGGAGTCACCTTTACAGCAGTTATCTTTCCGCCGGTTTCAGACTTTATGGCATTCTCCATTTTCATTGTTTCAAGGGTACACAGGGTTTGCCCGGAGCTGACTTCGTCGCCCTGCTTTACAAGAACCTGAATAATGACACCGGGAAGAGGAGCTCTCACTACCAATGACTTTCCGGCAACTTTTTCATCAGCCGGTTTATTAGCGCCGACGGCACGTTGCTTAATTGCAACAGGAGCAGGCTTCGGCTTGAGAACCTCATTGTCGACCTCAACATTATAAACGACGCCATTGACAACTATTGAAGCCATGTTACCTTCAATGTCAGGTACATCCACTTCGTACGCAGTACCGTTTATTTTAAACCTGTAGTTTTTCATTTCATTTTTCTTAAACGGAAGTTATCTTTTGTAGATATTCCTCATATGATATAGTTTTGAGCTCCATGGCGAATAGATCTTTGAAACACGTTTGATTGTAATGACACCGCTTTCAATATCATGTGTTTCATTGTTATATAAATAAAGTGCCACTGCTATTGCTGCGGTCACTTCTCCGGATATTTCATTTTTCGAAGTCTCCTTCTCAGAGGAACTTGCCTGTTTTTTTCGGAATAAATCCGGGAATATAGAATCCAGCAGTTTCATATTCGCTCGCTACAGAGGTATATTACCATGTTTCTTCATAGGGCCAGGGTCCTTCTTTGTTGACAGGGTTCTCAGGGCCCTGATAATTCTAAATCTGGTATTGCGTGGTTCGATCACATCGTCAAGGTAACCGTATTTTGCAGCCTCATAGGGAGTGGCAAATTTTGAACGGTACTCATCCTCCTTTTTCAGGGTGTACTCCATGCGCATTTTGGGATCGGAAATTTCGCTTATTGATTTCCCTTCAAGAACCTCTACGGCACCCTGGGGGCCCATCACTGCTATTTCGGCAGTTGGCCATGCAAGGTTCAGGTCGCCCCTCAGCTGTTTGGAAGACATTACGCAGTGAGCTCCTCCATAAGACTTACGTAGCGTAATTGTTATCTTGGGCACGTTAGCCTCACCGTAGGCATACATCAGCTTGGCTCCATGGATTATTATTCCGCCGTATTCCTGTACTGATCCGGGTAAAAATCCCGGTACATCGACCAATGTTACCAGAGGTATATTGAATGCATCGCAGAAACGGACGAAACGTGCTGCTTTTCTTGATGCTTCGATATCGAGAACACCGGCAAGATAAGCAGGCTGATTGGCTATAATTCCCACCGGCATGCCGTCAAATCTGGCAAAACCGACAACAATATTTTTGGCATAGGCTTCGTGAACCTCAACAAAATCGGCGTAGTCGACCACTCTCTGAATAACCTCCTTGACATCATAAGGCTGATTCGCGTTCTCCGGAATGATCTCGTTAAGATCATCCTCCATCCTATCGATGGGATCATCGCATTCGATCTGAGGCGGTTCTTCCAGGTTGTTCTGAGGCATGAAGCTTAACAGTTTCCTGATAAGATCAAGGCCCTCTTTCTCTTCTTCAACGGTAAAGTGAGCCACGCCTGATTTTGTGGAATGCATATGAGCTCCGCCCAGATCATCAATGGTTATGTCTTCGCCGGTCACTGTTTTCGCAACCTTCGGGCCGGTGACAAACATATAGCTGCTTTTCTCGCTCATGATAATAAAGTCGGTCAGGGCAGGAGAATATACTGCTCCGCCGGCACAGGGGCCAAAGATGGCTGATATCTGAGGAATGACTCCTGATGCCTGTATGTTGCGTTCAAAAATCTCTGCATAACCGGCGAGGCTTCTTACGCCCTCCTGTATTCTTGCGCCACCGGAGTCATTAATTCCAATGACCGGTGCTCCGACCTGCATTGCCTGGTCCATGATCTTGCAGATCTTTTGAGCAAAAGTTTCTGACAGCGAGCCTCCGAAGACTGTGAAATCCTGTGCAAAGACATAAACCACCCTTCCGTCAATTGTACCATGGCCTGTAATCACTCCGTCAGAGAGAAACTTTTTGTCTGCAAGGCCAAAGTCCTCTGTGCGGTGGGTGACAAACATATCAAATTCCTCAAAACTGCCTTCGTCAAGAAGCATTGTTATCCGTTCCCTGGCCGTAAGCTTGCCCTTGGAATGCTGGTCTTCAATGCGTTTTTCACCCCCGCCCTTACGAGCTTTCTCCCTGAAATTAAGGAGCTGTTTAATTCTTTCCTGACTGTTCATCTAACATTATAGTTGGTTGTTGCCTCTGTTTTTATCTTCGCAAAGTTCCGTTAGTACACCGAAAGTGGACCCGGGATGAAGAAAGGCAATGCTGAGGCCTTCAGCACCTTGACGCGGTTCGGTATCAATAAGCCTCACACCGGCGGCTTCGGCTTCCCTGAGCTTCTCTTTAATATCCTCAACGGCAAATGCAATATGATGTATCCCTTCTCCCCTCTTCCCGATGAATTTACCTATCGGCCCTTCAGGGTCAGTTGATTCCAGCAATTCGATCTTTGTTGTTCCAGCCTTAAAAAAAGCTGTCTTTACTTTCTGACTGGCAACTTCCTCAATGCTGTAACATTTCAGGCCAAGTATCTTCTCGTAGAATGGGATAGCCTCAGAAAGCGATTTCACCGCGATTCCGATATGCTCAATATGCGTGGGTTTCATAGAAGAAATAAATAAGTTTTCCTAATTGAAGAAAGCGCAAATTAATTCTATTTGACCCGGCGTCAAAAGATAATTATCATGTTTTCGGCAAGTATCAGAACGGGAAATCACCCGGAGCCACTTCAACCCCTTTTGTTTCAGGCTTTTTGGCTGCTTCATGGACAGGGTTACCGTCTACGAAGATTGCCTTAAATGGCTTTGTGGGGCAGGCATATTCACAGGCTCCGCATCCGACACAGATATCATCACTTACTTCAGGAATCAGGAGTCTGCCCTCAAAAGGTACAAGGTGACATGCTTTAGTGGGACAATGTTCAGAACATGCCCCGCAGTTAGTTTTTTCTGTATTAACAATACAGTTATCCTTTATGAATACTGCCTTACCTATCTGGGTAAGTTTCTTGGCTTCAAGCTTGAGCGGCATTATTGCGCCTGTGGGGCATACCTTTGTACAGCGCGTGCATTCATAATTACAGAAGCCGGAATGGAAATCCATTCTCGGTTGCATGATGCCGGCGAGCCCGTACTCATTCACCGATGGTTGCAGGACACTCGTAGGGCAGGCGTTGACACAAAGGTTACATGCGGTGCACCTTGAAGTGAAAGCTGCAATACCTGATGATCCGGGTGGTGATACCGGGTATAACCGGTCTTCCTTCATGGTAGAGTCTTTTGTGGGAACCGGCTTATAGTCCTGTGAACGGATGATCTGCGATCCGGCAGCGAGCATTACAATTGACCCTGTAATGAATTTGCGCCGCGAAGCATCAGGTTCGTCAGCTGGTCTGGAAGATTTAACCCTTACCAGGTCGTATGACATAGCCTTCTCACCGCAGGCATCGAGGCAGTTAAAGCAGTTGACGCACCTGCTCGTATCAATATGTTTGTTCAGAAAATCTATGCAGGATGATTTGCACACCATGGCGCACCTTCCGCAACGCGTACATTTCTCTTCTTCAAACCTGATCCGGAAAAGGGACACTTTACTGAGAAAGCCAAGCAAAGTTCCGACAGGGCACACCGTGTTGCAGTAAAGCCTGCCATACCTGAATGCAAGGAATCCGATCAGAAAAAGGAATGCAACAGGAATGGCATAAGCAGCCAGCTCATATGCTTTTATGTCAATTTTAAAAACGGTATAGATATCAAACTTCCCTAGGATTGTTGCCACCAGGTTGTTCAGCAACAGCACGACAGGTTTGGCAAAATAAGTCATGAACCTTCCGAAAGTGCTGTAGGGGTCAAGTATCGAAAGGACATAGACTCCTCCGAGGAGCAGTATCCCTGCAGAAAGTATCAGAATAAAGTACCGGAGAATTGTATAAGGTTTTTTATAGCCATATTTCCGGAAACGCCTTTTAAACATTCCCCCCACCCTGCTTATTACATCCTGAAGAATACCCAGGGGGCAAAGGAATGAGCAGTATGTTCTTCCGGACAGCAGTGTCAATGCTATAACGACAATAAAACCCGTCGCTGTCACCGCTCCTGCAATGACATACTTGAGCAGCGACGGAATGAACTGAAGGTAAAGCAGAGGTGCAAATAACTTCTCCGGCACTATGCCCCTGAAGTCAAGGAACAGAAAAGCAAGCACCAGAAGTACTAAAGAGGAAAAGACTATACGTATATGTTTCAGTGCAGAGGACTTCATGAACACCTACATTTTAATCCTGTGGATGTTCATAGTTGTCAGGTCTATTTTACCAATGCCCATTCCGGCAGCAATAGCCAGATGCTCTACTCTGGCCGGATCAAGTCCCATCATTTTAGCGCCGGCAGCATCAATTGCAACCCCGTCAGTGGACAAAAACAAAGACTTCATTTTTGACAGGTCGTCAACAGACACGCCCCTTGGCCCGTTACGCATCATGACATTATATGCGTCGAGGACATGAAGGTTTGGCTTTTTTGAATAGAGCGCATAATCTGCTATGCACTGGTTAAGATTATTGGCATGCCAGAAGCCACGGTCCCATACCACACCCATCATATTCTTCAATGCTCCTGTCATCCTTGTTGAGCTATGGTTTTTCAGGATAGGCACATTGATGAAGACATCGCTGTCAAGCACCATTTCGTGAACTTTTGCCGTTGTCAGCCTCTTGCCGTTTTGTATTGTGACCTCCTGGAAATAGCTCTCTGCGTTAGCCGGCACAATCTTGCCGCCGGCAGATTTCACAGCCTTTTCAATTCCTGAGTTCTGATAACATCTTATCCAGTTGTCGCAGGTGTTATCAAAGACATAAACCTCTTTGGCGCCTGCCCTGAGACAGTGTTCAATAATCCGTTTTACAAGTACAGGATTTGTGTTTCCGCCCTTCTCCGGCACCACGTCCCAGCCTATATTAGGCTTCACCAGCACCTTTTGTCCCTTACTGACGAAAGAGCCCATTCCGCCAAGGGCCTGTATGCCCATATCAAACATCTCATCGGGTTCGCCGTTCATAACTGCAATCAGGTCATAACTCGGACCTGCGGGCAAAGATTTTCCTGCTAAAACCTTTTGAGAACCTCCCAAACTAAAGAAAGCTCCGGCGGCCACACCCGCCCCGATTGAACTGCGCAAAAAATGTCTTCTTTTCATTACCTTCAATCTGTAAAATTACCCCATAAAACGAAGGTGCAAAGTACAAATTTTTTTAATATATCGCGACCGTATTCTTATATTAGCAGCCTGAGAAAACTCCCATGCCGCCTATAAAGCAGTGGAAAATTAAATGTTAAAAAAACTAAAAAAATGAAGATACTTTATTACGATTGCTTTTCAGGAATAAGCGGCGACATGAATCTGGGTGCCATGCTTGACCTCGGGGTGAGCAGTGATACCCTGATAAGCAATCTGGAGAAGCTGAATGTCGGAGGATGGAAGCTGGAGATAACCAAAGATCAGAGGCACGGTATTACAGGGACCAAAGCAACTGTAATTATAGATAATGGCACCGCTCATGACCATGACCATCATCATGGCAGTCATGACAGCAGCGGTCACCGGAACCTGGCTGATATTGAAAAGATAATCAAAGGCAGTTCTCTTTCCGGTGAAGTGAAGGAGTTGTCAATGAAAATATTTACCATAATTGCCGAAGCGGAAGCCACGGTACACAACAAGCCCGTACAAGAAATCCATTTTCATGAGGTAGGCGCCGTTGATTCAATTATTGATGTAGCAGGTGCTGCAATATGCCTTGTTTCACTTGGGGTGGAGAAAGTATACGTTTCTGATATTGAACTCGGGAGCGGGATGGTCAGGTGCGAACATGGTCTTCTGCCTGTTCCGGCACCGGCCACAGCACTAATTGTCAGCGGTTTCCCGGTCCATTCAGGCGGAGTTGATTTCGAAGCTACAACACCCACCGGTGCCGCTATCATTGCCGGCATCGCAGAGCCGTTACCCGCGGGACTGAAATACGTTATAAAAACGACAGGTTACGGAATAGGCCAGAAAAACAATCCTTCCCGCCCTAACCTTCTGAGGGTGTATCTCGCCGAGACGGCCGGAAGCCAGATAAACGGTCACGAGGCATTCATTGTTGAGTGCAATGTTGACGACATGAACCCTGAGTTAACGGAGTATATCTCGTCGAGACTTTTTGCAGCAGGAGCAGGTGATGTCTGGTTCACCCCTGTTGTCATGAAAAAAGGCAGGCCGGCATTCATGATAAGTGTGATATGTGAAGAACATCAGATCGGCGCCATAAGGGAGATACTCTTCAATAAGTCAACTACAATAGGTATGAGGATTTTCCCATTCACCAAAGAGACCCTGCACCGGGAGTTCGAAGAAATAGATACTCGTTTCGGCAGAGTAATCATCAAGAAGTCATTTTTTAACGGAAAGCTTGTTTCGGTGAAGCCTGAAGCGGACCGCTGTGCGGCCATAGCGGCAGAGACCGGCCTTCCAATGAAACAGATAATACAGGAGATTACTTCCCTGGCTGTAAAATGAATATGACACCGCACGATAAATTAAGGAAGCTTCAGGATATTCTTTCTGAATCGAAGGCAGCTGCCATAGCGCTGTCAGGGGGCACTGACAGCATTTTTCTGGTGAGTGTTGCCGCAGGAATCAGTACTCTTGATCTCATGGCTGTCACGGTCAGCACCCCTTACATGTTTGCTGCTGAAGTGCAGGAAGCTGCTGAGTTCTGCAACAGGTACGGGGTTAAGCACCGGGAAATAAAAATGGAAATCCCCGGTTCAGTGACGGGCAATCCTCCTGACCGTTGCTACCTCTGCAAGAAAGAGGTGATGAATGCCGTCAGAAAGGCTGCCGGGGAGTCAGGCATCAGCATCGTTTTTGATGGTACAAATGCTGATGACGTCCATGATTACCGTCCCGGGATGAAGGCTCTTGAGGAGTTAAGCATTCGAAGCCCGCTGCTCGAGGCAGGCCTGACCAAGGAGGAGATCAGAATGCTTGCACGGGAAGCAGGCCTGGCCGTGAGCGACAAACCCTCCAATGCATGCCTTCTTACCCGGTTTCCACATGATACACCAATAAGAGCAAATGAGCTGCGAAGAGCGGAAGAAGCCGAGCATCTGCTTACCAGCCTGGGGTTCAGCGGATCGCGTATAAGAGTGCACGGCGACCTGGCACGTATAGAATGTAGAAAAGAACACTTCGCGGAAATAATGGCGGATGAAATGAGAAGCAGGATAGTTTCTGCCCTCAAAGACATGGGATACAGATATATAACTGTGGATATTGAGGGCTATCGAAGCGGGAGTATGAACAAAAACAATTAGGAAAATGAATGCAGGAGAACTGGAGAAGATCCTGAAAAGCATCAGTGACGGATCATTAAGTGTCAATGAGGCCATGGAGAAGCTTAGTAATTTTACCTACACCGACCTCGGGTTTGCACGTATTGATCATCACCGTGAGCTGCGCACAGGATACCCTGAAATAGTATACTGTGCAGGAAAGACTCCTGAACAGGTAAGGGCGATTTTTACTGTTATGGAAGAAAACGGTAACAATATTATAGGCACCCGTGCCGGCACAAAGCTGTTTGAATATATCAGCCCTGTATTCCCGGATGCTGTTTATTATGAGATTGCGCGGATAATAAGTATAAAGAAGACGGAGAGTGTACCTCCTTTTACAAAAATTGCAGTAATCACAGCAGGCACCTCAGACATACCTGTGGCTGAGGAGGCAGCTATTACTGCCGAACTGCTGGGGAATAATGTCGTAAGGATTTACGATGCGGGAGTGGCTGGTATCCACAGGCTCATCGACAAGCTCCCTGAAATAAGGGAATGCAGGGTAGCAATAGTTATTGCAGGTATGGAGGGTGCCCTGGCAAGTGTAGTCGGAGGACTGGTGAACATGCCTGTAATAGCAGTACCTACAAGCGTGGGATACGGAGCTGCATTTGAAGGCCTTTCGGCTTTGCTTGCCATGCTTACCAGCTGTGCGGCAGGGGTAACGGTTGTAAATATAGATAACGGCTTTGGTGCCGGCTTCTCAGCGAGCCGGATAAACAGGCTGTAGTTTACAATGGTAAATGAAGTACTTCTTTCCTCAGCATACTTCCCTCCGGCGGAATACTTCTTCCTGATTGCGCATAGCAAAAAGGTCCTGATCGAAAAATGGGAGAACTACCATAAACAAACCTACCGCAACAGATGCAGGATAATGGGAGCAAATGGCCCGCTGATCCTGACAGTGCCGGTCCTGCGGGGCTCTTTTCACAAGGTCCCGATAAAGGACCTGAAAATTGACAACAGCCGTCGCTGGCGCGAACTTCATCTCAGGGGCATAACTTCCGCCTACGCGTCAGCTCCGTTCTTTGAATACTATTATGATGCTATCAGCAGAGTGATCAATAAACCTTTCAGGTTTTTGCTGGACCTAAATGCTGAGGCCCTTACTTCAATGAAAGAGGCAATAGGCCTGAAAACCGGGATATCATTTTCCAGCGAGTTCCTTGCAGAAGGAAGTACACCCGGAGACTACAGGTACAATATTTCACCAAAAAAAACTTCAGCTGCAGAAGGCTTTAATGATATCCAATATACCCAGGTCTTCTCGGAAAAGTATGGGTTTGTGCCGGGACTGAGCATCATAGACGTGCTGCTCAATAACGGACCAGGGACCGGAGCTTTGCTGCTGGGGTCCCTGGCCTGAAAAACAGAATGGAAATAACCTTTAAAACTTAAAACCAACCGTACCTGTTAACTGTTTGTTGTTATTGTGTATGGCAACAGGCTCAAGCCATGCGTTCGGATACATCAGGTAATTCTCATTATTGATGATCCCCGAGAAAGCCAGATCAAGATAGAAGTTATTTTGTCTGTACCCTATCCCGGCGCTATAGCCACTGTAATCAGTCTTCGCATTGAGAGTGCCACTCTGAAATGAAGGTCCGTAATACCTGTAGCCTCCTCTGAAATATACGGAACCAAGGCGCAGTTCACCTCCTACCCTGAAATTGCTGGCGCCTTTAAGTTCAGACCTGATCTGGTCATTCTCACCGGAAAAAGAATACCCGTCAGCGCCATGTCTCAGATTGGCAGTGGAGTAATCAACATACTCATAATCTGCACTTATAAGGCCTATCTTACCTATCTGAAATGCAATACCTGTGTTAATTCTGGATGGAGTTGCCAATTGGTAATTGTAAGATCCCTGGCCTGAGTCTTTAGCGTCATTGACGTCATCTGAGGTATCATTTGGAGTGTCATAGTTGAGGAATGCAGAAAGATTACTGTAATATTGCTCGTCGATTTTATACCAGGTAGGGGTAGTGAAGCTGAAGCCGATGCGTACCATTTCTACCGGTCTGAATATTCCTCCGATCTTGAAATTCCAGCCTGTGCCATTTGCATCAAAATGGTCAGTGTATGTGAAATTAACAAAGTCAAAAATATTGTTCGCAGCATCAATTTCCGAATGCTGATAATGGCCTGTATAAGCCAGGGTTGTGAGTCCGAATCCTGCTCCCAGGTATAGCTTATCAGCCAAATTTGCTCCCACGACGATAGTATGCTCGCCAGTGAAGCCGGAGTTGTCAATTATTCTTTTTGTCTGCTGACCGTATACCGGGTCAGTTCTGCCATAGCGTGAGAAAATCGAAGCATAAGTGGTAGGGCTGGTTGGAATTGTATCAATCAAGAATAAATCGTAAGCCATCTTACCTGCAGTGGTATTGCTCGCAAGCTCAGAAGGAAGGTATCCGTTCGAAAGGTCTGCCCAATAATCGGCCATTGAACTTGAATTACTGATACCGTCAATAACAATATGGGTATCGAAGTTATTGGTCCGGTTGTAGGAATAGCCGAAGGTTAACCCTTTGAGAGCTGACCCGTTTCTCATAGTCATGGCAGAAACCAACCCTATCTGTCCGAGGTAAAAATGTGAGAACTGGTTATCATTATTGTAACCGGCGAAATTTGCATTATTATTTTTAAATGCAATCTGTGTTGACACTGCAAACTCTGTGGATCTGAAGACAGCTACAGAGGCCGGATTAAGTGACATGGCGGTCATGTCGCCGCCCAGGGCTGTGAATGCGCCTCCCATGCCTTCAAACCGTGCCGTGCCCTGATAGAACAGCCTGGAATATCTGAGAGCATCATCTATGTTCTGCGCCTGCAGGAAGAGTGGCAGAAGCATAACAATTGCAGTTATTATTAGTCCTTTTCTCATTTTTATTTTTTTTGAAGTATACGATCCCTGCTGCTCCAGCTTTTGCGGAACATAAAACCGTCATTGTAATTTATTTGCGTTATCGTCTTCCGCCGCTGCTGTGCGATGAGGAGGATGATGAGGATGATGAAGAACTGGAACTATGGCTGCCGGAGCTGCCACCGCCCGAATAGGAAGAACCGCTGCTTCTGCTGCCGCCACCTGAATAGGATGAGCTACTGCTTCTGCCACCGGAGTATGAAGAACCGCTGCTTCTGCTGCCTGAGCTTACTGAGCTGCTGCGTGAAGGAGCTGAATAATGTACAGATGAGGACGATGATCTTGAAGGTGAGTACCCTGAAGGACTGTTGCTGCTCCTGGTCGGGACAGACGAGCCTGTGCTGCTTCTTGAAGGAACACTTCTGTTATAGCCAGGCAAACTCTGAACTGATTGAGTGCTGCGGCTGTTATTGTATGAAGGCCTTGAGTTCATCCTCGGGTTGCTGTAGCTTGGAGTGTAAGTCCTTTCAGTAGTCTGATACTGAGGTTTATTCACACTCTGGCTCTGAGTCTGGGTACGTGTCTGAGTTTGAGTTTGAGTCTGGCTTTTTGTCTGAGTGCCGGTTCCCGTTTGTTCACGGCGCGTGTAACCCTGTGATACTGTGCCGGATGCTTCCGGAGTCCTTATATATGCACTTTTTTCTGCTGCTGATGCAGGTGTTGAAGCTGATCTCCTTGTTTCGGAAGTCAAGCTAGTCGAAGAAGAAGGTAAAGCTGATCCGGTTCTTCTTGGTGCATATCCGCCATCATTATATGCAGCACCTGATTTGATCCTTCCGTCGCCTGATGCATATGAACCTCTTGTTGATGTGCTGTAACCGCCTCTGCGGCTCATGTAATGGTTGCTGTCATCGCCGTTGGATGAATAGTAGTTGCCGTTATAATATGGATAGCCACCGAAGTAGGAGCCGTAGTATCCGCCATAGTATGCGTCATAGTACCACGGATCATAGTAACCATACCCGTAATAAGGATAATATCCGCCAAAACCGAAGCGAGGATAAAAACCGCCATAATAGCCCCCGTAATACGGGTAGCCCCAGCCGTAGCCCATACCCCAGCCGTAGCCAAGGCCAAATGAGAGACCTGGTGAGAAGGGGCTGTAATAGTCCCAGTATGGATAGAAGCCGCCATTGAAGAGATAAATCCGATCTGCGGCGCTTGCTCCGTAATAGTTGTTAACTATTGCTGCCTCAGCCCCGGTTCCGGAAAGATACTCTTCTGAAGTAGCATATTCGTCAGCGATAAGGGTATCTGCAGCATAGATGTTATCGTAATAAGTCTGGTCAGATTTTGCATTTTGAACAGTCCCTGTTGATGCAATAACAGGCTGATCCGATGGAGTATAGTAAAGGTCATCGTTCGTCGCTCTTGTGTAACTCGTCGATGAACACGAACTTGCTATCACAAGAATTGCCGGAATTATGTACCAAATGTTTTTCATTTTTTTACCCTCTGGTTATTTGTCTTCTATAATTATACAAATTTCGTACCAATTCTTATCCCGCGGCCGCATATTTATAATTTGTTGTCCGATGAAGCTGCTTTTCGCCTTGTTTCGCCTTTTGTCGATGTGGTTTTATTCACTTCTCCGGAGTTTTTTCCAGTACTCTTCTGTCTGGTAGTTTTTACAGTGCCCTGGGTCTGCTGACGGGCAGGTGTTTCAGAAGGAATTCCCACAGCATCCTTCTGGTTTTGCCTTCTGGTGCTTGTCCTGGTTGTATTCCTGTCTGTGGTATTACCCTGATTCTGCGGATTGCCGTTTGACTGAACCGATGTTTTTTTCACGCCTGACCTCGCGGCATTGCTGTTTTCCCTGCCAGGGTCAGTCCTGTCATTCACATTAGGATTGTTAGTCCTTACCGGCTGGTTTGGCTTGGCTTCCGAAGGCTCCGCCACTCCCCTCCTTACCTGACCCATACGCAGGCCGTTGTTGCTCTTTTCCTTATCATTGCCGGTCTGTGCCCGTCCTGAATTGTTTTGAGCAGAAGGCGACTGAGGTATCGGGTTTCTTCCCCTGCTGACTGAGGAGGCTGACCTGCGGGCCTGATCATAAGGATGCGAAGGATTGTAGTTTGTATTGTTGTTATAATCAGTACGGTTACTGTAATTATTGTCACCGTGCGATGGTCCGTGGTGGCTATTGTCAAACCCTTTACCTGCGCCGCTTCCGTACCAGTGTGGCTGATCCCATCTGTTCCATGCATTGGGGTAATGGTAGTAAGGTCTTCCGAGGTAATAGTTGACGGTGTAGCCTGAGCCGGGTGCGTACCATGAATTCCACCCGTAACCCATCCATGGATTATAATTCCACCAGGGATCATAGCCCCACCAGTAAGATCCGCCGAACCCGTTCCTCCAGTTGTACCTTGACACTCCTGCACCATAATAGTACCAGTCGTCATAAATTGATACTCCCCATGTGAACGGAGTATAATGATACCAGAAGGTCTCAGTGAAGAGAGGTGAGTAGAAATCGAATGTGATGAACGAGTTATGGAACCTGTTTATGCGGGATGCATATTCATAACCGTTATCAAAATAAAAATTGTTTACTATCACCTGCTGGTATCCGGGATCATTTCCCCGGTCCCCTGAATTTTTGGTAAATCCTGACGCCATCGCAAGTGATGTGATCGTCATTAAGGCCATTGCAGCAAGTAAATTTTTTGTCTTCATGGTGAGTCCCCCTGTTTGGTTAACAAGTTTTACCTATTTTTACGCAATCTTTTTTTTGCTAATTAACATAATTCAAATACTATACCAAAAGAATGGCCAGGTTTCTTACTAACAGGGAGGAAAATTATTCACAATGGTACAATGATCTCGTGATTAAAGCTGACTTGGCTGAAAACTCGGCGGTGAGGGGATGTATGGTCATTAAACCCTACGGTTATGCCATCTGGGAAAAGATTCAGGCGGAGCTTGACAGGAGGTTCAAGGCCACCGGGCATGTAAATGCGTATTTTCCGCTGTTCATCCCAAAGTCATTCTTCAGCAAGGAAGCCGCCCACGTGGAGGGATTCGCCAAGGAATGTGCGGTTGTCACCCATTACAGACTTAAACACTCACCTGACGGAAAAGGAATAATTGTAGATCCGGATGCAAAGCTTGAGGAAGAGTTGATCGTCAGACCTACTTCTGAGACAATAATATGGAATACCTATAAAGACTGGATACACTCATACCGCGACCTGCCCCTCCTGATAAACCAGTGGGCAAATATTGTAAGGTGGGAGATGCGTACACGGCTTTTCCTCCGTACAACAGAATTTCTCTGGCAGGAGGGCCATACAGCTCATGCTACCAGGGAGGAGGCACTGAAGGAGGCCCTGATGATCCTGGATTTATATGCTGATTTTGCGGAAAATTACATGGCTCTTCCCGTAGTTAAGGGAGTAAAGACAGAAAGTGAGAAATTTGCCGGGGCTATTGACACTTATACTATCGAAGCACTGATGCAGGATGGCAAGGCGCTTCAGGGAGGCACCAGCCATTTTCTTGGCCAGAATTTTGCCAAAGCATTTGATGTACAGTTCGCTAATCAGGAAGGAAAACTTGACTACGTCTGGGCTACCTCATGGGGTGTGACAACCAGGCTGATAGGCGCACTCATCATGGCGCATGCTGATAATAACGGACTCGTGCTTCCACCCAGGCTCGCTCCGATACAGGTTGTTATAATACCAATTTATAAGGGTAATGAACAGCTGGGCAGTATCTCTGAAATTGCCAATGATCTCAGAAGCAAGCTTGAGAAGGCAGGATTTTCGGTTAAATATGATGACCGTGATACTCAGAAACCGGGTTTCAAATTCGCCGATTATGAGCTGAAGGGTGTACCCGTCAGGCTCGCCATCGGGCCTCGTGACGCTGAAAATGGTACTGTGGAAGTGGCGCGCCGGGACACCCTTACCAAGGAGACAATAAACCGTGACAATGTGGTAACCTATGTGACCGCGCTCATGGAGGAGATCCATCAGAATATCTATAGAAAAGCCGTAGATTTCAGGGAAAAGAACACCTACTTTGCTGACACCTGGGATGAGTTCCTTGATATTATTGAAAATAAAGGCGGCTTCGTTATGGCACACTGGGATGGCTCGGCCGAAACTGAGGAACAGATCAAGAACCTGACCAAGGCAACGATCAGGGCGATACCCTTTAATACCCCTGCTGAAGAAGGGAAATGTATCCTGAGCGGGAAACCCTCGCACAGGAGGGTCCTCTTTGCACGGGCTTACTGATAACTTTCGCTGATATGGATGCTGCTCTGATAATTGAGCACCGTTATACTTTATTATAAATAAAACACTAATTTTAGTCGTTGAAGTAAAAATCCTGCCATGGTGGAAGATCCAATACAAAGAAAGAACATGATTGTCGATACACTGAAAACCAAATCAGTGCTTAAAGAAAAGGTTTTTGACAACACGGCGGCAGCTTTTATGGTGGTCAAGGAAATACTTAAAAATCTTTCCAGGGAAGTGAACTTAAACCTTACCGGTATTGATCCGAGGATCAGGATGGAATATACCGACCGGAGTACATTTGATGCCCAGCTGAAGGTAGCAGGTGATATGCTTCTTTTCAGCATGCATTCAAACATATTCCAGTTCGACCGCGAACACCCGGCATGGAAAACCGCTTATATACAGAAGAATAAATTCAATGCATACAGCGGTATAATACATATTTACAACTTCCTTGCCGATTCATTTAAATACACAAGGCTCGATGACCTGGGATACCTCATCGCAAGGATTTTCATAAATCATGAAAATCAGTACTTTGTGGAAGGCAAGAGACAGATGGGCATGCTCTTTACCAATTACGGAAATGAGGAATACAGCAAAGAGGCTCTTCAGACAATTGTTTATACTGCCATAAACTACTCGCTGGAATTCGATCTTCTGGTACCACCATACGATGCGATAAAAATCGCTTCCGTTGGACAGGCAGAATCAAAAATACAGCATTCAAAGCTTATAACCGGAAAAAGATTAGGGTTCCAGTTTAACTCCGATGACGTTCTGGAAGACAATTCAAAGAAGCAGTGAATTCATGCACCAATAATAGTCTCTTCTTCAGATTATTAATTATTTTTTACCTGTGTCTCTCAGTATCCGGGATGCAGGTATCCGCACAGGAAAACCACCGGAACGATACAACTTCAACGGCATTTTATGACTCTCTGAAGGTAAGAGCTGAAAAACGAAAGTTCACCGGTCTTCTTTATGATATCATTATTGTCGCTCCACCCACTGAAGGCAAGGCAAGGGAGAAGATGAAGAGCACTGTACCCTATGCTGAATTTGAAGGCAAGGTGATCAGGAAGACGCAAGTGATCAGACTTGATGCCTTCGGTTCTGACGTCGATAATCCGGCCGCCACGGATAGCCCGAAAAGCGCAAGGTTGCTCAACAGAACTTATGTAAAGACCCTCCCTTTCGTACTTAACCGGTACCTTCTGTTCAAAACCGGAGATTCAATATCATCCCTTAAAATGGCTGATAATGAGAGACTTCTGAGAGAGCTACCATTTATTGAAGATGCCCGTATTATTATTGTGCCTGCCGACAGTAACACCGTGGATGTCGCAGTTATCGTCAAGGAAACCTATCCGTATGGTTTTGACTTCAGGTTCGATGATATAACAAGTGGCAGGGTGAGACTTTTTGACAAGAACTTCACCGGACTTGGTCATGAACTTGCCCTTTCATTCCCTTATAATTTTGAAGATTATAAATATCCGGGTGTCGGGGTAAAATATGCCATAAGAAATATAGCACGGACATTCTCGGATATTGAGCTTGAATTTGCAGACGGCCTGGGCACCACAATAATGAGCGGGATTTACAGCAGGGGATTTATCACATCGGAGACCAGATATGCATGGTCAGCATCAATAAGGACTACCTATACTACTGAAGATCTGGACACCATGCCTGCCCCTGTTCCTCTTCGCTTTATTTACCAGGACTACTGGGCAGCAAGATCATTCATGCTGAACCGGTCAACTGTAACAAGACTCATTTTATCAGGAAGATACATTAACAATAACGTCTACCGAAGACCGGAGATAGATGAAAATTCCTATTACCGCCTCCAGAGATACCAGCTATTCACAGCCGATCTTGCTATATCATCACAAAGATTCATAAACACTTCACTGATATATAGTTATGGCCGGACAGAGGATATCCCTTACGGGTATATGGTTGAAGTTCTGGGCGGAAAAGAAAATAATGAGTTCAAGTACAGGACTTTCGCAGGACTGAAGGTATCTTACGGGAATATATTTACCAGGTTCGGATATTTATACGGCGGGTTCGGTTTCACAACCTTCTATAACCAGGGAAAAACGGAACAGGGTGTGGTCGATGGCAGAATAAGGTATTTCACACCTATTATTCAGGCGGGCAGATCAAAAATCCGTACGTTCATTAATCTTTATTATGTAAGAGGCTTGAACAGGTATTCGGACGAACACCTTTACCTGCGAAATAATGACCTTATAAGGGGTTTCAAAAATGATTCAATCACCGGAAACACAAGGATTGTAGGCACCTTTGAACCCGTGCTTTTCACCCCCAGACAAATCCTTGGCTTCCAGTTTGCCATTTTCGCCTTTGCTGATGCAGGGTTTATCAAAGGCGGACTGAAAACCGACAGGTATATTAATATATCCGCCTTTGGTGCCGGAATAAGGATAAGAAATGACAGGCTTGTTTTGAATACGCTCCAGATAAGGTTCGCCTGGTATCCTAACCTCCTTCCCTATTCAGAAACGTCATGGTTCACTGTTGACGGGCTGATGCGACTTAAGCCCCCGGGGTTTGAGCCGGGGCCTCCGGGTGTAACTCCTTACCAGTAACTTATACAGTCAGGGGCTCTTTTTAGCACCGGAGAAAGCTAATATGCTTCCTGATTTGTAACTTTGCGAATGGAAAAGCGGATGTACCAGAGATTCCTCGAATATTCAGGACAGCATAAACTGTTCGGTACCGGCAGCAAGGTGCTTGTTGCGGTCAGCGGAGGCATAGACTCTATGGTTATGGCTTACCTCTTCAGGGAAGCGGGTGCAGACCATTCCATTGCACACTGCAACTTCTCCCTCAGGGGTGAAGAGTCTGACGGCGATGAGGAGTTCGTAAGCGCTTATGCAAAAAGAAATAATATTAAATTATATGCAACCAGGTTCGATACTCTAGGATATGCATCGTTAAAGCGTATCTCAGTACAGATGGCTGCCCGCGAGTTGCGCTACACCTGGTTTGACAACCTTATTGAAAAGGAAGGCTTTGACACTGTGGCGGTGGCACATAACCTCAATGACAACATCGAGACCTTCTTCATCAACCTGCTGAGAGGCACCGGAATCAATGGTCTTACAGGTATGAGCCCGCGGCACAATAACATCATCAGGCCACTGCTGTTCGCCACAAGAAATGAGATTGAGACCTTTGCCGGGAAGAAGAAGATAAAATACCGTGATGACAGCTCCAACGCTGAAGTCAAATACACGCGTAACAGGATAAGGCTCAGAGTTATGCCAGAGATAAATAAGGTGAATTCCAACTTCCTGGCTGCCATTACTGAAACCATGGATCATCTCAGATCTTCTTCCGCGATGGCTGATATTTATATCGAAAGACTTCACAGTGAACTATTCAGGCCGGTGAGCAACGGCATAGAAGCTGATATTAAAGGCTTAAGCTCACTTATCCCGGCCTCACCTCATATCTATGAGCTTTTCAAAAGATACGGTCTCTCCTCAAAACAGACGGAAGAGCTGATATCGCTGCTTGATTCATCGCCGGGCAGATACATCTTAACCTCAACTCATCGTTTGCTGAGAGACAGGGATAAGATCCTCGTTACGGAAAAAAGCGAGGATAAGGCACCCGCTCTGATTTTTTCTTCGATAGATGAGATGCGTTTATCAGGTCTTTTCGCTGAACTCCGTCTCACTGCACCTTCTGATGATCCGCTGCCGGGAAGCCGGCGGACAGCATGTACCGATCTTGCTCTTATAGATTTCCCGGTAACGGTAAGGCATTGGGAACCTGGAGACAGATTTGTGCCCCTTGGTATGTCGAAGTCTAAAAAGATCAGCGATTTTCTTATCGACCTGAAAATCCCGGTTACAGACAAGGAGAAAGTGCTTCTGCTCCTCTCGGGCGGGAAAGTCATATGGGTCATGGGTTACCGGATCGATGACCGCTTCAAGGTAACTGACAGTACGGAACGTATCCTGATAATGACGATCTGACAATTATTTCCACTGCCCGGCTTCCGGAACTTTTCTATGATCTCTCCCTTGGTCCGTTAATAGCCCTGTCTATCATCAGCAGGTCTGCAAGGCCTATTGCCACAGCCGATTCGAGGATGACGGGAATTCTTCTTGCTATGCAGGCATCATGCCTGCCGGTGATCTCCAGGTCGGTCATCTCGCCCTTTTCCTTGTTGAAGGTTTTCTGAGGCACTCCCGTGCTCGCCGCCGGTTTTACTGATACCCTCATTATCAGGTCATTGCCATTGGTTATTCCGCCATTGATTCCTCCTGCGTTGTTAGTGGAAGTCCTGCCACGGGCATCAACGAATGGATCATTGTTTAAGGAACCGTAGCTTCTTGATGAGGCAAATCCTGCTCCGAATTCGACGCCGTTTACAGCCGGTATGCCGAAGGCAATCTGTCCGAGAGCGGCCTCAACCGAGAGAAAAGACGGTTCGCCAAGTCCCTTTGGTACATTTCTTACCACGCATTCAACAACGCCTCCGACCGTATCATTTGTTTCCACCGCTCTGGCGATGGCCGCAGCGATATCCTTTTCGCCTCCTGCTTCAACCAGGGTAGCAGTGATTATTGCCGGTGAGAGTATCTTTCTGGCAAAGTAACCGGCTGTCACCATTCCCCATGTCAGACGGCCGGAAAAATGTCCACCCCCGCGCATATCACTGAAACCTTTGTATTTAAAACCTGCAGTAAAATCGGCGTGACCCGGTCTCGGGATGCTTGAGAACTGTTCGTAATCGCCCGGACGGGTATCATTGTTTCTGGTAAAGATCACAATGGGTGATCCGGTGGTAAGATTGTTATAGATACCGCTTGCCACCTCAGGTTCGTCAGTTTCCTTACGTGTTGTGGTTCCCGGAACCTGTCCCTTGCGCCGCGACAGGTCCGCCATCAGTTCCTCGCGCCAGTAGGGTAAGCCGGCAGGGCATCCATCAATCACAACCCCAACAGATGCTCCGTGTGACTCCCCAAATATCGAAACCCTGAAAATAACTCCAAGTGTGTTCATCTTCCCTTTCTATTTCTGGTTAGCTTCTTTTTTTTCTTCACGGTAATAATTGATAAAAGCCTCTATCTCAATGACAGGCAGCTTCCTTATGACAGCTTTCCCGACAGAGCGCAGAAGCACGAAGTTAATATCCCCGCCTTCACTCTTTTTGTCCCTGGATATCATACCCAGCACATTAACCGGAAGCTGATGCCCTTCCTGCAGGCCTGATTTTTCTATCACCTTTTCAAAAATCCGCATCTCGGCAAGTGGCATCTCACGCGACCATACCGAAAGTTCTGAGGCAATCAGCATTCCCTCCATCACTGCAATACCGTGGGGCAAACCGTACGATGTTTCCAATACATGACCAAAGGTGTGGCCGAAGTTCAGCAGCCTTCTGATCCCTTTCTCAAGCGGATCACGTCTGACAATATCCGCTTTGATCCTGACAGCCCTGTAAATTAAATCTTCAAGTACGTCCGGGTCACGGTCATAAATCTTTTCAAGAGAGGTTGAGATATCGAAGAAGAGGTCCCTGTCGCAAATGGCGGCATGCTTTATAAGCTCGCCCATGCCTGACTGAAACTCGTCATCGGTCAGGGTAGAAAGAAGCTTGTGGTCGCATAAGACAAACTCCGGCTGTCTGAATGTCCCGATAATATTTTTATATGGTCCGAGGTTTACTCCCGTCTTGCCTCCGATGCTTGCATCAACCTGTGAAAGAAGTGTTGTGGATACGAAGCCATGCCTCACTCCTCTCATATAAACTGACGCTACCATTCCGGCGATGTCACACACAACACCGCCTCCGAATCCGAGTATGAATGACGACCGGTCAGCTCCGGATTCGAGCAGCTTCCTGCACAGATCACCGATGACCATAAGGGTCTTACTCTCCTCGCCGGGTTGAATGGTAAGTACTTCGGCAGCCGGAAACCGCTCACCGTACAATCCCCTGACATTGGTGTCAGTGATTATGAAAAGCCTGCACTCTGAAGGGAGGATTGCAGAAAGATCATTCAGATCGCCTCCGGAGATGACCCGTGACCTGCCTGATCTGGTGTTTATTTTTATTAGGTGCATAGAGCCGAAAAATAGTAAATATGATCTTTAATTACCATGACTTTATTCACATCCGGAACCATTTTCGGCAAAAAAGTAAAAAAATATTACTTTCATCCCGTAATAATGAGCTAACAGGTGAAAATCAGGGATAAGTACAAAAACGTTCTGGAATGGTTCGAATTGAACATGCCTCTGGCTGAGACGGAACTGAGTTACAGAGATCCTTTTCAACTTATAGTTGCGGTAATTTTATCAGCCCAATGTACTGACAAAAGGGTAAATATGATAACCCCGGCCCTTTTTGAAAAGTTTCCTGACGCAAAGACGATGGCCATGGCAAGACAGGAAGAGATTTTTGAGCTGATAAAAAGCTGTTCATACCCCAATAATAAGGCGAAGCATCTGAAAGGTCTGGCAGAGATGATCGTCAGACATTATTCAGGGATCGTTCCTTCGGAAACAGAGGAGCTCATGAAGCTGCCCGGCGTTGGGCGCAAGACCGCCAACGTCATTGCCTCTGTAGTCTGGAACAAGCCTGTCATAGCAGTTGACACTCATGTGTTCAGGGTTGCCAGCCGGCTCGGTCTAACCCCGGGGGCCAGAACCCCTCTGGAGGTTGAACTGAAGCTGACAAAAGAGATCCCTGAAGAAAAAAGGCCTATGGCACATCACTGGCTGCTGCTTCACGGCCGCTACATCTGCACCGCCCGTAACCCTGCCTGTAAAATATGCGGGCTGTCACAGTGGTGCACCTACTTTGAAAAACAAAAAACTAAAGGGTGAATAAAATTTCTGAAGGTTTAATCAGTTATGTCAGATATAACTACTTTTGCCAGGGTTACTGTCAACTCCCGGCAATATTAATGATCTAGACTGGTCCCCAGATGGAAAACCGCAAAGAAAAAAGAAAGGAAACTGATCCATCACCCGCTTTTCTGGATTCCCTTAAACACCTGACAGATATTCCTGAGCTTGCCTTCAATTCAACAAACCAGCTTATCACTCTGAGCAATATTGAAACGCAGGAATACATCGAGGTCAACCAGGCCTTTCTTGATACAACGGGGTACAAGAGGGAGGAGATTATTGGCAAGACATCCGATGATATTCAGCTGTATGTTGATCTGGTACAGAGCAGAAAGCACCTCAGGTTACTCTCCCGGCTGAAAAAGGTCAGTGATCTTGAAATCAGGCTGCGGATGCATTCGGGTGAGGAGCGTGTCTTCCTGTTCAGTGCCCGGACCTTTTTCTTCGGTGACAGCATTTACCTCATCACATACTATAATGATATCAGTACCCTCAATAACGGGTATGCCAGGGCTGAGTCGGAAAAGATCCTGAAAGAGATCTTTGATTCGATGAGCAGTTACATAATGATATTAAGGCGTTCAGAGAATGACAAGTTCTATATTATTGATTTTAATTTCCGCGCAGAGGAGGTAGAGCAGATTGACCGCGAGGATGTCCTTGGAAAAGAGATAAGTGAAACCCGTCTGGGAGAACATAAGGCACTGCTGATACTGCTTGAAAATATCCAGACAAGAGTAGGCTCCTTTAAAATACCGGTTTCCGCGGATGGAAAGGATGACAACGGATATTTTATCGGTCTCCTGCTGTCATCGGGTGACATTGTCATTACATGGGAAGCAGGCCAGCATCAGAAAGAGAGGGAAAATGAGATACTGAAGCAGGGGATCGTCTTCGAGACATTTGCCGAGCTTCTGCCAGAGATGACCATGGAGATAGACACAAAAGGCAATGTCACCTTCATGAACACCCAGGGAATGATCACCCTTGGATTTGATAACAATGACCTTACCAGAGGGATATCATTGCATGAGCTTTTCATGAAGGAGGACCTTGACAAACTCATGGGAGAGCTCTCCGATCTTACCAAACCCGGGCAGATCACCTTTGATGAATATGTCCTGATGAACAAGCTGAAGCGGAACGTCTCGGTCCTGTTCCATGCCGGACCTATCATTTTAAGGAACAGGGTCACAGGATACCGTTGTGTTCTTACTGATGTCAGCCGACATAAGGATTATGAGCAAAAGCTTTCCACAGAGAAGGCCATGCTCGAACACCTCATTGACGCGGCTCCCGAAGCTATCGTACTTACTGATTACGACGGGCAGATCATGAGGGTCAATAAGGGATTCACCAAACTCTTCGGGTATGGGGCTGAAGAGGTTCAGAACAGGATGATCGATGACCTTATCGTCCCTGATGAACTTAAAGATGAGGCTGTGAAGGTTGATGAGGTGGCACTGACACAGGGGACGGAAGCCATTGAGACAGTAAGAAGGGACAAGCGCGGCGATAAAATCAATGTTTCCCTTATTGCATCATCAGTGGTCTCGGGCGATAAAACAATTGCCTTCCTTGGCATCTACAGGGATATCAGCCGTGAGATCAAGAGCCGTCTCATGCAGGAGATACAATATAATATATCCACAGTAGCATTGCAGGATTCTGACATCTTTGACATCTATCCTACTATTGTCAAGGAGATAAGTAAGTTATGGAACGTCAACAACTTTTTTATAGCCCTTTATAACCGTGAGAAGGATACTCTTAATTTTCCCTTCTTTGCTGATGAGCGTGACCATTTCAAGGAGACGGATGCCAAAAACACGCTTACAGGCTGGGTCATAAAAAATAACAAAGCTGTCCTTCTTGACGAAAATGACATTCTCAAAATAGAAAAAACAGGCGCCATAAGCCTTGTGGGCTCACCATGCAAGATATGGATGGGCGTTCCGCTGAAGATGGATGATGAGGTCATCGGAGCGATCTGTCTGCAGGATTACAAGAAAATAGACGCGTTCAACAATGATGACCTGCAGGTGTTCGAGTTCATCGCCAACCAGATAGTGCTCACCCTGCAGCGGAGAAGGATGCTGGATAACCTCATCACCGCACGTAAACGTGCTGAAGAGGCTGCTTTTTCAAAGCAGCAGTTCATGTCAACCATGAGCCACGAGATAAGGACCCCGCTGAACGAGGTGATAGGTATCACCAACCTCCTTTACCAGGGCAATCCCCGGGAGGACCAGATGGAGTACATCAACACACTGCGCTTCTCGGCAAACCATCTGCTCACCCTGGTTAATGATATCCTCGATTATAACAAGATGGAAGCCGGCAAGATTGTCTTCGAAAAGACAGAATTCGATCTTGCCAGTATGCTGGAAGACATTAAGAGGTCTTACAGTCACCGGGCAAAAGAGAAAGGAATTTCCTTCAATGTTGAGAAGTCGGCCGATCTTCCCGTATCGCTGATTGGCGACCCTGTAAGACTGAACCAGATTATCTCCAATCTCCTCTCCAATGCCATGAAGTTCACTGATATGGGAGGTGTCACACTTAAAGCATCCGTGAAAGAGCGGCAGAATAACAGGGCTGTCCTGGAATTTTCCGTTACTGACACAGGGATAGGGATTGCCAACGAAAAACTTGAGGAGATTTTTGAAAGCTATGCACAGGCTTCGGCAGACACTACCCGCAAGTACGGAGGCACTGGTCTTGGCCTGGCAATATGCAAGCGCCTTGTCGACCTTCAGGATGGAACTATTAGCGTCGTCAGCGAGCCTGACAAAGGATCAATATTCAGATTTTCAATTGAATACTCTCTTCCTGACACAGACACTAAAATAACTGATCAGAGCACAGTTGATATGATGAAGGAGCTGGTAGGGAAGAAAATACTGGTTGCAGAGGATAATAAGATCAACTTTTTCGTGGCAAATAAATTTCTCGAGAGCTGGGGTGTGATTGTCACTCATGTCGAGAACGGCAGTCTTGCACTTGAGGAAATAAACAAAAATGAATTCGATCTTGTTCTTATGGACCTTCATATGCCTGTAATGGATGGCATTGAGGCGACCCGCATCATAAGGAACTCGGCTGACAAAAAGATAAGCGGAATGCCTATCGTTGCGCTGACAGCCGCTGTCATGTCAGAAGCTCATGACAAGATTGACAATCTTGCCATCAATGATTATGTGCTGAAGCCCTTCAAGCCCAAGGACCTGTACGACAGGATAGCAAAGCATGTAAGATAGGTTGCCCCGGGGCTTTTAGCCTATTTGATGCAGTACTTGCTCAGATACCTGGTAGCATCTTTTTCTCCCAGTTCTTTTGCCTTACGAAGGTAATGACAGGCGTCGCCGGTGTTTCCCGTGTTTATCAATGCAATTCCGAGGTTCAGGTTGACAGGTCCGTTTTCAGGGTCAATGTCAAGGCTCATTGTATAATCTTCCGCGGCCTTATCCCAGGTACGGGCTGCAAGCCACGCATCGCCGCGAAGGCTGAACGCCCTGGCTTCGCCGGGGTGTTGCTCAATGTTACTATTAAGATAAGGCAGTGCCTCATATATCGCTCCCTCTTCCGCATACGTCCTTCCTATAAGGCCAAGAGCCTCTGAGTTGTCAGGATCGAGGCTGAGGTATCTGCCGAGGTCAGCTTTGGCGGCATCCCTGTCACCGGCTTTGAGCAGCATTGATGCTCTTTTGACGAGTAGCTGAGGATCGGGGTATTCAGCATTAATAAGTCTTCCGTAGACAGTGGCTGCGGCGTAATAGTTACTTTCTCCGGCCCGGGCTTCGGCAAGGGCCAAAAGGTATGAAACAGGGGCATCCTGCTTTGCAGCCAGCGGCTCAAGCAGCGATGCAGCCTCACGGTACTGACCCTTGCTGATCATTATCCTTGCATTGCAGTAATCCGTCACCGGCATGTCTGAATACTCGGCAGACAGCTCCCGCCATGTTTCTTCTGCAAGATCCGTCTTTCCGATATTTAAATAATGGTTTATCTCCCAGTTTTTTCTCTCATATCCTTTGTACCATTCTTTTTTCCAGAGGCTCTTCCACTCAGGGGAGGACTGGATTGATCCGAAGGTGCTGTCAAGCATTATTTCAGGCTCACTCTTTCTGAAGGGTGACTTAAGATGTGCCTCGAGATATGCAACGGCTCCCTTTGCATCACCACCTGCAGCCGCACATCTGGCAAGACCGTACATCCCCGACCCCGGCTTCATGTTCTCGGCAGCCATGAAATCAGTCTTTGCTTCTTTCAGCCTGCCGGACTTCAGGTAAATTTCACCTCTGAGAAGCATCAGGTCTGCATCCGGGGCAGTATTAATCAGCCCTGAAAGTACGGTGGCCGCTTCCTCATTCTCACCTCTTGCTGATAAAGAAACTGCTTTCAGTACGCCGTCATATCTGCTCTGTCCGGCCATCAGCTGTGAAGCAAAAATTATGATCAGAAAAATGACACCTTTTTTCATTCCGTTTTATTTTTTCCCTTGAATTACCCCCGGTCCTGCCCCTTTTTCAGCCAGCACATGAACAAAACCGCTGAGATGGAACTGCTCAAGTCCTGAAATCCGGCGTTCAAACACTTCACAGTCATAATAATAGACGCCTGTGGGCACAACCTTTCCCTTAAATGTGCCATCCCAGTTGAGTTTGGGCACCTCTGTACT
Source organism: uncultured Bacteroidales bacterium (assembly GCA_963849945.1). Classification (GTDB taxonomy): domain Bacteria; phylum Bacteroidota; class Bacteroidia; order Bacteroidales; family VadinHA17; genus SR-FBR-E99. The sequence goes on along the minus strand of CAWKJD010000002.1, from coordinate 19,319 downwards.
GAAGACAAGCACACCGGCCCTGTTGAACAGTTTGAACTGTACCTTTTCTACAAGTGCGGATGTTTTTGCAACAAGAAAGTCATTGAAATCGTCGCCATTGGGAGTGAACACATTGGGGATCTCATAGACATTACAATAGTCAACGCAAACCAATGCTGACGTATCACTTTCATTCCCGATAGCGTCGAACGCTGTTATAGCATAACATCCGGCAACATAGTCAGGTACCGAATGGACATATTTATGGACTTCCCTGTCATCGATAGTTATAAGCAGCCCCAGGGGTTCCTCCGGCGTCTGCTTATAATAAAGCCTGTAGCCTGCCACATCACCATAACATAACGGGTCTGCTACAGTCCAGCGAACGGTGTTGTAGAGACTGTCACACTGAGATGATACCGTCAGGGCAGGTATGCATGGAGGTTCATTGTCGACCGGAGTGACACAGATTTGCTGGGATAAGTTGACCAGGTTCTTGGGTGTTTCACTACCCTGGTAGCCACCTGTTGATACAACATAATAGCAGTACTGCGTGCCGTTAACGAGGTTATTATCAACGAATGTAAGCTGGCCGGCAGTACCTCCTATAAGCTGCCATGTGGTGCCGTCATACCTGTAAAAATCGTAAGCGGTGTTGATCCAGGGTACATTGCGTTTCAGCTCAAACCTGACCTTCCTGTCGCCCGGCGAGGCATCGGCGAAGAGTGAGGAGGCTACTGAGGGCTCACCTATCAGAAATACGTTACCCGCTTCAGCATTGTACAGCTCGATCTTGTAAACCCAACCCTTGTCAAGGGTATTGATCAGTGTATCAACGTAAACGGTATCATTGAGGTCTGCCGTTGGCAGAGTATATATCAGCTGGTAACCAGTACCAGTGATCCCCTCAGCCCTGTAAATCTTATATTCAAAAGGCCCGTTGGCCGGGATGGTATCGAGATGACCCGGTTTCTGCCATGACAGTGTCAGGGACCCGTTCGTAGGTGAAGTGGTGCGGATGGAGACATGTGTTATAAGCGGCACACCCGTAATCAGCGAAGTTACGATCTCATTTGACGGTTTGCTTTCAGTTCCGTTCGGATATACTGCCACAATTCTGTAGGCATATTCTTTCCCGGCACTGAGACCGTTACCGTCATTCGTGTCTGTAAAGCTCAAAGTATTGTAACCCGATGCATACCCGACCTTGGTAAATCCTGCCGATGGAGGGATACCATCATAGCATGAGTCAATGACCAGTGACGATGTTCCTTCACGGCGGTAGATGCTGAAACCGGAAATTTCGGTTGTGCCATAGTCATCCCAGGTTAGCTGAACAAAGTTGCCATGCGGAGTGGCATCGGCAAGGACAGGCGGAGGGCCGAGTACCTTAATACTCATATTATCAATATCAACCAGCTGCAGCTCACTGTTGTTATCCTCGGCTTTTATTATGATATCATACGGTTGATGCCTGACATTACTATGACAGGTAACCCACCGGAGGCGTGCGGTGGTAGTTCCGGGAGCTGAGCTAAGGGTTGTGAAGGTAGCCGGGCATGTAGTCGATGTAAATATACCTGACGTGGCCAGAAGCCTGACAGAATCCAAATCCTCATCCGTCGCTGAAATATCCATCGTGACGGTATCGCCGGCTTCGACACAAAGGTCAGCCAGGGGTGAGGTGACAGGCGGATTATTGTCTGTTTGATATACTTCAATCTGCATATCCCTGATCACAACTCCGATCTTGATTCCCCCGCGCCATTCCTGTATCTCCATGGCAACATTATAGATACCTATGGCAGTAGGTGCATCCCATACCAGGTCCCCGGAAATTGAATCAACATAAAACTTGTTTGATGCCGGCGGTAAAGTATAATTCTGAATGGGCTTTCCGTCTTCTTTGGTGCACACCGCCAGCTTATACGACAGGCTGTCACCATCCGGATCATAGGCAGCCGGGTTATGAATGAATATGTGCCCCAATGCAGCTTTGTCATAAGGGGGATTAAGCAAGACCGGGGTGCTGTTAAGGCCAACAGAACTGTTAGCTATGAGAATGGTGGAAATTGAAAATACTACGTTGACGGAGTTCGGGATATTCTGCACACCGTAATTCCTGTTGGGGTCCTGCATGACAATTCTGTATATGCCGGGACCGGGATAGGTATGCTGTGCAACGTAGACGTTCTTCTTGTAATTGTTCGGGAGATATGTTTCCGAGATCCTTGATACATTTGAAATTGAATTATCACCCCATTCAAAATCAAGAGAAGGCCTGTCGGCTAAGCTCAGGGTATATGTGAAGGTAGTGACTGTAACCTCGTAAGTCAGATCAGAGATTTGCTTATACGTTATCTCTCCGGCGCGGTTATGTGTGGCATGTGCGGAAGAGATAATCAAAAACAGGAGTAAAATTGCTGACGAAACTCTCTTTATCATATTAATCCCCTTTCATTTTACTTTGTAATTCTTCAATGTATCAGCAGCAGTAAACTTAAATCCATCGTCAATGCCATTATATCTAAACAGCAACATGTTAGCCTGATCAGGATAAAGCCTTGTCATAATACGGTTTATCACGGTGACGTTTTTGGCTGACCGCTTTCCCCTGGCTTCAAGGTTAAACCTGTGCTCCAGGCCGTCGGGTTCTGAGTTCAGCAGGGTCATCTCAAGTTTTTTCCCGTCCTCGATAATTAATACTTTGTCCTTCAAATATTCAGAATATTTATCCTCTTCATTTGCAGGTATCTGATCTCCCGGTGTTTGTCCCAGTTTTATGTCTGATTCTAGGTCATCGGACCATACCTTGACAAAAACAGAGTAAATCCGTTTATCGCTGTCATATTCAATACCTGTGAGTGAAACGTGCACAGGGTGTAAAAGTATCAATATGGCGAGTGACAATATTTTCATGCCGGCAACCTTTTATTACAGCAAAAATCAAGCCATCAGATCACTTTCACTTATCCTGACTTTTTCCTTCAGGTATTCAACCGTTCCAACCTCGATAAATGAGAATCCGGCAGCTCTTGAAAAGTTGCCTGCAAGCACAACGATAATGTCATTGTCATTAAGATCATGCTTACTGAGCAGGTCCCTGAGCGCAACGCGGATGAACTCATCAACCGACTGTTTCTTTTCAATATAAACAGGCATCACGCCATAGGACAGCGAAAGCTCTCTCATTGTACGGTACGAATAGCACAGGGCCACAATGGGTTTAATGCCTCTGAAGGCTGCCATGTTCCTTATAGCGGTACCGTTTACGGTATCTGCAAGGATGGTTCTGGCATTTATCCTTATTGAGGTTTTCACCGCAACCTTGGCCAGGTAAGCTGATACTTCACCACTCAGTGATCCTGCAGGCATCTCAATATACTGGTCTTTCTCATTTTCTATCTCACCGGCAATCTTTGTCATTGTTCTGACAGACTCCAGGGGATATTTTCCGGCTGCTGTTTCACCGCTTAACATCACGGCATCTGTCTGGCTGTAAACCGCATTAGCCACATCACTCACCTCGGCGCGGGTCGGCCGGGGGTTTGTTATCATTGAATGAAGCATCTGTGTGGCCACAATCACCGGCTTGCGTTTTTCAATGCATTTTTCAATAATTGCCCGCTGAATACCAGGTATCCTCTCAAAAGGCACCTCAATAGCCAGATCACCGCGGGCCACCATGATACCGTAACAATTATCCATGATCTCGTCAAGATTGTCGACCCCCTGCTGGTTTTCAATCTTTGCTATGATCTTGATCCTGCTGTCTTGGCTGTCAAGCAATTTCTGAACAGCCAGCACATCTTCCTTTGATCTCACGAAAGAATGCGCAATGAACTCTACATCAAGTTTTACAGCCAGGTCAATAAAGGTCAGGTCACGTTGGCTCACTGAAGGAAGATTGATCCTTACCTGGGGAATATTTACAGTCTTTCTTGAGCCAAGTACCCCGTCATTTTCAATCAAGCCCACAAGCATGTCGCCATCCTTGCCTGTGATTTTAATTTCAAGTTCTCCGTCATCGATAAGCATGTATACACCGGTCGGGACGAACATAGCAATCTCCCTGTAATTAACGTTAATGACCTGAAGTGTCGTTTTTTCATCTGAGTGACCAGCGATCTTCACACTCTGCCCCTTAATGAATTTCAATGGTTCATCGCAGATCGTGGTTCTTATCTCCGGTCCCTTGGTATCAAGAATAACAGCAATCTTATCAGACACACTCCTCGCATTGCTGATGATCTTTGTCACGCCTTCGGGATCAAGGTGGGCGGTGTTGACCCTCACTACGTCCATACCTGCCTCGAACAGTTGCCTCAGAAAATCAGGTTCACAGTTCCTGTCAGAAATTGTAGCTACGATCTTGGTCCTCTTATTTATAATGTCTTTTACCATGACAACACCTATTTCTTAAGTATTTTCATAACAGCTTCCACTGCAAGCCGGTAGCCATCAAGCCCAAGTCCCATGATTGTTCCTCTGCAATACCTTCCTGTAAGGCTTGTATGGCGGAAATCCTCCCTTGATAAAAGATTTGATATATGTACTTCCAGGACAGGTATTTTAATAGCTGCCACGGCATCGGCAATAGCCACCGAGGTGTGAGTATAGCCACCCGGGTTGATGATCAGACCATCTGACTGCAAGCCGGCGGTCTGTATCAGGGTGACAATCTCACCTTCAATATTTGATTGCGAATATTTAAATGATACTTCCGGGAAGCCTTTCTCAAGCTCTTTCATATACGCCTCAAAGCTCTGGTTCCCATAAATTCCTGGTTCCCTTGTGCCAAGAAGGTTCAGATTTGGCCCGTTTATTATCTCTATCTTCATTGCATGCTGTCAGATCACTGGTAATGACCTGTCATGCAAAAATAAAGAAATGACCGGATTTATGACAGTTATATATAATGATATAACTTTGAAACGGAGCAGATGACCTCATGACAACAGATTGGAAAGAAGCAGTGAATGGGTTCCGGAGTTACCTCAGGATTGAGCGGTCACTCTCATCGAACAGTGTTCAGGCTTACCTGAACGATGTCCGCAAACTCAACTCCTATATTCATGACAATAAAAACGAAAAAAATCCCTCCGATCTCACATATCAGGATCTGAGCGATTTTGTTGCCTTCACCGCGGGCAGTCATGATTCTGCAAAAACCCAGGCCAGGCTTATCTCAGGTATCAGGTCTTTCTGCCGGTATCTTCTTATTGAGAAGATCATTAGTGATGATCCTTCTGCGCTGCTTGAATCACCCAGGACAGGCATGAAACTGCCGGAAGTGCTTTCCGTACCCGAGATAGACGAGATGGTAAAGGCCATTGACCTGAGCACTCCCGAAGGTCACAGGAACAAAGCCATTATTGAAACAATGTATGGTTGCGGACTGCGTGTGTCGGAGCTGGTGAACATGAAGCTGACCGACATTCACCGGAAGGAAGGTTTTGTTATCGTAACCGGAAAGGGAAACAAACAAAGACTGGTCCCTTTAGGTTCAGTAGCGCTGAGGGAGATAGATAATTACCTGGCAGGAAGAATGACCATGCCTGTGATCATCGATCAGAATGTTCTCTTTCTTAACCGAAGGGGCAGGAGACTATCAAGGGTTATGGTATTCACAATTATAAAAAAACTCGCTGCCACGGCAGGAATAAAAAAGAAAATAAGTCCTCACACACTGCGTCATTCCTTTGCCACCCACCTTGTCGAAGGGGGAGCTGACCTCAGGGCTGTTCAGGAGATGCTGGGGCATGAATCTATTACCACAACTGAGATTTATACGCATATTGACAGAAGCTACCTGAGAGACACCGTGCTCATGTATCACCCCAGATCAAAGCTGAAAAAGAAAGGTGTTTTATAATATCCACTTTTATTATAATTTTGCGGTTCACAAAAAGATCCATTAATAAATATTAATCAGATAAAATATGTCAAAAGTTAAACGTGTTTATTCCTTCGGTAAAAAGATAGCCGAGGGCAGGGCTGATATGAAAAATCTGCTTGGCGGCAAAGGTGCCAACCTGGCAGAAATGTGCCTTCTGGGCCTCCCGGTACCGGCCGGCTTCACCATCACCACAGATGTTTGCACTGAGTACTATGAAAACAACTGTCAGTTACCCTCTGAGCTCATGCCCGATGTCTGGGAAGCAATGAGCAAAGCTGAAGAAGCTATGGGAATGAAATATGGCGATAAGGACAATGCTCTTCTTGTTTCATGCCGCTCAGGCGCCCGCAGCTCAATGCCCGGGATGATGGACACTGTTCTGAATGTCGGCCTCTGCCCGGCAACAATCCCCGGACTTATCAAGAAAACAAACAACCCCCGTTTCGTGTGGGACTCATATCGTCGTCTCATCATGATGTACGCCGATGTGGTTATGGAGAAGGCAGAAGGTATTGAGCCAACTGATGGCAAAGGAATCCGCAAGCAGCTTGATGAAATGCTCGACGAATACAAACATGGCAAGGGTTACAAATCAGATACCGATCTTTCAGCTGATGATCTTAAATATCTTGGAGAGGAATTCAAGAAAAAAGTTAAAAAGTCGCTTGGCAGCGATTTTCCTGATGATGCCCGTCAGCAGCTCGAAGGCGGCATTAAGGCCGTTTTCAAAAGCTGGAACGGCAAGAAAGCTGTTTCTTATCGTCGTATTGAAGGAATTCCTGACGATTGGGGTACTGCAGTAAACGTTCAGGCAATGGTATTTGGCAACATGGGTGATTCTTCAGCCACTGGTGTAGCATTCACGCGAAATCCGGCAACAGGTGAAAACCTTTTCTATGGCGAGTGGCTTGTCAATGCCCAGGGAGAAGACGTCGTTGCCGGCATCCGCACTCCGAATCCTCTGAATGATGCTACGAAGAACGAGCAGAACAAGCATCTGCCTTCAATGCAGGAGGCCATGCCAAAAACATATAAAGAGCTGAGCGACATACGTGATATTCTCGAGAAAGCCTATCATGATATGCTCGATATTGAGTTCACAATTCAGGAGGGTGTTCTTTACATGCTTCAGTGCCGTGTAGGCAAACGTACCGGTACCGCTGCCCTGAACATGGCAATGGACATGCTGGCGGAAGGTCTGATCGACGAGAGAAAGGCAGTCCTTCGCGTTGACCCGGTTCAGCTCGATGAGCTTCTTCATCCTATCTGTGACCCGGCAGTTGAAAAAAATGTAAAACCTTTCGTCAAAGGTCTTCCGGCAGGTCCGGGTGCTGCAGTAGGCAAAATTGTTTTTACGGCTGAAGACGCAGTGGCATGGAACCGCAGGGGAGAAAAGGTGATCCTCGTTCGTGAGGAGACCAATCCTGAAGATGTTGAAGGTATGCGCGCTGCCGAAGGTATCCTCACGGCGCGCGGCGGAATGACTTCACATGCTGCTCTCGTGGCACGCGGATGGGGCAAATGCTGCATCGTCGGTGCCGGAGCACTGCATGTTGACCTTCCCGGAAAGAAAATAAAAATAGCCGGAACGGATATCTCTTTTAAAGAAGGCGACGTCATCACGCTGAACGGCACAAAAGGATGTGCATACGGCGGAGCACTCAAGCTTATGGAGGCAACTGAGAACCCAAGGTTCCAGATGTTCATGAAGATCGTCGATGCAAACCGCACGATGGGTGTGCGCACAAATGCTGATAATCCGGATGATGCAAGGATCGCGCGTGAATTTGGTGCTGAAGGTATAGGCCTGTTCCGTACTGAGCACATGTTCTACGGCAAAGGATCGGAAAAACCTCTCTTCCTCCTCCGTAAAATGATCCTCAGCGAAGGTGAAAAAGAACGCAGGGTGGCTCTTGATGAGCTGTTCCCCTTTGTCAAGAAAGATATGAAAAGCACACTGGAAGCCATGAATGGCCTGCCGGTTACTTTCCGTCTGCTTGACCCGCCGCTTCATGAGTTTGTTCCCCAGGGAGCCGAGAAACAGAATGAACTGGCAAAGGCGCTGGGTATATCTGCTGAGGCTATAGCCAGACGCGGTGAGGCTCTTCATGAATCTAACCCGATGATGGGGCATCGCGGAGTGCGCCTGGGCATAACCTACCCGGAGGTCTCAGAGATGCAGATAAGGGCGATGTTCGAAGCTGCAGCCGAACTGCTGAAGGAAGGCAAGAACCCGATACCTGAGTTAATGGTACCTGTCACCTGCGATGTGTCTGAACTGGATGTTACGAAGAAGATCTTTGACAGGGTCTATGATGAGGTATGCAAAAAGTTCGGCCTCAGCAAGATCGAATACAAGTACGGCACCATGATTGAGATTCCGCGAGCCTGTCTGCTCGCCGACAGGATGGCGAAGACAGCCGAGTTCTTCTCATTTGGTACAAATGACCTTACACAGATGACCTTTGGCTTCAGCCGTGATGATATAGGAGGCTTCCTTAATGACTATCTCGACAAGAAGATGCTTGCTGCAGACCCGTTCCAGACTATTGACCAGGATGGCGTTGGCCAGCTGATAACAATGGCAGTGGAGAAAGGCCGCGCCACACGTCCTCAGCTCAAAGTCGGAATCTGTGGCGAACAGGGCGGCGACCCGGCATCAGTGGAGTTCTGCTTCAAAAACAAACTCACGTATGTCAGTTGCTCACCGTACAGAGTGCCTATTGCACGTCTCGCCGCAGCCCAGGCAGCAATAAAGGGCTCCAAATAACAGATCTGTTTTCTGATTTCAAGGAAAAGGCCGCTCATAACGGCCTTTTTCCTTATGCTGATAATTGTCACGTCTCGATTTGCTTAATGTTTTTAACTTTGATGGAAGTCAGCAAACAGGAAATCATGATATCAGAAGAGATCTTAAAACAGTACGGCATTTACAATGCAGCCGGCCTGATAAATAATCCGTCATATCAACAGATCTTTGACGAGGAGACATCACCTTCACTTGAAGGTTTTGAACGAGGCATTTTAACCAATACCGGTGCAATAGCAGTTGATACGGGAATTTTTACCGGGCGGTCGCCAAAGGATAAGTATATTGTACGTGATGCCAAAACTGAGAAAACCGTATGGTGGAAATCGGAAACATCATCGGTATCTGATAACAAACCCATTACTGATGAAGCGTGGAAACACTGTAAGATGCTTGCCACGAAACAGCTTTCAGGCAAAAAGTTGTATGTCATGGACTGTTACAGCGGAGCCAATACTGACACGAGACTGAATGTGAGGTTCATTATGGAAGTGGCATGGCAGGCCCATTTCGTTAAGAATATGTTCATACGGCCTTCGGAAGAGGAGCTTAAATCGTTCAAGCCTGATTTTGTTGTCCTGATGGCATCCAAAACCACCAACCCTGAATACAGGCAGTTTGGCATGAACTCAGAGAACTTCGTTCTGTTTAATCTCACCGAAAAAATGGCGCTGATAGGTGGCACCTGGTACGGTGGCGAGATGAAGAAAGGCATCTTCTCAGTGATGAACTATTACCTTCCGCTGAAAGGCATCGCATCAATGCATTGTTCAGCCAATGTTGGCAAAAAGAATGACGTGGCTATATTCTTCGGCCTCTCCGGGACGGGAAAGACAACCCTCTCCACTGACCCTGACAGAGCCCTTATAGGTGACGATGAGCATGGATGGGATGACGCAGGTATCTTCAACTTCGAAGGAGGGTGTTACGCCAAGTGCATCAGCCTCAGTAAGGAGAAGGAGCCCGACATTTACAGGGCCATCCGGCGGGATGCCCTGCTTGAGAATGTCGTGGTTGAAGAAAATGGAGAAATAGACTTTTCAAGCAGTGCAAAAACGGAAAACACACGTGTCTCGTACCCGATATACCATATAGATAATATTGTCAGACCGGTTTCAAAAGCGGGGCATGCCTCTACCGTCATATTTCTGACGGCTGATGCTTTCGGCGTTCTGCCGCCTGTTTCCAGGCTGACTGAAGAACAGACACGCTATTATTTTCTCAGCGGCTATACTGCGAAGGTTGCAGGGACCGAGCGGGGCATAGTAGAGCCCCTCCCCTCTTTCTCGGCCTGTTTCGGTGCTGCCTTCCTTATGCTTGACCCGATAACCTATGCTCATGAGCTGACACGCAAGATGAATGCTCATAATGCCAATGCATGGCTGGTGAACACCGGCTGGATGGGAGGCCCGTACGGGACCGGCAAACGAATTGACCTGACACTGACAAGAAATATCATCGATGCCATCCTTAACAGGACAATAGATAACTTAACATATATAAATCTGCCTGTTTTTAACCTGAGCATCCCGGCATCTGTGCCTGGCGTGCCTTCCGGACTGCTTGATCCGCGTAAGGCGTGGGGCAGCAGCGAGAAGTGGGACAAAGCAGCAAGGGGCCTGGCTGAAAAATTCATTAAGAACTTCAGTAAGTTCACATCAAACACCGAAACGGCAAAACTCGTATCTTCGGGTCCTGAGCTGTAACAAAATTTAAATGGTAATAACCAGTACTGTTATTGCTTTAATATTGTCTTACCTTGCCGGATCCATACCCTCAGCGGTATGGGCGGGAAAACTCTTTCACGGTATAGACATCAGGGAGCATGGAAGCGGCAACGCAGGTGCCACAAACACGATCAGGGTACTGGGCTGGAAGACAGGTATCCCTGTTCTGATCTTTGACCTTGCCAAAGGATGGCTGGCAGCCTCCCTCCCTCTCTTCCTCAATGCCGCCCCTCATGGATCGTCACTGATGACGGCACTGCAGATTGCATGCGGCGTCGCCGCAATTACCGGTCATCTTTTTCCCGTCTTTGCAGGCTTCCGTGGAGGCAAAGGGGTGGCTACAACATTCGGCGTGTTGCTGGTACTGCAGCCATTCCTGACACTGACATGTGTGGGAATCTTCCTTGTGGTGCTTTTGATATCCGGGTATGTATCACTAAGCTCAATAATTGCCGGAATAATGTTACCGGTGCTGCTCATGACTGTATTCCACACCCCGTCAGTTTTGTTCAGGATCTTCTCGGTCGTTATTGCACTGGCACTGATATTGACCCACAGAAAGAACATCGGAAGGCTTTTCAGGGGCGAAGAGAAGAAATTTTTAAAGCGGAAGAAGAGCTGACGTTTTCCCGGGATCTGCCCTGTCAATACCCTCGGAATATGATTTGAAATGTGAAATTCCCGGCCTCAAAATCTAAATAATTTTGCTAATTTTACAGCCCTGTAAACTACAATAATAATTAATATAAAACTGAAATGGAAGGTATTAAAGGAACACGCACGGAGAAGAATCTCCTGAAGGCATTCGCAGGTGAATCACAGGCAAAGAACCGGTACGAGTTTGCATCAAAAGTAGCGAAGGAAGAAGGATATGAACAGATAGCTGCCATTTTCCTTGAAACAGCCAGCCAGGAACAGCAGCATGCAAAACGTTTCTTCAAATTCCTTGAAGGAGGCCCGCTGGAGATCACGGCATCATACCCTGCCGGTAAGATATCTACCACTGGAGATAACCTTGAAGCTGCAGCTGCCGGCGAGCACGAAGAATGGTCAATGCTTTATCCGGAATTCGCCAAAGTGGCGGAAGAAGAAGGCTTTAAGGAAGTCGCAACCGCATTCAAGGCAATCTCATCAGCCGAGAAGGTTCATGAAGACAGGTACAGGAAACTCCTCGCCAATGTCATGGGTAACAAGGTGTTTGAACGCGGTGAAAAAGTCTTCTGGTATTGCCGCAAATGCGGATATGTTCATTTTGGAACGAAGCCATTGAAAAACTGTCCGGCATGCCTGCATCCCATCTCATACACTGAGATCTTCTCCGAAAACTATTGATCAGACTGTTAAGAGAAATGACTGATGGTCAGGGAATGCTCGAGCTGATGAGTATCAGACAGAGCGAGAGGAGATATATCGATAAACCTGTCGAGAAGGAAAAGATTGAGAGGATAGCAGAGGCAGGCAGACTGGCACCTTCAGCATGCAACGGTCAGCCATGGAAGTTCATTGTTGTTGATGAGCCTGCTATACTTCTCAAGGTAGCCGGCGCTACAGAATCAAAGGTGCTGAATATGAACGGCTTTGTAAGCCAGGCTCCTGTTCTGATCGTAATTGTCAGGGAGAAATCCAACTTCACATCCAGGGCAGGTGACCTGCTTAAAAGCAAGGATTATTCACTGATAGACATTGGCATCGCAACGGCGTCAATGGCATACCAGGCTACTGCAGAAGGCCTTGGCACGTGCATTATCGGCTGGCTTGACGACAAAAAGATCAAGGAAATTCTTGGAATACCCAAATCAAAGAAGGTTGAGCTTGTACTCTCGGTCGGGTATGCTGAAAATACTCTCCGAAAGAAGACACGCAAGCCTGCGGGAGAGGTGATTTCATTTAACAAGTATTAAAAAAAGCTGTCGGGGAAGCTCTTTTGATTTGCGATTTGCGATTTGCGATTTGTGATTTGCGACTTTGTCCTCTGAAGTCTCGGCGAAGGAGGATTTGTAATTAATCTATTTGAGTTTCCCCAGAGCTTCTTTGATGCGCTTTACAGCCTCAGTTATCTTATCATCTGATGTGGCGTAGGATATTCTGATACAGTCCGGAGCACCGAAGGCGCTCCCGCTAACCAGCGCTACCCGTGCTTCGCTGAGGAGAAATAACGAAAGATCGTCTGCGTTGTTAATCACTTTTCCGTCAAAGCTTTTTCCGAGGAATGACGATATATCAGGCATGACGTAGAATGCACCCTGAGGTACCCTGACCTTTAGTCCTGGCACATCATTCAGAAGCCTGCAGATCAGATCTCTGCGGCGAAGAAAAGCTTCACGCATCATTTCCCTTGAATTACTTTTGGAGGTTATCGCTGCCAGCGCCGCCCTCTGAGCGATGGAACAGGCGCCGGAGGTGAATTGTCCCTGCAGCTTATTGCATGCCTTCGCCAGCCATAAGGGAGCACCCATATAACCGATCCTCCATCCCGTCATGGCGTATCCTTTGGAGACACCGTTGACGGTGGCAACCCTGTCTGCAACAGATGCGAATGTGGCCAGGCTTAAATGTGTTCCTGAAAAAGTAATGTGTTCATAGATCTCGTCTGATATGATCAGCACCTGAGGATGCTTCTCCATCACCTTCACCAGCGCTGCCATCTCCTCCCTTGTATAAACCATCCCGGTGGGATTGGACGGGGAGTTGAAGATCAACACGCGGGTCTTCGGTGTCATGGCTTTTTCAAGCTGGCCGGGAGTGACCTTAAAATCATTGTCTATTGTTGTTTCTATAATTACCGGCTTCCCTTCCGAAAAAATGATCTGGTCGAGGTAACTCACCCAGTACGGAGCAAGGAGGATGACCTCATCACCCGGATCAACAACTGAAAGAAGAATATTTATAAGAGTATGCTTGCCTCCGGCGGAGACGATGACTTGCTCAGGTGAGTAATCAAGGCCATTTTCCTCCCTGAATTTCCTGGATATGGCCTGCCTGAGGTCAGTATAACCGGGTACGGGGGGATAAAACGAAAAGTTATCATCTATTGCCTTCTTGGCTGCTTCCTTGATGTCGTCAGGTGTAAAGAAGTCAGGCTCTCCCAGGCTCAGGCTTATAACGTCTATACCCTGCTCCTTCAACTCACGGCTCTTCTGGGCCATTGCCAGTGTCTGCGATACCGATAACGACTGAACTCTCCTGGATATATGCTCCATCATGCTTGGTATTTGTTTTTTTTCAGAGTGTGAACAGTTCAAATGTAACTTTTATAAGTGAAAAAGAAAAGCGTTTATAACACTCGCCCTGCCGTTTATTCGTCTTTGATAAAAATGATTAATTTGCAGGTCATAATCTGTCAAATACACTGAAGACATGGAAACATTTTACGACATACTGAAGATCACCCTCCCGGCCCTGCTGGTGATGATCACTGCCTGGCTGGTAATACGCCATATGCTGCAGGATGATCAGGACAGGAGACGGCAGGATCTTTTACTTCAGACCGTCAAAACTATTACCCCTGTAAAATTACAGGCTTATGAGAGGATCGTTTTATTTCTGGAGCGTATATCTCCTGAATCTCTTATCATGCGTACGGCAAAACCGGAAATGACGGCAATGCAGCTTCACTCAGTCCTGATCAGTAATATCCGGAGCGAGTTCGAGCATAACCTCTCACAGCAGATCTACATGAGCAATGAAGCGTGGGAGATGGTAAAGAATGCAAAAGGAACGGTGGTGAGGGTCATAAACTCGATAGCCACACAGCTCCCTCCCACTGCCACCGGCGAGGAGCTCTCGCGATCGCTGATCGAGGAGGTCATGGATATGGATACCGAGCCGTGCCGTGCCGCCTTGAATTTCGTTAAGGCGGAACTGGGGCGGATTATGATGTGATTACAGAAGAGATATGCTGCGTCTTACAAAAGCTGACAGAGCCTCGCCCTTTAACATGTTATTTGCCAGCATCGCCAGGTCAACGATCTGACGGACTGCCTGATGATCATTTCCAAAACCCGTCAGTACAGTTTTCCTCTTCTCTTCAAGCTGTTTCAGGTCACCCTTAAGTTTTTCAAGGTCATCCTTCTCGAACGAGGATATCTCCTCCGTTTTCTTTTTGCCGTGCTCCTTCTCCATGAAGTCAACCTCGACCTTTGTCTTATCTATGCCTGCATTGTTCTTCCTTAGCTCATCAGCGTGCTCTTTGTCGAGCTCCTCAGCCAGTGAGATGACCAGCGGATGATTGGTATTAAGCACAAGGTCAAAGCTGTCAGGCATCTCTCCATAAAATGAGTACCCCCCGCCAAACTGTGACATATCCTTCATCCTGCGCATGAATTCACTCTGGGTGATGATAAGCGGGAGATCGTTTTCATCAAGGCTCTCAGCCCTGACCTGGAAGTGTGCCTTTTCACTGTCAGCCACCTGGCTGCGGAACACCTGTGTCAGATCATCAGACTGGGTCTTTGTAAGCTTCGAATCATGCTTTTCGTCTTTCTTTATGAGGTTGTCAATGACATCGCTGTCAACTCTTAAATACCTGGAATTCTGATCCTTTGATTCCAATGCATTAATAAGATGCGTGTCAAGCTGACCATCAAGGACTATTACGTCATATCCCTTCTCCGAAGCTTTGGAGATATAAGTATGCTGGGCAACGGTATCAGTGGTGTAGAGGTGTATCAGAGCCTTATTCCTGTCGGTCTGGTTCTCCTTAATGAGCTTATCATACTCTTCAAGGGTGAAGTACTTGCCTGAAGTGTTCTTATACAAGGCAAATTTTGAAACTTTCTCAAAGAACTTTTCCTCAGTGATCATGCCATACTCTATGAAGAGCTTAAGGTCATCCCATTTCTTTTCAAAGTTCTCCCTGTCTTTCTTGAAGATTTCTGCCAGCCGGTCTGCGACTTTCTTTGTGATGTGGCTCGAGATCTTTTTGACATTCGAATCACTCTGCAGGTAACTTCTTGATACATTCAGCGGTATATCTGGTGAATCAATCACACCGTGAAGAAGAGTCAGGAAGTCAGGGACAATTCCTTCGACAGAATCAGTAACGAATACCTGGTTGCAGTAGAGTTGTATCTTGTTTTTCTGTATCTCGAAGTTGTTGCGGATTTTCGGGAAATAGAGAATTCCGGTCAGCTTGAACGGGTAATCGACGTTAAGATGAATGTGGAAGAGCGGATCTTCACCCATCGGATAGAGCTGGTGGTAGAACTTCACATAATCCTCATCCTTCAGATCCGCCGGCTTGCGGGTCCATGCGGGATTGGTGTCATTGATTATCTTCGGCTTGCCGGTATCAGCCATCTTTCCGTCTTTCCACTCCTTCTCATTGCCGAATTGCACCTGCACGGGCAGGAAGCTGCAATACTTCTTCAGGAGCGCTTCCAGGCGGCTCTCATCCAGGAACTCTTTTGACTCTTTATCCAGATGCAGAATCACATCAGTTCCTCTTTCATCCCTTGCAGCCTCCTCTATGGAATATTCCGGACTGCCATCGCATGTCCATTTAACTGCCGGTACATTCTCCCTGTAGGATTTCGATATCACTTCAACCTTATCAGAAACCATGAATGATGAATAGAACCCCAGGCCGAACTGTCCGATCAGCCCGCTGGTCTGGTCCTTATACTTATCGAGAAACTCGTTTGCGCTTGAGAAAGCTATCTGGTTGAGATACTTATCAATTTCTTCAGCGCTCATGCCAATGCCGTTGTCCGACACTGTTATAGTTTTCTTCTTCGGATCGACGGCCACCTTTATCCGCAATTCTCCGAGCTCTCCCTTGAAATCACCGGCTGAAGATAATGTCTTCAGCTTCTGTATTGCGTCTGCTGAGTTTGAAACCAGTTCCCTGAGGAAAATCTCATGATCTGAGTATAGGAACTTTTTAATGATAGGAAAAATGTTCTCTGTAGTAACTCCAATTTTACCCTTTTCCATAATATATAGTTTTCTTGTTTATTCTGCCCACGATCTCCAAAGCGCGTGCCGCAGCATTAAATCTGACAGAGTGTCAGTCGGCTCAGGACACCGCCTTCATAAGTCTCCCCAGCCTCTGGCAGGCAAGGCTGATTTCATCAGGTGAGATAGTCAGCGGAGGGGCAATCCGGAAAGCTTCATCACAGAACAGGAAGTAATCGAGTAACAGTCCGTAATCAGGAGCACGCGATACCAAATGGGATATGATCGTTTTGTCTTCAGGGACGACTGCAAGAAGGAGGCCTTCTCCCCTTACCTCCCTGACAGGAAAGTGAGCCATCTGTTCCCTGAAAAGTTGTTCCTTTTCTTTTGCTTTTGCGGTAAGGTCTTCTCTGATTATCACCTCCAGTGATGCCAGGCCGGCGGCACAGCAAAGCGGATGGCCGCCGAAGGTGGTTATATGTCCCAGCGACGGGTCATGCGACAAAGCTGCCATAATGCCTGATGAAGCGATAAAGGCTCCGAGGGGCAGGCCTCCGCCGAGGGCTTTGGCCAGCACAAGGATATCAGGGATGACATTATATCTGTACAGCGAGAAAAGGCTGCCTGTACGGCCGAAGCCTGTCTGCACTTCGTCAAAGACAAGCAGGGCCCCATGCCTGTCACAAGCCGTGCGAAGGCCTTCAAGAAAACCCGCCGCCGGATTTATCACTCCCGCTTCAGCCTGTACAGGTTCCACAAGCACTGCTGCGGTACTGTCGCTGATCATCCCGGCTGCCTCTGCCGAATTGAACTCAGCCATGGTGGTTGCAGGCATCAGCGGCCTGAAGGCATTGCGATAAACCTCTGAACCCTGAACGCTCAGAGCACCCGTTGTCGATCCGTGATAGGCATTACGGAAGTAAATTATCTCGTTCCTTCCCGTATATCTGCGGGCCAGTTTAATTGCACCCTCAATGGCTTCGCTTCCGGAGTTTACGAAGAAGACCGACCGGAGTGCCGGAGGAAGAAGCGATGCAAGTCGTGCGGCAAACTGAACCTGCGGGCTTTGGACCACCTCGCCATAGACCATGAGGTGGAGGTACCTGTCTGCCTGCTCTTTAATGGCGGCTACGACGTCGGGGTGACGATGGCCCGTGTTACTTACTGATACACCGGAGATCAGATCAATATAGTCCTTTCCGTCCCTCCCATACAGAAAAGAACCTTCGGCCTTATCGATCTCAAGCAAAAGTGGGGAAAGAGAGGTCTGTCCCAGGTGATCCAGGAAGAGTTGCCTCAGCGACGGCATTTAACGGGTCATTATGTTGATGTAGTTCATTATCCCGTCACGGTATGATTTTCCGACGGGAAGTATTTTAGGAGTGCTTCCTACAACGATGGTAAGGCTGTTTTCGCTTATTGACCTTATGACGCTTTTGTTGACCAGGTACGACCGGTGAATACGCACAAAGAGGCCTGACGGTAGCTGCTGTTCTATTGCCCGCATGGTAAAGTGAATGGTGTACTTCTCGTCACGGGTGATCACGCTTACATAATTCTCAAGCGCCTCAACATAAAGTATTTCCTTAAGTTTCAGGCGCACGAGCGATGACGCCTTCTTGATGAAAATCTCTTCTTCGCCGACATTTGACGGAATAGCGCGCGGGGCGTAGTATTTCATTATCTTCTCGATAGCCCTGCAGAAGCGCGGATAGGTTATGGGTTTAAGAAGATAATCTATGCCGTTATAGTTAAAAGCCTTAAAGGCGTAATCTTCGCTGCCGGAAACAAAAATTATGTGAGGAGGATTTTCAAGGCTTGACAGGAAGTCGAAGCCGTCCATCTCAGGCATCATAATATCGAGAAGGATGAGTTCAATATCACCACGTGACATCAGAAGGTTACGTGCCGAGACGGAATCCGAGAAGCTGCCGACAAGGGTCAATGAAGCCGATTTCCCTACAAATTCCTCAAGGGTTCTTAGCCAGATGGGGTCGTCATCAACAATAATACAATTCATTTCAGGCCAGTGTGGTTGCATTCAAACGTGGTTAACAAATATAATAAAAAAAATACAGAATAGTTTTCTCCGGAAAATTTGAAAATAATATAAAAAAAATGCCGCATGTGGCGGCATCAGATTTTTATAATAAAAAAGGGGTGCTGGTGCACCCCTGAAACTTTTACTTCAGGCCTTTTGTAAGAGCCGGAGCTGCTTTGAATTTCACAACCTTCTTGGCCGGGACGTTCAGTTTGGCGCCGGTGCGCGGGTTGCGGACAACTCTTGCACTTCTCTTCTCAACTTTGAATGTTCCCATTGAGGGGAGCTGGAGCCTCTGACCTTTTTTCATAGCGTCACCGAATGCACCTACGAAAGCGTTCAAAGCAACGTTAGCATCTTTAAGAGAAACACCTGCTTTTTTTGCAATGCTTCCTACTAATTCTTTTTTTGTCATAGTCAATACGTTTTTAGGTTAGACCAATATCTTCTAATCGCATACAAATATATTTCATTATTATTCATATGCAAGTTTTTTATCTTATTTTTCATTGCTAAAGGCTTATTTTGTTGACAAATGAGCGTTTTTGTTGATAAAAACCCTCCATTTTTAACAGACGAGCGCATTTGTGACCTTATCAGAGGCCCATAAATGGGGAATTACAGGCGCTGCACAAAAAGTAAAAAAACGAGAAAAACAAGCTTGGGAGGAGAAAAATAAAAAAACACTATATTTGCGGCGGTTACCAGGAGAAATGGCAGAGTGGTCGATTGCGGCGGTCTTGAAAACCGTTGTTCGGGCGACTGAACCGGGGGTTCGAATCCCTCTTTCTCCGCAACAGACAATACAGGCCGATCCGCTTGATGGCGGTTCGGCTTCTGTTTTCATGGATGCGCCGAACGAGCTTGCTCATGAGGGGACAGAAATTAAAAAGAAGAGCATGCTCAGATGAGTGCCTGTATTGTCTGATGAAGGCCCCCGTCAGGGATCATGAGCGCAGCGAATAATCC
>CAWKJD010000001.1:0-174314 GCA_963849945.1 uncultured Bacteroidales bacterium | reverse complement strand
ACACTTAATATAGCAGCATACCCCCAATTGAGAATTCCCAGGTTTTTCATTTCAAAAGAGAATCCCATAAGGAGAAACGACAGGAAAAGCAAAGTAAATCCCACTACAAAAGGTAATATGACAATGGATATCCCGGGATAAATGATAAGAATAATTCCCGCGGCCAATAAAATTACTGCTGCCTTCCGGAACCATCCCCATCCTTGCAAGATTTTGCAATTCCGGATTGAAAAGAACATATCCAATATTCCTACAATAATAAATGAAATACTGAATATAACAGAAAGCGTCAGGTAAGTTTTAAGGGGCACTGTAAAAACGAAAATGCCTACCGCGATCAGGAGAATACCGATAATCAATGGTATGTACCAATGCTTTACCGATCTGGTGATTGTTTGAAAAAAATTTGTCATAATTTTTAGTTTTTAAAATGATTAGTGCCTACTTTGTATTACGGTGTTCGGCTGGTCCGTATAGTTATTTTGTAATGTTTTATTAGTGGTTCATTGTGTTTCGCATTGTCAAACTCGGGCATAAGGCTGCTTTACCGGCGTCTAACCTTGCAGTGAATTCAATTTTTCCCGCGTGGCATATCTTCCGATCTCTACGAGCTCCTCAGCTTTAAAGAAGTCAAATGTTCCGCAGGATTTTCTGGAGGTTTCTATGAAAATGTCCGGGGGAGAAGATTTTAATGTTATTAAGGCCATCTGATTTGTCATGACAGCGATAGTATTGCCAATGAGATTAAAATAATGGGACTTCTTTCTTTGATCCATGGGGGTTGACCTGTAAAAGCTCTTTCTGAACTCCTCTAATTTTTGCATGTGCATATTCCCTTGTTTTCTTTTTTCCGGCAGACTTATATTTTGCACCGGAACATCTGCATTCACATAGACGGCAATCAGCAGATCGTTGTCTGTCCTGATGGCGTTATTTATCGGGATGTTGTTTACAACTCCGCCATCCACAAGCATCGAATTACCGATTATTACCGGTGTAAAGACCGTGGGAATGGAAATAGATGCTCTTATTGCATTGTATAGACTTCCCTCCCTGAACACAATTTCTTTGTTCTGAGCCAGATCAAAAGCGGTGGCGGTATATTTGATTTTCAGATCTTCAATATTAGCGTCAGGAATGAACTTCTTCATTGTTTTCAGTACTTTGTCGCCCTTGATAAGTCCCTGGTTACTGAATGAAAAATCAAGGAGCTTCAGGACCTCCTGTTTACTCAATGTATAAGCCCACTCTTTATACTCTTTCAATTTACCGGCAGCATAAACCCCGCCAACCAGAGCCCCCATCGAGGTGCCGGCAACAGAGCTGATGACATACCCTGACTTTCAATTTCTTCTATAGCTCCGATATGGGCATATCCTCTTGCCCCTCCGCCTGATAAAACCAGTGTTACATTTTTTTTCATTGATGCATCTGTTTTACTTTACAGGGTTAGTTTTTCCTTCAGATCCTGGAGTTTAATATTTACATCATTTTGCAATGAAGTAATCTTGTTCCTGGCATTACTATTTGAATTACTGATCAGGAGTTTTACCCTTTGATTTATCAAATCCTGGTTATTCATTAATGTAGTTGCGATTTCCCTGCCTTCATTAAGATACTTTCTGGTTGCCATGCTGACAGAACCTGATTTTTCATAAGTGGTGGGGTGTTTTAGTCCCTTCAGCAGCACATAATTGATACGTTTACCCTGCGCCTGGTAATACAGATTTAGAAATGTCTCTACTCCGAATTTTATATCCCTGATATCATCCAGAACCGGTATTAGGTCCTTTTTCAGCAATGCTCTTTCCCCGGTCAGGACCTTGAACGGATTTATCCGGTAATCAATTAATGTCTCTGAGGGCTGACCCAGTACCATGTCAGCAGTACTTTCAAAGATTGGTTCTAATAGTCCATCAAAATGTTCTTTCATGATATTTGAAACATCCGCATCGAAAAACAGGATCGGATCATTTTCTGCTATTTCAACCCCGTGAGCCATAGCCCAGCTTTTGCCTCTGTTTTCTTTAAGTCGTTCGTTCCTGAATGAATATTCTTTTGATAATCCGGTCAGAATGCTTTCAGTATTGTCGGTTGAGCCATCATCAACCACAATTATTTCGCAGTCAGGATTGAGACTGCAGCATGCAGTCAGCACCGTTGCAATGGTTTTTTCCTCATTATAGGTGCATATAATTATACTAGCCTTCATGGTCTACTATTTTTTTAAATTCCTCACCTGTAATTGTCTCTTTGTCGAGCAGATACTTTGAAAGTTCATCCAGCAGTTTTCTGTTTTCTGACAGTATTTTGGTCGCTTTGCCATGAGCCTCCTTAATAATTGACAACACCTCGTTATCGATTCTGGATGCAGTCTCAGCGGAACAGATTAAGGAGGAGTCTCCGCCCAGATACTGGTTGGTCACAGTCTCCAGGGCCATCATATCATAATTATCACTCATTCCGAAACGGGTCACCATTGTGCGTGTAACTCTTGTGGCTTGTTCAATATCGTTGGCGGCACCTGTCGTGATACGGTTAAACACAATCTCCTCAGCAGCACGACCGGCTGTCAGCGTCGTAATCTTGTTGAATAATTCCTCTTTGTTCATCAGGTTATGTTCATCAAAATCCACCTGCATCGTATAACCAAGCGCTCCCGACGTCCTCGGTATGATGGTAATTTTATGGACAGGTGCTGAATCTGTTTGTTTTGCGGCCACCAGGGCGTGTCCAATTTCATGATAGGCCACTATCTCTTTTTCTTTCAGGGATATTGTTTTTTCCTTTCGCTGGAAACCGGCTAACACAACCTCAATACTTTCTTCCAGGTCGCTCTGGTTTATTTCTTTTCTTCCCTGGCGTACAGCCCTTAAGGCTGCCTCATTGACCATATTGGCCAGATCTGCCCCTGATGCTCCGGCAGTGGCTCTTGCAATTATATTGAAATCAATATCGCTTCTGAGCTTTTTATTTTTTGAATGAACTTTTAATATAGCTTCCCGTCCCTTCAGGTCAGGCAGCTCAACAGGGATTCTTCGGTCGAAGCGCCCAGGCCGAAGCAGTGCCTTATCCAAAATCTCGGGTCTGTTTGTAGCTGCAAGAATTACAATTCCCTTAGTTCCGTCAAAGCCATCCATTTCAGCGAGAAGCTGGTTCAGTGTTTGTTCTCTTTCATCGTTTCCGCCCACAACGCCGCTGTCACGTTTCTTGCCGATTGTGTCTATTTCATCAATAAAAATAATGCAGGGTGCTTTTTCACTGGCCTGTTTAAAAAGGTCCCTGACCTTTGCAGCTCCCAATCCCACAAACATTTCAACAAATTCAGAACCTGAAATAGAGAAGAAAGGCACGTTTGCTTCACCTGCAACTGCTTTGGCCAGAAGGGTTTTTCCTGTACCGGGAGGTCCTACAAGTAATGCACCTTTTGGCAGGGATGCACCTATTTCCGCATACTTTGAGGGATTATGGAGAAAGTCAATTACTTCTACCAGTGACTCCTTGGCTTCCTCCTGTCCTGCTACATCAGCAAATGTTTTGCCGGTCTCCGCCTGTACATAGATTTTTGCGTTACTCTTTCCAAGGGTCAGGAAATTGCCTCCGCCCATCCCTGATTGCTGCATCTTTTTTGTAAAGACCTCGCCAAGCCCATAGAACATAACAAAAGGGAGTATCCAGGTAAGCAGGAAGCTGAGAAGGGGTGAATTCTTTTTGGGAAGAACTTTGGCAAAAGCGATCTTACCATTTTCATTAGGGCTCGAAGCGTTCATGAGACGGTCAACAAGCCCCGGGTCATTCATTGGCACAGTGGAGTAGACTGTCTCTTTGTCTTTTTCTTCCTGCGACATGAAGATTTTCCGATCTTTTGACGCATCTGAGTTAACGGCCTCTTCATTATTTTCTTTCTGCAACGTAAACAAAATCACATCTTCATGAATACTGACAGTTTTTACCAATCCACTGTCTACTTTCATGATAAATGTCCCGTAATCTACTTTTGTTATCTGATTTTCCCTGATCAACGGTATAAGTAAAGCATTGAGAAGGATCATGGTTATAAAAACCCCCATGTAGTAATAGATAACCGATTTCGTTGGTGTCTTTTTTTCTTTCATTTTGTTTAAGGTTTTTTAGTGTAATAATTTCATCTTATTCTTTTTTGCAAACAACCCGGGAGATCCTGCTCCGGATTGTGCTATATTATTTTTGAATTAATCATAAATGCCTCCACATCGAGGAATATAAGAACTCCATATACATAATGTACAAATTCAGCATTACCGAAAACTGAGAATTTCATTATCGGTAATGTATTGCTGTTCAGGGTTGCTTCTATTAATTCCTGGTTGAAACAATATTTTGTAGTATCAATTCTTAAAATATGCACAATCAGGTTGACAGGGAACCTTTTTTCGAGAATACTTAATTCCCGTTCAAATAAGAAATAAGGGTTTTTCTCAGATACGGTATAGATCAGAGACAGAAATGAATTTCTCCTGCCTGACAGTCGATCCTTTAGAAGATTATATGCATCGAATATCCCGGCTTCATCGCACACGATAATTAAGTGTGAACTATATCCATCCCTTTTACATTTATTTCCAGCCTCAAACATTTCATCAAAATTTATGATGCAAAGTTGGAGTACCTGTAAAAGGTAATTTTTGATCTAAATCAAAAAATGATTTTTAGAGCGGAATTATTTGTTTGACCTTATCCTGCTGAGAGTTTCCTGAGTGATACCCAGATAGGAAGCGATATGGCCAAGTGAGGCTCGTTGAAGTATTGAAGGGTATTCTTTTATCAGTGCCTTGTATCGTTCTTCTGCCGACTGGAATTTAATATTGCTGATAAAATCTGTCATTTTACGGGTTATGTCATATAAAATATAAAATGCTAACCGGGCTCCCTTTTCACTATTTAAAATTATTTCCCATTCGGAGAAATTAATAATGTAAACAACAAAATCTTCAAGGACTTCACAATAATCACGTGTAGGTTTGTGATAATAAAAACTGTCTATAGCTGTAACTAAAGTATTTTCGGCAGAAAACCATGCAGTGATTTCTTTACCGCTATCAGAATAATAATACACCCTGACCAATCCTTTTTTAATAAAATAAAGATGCCGGCAAAGCTCTCCCTGTTTGAATAAAAGATCACCTTTGGAAAACTCTTTCGGTTCAAACAGATTTTTTCAATTCTTCTTCCAGTGAATCGGAGAGCTTAGCAATATTATTTAAGTAATCAGAGAGTTCCATTAATTATTGATGCTCATTCCCCTCATAAAATTAAGAAAAATTATGCAAAAACAAAAAATTTGAAATAGGATAATATCAGCAATGTTTTTAATCTGTACCCATTAAGTAACCCGGACAATAGCAGAACCTTATGTTTCGGAAGGCATCCGCCCCGATCCAATTGCCGATCTTGATCATTCCGAAGATATAAGACCTGATCACCTCTCTGAAGCAATAAACTACCGTAATCTTGACAGGGAAGGCTGGGCTGGGTAAATTTTTTTTTTAATATTTTATAACACTGATCTTTTTTGCTTATTTTGCGGCAGCGAAAAGGTATCTATCCATATAGTCGGAAAATATGGAACTAATAAAAAAACTGAGAGACAAGCTGCTGAATGAGCATCTGATGTTTGCTTACCGTGGTGAGGTAACCGGAGACAATTCTGTTGCTCTTTTGTCATTGCTCGAAAAAGAGATGGAGTTATCAGCGTTCAGCCTTTTAGGGCGAAAACGACTGTTCATGTTCGTCCTTGAAAACCTGCAGAACATTACCAGGCACGGCTCAACTGCACGTGATGAGGTGACATCATTGGTGGTCTATAACAAGACCCCTGACGGTTACACTGTGAGCACGGGTAATGTGTTAAAGAAGAGAGAGGTGAAGGGACTGAGACAGAACCTGGAGAAGATCAACAGTCTTGACCCTGAAAGTATCAGGGAGGTTTACAAGGCCATGCTGCAGGATTCCAGCATCGGACACAAGGGCGGAGCGGGCCTGGGCCTTATTGAGATGGCGCGCAAAACGGGCAATAAGCTTGATTACTCCTTCCTCCCCATTGATGAGAGTTATTCTTATTTTATCCTCAGCAAGACCGTTGATGCAGGCGGTCATGGCATAAACCGGCCGGAAACGGATGCTCCCTTTGACGGACAGAAGATTGCCCAGCTTGAGCATATGATGAAGGCGAATAACATATACTTCATCTGGGCTGGTGTAATGTCACACGCTATAAGCAAAGAACTTCTCAACTTCAGCGAAACCACAATGCTTGAAGCGGAGCTGGAACATAACCTCCACAAACGTGTTTTTGCAACCCTCATCGAACTTTTGCAGAATGTTACCCAGCACAGCCCGGGATTCGAGGCAGAAAAGAATTACGGTGTGCCCGTAGCAATGATAAGGAAGACTTCTTCTTCATATATTATTACTTCAGGGAATCTCATCAGGAAAAGTGACATAGACCATCTCAGGCAGAAACTTGATCTCGTGAACAATTATGATGAAGAGGGACTGAAAAGCCTTCTGAAAGTAGCCCTTGAAGGTCAGGACATGACCCAGATCTCCACCGGTTACATGGGTCTCCTGGAGATGGCACGCCGGTCAGGCCAGAAGCTCAGGTATACTTTCGAAGAGGTAAATGAAGATTATGCTTACTATGTTCTCACAGTGAGAGTCAGGGCAAAGGGCTTAAAGGCTCATTAATCAGGGTAAGGGTTATACCGTCATACACGGCATAGCTGGTCAGGCTGAACCAGTCACCGAGAATTATCATCCTTCTTCCGTCCACATCCAGGGTCAGCGGCAGATGTCTGTGACCGTAGATAAAATATCGTGCGTCACATCCTTCACTGATCATGCTACGGGTATGCCTGATGAGATCTTCCTTATCCTCACCCATGAAAGGAAGCGAAATATGTTTGGCCAGGCGGCTTTTGTTTGACCAGCAGTGCCCCAGTGCCATGCCTATACCCGGATGCAATGCACTGTATGCACGCTGAAGAAATTTGTTTTTAAAGACAGCAAGAAGGGCTTTGAAGCCTTTGCTTCCTGTTCCGAGTCCCTCTCCGTGAGCAAGATAAAACACGTCATCTCCGATCTTTGTTATGAGTGGCTCATGATGTATTGTCACGCCGCACTCCTTAACCAGGTAATCTTTCATCCACAGATCATGGTTGCCGGTAAAAACATGTACCGGAATGCCACTGTCGGTTATTGAGGCAAGTTTGCCAAGAAAACGTGTGAATCCTTTAGGTATCACATATTTATATTCCCACCAGAAATCGAAAATATCTCCAAGAAGATAGATGGTATCAGCGTCGCGCGATACTTTGTCAAGCCAGGCGACAACCCTGGCTTCGCGCTCACGGGGATCAGTCCCGGCAGCCAGTCCGAGATGAAAGTCAGATGCGAAATATGTCCTGTTCCCTTTCAATATCCTTTACTGTTTATTGAACAGCTGGTCCATCCTTATCTGCAGGTTCCGGCCGAAAAGACTGGAGTTTATAATATTACCATCCGGATCATACAGCAGGTTGGCAGGGACCTGTGTGATATGCATTGACATGGCATAAGCAGGATTATCAGGATTTTCCTCTCTTACGCATATCCAGGGCAGCTCCTCAAATTTAACGGCATTTTTCCATCTGTTCACATCAGTATCAAGGTTGACCTGGTATATTTCCAGGCCTTTGCTGTGATAGAGTGAATACAGGGTTTTCAGCAAGGGCAGTTCAGCTATACAGTTTTCTGAGGTTGTCGCCCAGAAGGTTACCAGCACATATTTGCCTTTCAGTGACGAAAGACTGATCATTTTGCCTTCCGGGTCAGGAAGGACAGGGCTGGTTTTCACCGGACTGACAGTCGCAGCCATGCTTGCCAGACGGTTAATATACATCTGGTTCAGTTCGGTGGTCACGTTCTCCTTCAGTGCACGCACATGCCTTGATACAGGATATTTCACGGAAAGTGAATCGGATACGATTTTCAGAAATTGCAGATCACGGGGCTGATAAAGCACGTACGTATTCTCATCGATCCGCTGATACAGTGCTTTTATGGTTGCCAGAGAATTCATGTTCTCAAGTATGAATCCAATATTGTATTTACGCTGGGAATCGATGGCATTGACGTAGGCTTTTTCAAGCGCGGCTCCCCTGGTTGCAATCTCTTCGTCAGTGAGTGAGGTATAAATCCTTGTCAGGGAATCAAGCTTCACCTTCGTAGAGAAGAGGTGCTGATCAAGCTTTCTGATCAACTCTGAACCGGGTGAACCGGCGACTGTATAATTCATAACCATGGGAGCTTTCCCGAAGTCCAGAACTATCTTTTCTCCGGGCACAGCAAGGAGTCCGACGAAGTCATTCGTGTCAAGCCTTATCTGGAGAAACTCCGGCCCGGGAAAATCAGTTGTGAATTTGAAGCGTCCCCGTTTTATTGATGCAGAATCGATGACAACGGTCTTGTCAACATCTGACTGATCGAGATATACTTCACCGTCCTTAACGTTACCCAACGTCCCTTTTATTGTTACTTTATCGTCTCTGCCACATCCAGTAACGGTTGCTGCCACTAAAAGAATCAATACAAACCTCTTCATTATCGATGCTGATTTCTGGTACAAATAAAGCAAAAATAGAGATTGGCTACTGTTGACTGAAAAGTTCCTCAAGTTTTTTCTGGAGCATGGGTCCTCTCAGGTTTGATGCTATCACCCTTCCGTTACGGTCGATCAGAAAGTTTGCAGGTATCTCTGAGAGTCCGAATCTCTTCACCACTTCCGAGTCACGGTATTTAAGGTCGCTTACATGTGTCCATCGTCCAAGTCTGTCATTCCTGATGGCCCCGGTCCAGTCTTCCTTCCTCTGATCAAGTGACACCTGGAAAATGTCAAAGCCCCGGTAATGGTACATGTCATATAATTTAACAAGGTTGGGGTTTTCTTCACGGCAGGGGGGGCACCATGCGGCCCAGAAGTCGACGAGCACTATACTGCCGCGTTTTGAGGACAAGCTTATGGTGTCACCTTCAGGATCCGGGAGAGCAATGTCAGGCAATATGTCACCTTCCTTTATTGTTCCTCCTGCAATAGTGTTTATGGAGACTGATTTTCTAAGGCCGGAAACAAAATTATGCAGATCGAGAACGAGATCAGATTCAGGGTACTGTTCATAAAGAAGGGAATCGACCCTGTAATAAATCTGTGGATCCTTTGCCGGATCAAAAAGCTGAAGTCCCGGAACAACCTGCTGGTTCAGAAGGTAAATTGAGACCATGGAACTGCTGTTATCGTCAAGCATGGTCACAGCCTTTTCGCGAAAGCCTGCCACGATGTCTGCCGCCCTCCTGTCGAGGCTGTCCATTATCAGGGGCAGCCTTTTGCTCATAATGCTGTCATTATAGACTTTTGTAAGGCTCTCCAGTTCTTTGATGACAATCTGCTGTTCTTTGCGGAAGTCATTCATCACACTGGTACCTTTTGAGCCGGTCAGGTCTGACGGAGAGCTCAGGGAGTTGCGGTCAGCTGAAATCCTTATCTTTTCACCCGGTGAGGCAAGGATTGTAAGAAAGTCATCGGTACCTGCGCTCAGCATGTAGAATGACGGCCATTTCGTTTCAGTCCTGAAGGTAAAGTTTCCATCCTGTCCGGGAATAACCGAGTCTATGGGTTCAAGGACGCCGGGTTTCACTTCCCTGAGAAGGAGATATTCTCCTTCGCCAATCCCGCTGATATGACCTGTAACGGTTACACTGTTCTTTCTACATCCGGTGATAAAAACAACGGACAAGAGGAGCAGAATGCGGAAGAAATTCTTCAGGCAGAATATATGTAAAAAATAAGGTTTTACCCCATTATTTCGGAGAGAAATATTTTCCATTTTCTTAAACAATTTTAGCTCTCACAGGTTAATTTACTGAACAGCAAAGATACCTAATTTTCAGAGTCCCCTAGGCTGAAAGTGAAATTGTTGCAAGTCCTTAAATCTGATTTTTTTTGTGTTTCTTTGCAGAAGGGTTTTATTTTTAATATTTTAATAGGGTTTATTAATAATTATTTTTCGGTTTAACGCCAACCTAAAGCAATGGGATACATTAAATTTGACAAGGCTCAGGTAGTTAACCTTGAGTATTCTCTCAGCCGTGAGTTATTACGCACCAACAGGTCGGGGAGTTACTCATGCACAACCATAGTGGGCTGCAATACACGCAAATACCATGGATTACTGGTTTGCCCCGTTGATGCACTTGGGGGTGGAAGGCATGTTCTTTTATCGGGTCTTGACACTACTGTAGTCAGTAACGGGCAGAGTTTCAACACTGGCATCCGCAAATATCACGGTGATTATTACAGTCCCAAAGGTCATAAGTATATTGAAGACTTTGATGTGCAGGACATTCCCGGAATGACCTACAGGGTAGGCAATGTCTTTTTCAAGCAGGATCGTTTGCTGGTTCACTACGAGGAACAGCTTATGATCAGGTTTACCATACTGGAATCGGATGAGCCTGTCAAGCTTCAGCTGAGACCCTTCCTTGCATTCCGCAGTATCCATCAGCTGACCCATGCCAATATGTGGGCAAACACCCATGTTGAAGCAGTGCCGAATGGCATCAGGATACGGCTGTATGACGGGTTCCCTTATCTCTATATGCAACTCTCGGGTAAAGCTGAGTACGTGCCAGTCCCTGACTGGTACCAGGGTGTTGAGTACACTGAGGAGCAGAAGCGGGGGTATGATTATTCAGAAGACCTCTTTGCCCCGGGCTTTTTTGAACTGACAGTCCGCAAAGGTGATGTCATTGTCTTTTCTGCTTCGACAAATGAAGAACGGCCTGCAGGCTTCAAAACGAAATTCACAAAAACAGCTGCATCAAAGATACCAAGGAACAATTTCGGGAACTGCCTTCGCAATGCCGCTCAGCAGTTCATTGTAAAGAAGGGAAATGATACCAACATCATGGCAGGTTATCCCTGGTTTGGCTCCTGGGGCCGTGATACGTTTATATCTCTTCCGGGCCTGGCCCTCGCCCGCAAATCGGAAGACCTTTATGCTGCGGTGCTCGAGACGCAGGTACGTCGTATGAAGGGAGGTATCTTCCCGGATACGGGAAGTAATGATAATCCGGCCTTCCAAAGCGCCGATGCCCCGCTATGGTTTTTCCATGCGCTTCAGGGTTATGGCCTTGAGGACAACGAGACATGGAAGCGGTATGGTGATTCAATGAAAAATATTTTGCAGGCATACCGTAAGGGTACGTCCTTCGGGATACACATGAGAGAAAACGGGCTCATTTATGCCGATGCCCCGGACAGGGCACTGACATGGATGGATGCTGTCGTCAATGGCAAACCAGTGACTCTGCGTAACGGCTATGCTGTGGAAATTGCCGCACTTTGGTATAATGCAGTGCGGTATTCACTTGATTGTGCGCGGGCTGCCAGGAACAGGACTTTTATTAAGGAATGGGAGTCACTGCCGGAATTGATCCGAACATCATTCATTGAACTATTCTGGGATGACGAGCATGGATATCTCGCTGATTATGTAAATGACACCGAGAAGAGGAACATGCAGCTGAGACCGAACATGGTCATTGCTACCTCACTGCCTTACACCATGCTGAACAAGGACCAGATGAAGAGCCTGCTCGATATAGTAAACAGGGTTCTTGTCACGCCACGCGGCCTCCGTACCCTCTCGCCTGCCGAAGAGGGTTACTGCGGCATCTATTGCGGCAATGAGGAGCAGCGTGACAAAGCCTATCATCAGGGTACGGTTTGGCCATGGCTTATAGGGCCGTTCTGCGACGGATGGCTTAGGGTGTATGGCGAGGGCGGCGTATCACGTGTAAGAAAACTTATCACCGGTTTTGAGGAGACGCTCACTGAAGCCGGTATTTCAACCATCTCGGAGATATATGACGGTGATCCTCCGCATAAACCAAATGGTGCCATATCGCAGGCATCAAGTGTGGGCGAGGTGCTCCGTATATACAGTCTTCTTGAGACAAAATATAAAGAAAATAAATGATGATATGCGTGTTCTGATGTTTGGATGGGAGTTCCCCCCTCATATTGCAGGTGGACTTGGCACTGCCAGCTACGGTCTGACACGTGGTCTCGCTGCACAGCCTGACACCGAAGTTATTTTTGTTGTTCCTAGAGCCTACGGCGATGAGGACCAGAGTATTGTCAGCCTGATAGGAGCCAATACCGTTCCTGTTGAATTTAAAAAAGTACGGTTTAATTATTTCACCAAGCCAATAGAAAAGATCGAGGTCTTCTCAAAACTGGTGCCCTATACTGATCCTGAGGATTTCTGGAAGATGACCAGGGGAGAGCTGGCAGAGACCGACGTCCTGGTAACGACCAATAAATCCGGCAAGGTAGATTTCACTGGAAGTTACGGGGCCTCGCTGATGGATGAGATCCATAAGTATTCGATCGTTGCGCAGGTGATAGCTTCCGAGCAGGAATTTGATATTATTCATGCGCACGACTGGCTTGCCTATCCGGCAGGCATAGCTGCGAAGGCTGTATCCGGAAAGCCGCTTGTGATACATGTGCATGCCACTGACTTCGACCGCAGCGGCGGCAATGTCAATCCTTTGGTGTACAATATGGAAAAAGAGGGAATGGATGCTGCTGACAAGATCATCACCGTAAGCAATCTCACCCGCGAAATCGTCATTTGTAAATACAATATAAATCCTGACAAGGTAGAGACCGTCTATAATGCCGTTGAACCCTTGCATCATTCCGAGCTTGACGTACCGGCGAGGGCATATGATGACAAGATAGTTACCTTCCTGGGTCGGATAACAAT
Organism: uncultured Bacteroidales bacterium; assembly: GCA_963849945.1. GTDB lineage: Bacteria > Bacteroidota > Bacteroidia > Bacteroidales > VadinHA17 > SR-FBR-E99. Next base: position 161,466 of record CAWKJD010000001.1, on the reverse strand, counting down.
GCAGAAAGGCCCGGAGTACTTTATTGAGGCAGCAAGGGTTGTCCTGTCACGGATGCCCAACGTCAGGTTTGTAATGGCCGGATCAGGTGACATGATGGAGCGTATGATTCGCCACGCTGCTGCCCTGCGTATTACTGACAGATTTCACTTTACCGGGTTCCTCCGCGGAAATGATGTATTTACCATGCTGAGGATGAGCGATGTATATGTTATGCCTTCAGTGTCGGAGCCGTTTGGCATCTCCCCCCTGGAGGCGATGCAGTCAAACGTTCCGGTAATTATCAGCAAGCAAAGCGGCGTTGCAGAGCTTCTTACCCACGCCGTAAAGGTTGATTTCTGGGATATTGAGGCGATGGCTGATGCCATATATGGCATCCTTAGTTATCCTGCACTCTCACGTATGTTTATTATGAACGGCAAGGAGGAGGTTGACAAGCTGAAGTGGGATAAAGCCGCCAGGCATGTTATGAATATATATACTGAGGTTTTGAAAAAGACAAGCTAAATGATATGAGCACAGCACAGAAAAAGGCAATCTGCCTATATTTCCAGGTTCATCAGCCCTTCAGGCTCAGACGCTATCGCTTTTTTGAAATGGGTCATGAGCATTATTATTATGATGATTTCATGAACGAATCAATTCTCCGAAAGATATCGTCTGACTGTTATCTTCCTGCTAACAGGATACTTCTTGACCTTATCAGGAAGCACAAGGGTAAGTTCAGGGTGACCTTTTCTCTTTCAGGAATTGTTATTGACCAGTTCAGGCTTTACGCACCTGAGGTTCTTGCTTCTTTCAAAGAGCTTGCAGAGACGGGCTGTGTTGAGTTCCTTGCTGAGACCAACTCTCATTCACTGGCTTCACTGATGGATCGTGCGAGATTTGAGAAGCAGATCAGCATACATGCTGAAAAAATGATTGAGTATCTTGGTTACAAGCCAACCTCTGTCAGAAACACAGAACTGATCTATTCAGATGAAATAGGCAGCTGGATGGCTGATATGGGATACAAAGCCACAGTAACGGAAGGAGCGAAACACATCCTTGGATGGAAGTCGCCCAATTTCCTGTACTGCAATGCTATTAACCCGAAGCTGAAAGTACTGCTGCGCAATTATACGCTAAGTGATGATATTGCATTCAGATTCTCCAACAAGAACTGGTCGAGTTATCCTCTGACTGCCGAAAAGTACGTCTCATGGATTAAAGGACTTAGCAGCTCATCCGACATCGTGAACATCTTTATGGATTATGAGACATTTGGTGAGCACCAGAAGAAGGAAACAGGTATTTTTGATTTCCTGAAACATCTTCCTGAGGTCGTAATCAAAAAGACTCCGTTTGCATTTATGACCGTTTCGGAGATCGCAGATAATTTTCAGCCTGTTGCTGTTCTGCATGTCCCGTCACCCATATCCTGGGCAGATGAAGAAAGAGATCTTACTGCCTGGATGGGAAATGAGCTTCAGACAGCTGCTGTGAGTAAACTCTACAGTCTGTCAGAACAGGTATACAGAAGTGGATCAGATCAGATCCTGCGCGACTGGGGTTATCTGCAATCGAGCGACCACTTTTATTATATGTCAACAAAGTTTTTCTCTGACGGCGCGGTACATGCATATTTCAATCCTTATGAAAACCCGTATCAGGCTTTCATGAATTACATGAATGTTCTGAGTGATTTTGAGATAAGGCTTAAGACCGTGGCTCCTGTAAATATTCATGACGAGGAGGTTAACCGCCTCTCAGCAACAATTGAGACAAAAGATCAGCTTATCAGTGAGCTCGAGGAGAAATTAACAAAGCTTGAGAAAAAAGGCCGCGTGGCCCGGAAGAAAGCAGTGAAACCCCAAAAGGTGAAGAGCGTAACGGCAACTGCAAAAAAGGCTGTTGCCGTCAAGGCCACTGCGAAAAAAACAATCGTGAAAAAAACAGCTTCACGAAGAACCACTGCCGCGAAATCAAAAAAGTAAGAATAGCTGTTTAGTTTAAACATAAAGGTATCCATGATACGCCCTGGCGTATTGAACGACTATTAGATATTTAAAAATGAAAGCTGACTTTTTATTTGAAACAAGCTGGGAAGTATGCAACAAGGTAGGAGGCATTTACACTGTCATTTCGACCAAAGCGCTGAATGCCACTTATGAGTTCGGAGATAATTATGTTCTTATCGGGCCGGATGTATGGCGCGACGATAAGACAAACCCTGAATTCACTCCTGATGACACCATGTTTCTTCAGTGGAAAACCGTTGCTGCCCAGGAAGGACTGAATGTCAAAACGGGACGCTGGAATATCAAAGGTCAGCCCCGGGTGATGCTCGTTGATTTTACTCCTTATTTTGGTCAGCAGAATGACATATTTGCCCGTTTATGGGAAACTTATAAACTCGACAGCATATCGGGACAGTGGGATTATATTGAACCGGCATTGTTTGGTTATGTTGCCGGGAAAGTAATTGAGAGCTTCACAACATATTACCGTGAGTTTCCGAGGGTGGTGGCACAGTTTCACGAATGGATGACAGGAGCCGGTGTACTCTACCTGGAAAAAAATGCTCCGTGGATAACCACTGCATTCACAACCCATGCTACGGTGCTTGGGCGCAGTATTGCCGGCAACAACAGGCAGCTCTACGGCAAGATGAATGAATACAACCCGGCCCAGACAGCCCGGGAACTGAATGTGACCTCAAAGCAGTCGCTCGAAAAGATCACCGCCGCACAGGCAGACGTCTTCACTGCAGTGAGTGAGATCACCGGACGTGAATGTCTTGCATTCCTTGATAAAAAGCCGGATATAATTACTCCCAACGGTTTTGAAGATACATTTGTTCCCTCGCCTGACGATTTTGAAGGCAGCAGAAATGCAGCACGTAAAAAACTTTTATCCGTTGCAGGGGCTCTGCTTGGATACACTCTTCCTGCCGACACTCTCCTCATATCAACAAGCGGCAGGTATGAATACAGGAATAAAGGCATTGATCTCTTCCTGTCCTCACTTGGAGCAATAAATAAAAAGAGAGATTCTGACAGGAAGTGTGTTGCATTCATCCTTGTCCCGGCATATCACAAAGGCCCAAGGCAGGATCTTGTCACTGCGCTGAGCAGCGGGACTTTCGTCACGGATAGCGACCGATACCTGACTCATGGTCTTCATTATGTTAATGATGACCCGATCATTAAACAGCTTATCAGGGAGAACATTCAGAATAATGAGGCTGACAGTGTCAATGTGATCTTTGTTCCTTCCTATCTTAACGGCGCTGACGGTATCTTCAATAAAACTTACTATGAGTTGCTTATCGGGTTTGACCTGACCTTATATCCGTCATATTATGAGCCATGGGGTTATACACCTCTTGAAAGCCTCATGTTTCATGTACCCACTGTCACCACCAACCTTTCAGGATTTGGTATGTGGGTTAACACTTATTTCAGTGACCCCGGAAACGGATGCCTGGTGCTGAACCGCACTGATGACAACGAAAAAGAGGTCACCGGTGAAATGGAGAAATTTATCCGCAGGTTCATGCAGATGAGCAGGGAGGATGTGAGCACAGCCAGGGATAAAGCCTGGGAGGTATCACGTATTGCCAACTGGACTACATTGTTTCATTATTATACTGATGCATATACATTTGGCCTTGAAAAGAGCGAGGACAGGCAGGGGCAGCCAAGAGAATATGCCCGTATCCTTGAGGCAACGGAGGTGCAGGTGCGTAAACCTCACCAAGTGCCGGTGTGGAAGGATATTTATGTACAGTCAGAGTTACCGCAACGTCTCCGTTATCTGAAGGACCTTTCCTCAAACCTCTGGTGGTCATGGAACAGCGAAGCAGAGTTTCTATTCCGCCGTATGGACCCCACACTATGGGAAGATGTGGCACATAACCCTAAACGGATGCTTGAGACGATAGATTATAAAAGGCTCGTCGTGCTGGCAGATGATGAGGTTTTCCTTGAAGATTCCGACAGAATCTTCAGACACTTCACTGAATATCTCGCGAGACCAGACAACCCTGAGCTTCCTTCAGTGGCATATTTCAGCATGGAATTTGGAATTCATCCCAGCCTTAAGATCTACTCGGGCGGACTGGGTGTTCTTGCAGGCGATTATCTTAAGGAAGCAAGTGATTCAAATGTCAAAATTACCGGAATAGGATTATTATACCGATATGGCTATTTCAGGCAGAAGCTCGGCCCAAAGGGTGAACAGCAGACAATATATGAGGCTGAGGACTTCGCTCATCTGCCGGTGAAACAGGTTAAGGATGCCAATAACAATGTACTTACCATTTCTCTCACCTGGCCCGGACGAACGGTCAGGGCACGCGTGTGGCTTGCTTCCGTAGGGAAGGTCAATCTGTACCTTCTTGATACGGATATTGAGGAAAACATACCTGAAGACAGAGCCATTACGAATTATCTCTACGGAGGCGATTCGGAAAACAGGCTGAAGCAGGAGCTGATCCTTGGTATTGGCGGAATGCGTGCACTCATCGAGCTTGGTATTAAGCCTGACATTTACCACAGTAATGAAGGACATTCAGCCTTCATAGGCTTTGAACGCCTGCGTCACTTTATTGAAGATGACCATCTCACCTTTGATCAGGCCCTTGAAATTGTAAGGGCTTCCACTCTCTTTACCACGCATACTCCTGTGCCTGCAGGGCATGATGCCTTTGAAGAGGATCTTCTGAGGAAATATATCTCGCATTATCATACCAGGCTGAACATTACATGGGATCAGGTTATGGCGCTGGGAAGGTGCCAGAGCGATGGCGACCGCAAGTTCAACATGAGTTATCTGGCCACCCGCTTTTCTCAGGAAATGAACGGTGTGAGCAAGCTCCACGGTCATGTGTCACGTGGTCTTTTCGCTAAATTATGGCCGGGATATCTCCGCGATGAACTATATATAGGCTATGTGACCAATGGGGTTCATCATTCAACATGGATCGCCCCGGAATGGGAGCAGGTATATGAAAAAATTACAGGTAAACAGCATTTTGACCTTAACGACAGGGAGCAATGGGAGAAAATTTACCAGGTCGAGGACGAGAAGGTATTCGAAGTAAAAATGAGGCTCAAAAAGAGACTCTTTGACAATATTCGCAAACGTCTTCAGTCTGATATGCTCGAAAGGCATGTCAGTCCCCGCACCCTAATGAACATCAACAGTCACCTGAATGAGAAGGCGCTGACCATCGGTTTTGCCAGGCGTTTTGCCACTTATAAGAGAGCAACTCTCCTCTTCATGGATCTCGACAGGCTGTCGAAAATCGTTAACAACGCCGAGAGACCTGTACAGTTTATTTTCGCAGGCAAAGCACATCCGAACGATGGCGGAGGTCAGGATCTTATAAGACGTATCAATGAAGTTTCGCAGATGCCGCAGTTTGCGGGTAAGGTGCTCTTCCTTGAGAACTATGACATAGAAATGGCGAAATTTCTCGTACGCGGGGTTGACATCTGGCTTAACACTCCCACCCGACCGCTGGAGGCATCAGGCACCAGCGGCGAGAAGGCTGTCATGAACGGCACCATACATTTCAGCGTTCTTGACGGATGGTGGGTTGAGGGGTACCGGGCCTTCGCCGGATGGGCGCTGCCCAAAAAACGCACATATCCTGATCAGGACCTTCAGGACGACATTGATGCCGAGACAATTTACAATATGCTTGAGTATGAGATAGTACCGGCGTATTACTCAAGGGACGATGACGGCATCCCCCGTGAATGGACGAGCTACATCAAGAACACCATGGTAAAGGTGGCTCCGGAGTTTACCACCAGGCGCATGCTTAATGATTACCTGGAAAAATATTACAAAAAGCTTAGTCAACGGAGCAAGCGCATGATGGCTGATAACTACGCGCTTGCCCGTGAGCTTGCAGACTGGAAAAGTCAGATAACCAGGGCATGGGAGGATATAGAGGTCATTAAATACGATTTTAAGGATGCCGTAAAAAATGTTTACTATTCAGGTCATGCCTACTCTACGGAGATCCTGCTTGACATAAAAAATATTCCACCGGAATATGTGGGGGTTGAAATGGTTATCACACGGCTGCTGAAAAACGGCGAACATGCATTTTTAACAAGCAAGGAGTTCAAGTTTGTGAACAGGAAGAAAGGCCGGGCATTGTACAGTGTTGATTTTCAACCTGAGATGGCAGGTACATTCTTCTACGGTATACGCATATATGCCAAGCATAAAGAGCTTCCGCACAGACAGGATTTCTGCCTGATCAGGTGGGTCGACTGATCTATAGGTCCTTGATGCTTTTTATCTTTTCGTACAGCAATACCATTGCAGTACGTGCGGGGAGATAAAGTTTGAGATGGTGTGGTGCCGTCACGCCATACCGGCCCTGGTCAGGTGCCGAGAAATATGCCTGGGAAGAATCTATGCGTCCCTGTCCGCCAAACAAGGGGTCATCGGTACTTAGAATAATCCTGAATTTGCCTTTTACCGGTATGCCGTAACCCGTAAATGAGACTGTAGGATTGAAGTTCATTACTGTCAGCAGGTCACCTCGTTTAAAAGCAATTATTTTATCCGGATTGTTTACTGTGACAGCTTCTGTTATCTGCACCTGGGGAAGGTCGTGTTTTGTACCGGTCTCAATCATTGCCCGGTCAAATTCATCGAGATGACGGTATCTCAGCTGTTCATTATCAGCGAGGCTCCATTGTCTGCGGGCATATTTATAGCTCCAGTTATTTCCTTCCCTCGGGAAGTCAATCCACTCCGGGTGCCCGAATTCATTGCCCATGAAGGTCAGGTAACCTCCCCCGGCGGTGAGGAAGGTAAAGAGTCTTATCATCTTATGCAGTGCCACTGCGCGGTCAATGATCAGGCTGGGTGTCAGTATACTCATTGAGGTGTACATCTCTGCATCTGCAAGCCTGAATATGAGCGTCTTGTCTCCCACAAGTGCCTGGTCGTGCGATTCACAGTATGACACAACACGTTCCTCTGCGCGGTGCTGGGTCAGTTCATGCAGGAGATACCCGAGGTCCCAGTTTTCGTCAGGTATTTCCTTTACCATTTTGATCCATATGTCGGGCACACCCATGGCCAGCCTGTAATCAAACCCCAGGCCTCCCGTTTCCACTGACGCTGCCAGTCCCGGCATGCCGCTCATTTCCTCGGCGATTGTTGTTGCGCCAGGATTAAAAGCATGTATCAGCTTGTTGGCAAGAGTGAGATAGACGATTGCGTCGGTATCCTCATTCCCGTCAAAGTACTGTTTATAGGATGTAAAATTAGAGCCGAGGCCATGATCATAATACAGCATGCTGGTGATGCCGTCAAACCGGAAGCCGTCAAAATGGAACTCTTCGAGCCAGTATTTGCAGTTCGAAAGAAGGAAATGGGCAACCTTGGGTTTGCCGTAGTCGTAACAGAGAGAGTCCCATGCCACATGCATTCTTCTCGCTCCCTTATGAAAGTACAGAGCCGGGTCGCCGTCAAGCAATCCCAGTCCTTCAAGGGTATTGGCCACGGCATGTGAGTGAATGAGGTCCATTATTACCCTGAGGCCCATTCCATGGGCAGTATCAATCAGCTCCTTGAGTTCATCAGGTGTACCGAAGCGCGATGATGGTGCGAACAGGCTGGAAACGTGGTATCCGAAAGAGCCGTAATATGGGTGCTCCTGTACGGCCATGAGCTGGACGGTATTATAACCAAGGCGACTTATGCGTGGCAGCACCTTCGTGGTAAACTCGCGATAGGTGCCGGTTTTCTCTTCTTCGGTAGCCATGCCCACATGGGCTTCATAGATGAGAAGCGAGGAGGGCGGCGGCGGCGACGGGTGTTTCATGATATAGCCCTGTGCGGGCTGCCATACCTGTGCTGAGAAGATCTTTGTGACATCATCCTGAACGGCGCGTGTGACATATGCGGGGATCCGCTCGCCGCCGCCGCCCCTCCATTTGACAGCCATCTTGTACAGGTCTCCGTGAGACAACAGACCTTTCTCAAGCTCTATCTCCCAGTCACCTGCACCTGCGGGATGCAACCGGTAACGTCCGTCATCTTTCCATCCGTTAAAGGTGCCGATAAGCGATATTGCAGTAGCATTCGGAGCATGTTCCCTGAATACCCAGCCCTTATCTGTCATGTGAAGACCATACCAGTGGTGGCCATTGGCAAAATCAGGAAGAGCGTTACCTCCCGTAATAACAGCTTCACGGTCATTGCAGTAAGTCAGACGTGCTTCAATGACACCCCTGAAGGGATCAAGCCATGGGTCGATCTCATAAAATCTTTTCATGTCAGTTATTATCATTACTAAATTACGAAAAATGAGCGCTGCATTGCAGCCTTTATTAATTTTACTGCTGATAAAGAGTCATGATAGTACACTACGGCTATAAAAACCTGAACTTCAGAAATCCGGTCATCACCATGGGTGTCTTTGACGGAGTACATCTCGGCCACAGGATGCTTCTCGGACGCGTGGTGGCTGAGGCGAAAAAAAACGGATCAGATGCTGTCGCAGTAACCTTTGATCCTCACCCGCGAATTGTGTTGACGGGCGATCCGTCACACCTGCGCTTCCTTACCGATATCGAAGAACGCATTGACCTCCTGCGTGAAACAGGAATAGGTCACCTTGTTATCATTCCCTTTACTTTAGAGCTGAGCCGCATGACTGCATCAGAGTTCATTGCGGAAATACTATGCCGCCACCTTGGTGTCAGCCATCTAATCACCGGCTTCAACCATCACTTCGGAAATAAGCACGAAGGTGACAGCAGCACCGTACTTGATTCTGCAGCCAGTATGGGATTCAGAGTCACAAGAGAAGATGCCTTTACTATCGGCGGAAAAGTCGTAAGCTCATCTTCTATTAGAAAATTGCTGGAGGAGGGCGATGTCGGTAATGCATCAGCATTGCTGGGATACGATTATTTTCTGAAGGGAAAAGTAGTCTCCGGTAAAGGAATAGGCAGGGAGATTGGATTTCCAACGGCAAATATCGCTCCCCGATTCAAATATAAGCTTGTCCCCTGTGATGGTGTATACGCTGTTGAGGCTGAGGTGGAGGGTGATAAAAAAAAGTACCTTGCCATGCTCGATATCGGAATAAGGCCTACGATTGCAGATAACGACGGGCAGAGGACGATAGAAGCACACATAATTGATTTGAAATCAGACCTGTATGGCAGTGACATCACCGTAAGGTTCCGTCACCGCATACGTGACGAAATGAAATTTAAAAGCATTGATGCCCTTGCTGTTCAACTGGAAAAAGACCGTGCGATGACTATCGCCCTTTTAAGAAAATGAACAAAAAAGCCCGGTATTAGTTATCTTTGCAGACTTAAAAAATTAAAGAATATGCCATTTATCAATCAGGATCTTACATACAAGGTAAAAGATATTTCGCTGGCGGAAGCAGGGCGTAAAGGAATAGAGATAGCGGAGAAAGAGATGCCGGGACTTCTTTCGATAAGAAAGAAATATTCGGTAACCAGGCCGCTCAAGGGTGCAAGGATCACCGGATCACTTCATATGACCATTGAGACAGCGGTACTTATTGAGACATTGCGTGAGCTTGGCGCAGAGGTGCGCTGGGCAAGCTGCAATATCTTCTCGACCCAGGATCATGCTGCCGCAGCCATCGCTGCTGCCGGGATTCCTGTCTTTGCATGGAAGGGTGAGACGCTGGAGGAATACTGGTGGTGCACTGCGCAGGCACTTTCGTTCCCGGGGGGGAAAGGCCCTAACCTGATCGTAGACGATGGCGGTGACGCCTCACTCCTGGTTCATAAGGGATACAAGGCCGAAAAGGACCCGTCTATCCTTGACGTCAAACCAGGTAACAGAGAGGAAGGCATCATAACTGATACACTTAAGAGGATCCTTGCTGAAGATCCTCAGAAATGGCAGAGAACGGTTCAGGAGATGAAGGGCATATCAGAGGAGACTACCACCGGGGTTCATCGTCTCTACCAGATGATGGAGGCCGGCGAACTTCTGGTGCCTGCCATCAACGTGAATGACTCAGTCACCAAGAGTAAGTTCGATAATCTGTATGGCTGTCGCGAGTCACTGGCTGACGGAATAAAGAGAGCCACTGATGTGATGATAGCAGGCAAGGTTGTGGTTGTGTGCGGTTATGGAGACGTGGGAAAGGGCTCGGCACGCTCGATGCGGGCTTATGGAGCCAGGGTGATTGTCACAGAGATAGATCCTATCTGTGCTTTACAGGCAGCAATGGAAGGTTTCGAAGTGAAGACCGTGGAAGACACCCTGCCCGAGGGAAATATTTTTGTAACAGCCACGGGCAACCGCGACATCATCACCATTGAACATATGGAAAAGATGAAGGACCAGGCTATCGTATGCAATATAGGGCACTTTGACAATGAGATACAGGTTGATAAGCTAAACAGCTATAAGAACATTAAAAAGATCAATATCAAACCTCAGGTTGATAAGTATCTTTTCCCTGACGGTCATGCTGTTTTTCTTCTTGCTGAAGGCAGGCTGGTCAACCTGGGTTGTGCCACAGGTCATCCTTCATTTGTCATGAGTAACTCTTTCAGTAATCAGACCCTGGCTCAGATAGAACTGTGGACAAAAGACTATAAGACAGGCGTATACAGGTTACCCAAGTATCTTGATGAGGAGGTTGCCCGCCTGCATCTGGCACAGCTGGGTGTCAATCTCACAAAACTGACCCCTGCCCAGGCTGAATATATTGACGTCCCGGCTGAAGGACCTTACAAGCCTGAACACTACAGATATTAGGAAGACCTTTATTTTTTATTCCACACCCTGATACTCCCTCCTGAAAATACTGTCTGATAATTTTTCAGATAGTATTGTCCCGGTCCTGATTGAGGCATGCCGGAACTGGCGAGAGCATAATTTGTTGAGCACCTGGGGCAAACAGCAAAGACAACATCTACATTGACGGCCACGCTGATGCCTGCATTTACATAGCAATGCGGACAGGTCCGGTCAAAGGCAGCATACTCAAACCCCTCCATGCCTGTGTTATATATTATTATACCGTTATTGTCAAATCCGCCTGTACCAATTCCAAGATATATTTGTGAAGCCGAAACAATCGCGCTGGTACCCGGTGAATAAAATAGATCAAAAAACTCCGGATCCGAATAGCTTATCTGAAACTCAACGGTAATATCAGGAATCACATCATTCTCCTGATTATGGCATGAGATAATGGCAAGCTGCATAATGACGAGAATGAAAAAAATTTTTAATTTCGAGACTAACATATCGATCCCTGCGTTTATACAAAAGTAGGTATTTCTGTCTGCAAAGGCACATCAATTAAACGGAATGAGGCATCAGTTAGTATTTTTAAAATTTGCAGTACTCTTTGCAGTGTTCCTTATTGTGCTTCCGCCTGCTGATTGCACAGCGCAGCGCAATGCCAGCCGCAAGGCTGAGAAGGAATTATTCGGCAAAACGGGGAAAAGCAAGCTTTTTGATGATAAAGTCAAGGCGAAAGGGGCTGCCGGTAAAGCAATGAAGGAGCAGAAGAAAAAGGAAGCCCGGCGTGACAAAGAAGATGAGAAGAAGCTTAAAGAGCTCAGAAAGAGGCAATACCAGATACAGAGCACTGCCACGCAGGAGAGGATGGTAAACAACGGAAAAAAAACTGAAGCAGGCTACAAGGCGAAGAAACAAAAGCAACGAAAGGAGCAGACAAAACCCGCACAGGGCCAGCCTGCCGAAAAGGCCTACCAGAAGCAGTACCAGGTAAAGGAAAAGCCGGTACCGGGGCAGCACAAACCAAAAGAACAGGCAAAACAAAAGCAGTATAAGCCAAAGGATAATCCGGTACCAAAAAAGCACAGGCCAAAGGAACAACCCAGGCTTAAACAGCATAAAATCAAAAAATATTCTTAGTCATTGAAGATACAGGCAATCTTGTTTTTTAATTAAAAATTTTATATATTTGTTCTTTGAAGAGTTCCGGTAACCCCGGGATTCTTCTTATTTTTTAACCTATTACTGAAAATTATGTCGGAATTTGTCTATGTAACAGAAGAGGGTCTCCAGAAGATGAAGGAGGAACTTGACCTGCTCCGTAATGAAAGACCGGCTATGGCAAGGCTGATTGCTGATGCGCGCGATAAGGGCGACCTTACAGAGAATGCTGAGTATTCTGCAGCCAAAGAGGCGCAGGGAATGCTTGAGATGAAGATTGCGCGCCTTGAAGACGTGGTTGCACGCTCACGCATAATTGACGGTTCACGGATCAATACCTCAAGGGTACAGATCCTGAATAAGGTCAGGATACTTAACAAGGTCAGCGGGAAGACGATGGAATATCAGCTTGTGCCTGAGAGTGAAGCAAACCTCAAGGAAGGCAAGATTGCTGCCACCTCACCAATAGCGCAGGGAATTATGGGCAGGAAAGTTGGAGACGTGGTGCAGGTAACAGTACCTTCAGGCGTTATTCCTTTTGAGATAGTGGAAATATCAATCTGAGAAGCAAAATATCATGGCATCAATCTTCACACGGATTATCAATGGAGAAATCCCTTGTTATAAGGTCGCTGAGGATGACCGCTTCATTGCATTTCTTGATGTGAGGCCGCTGAAGCCGGGCCATACCCTGGTAGTACCCAAAAAAGAAGTTGATTACATCTTTGATCTTGATGAAAAGACGCTCGCTGACATGATGATCTTTGCGCGCAGGGTTGCCCTGGCCATGAAGGAAGTCATTGAGTGCAGGCGTATTGGTGTTGCTGTTCTCGGTCTAGAAGTACCTCATGCCCATGTGCACCTCGTACCGCTTACCAGGGAGGCTGATCTGCTCTTCACAAATCCAAGGGTATCACTAACAGACGAAGAGAACAGAAGTATGGCAAAGGCTATCAGCGATCACGTGAAACTTTAAAACAATCTGAAATAAAAAACCCCTGTCAGATGTGGCAGGGGTTTTTGTTTTATAAGGAGTTATTACTTCTTTCCCGCGCAGCAGGCAGGTTTGGTGCCGGTACCTTCTGTGGCCGGTACGGCCTCTGCTTTAGTCTCTGTACATGATGCAGTTGAGGGGCATTTTGAACAATCTTTGCTCTCCTGAGCCGTGCATGCTTTCTTGCACTCATCAGCAGTTTTTCCGCATGTGTCACATTTGCCATCCTTGTCCTGGTCAACGAAAGCACACTCTTTCTTTACCTGCTTTTTTTCCTTGTCTGTAGTCTGAGCGTAAACTCCTGCAGCTACAACCATCATTACGATGAGTATAAGGCTGCTTATCATCCATTTCTTCATAATTACTGTCAATTGGTTTTTAAATTAACTGACGCAATATAAAAATGTTTTGTCAAACTAAAAAGAATAAACCTCGTATATCATATCTTTACAGTGATTTCCCGCTGTGAAGTGTCTCATATTAAAGATATTGGTGACGATTTTCTAAGTCTCTTTTTTCCCCGCCTGTGTATTGCCTGCAGCGTACACCTGGTGCGGGGTGAAAAAGTGCTTTGCACCGAATGCCTTCTGTCAATGGCCAGGACTGATTTTCATCTGAGGCGTGACAACGCGCTTGAACAGGCTTTCTGGGGAAGATGCCTGGTGGAGCGTGCGGCGGCTTTTTCCGTCTATAACCGGGGAAGCAGGATAAGAAAGCTGATACATGCATTGAAATACAGCGGGAGAAAGGATATCGGGAAGATGCTGGGAGAGCTTTATGGAAATATCCTGTCAGAGAGCGGATTCATGCTCGATATTGATATCATTGTTCCCGTACCGCTGCACCCTGCCCGCCAGAGAAAAAGGGGTTATAACCAGAGTGAATATATTGCGTACGGCCTTTCTGAGGCAACGAAAGTAACCGTGAAAAACAACATCATCAGGCGTATTGAACAGACAGGTACCCAGACCAAACGAGGCAGATATGAAAGATGGGAAAATGTAAAGGGTTTGTTTTTTGTTCCTGAGCCGCAGGAAGTCAGCGGTAAACATATCCTTGTTGTTGATGATGTCATCACTACCGGATCAACAATGGAGGCCTGCGTCAATGCACTGCATGAGGCAGGTGAAGTAAAGGTAAGCATTGTTGCGCTGGCAGCGGCTCAGAAGCTTACTCTATGACCCTGTCGCTGTTCTTCCTGACAAAGTTCTCCCAGCTCCCGGAACCTTTAACGGCAGCAGGCTTACCACTCTGGTAGAAATGGCACAGAGCCGCACCCAGAGCATCAGTGGCATCCAGCAGAAGCTTTTTATCATGGAACGAAAGAATGGTCCTCAGCATTGTTGCCACCTGTTCCTTGCTGGCCTGACCCTGTCCGGTGATTGACATCTTGATCATCCTGGGTGCATACTCAAAGACCGGGAGGTCACGGTAGAGAGCTGCTGATATTGCTGCTCCCTGAGCCCTCCCGAGTTTCAGCATGCTCTGTATATTCTTCCCGTAAAAGGGAGCCTCAACGGCAAACTCATCAGGATGATAATGGTCAATGAGTTTAAGCGTTTCCTCAAATACTGACCGTATTTTCTGGAAGTGGTCAGTTTTCTTCCTGAGATCTATGATACCCAGTGTAATAAGAGAAGGTGTCTTCCCGGCCACACTTATCAGCCCATAGCCGGTGACAGTTGTGCCGGGGTCAATACCAAGAATAATCCTTTCTCCCTGGCTGTTCTTCACTTTGTGAAGGGTTTCGGGGACCTGAGAAAAAGATCTGTCGGCAGCTTATTTCCTTCAGTAACAATGGTATTACGCCTGAATGGCCCAGCCGGGGCGGCCTTTGTGCCCTCAAGAACTGCTATGGCAGCTTTGAGTGAAAGCTCTTCAGGGTCACCGAAGTCACGTGTAATGTCATCGATTGCCTGAACATCAGGGATCATACCGTCATAAAAACCACCCCAGTCAGAAGAGTTCACATACTCAAATGTTATCGGGGCAAAGACATACTTATAGTCTGGTTCAGGAACACTTGTTGTCGGGAAGGGAAAACCAAATACATTCATACCTACAGGCTTACCGTAAGTGGTATCACCGACAAGTGAAACTGAGATATATGGCTTCAGGCTGCTGATAACAACCTCGCTGGCGGATGCTGTACTGCGTGTGGTTATGAACACCACGCGGTCGAGGCCAAGGGGGTTGGTGGTTTTAGTGAACTTATATGATTCATCCCATGTGGCGCTGACAGTGCTGTTATATTTGAGCTTGTAACATATTTTGGTTGTATCCGCCGGTTTCATCACCAGGCTTGCAAGCTGCTGGGCAACATCCAGAGCGCCGCCACCGTTATAGCGGAGGTCAATTATCAGATCTGTGACACTGTTAGCCTTAAAGAAAGCAAAAGCCTGATTAAGTTCAGCCGGCGAAGGATCAATGAAAGCCTCAAAGCAGAGATATCCTGTCTTCCCTGAGGGAAGGTCAAGGACATCATATGCCGTGACAGAATTAATTGTAAAAGAAGCTTTTGTGGATGTATAGGTTACTTCGGTCCCGTCGGGTCTCTTAAAAAGGAAGGTATTTGTGAGGCCAACGGTTGCCGGCCCCATGAGGTTATCGTAAGCTGTCCAGTCGCGGGTTGCAACAGCGTTGATAAATAGCGGGGACAGGTCGACGTTGTTGACTTTTTTTACAATCCAGCCTCTTCTGACACCCTGGGGCCACAGGTCAGAGTTCTTATAAATGTTTACTACCCTTACCACATCAGCAGTATCAAGGCTCAGGGTGATCCCATGACGCCCCTCGACGCTTCCCTGCATCAATGCCTGGAATTCCTCATAGGTCATAACGAAACTGTATTTATCTACCGGTTTGTATCTCAATGCCTCCAGAAGTTCTGCCGGCCCCGGATAATCTGAGGCCTTGACAGTTGGCATCTTATCGTTCCAAAAATACATAACCTGCATAAGTTCATTTAATCCATCACGCGCATTTTCGGCAAGTGTCTGATCATTTACCGGAACGGGATCTTTCTGGCAGCCTGTTATAAGGGGAATAAGAATGGCTGTTATAAGAAGTACTTTTTTCATTTTCGGATTTATTTCTGTGCAAAAGTAACAAATAATATGCCGTTATTGTTTAGTCCGGAAGCCCCTGTTCTGGTAGATGACGCTGGCGGTGATAAAGAGAAGACCCACAGGGGTGGTATAATATACGGGTTCGTCAATAATGAAATGGAGGAGTATCATTGAGATAAAAGGTGCGAAATAGATCAGGTTACTGACCCTGTCGGTTGTCTCAGCCAGCTGCAGGGCCCTCAGCCAGAACCAGAATGTGATTCCCATCTCGAAGATGCCGCAGTAAACTGATGCAGCCGCTCCCCTGATGCTTATCGTTTCTCCGAAAGACCGGCTGACAAGCATCAGAATGAACATGTACATTGCTCCAAAGAGGAAGTTTGTGAAGAGTTTCACAGCCTCATCTCGCCGGTCGCGGACGTTCAGCACGAAGTAGAGAGCCCACAGTACGCCGCTGACAAGTGCCAGTATCACGCCGGTGGTGTCTGACTTGCCGGGATGCAGGGGATCACCCTGAGAGGCAATAATGTATACACCGATCAGGCTTATCAGCAGTGCAATGAAGCTGCGTGAGGGAATTCGCTGATGCAATAACGGTATTGAAAAGAAAACCAGGATAATGGGCCATATCATATTAATCGGCTGGGCCACCTGTCCGGGCAAACGGCTATAGGCTGTCAGAAGCAGAAGGTAATAACCAACGGGATTGATCAGCCCCAGGAGCGCTGACCACATTATGTCTTTCCCGGTCATCTTACGGAGCAGCTTCAGCTTTCCGGTGGCGGCAACTATCAGGAAAAGCACGACTGTCGACACAAGCGTGGTAATACCAAGCATGGTGATGATGCTCAGTTCCGACAGTGCTATTTTAAAGGCAGTAGGGATTGTTCCCCACAGGATAACCGAAAGAGCCGCATAAATAAATGCCTGTGAGCTCTTCTTCATCCCGTCAGCTGATCATTTCAAAGCCGGTATAAGGCACCAGGACGGCAGGTATTTTTATTCCCTCAGGTGTCTGGTTGTTTTCAAGGAGTGCAGCAACGATGCGCGGCAGTGCCAGCGCGCTTCCGTTAAGCGTATGGCAGAGGGTAGTCTGTTTGGCGCCCTTCTCCCTGAAACGGCACTTGAGCCTGTTGGCCTGGAAGGCTTCGAAGTTGGATGTGGAGCTAACTTCCAGCCAGCGCTTTTGCGCCGCAGAATAAACTTCAAAGTCGTAGGTCATGGCTGAGGTGAATGACATATCGCCGCCGCATAATCTCAGGATGCGGTACGGCAGCTCAAGCCTGACAAGAAGACTCTCGACATGTTTCACCATTTCTTCGAGAGATTCGTATGATGTGTCAGGATGAGCAATCTGAACGATCTCCACCTTGTCAAACTGATGGAGCCTGTTCAGTCCTCTTACATGTGCTCCCCATGAACCCGCCTCACGGCGGAAGCAGGGCGTATAGCCCACATTGCGGACCGGCAGGTCTGAGGCGTCAAGGATTACATCACGATAGATGTTGGTTATCGGGACTTCCGCAGTGGGGATCATATAAAGATTGTCGATACCCACATGATACATCTGGCCTTCCTTGTCAGGCAACTGGCCTGTGCCGAAGCCGGAATCTTCATTTACAACTATTGGCGGTTCAATCTCACGGTATCCTGCTTTGCCGCCTTCATCGAGGAAGAAGTTTATGAGTGCTCTCTGCAGCCTGGCGCCTTTGCCTTTATAGACCGGAAAGCCTGCACCTGTGATCTTTATCCCCAGGTCAAAGTCAATGATGTCATATTTTTTTATGAGATCCCAGTGGGGAAGGGCATCAGGTTGAAGTTCAGGCAACAGGCCTCCGCTGCGAACGATGACGTTATCTTCAGGAGTTTTACCCGGAGCTACCATCGGGTGGGGGAGGTTTGGCAGTCTGATGAGCTCCTTCTGCAACTCCTCACTGACCATGTCGAAGTTTACGGAAAGCTGTTTCTGTTTTTCTTTCAGTGTGCCGATACCTTTCTTTGCGGCCTCGGCATCTTCCTTTCTGCCTTCCTTCATCATGGAGCCGATCTCTCTTGAGAGGTTATTCAACTCGGCCTGTACAGCATCACTCTCAGTCTGTATCTCACGGCGACGGCGGTCAAGATCAAGCACATGGTTTACTATCTCTGTGGCATCGAAGTTTTTGATCCTGAGCCTGTCGATGACGGTTGAGGATTGTTCACGAAGGAGGTTAATGGTAAGCATCTTTAAAGATTTATTCGCGTAAAAGTGGCATAAAATTAAAACAAAAACTCCTGAAAAGATGCGCTACAGCGGATATTTTCAGGAGTTATGATCTGAAGTGATTATCACCTATACGGCAACAGGTTTTACCGATACAAATGATTTGTTATCACTTTTCTTTACGAACTCGACTGTTCCGTCGATGAGGGCAAAGAGAGTATGATCCTTACCAATGCCGACGTTTTCGCCCGGATTATGTACAGTCCCGCGCTGGCGGACTATTATGCCGCCGGCCTTGACTACCTGACCTCCGAAGAGTTTGACTCCAAGTCGTTTGCTTTCTGATTCGCGGCCGTTATGAGAACTGCCGGCTCCTTTCTTGTGTGCCATATCCTGTTATTTATTGCTTATCGGTTATTTTTTTGCCGGTTTCTTTTTTTCAGTTGCCGGAGTTTTTTTTACAGCAGTTTTCTTCACGGCCGTAGCCTTTTTCTCAGCCGTAGCCTTTTTCTCAGCCGGAGCTTTTTTCTCAGTGACTTTCTTTTCTGCAGTTTTCTTTTCAGCAGTCTTTTTTGCAGGAGCCTTCCTGGTTTCGGCGCTGGTTTCTTCAGCTACAGGGGTTTCGATAACTTTCTTTTCGGGCTTCGGTGCAACCTTTTTTGGGGCGGTGCCTTTAGCTCCGATTGAAAATATTTCAATCTCCGTAAAATCCTGGCGGTGTCCGGATCTCTTCTGGTATCCTTTTCTCCTCTTCTTCTTGAAGATAATGACTTTGTCACCTCTTGGGTGGGAAAGGACGGTGGCGCCAACAACGGTGTCTGCTACAACTGGTTCGCCTACGGATATCGCACCGTCGTTATCAACAAGGAGAACCTTTTCAAATTCAACATTCTCGCCTACAGCAACATCCATGCGGTGAACGAAGATCTTTTTTCCTTCTTCCACCTTGAACTGCTGACCTGCAATTTCTACGATTGCGTACATTTTCGATCTCTCTTATGTTACTCCGTGAGGCGGTCCTGCTCATCAATGCATGACACTTCTGCCTGCCCCTCCGGATCTTTGTTTTTCGGACTGCAAAGATATAAAAATAAACTTATTTGCAAATCCATAGAATGATTTTATCACCATTAAACTGCTGATAAAAATTTTCAACCTGCGGGCGATAAAGATTCATATTATATATATTTGTCATATCAGCCTGTCGGGCAGAAAATAAGAATTGCTATGGAAAATAACCTTATACGTCTGAAAGTCATAGGTATTTCTTACAGTCAGACACAGTCCGGGGCATATGCTTTGATCCTGGCAGAAGAGAATGGTGAACGCAGGGTGCCAATAATAATTGGTGGTTTTGAGGCTCAGGCCATAGTGATAAAGCTTGAGAACCTTGAGCCGCCCAGACCGCTGACACATGATCTGTTCAAGAGTTTTGCTGAAGCATGCGGCGTTACAGTTGAACAGGTACTTATAAACAAGCTGCGCGAGGGTATCTTCTATTCAGAAATCGTTTGCACTGATGGCGAGAAGCGTTTTCAGATTGATTCGCGGACTTCCGATGCCGTAGCCCTGGCCCTGAGGTTTGAATGTCCGATATTCATTGATTTGCAGATACTTAATGAAGCAGGTATTGTTATGAGCGCTACAGCAGAAGAAGAACAGAAACAGGGCGGCGGAGCTCCGCAGAAGAAAAGTCCGGCTACCACAAGTGAATACGGTGAATTCACTGTTGAGGAGCTGAAGGACATGCTTACAGAAGCTATAAACCGCGAGGATTATGAGCAGGCGGCAGCCATACGAGATGAAATGGCCCGCAGAAAAGAGAAGGAATAATACAATCATACGCATGAGGATTTTCAACATTTTACTGGTGACGGGGCTGATGATTTCATTCCCTGTTTTATCAAAGGATTATACTGTCAGGTCACCGGATAGCAGAATAAGCCTTGCTGTGGAAGTTGGTGACCAGGTCACGCTGAATGTCAGCTTCGACGGCAAAAAGATAATTACGGACCTTCAACCGGCACTTCTCATTGACGGCGCTGAGCTCCCGGGACTCAAACCGGGTCAGCCAAAAGCTATCGTTACCAGTGTTACTGACACCCTTATTCCGGTGGTGCCTCATAAGAACAAATTTATTCCTGATACATACCGGGGCCTGACCCTTCGTTTCAGGAACGGTTGCTCGCTCGCGTTTCGGGTATATAATGACGGTGTGGCTTACAGGTTTACTACTTCGCTCAAGGGCGACGTGACCGTAAAGGATGAGAAATTTGCCTTTTCACTGCCTGAAGGTTCCACTTCCTGGTATCCGCTTGAAGCCGGCTTTATGTCGCATAATGAACAGAAATTCATATTCTCGGCAATGGACACTGTAAGTCAAAAACACCTCGCCAGCCTGCCGGCACTGTTTATGACATGACGGGATGAACATCCTCCTTACCGAGGCTGACATACGTGATTATCCCGGCATGTGGATCACCGGCGACGGCAAGGGGGGTGTTGCCGGGACTTTTCCGGCGTATCCGGCTGCTATAAAAGCTAATAATGACCGTGACATCTATGTGACTGAACGGGAAGATTATATAGCAAAGACAACCGGAACACGCACATTCCCATGGCGTGTGTTCATTATCACTCCCGATGATGCCGGGCTGGTTGAGAGCGAGATGGTTTACAAGCTGGGAGCACACGCTGCGCCCGGCGCCGACTTCAGCTGGGTAAAGCCGGGCAAGGTGGCCTGGGACTGGTATAACGCCAATAATCTTTATGGTGTCGATTTCAGGGCAGGGCTCAATAATGACACCTATAAATATTATATTGATTTTGCATCAGATAACGGCATTGAGTATGTGATACTTGATGAGGGCTGGTACAAGATTGGTGACGTGCTTGACGTGGCAGAAGGCTTTGATGTGCAGGAATTATGTGATTATGCAGCCCGAAAAAATGTTGGCATTATACTGTGGGTCGTCTGGAAGACTTTTTATGATAAGATGGATGAGGCACTGGCACAGTTTGAGAAGTGGGGTGTGAAAGGCATCAAGGTTGATTTCATGCAGCGTGACGACCAGTGGATGGTAAATTATTACCATGAGGTTGTTGCCAAAGCAGCCGAACACAAGATGCTTGTCGATTTTCACGGCTGCTATAAACCTGACGGGATGGAGCGCACCTGGCCAAATGCAATTACCCGTGAGGGAGTCAGAGGCCTCGAACATAACAAATGGAGTTATGACTGCAATCCTGAACATGACCTGATCATCCCCTTCACACGCATGGTGGCCGGAGCGATGGATTATACTCCGGGAGCCATGGTCAACATGCAGAAGCGCGACTTTGCACCGGTATTCTACAGGCCCGCAAGCCAGGGTACCAGGGTGCACCAGATGGCCATGTATGTAGTTTATGAAAGCCCGCTTCAAATGCTGGCCGACAGTCCTTCAAACTACAAACGCAACCAGGAGTGCGCAACCTTCATTGCAGGTGTGCCGGTTACATGGGATGAAACAAAGGTGCTGGAAGCCAGGGCAGGTGACTATATTATCATTGCCCGCAGAAAAGAAGACACCTGGTATCTCGCCGCCATGACAGACTGGAATGCAAGGACACTCGAAGCAGACTTATCATTCCTTCCCGGCGGGAACTACACTCTGGAAGTATTCCGCGATGGCATCAATGCCGATAATTTTGGTGAGGACTATAAGCATCTTAAGCTCCAGTCCGGTTCTGCAGATAAGGTTAAGATCAGCATGGCTCCGGGAGGCGGATGGGTGGCAAAAATTACAGGTGAAGGGAAGTAGACAGCATTATACTTTATGAAGCAATATCTTGATCTGCTGAGTCATGTTTTGACCCATGGCGCTGAAAAGAAAGACCGTACAGGCACCGGAACCATAAGCACCTTTGGTTATCAGATGCGTTTTGACCTTTCGGAAGGTTTTCCTGTTGTGACAACCAAGAAGCTTCATCTCAGGTCAATTATATATGAGCTGCTGTGGTTCCTCAGCGGGAGCACCAATGTTAAATACCTGCAGGATAACGGAGTAAGGATATGGAACGAGTGGGCAGATGCAGACGGTAATCTGGGGCCGGTATACGGTTACCAGTGGCGCTCATGGCCTGCATCTGACGGGCGGCATGTTGACCAGATAAGCGCAGTGGTAAAATCACTGAAGGAGAACCCTGACTCACGCAGGCACATTGTCAATGCATGGAACGTGGGTGAGATAGAGAAGATGGCGTTGCCGCCCTGTCATGTACTTTTCCAGTTTTATGTTGCCGGCGGCAGGCTGTCATGTCAGCTTTATCAGCGCAGCGCGGATATTTTCCTGGGAGTACCGTTTAACATAGCTTCGTATTCGCTTCTGACACTTATGATGGCCCAGGTCACAGGGTACATACCGGGTGACTTTGTGCACACCTTTGGCGACGCGCACATATACCTTAATCATATAGAGCAGGTAAAGCTTCAGCTGGCCCGTGAGCCTCGCCGGTTGCCTCTGATGACGCTTAATCCGGAGATTAAGGATATCTTTTCATTCAAATATGAGGACTTTACTCTTACGGGCTATGATCCTCATCCCGCCATAAAGGGAGAAATATCAGTCTGATATGATCACTATTATAGTTGCAACGGACCGCAATAACGGCATTGGGTACAGGAACAAGCTGCTGGCCCATGTTCCGGGAGATCTGAAGCGGTTCAGGAAGATCACAATGGGACATTGTCTCATCATGGGCAAGAAAACATGGGAATCTCTGCCAAATAAGCCCCTGACCGGAAGAAAGAATATTGTGCTTACCGACAATGAACTTGACTGTTTTGACTGTGCCGAGACCGCCAGGTCAGTAGAGCAGGCCATTGGATTCTGTGACCCCGGGAATGAGATCTTCATCATAGGGGGCGGTTCGGTTTACAGGCAGTTCATGCCGCTTGCCGACAGACTGCTGGTGACCCATTTACATAAGGAATTCAAATCAGACACATTCTTTCCGGAAATTGATCCTGAGGTATGGTATGTTTCTGAAGAAGAGGAACATATCGCCGAAGAAAAAGACGGGGTCAGCTTTACCTATACGACATACCTGCGGAGGTATCCAAATAAAAAACCCGGTGATTGAGACCGGGTTTTTTATTATGATGCTTTCAGGATCTTCATGTCCACTCTTTCAAGCTTGTGGGCGGCATATTCGGTTGTAACTGTGAATTCCTTCGTATCTCCTGAAGGAAGCTCAAACATTGCATCGAGCATGATTGCTTCGCAGAGCGCCCTCAATCCCCTGGCACCAAGCTTGAACTCAACGGACTTATCAACTATGTAGTCCAGTACATCGTCGGTGAACGTGAGTTCAATTCCGTCCATGGAAAAGAGCTTGATATACTGCTTTGTGATGGCATTTTTAGGTTCCGTGAGGATGGCTCTCAGGGCCTTTTTGTCAAGGGGTGAGAGGTGTGTCAGAACAGGCAGACGGCCGATGATCTCCGGTATGAGGCCATAAGCACGCAGGTCCTGCGGGGCGATGTACTTCAGAAGATCGTTTTTGTCATAACGGTCGCGCGAACGGCTTGCATTATATCCGACAATAGTCGTGTTGAGCCGGTTGGCAATTTTTTTCTCAATACCTTCAAACGCTCCGCCGCATATGAAAAGGATATTTTTTGTATCGACAGGGATCATCTTCTGTTCCGGATGTTTCCTGCCTCCCTGAGGGGGAACATTCACAATTGATCCCTCAAGAAGTTTAAGGAGGCCCTGCTGCACTCCCTCTCCCGAGACATCACGCGTGATGGATGGGTTATCTCCTTTGCGGGCTATCTTGTCAAGCTCATCAATGAACACGATACCTTTCTCTGCAGCCTTGACATCATAGTCGGCATTCTGCAGCAGTCGTGTAAGGAGGCTTTCAATGTCTTCACCAACATATCCGGCTTCCGTGAGTACGGTGGCATCCACAATGGTGAAAGGCACATGAAGCATGCGTGCAATGGTGCGTGCCAGGAGGGTCTTGCCGGTACCTGTCTCACCGACAAGGATTATATTCGATTTTTCAATCTCGACATCATCATTATCAGATCTCTGCATCAACCTCTTATAATGATTGTACACCGCTACCGAGAGTGTTTTTTTTGCCCGGTCCTGGCCTATGACATACTGGTCAAGGAATTCCTTTATCTCTTCCGGCTTACGGAGCTTGATGCTGTCAAGGCTGAAGTTTGATTTACTGCCGAGCTCCTCAATCATAATGTTGTGGGCCTGCTCGATGCAATGGTCACAGATGTGGCCTTCAAGACCTGCTATGAGCAGGTTTGCCTCTTTCTTCGTCCGTCCGCAGAATGAGCACTTATCCATCAGTGCGGCTTGACTTTTTTGCTCTTATAAGTACTTCGTCGATCATTCCGTATTCCTTCGCCTCTGTTGCCGTCATCCAGTAATCGCGGTCAGAATCCTTTTCCACCTTATCGACCGAGTTGCCGGTATGAAGGGCAAGAATCTCGTAAAGTTCCCTTTTAAGCTTAATTATTTCTTTGACAACAATTTCTATGTCAGCTGCAGGGCCTTCTGCACCTCCCATAGGCTGATGTATCATTATGCGGGAATGCTTCAGCGCCGATCTTTTGCCTTTGGTACCTGCAGTGAGCAGAACAGCACCCATTGAAGCGGCCATGCCTGTGCATATGGTAGCCACATCGGCAGATATATACTGCATGGTGTCATAAATACCAAGTCCGGCACTGACCGAACCACCGGGAGAGTTCAGATAGATCTGAATATCTTTTCCGGGATCTGACGAGTCAAGATAAAGCAGCTGTGCCTGTATAATATTTGCCACATAGTCATCAATGGGCAGGCCCAGGAATATTATCCGGTCCATCATCAGGCGCGAAAAGACATCCATTGAGGCTACATTGAGCTGACGCTCCTCAATGATCGTCGGTGAGATATAACTGTTTTCAGCTTTAATGTAACGCTGCATTGCCAGGCTACTGATGCCAAAACGGTCAGCAGCAAATTTTCCGAAATCTTTGATATCTGACATGGTTAAAGGCTTTTATTGGATGTTAAAGATATAAAATTCTCAATATTCAGTTGTCATTTTTTCTCAAAGAGCTTGTTGAACTCTTCTATCGAGACTGTTTTATCCTCTACTTTCAGAGCTTCGATAATGATGTTCAGCACCCTGGTGTCAAGTACTTTTTCAGCGATGCGGTGAGAATCATCTTCCTTTTTCAGCATGTCCTGCGCAAAAGAGGTAACCTGCTCATCGGTGGCATAATGAAGACCATACTGTGCAAACTGAGCTTTTGTGAAGGCTTTTGCTTCAGCCAGGATCTCTTCGTCGGTAATTTTGACGTCGTTCTCTTTGGCTATCTTGTTCTTTATCAGCTGCCAGCGCAGATCATCGCGGAAATGGTCATATTCCTTCTCAATCTCCTCGGCGGTGGTTTTTTCGTTCGCTTTTAAGAGCCATCTTTTCAGGAACTCGTCGGGCAGGTCGAACGGCGTTTTCTTCAGGACTGTATCGCGTGCATCGGTCCTGAGTTTATAGTCAGTCTCACGGCCAAAATATTCCTTGATTTCATCCACAACTTTTGCCTCGAATTCTTCAGGTGAGTTTACTGTATTCTCGCCGTAGACCTTATCCCACAAAGCCTTGTTATTATCGGCAGGTACAAACCTTGACACCTCTCTGACGGTCATTGAGTACATACCGTTCACGTCCTTTACTTCGTCTTTTTGTTTGCGAATCAGTCCGGCTATCTCATAGTCGTTCGGGAAAGCCTTGCGGATGTCAAATGTTATAGTATCGCCTGCCTTTTTACCGATGAATTCCTTTTTTTGGTCTTCGTCCCTGACTATATCAACTGAAAGTGTGGCGTCTTCGTTTTTAATGGTACCGTCTTCAGAAACAATAGTACCTTTCAGCAGATCCTTTTCTTCCGATTTTTCTGCAACAATAAACTGGCCATGTCTGCGTGTATAGTTGTCGACATAGTCGGCTATCATTTTTGCATCTGGTTCTATCTCGTAGCGTGTGAGTTTCTGTTTTTTTGTAAGGGCAAGTTCGAATTCAGGAGCAAGGCCAAGCTCGAAGGTAAAGTTGAACTCTTCAGATTTCTCAGGATCGAATGAGTGTTCATCATTTTTAGGTATCGGGTCGCCGAGGATGTCTATCTTCTCATTCCTGATGAAGTCCGAAAGGCTTTCGGAGACAATCTTGTTTATCTCATCGGCAAGAACAGATGTGCCATAGAGCTTTTTAATCATCTGGGAGGGCACATGGCCTGGACGGAAGCCCTTGATATTTGCACTCTTTTTATATTCTTTGAGCTTATTTTCAACTTTCCCTTCGTAATCGGTTTTTACGATATTGATCCTGATATGAGCATTCAGCGCGTCAATGTTTTCTCTGGTAATATTCATATATATAATATTTTGTGCGGATGAAGGGACTCGAACCCTTACGCCTTGAGGCACAAGATCCTAAGTCTTGCTCGGCTACCAATTACGACACATCCGCAAAATCCGGCGCAAAATTAGCAAATAAAATGAAGTTACAAAAGCAGCTTTTTAAATTACCTCCTGAGTTCGAAGTTCTTACCGAGGTAAAGGTTTCTTGACTCCTCATCTTCAGCGAGCTGTGTTGAAGTGCCCTGTTTGAGTATCCTGCCCTCGAAGAGAAGATAGGCACGGTCAGTGATTGACAAGGTCTCATGCACGTTATGATCGGTGATGAGGATACCTATATTCTTGTCCTTCAGGTGTGACACAATTGACTGTATATCTTCAACGGCGATAGGGTCAACGCCTGCAAAGGGTTCGTCAAGGAGGATGAAATTAGGTTTAAGGGAAAGTGCGCGGGCTATTTCCGTACGGCGTCGTTCACCCCCCGACAGCTGTATGCCCAGACTCTTGCGTATGCGGCCGAGGCCGAACTCCGTAAGAAGTAATTCGAGGCGCTCCTGGCGTTCCTCTTTGCTCATGTCAGAAAGCTCCATGACAGCCTTGATGTTATCTTCCACGCTCAATTTCCTGAATATTGAAGCCTCCTGTGCCAGGTACCCGATGCCCATTCGGGAACGACGGTACATTGGTAAGCCGGTGATATCGGTATTATCGAGAAATATCTGTCCCTGGTTCGGTCTTATAAGACCCACAATCATGTAGAATGTGGTAGTTTTACCTGCACCGTTGGGGCCAAGCAATCCAACAATTTCCCCCTGTTCGACCTCAACAGAGACCTCATTCACGACAGTACGGGTCTTGTATCTCTTAATAAGGTCTTTGGTATACAGTTTCATGCTTTTATTTTTTTCCGGCCGTATCAGCCTGGACGTCGGCGGCCGCGTCATCCAGCTCACGCTTTTTAACTACCCTGGCTGCAATAAAGATACTCACTTCGTACAACAAGATCAACGGTATCGACACAAGGGTCTGGCTGAAAACGTCAGGAGGGGTGATGATCGCTGCAATGATAAGAACTACTACTATTGCATGCTTCCGGTACTTACGCATGAATTCAGGAGTTATTACCCCGATTCTGGCAAGGAAGAATACGACAATAGGAAGTTCAAATGTGACACCTGCCGAGAGTGCCACAGAAGTGACAGACCCAATATAGGAGGTTATATTTATCTGATTGTGCACAATTTCACTGACGCGATAAGTTGCCAGGAAGTTGATTGAGAGAGGTGAGATAATATAATAGCCAAAAAGAATTCCCGTAAGAAATAACAATGAAGCCGCGGTGACAGCTCCGCGGGCATATTTACGTTCCTTTTCATATAATGCAGGCCGGAAGAAAGACCAGAACTCCCAGAAGATATAAGGAAATGCTAAAACAACGCCTGCTATCAGAGAAATATTAATATGTGTGGTGAACTGACCTGACATTTTTATACTTATCAGCTCAAGAGGCTGCTGGTTTATGCAAAGTGCCGGTGCGTTGACAATATCGGCCAGCCGGCAGAGCAGCCTGTTGGTAATGAAATCCGGGCTTTTGGGAGCGAGAATGATATCATTGAAAATGAAATCTTTGAGAATAAAAGCAACAACGGCGCCTACTGCGATTGCAGCCACAGACCTGATGATATGCCATCTCAACTCTTCAAGATGCTGTAGAAATGTCATCTCACCTTCATTGTTGCCTCTTTTACTCTTACCGACAGCCATAAGTCATGCCGCATTTTAAAGCGTGTAAAGATGCTAAATCTTACGCTTTCATACAATACCCGATACTTAATGTCATCGTGATGATGAAAATTACATTTGATAAAAAGATTTGATTTTTGTTATAAATAATATTAAATTTGATAGAAGGGTTAAGAAATTTTGCAGGGATTTTGTACCTTGTTATTTATATAATATGTTTTAAGAACGGGGAAGCGGGAAATTTATATGGTTAATGACAGGTCCATACATGATTATCTGAAACGTTACTTTGGTTTCGATAATTTCAAGGGCAATCAGGAAGAGATAATAGAGAGCGTTGTCAGTGGTTACGATACTTTTGTCTTAATGCCGACAGGTGGGGGTAAGTCGCTCTGTTATCAGCTCCCTGCTGTTATGATGGAAGGCACTGCGATAGTTATTTCTCCTCTTATCGCCTTAATGAAGAACCAGGTTGATGCGATGCGGAATTTCAACACTACTGATGATGTTGCGCATTTTCTTAACTCCTCGCTCACGAAGACTGCCATCGCGAAAGTAAAACAGGATGTTCTTCTGGGTAATGCCAAGCTCCTGTACGTGGCGCCCGAGTCTCTCACCAAGGAAGAGAACATTGATTTTCTGAGGAACATAAAGATCTCATTCTATGCTGTTGATGAAGCTCACTGTATCTCTGAGTGGGGGCACGACTTCAGGCCTGAGTACCGCAGGATACGTCCTATAATAGATACCATTATCCGTGCACCCATCATTGCACTCACTGCGACAGCCACACCCAAGGTGCAGCATGATATCCTGAAGAACCTCGGCATCAGTGATGCCAAGGTTTTCAAATCGTCATTTAACAGGCCTAACCTCTACTATGAAGTGAAGGCCAAGCAGGATGCAGCCAGGGAGATCATCAAATACATAAAGAACAATCCCGGCAAATCAGGAATAATTTATTGTCTGAGCCGTAAGAAGGTGGAGGAGCTGGCCGAGACGCTCAAGGTTAATGATATTAAGGCTCTGGCCTATCACGCAGGAATGGATTCGGCAACACGCACCATGAACCAGGACAAGTTCCTGATGGAGGAGGTGGATGTTATCGTGGCCACGATTGCTTTCGGAATGGGTATAGATAAGCCGGATGTGAGGTACGTCATACACTATGATATGCCCAAGAGTCTTGAGGGTTATTACCAGGAGACGGGCCGGGCAGGACGAGATGGTGGTGAAGGGCGGTGCATCGCATATTACAGCTATGATGACATTGTCAAGCTTGAGAAGTTCATGCAGGGCAAGCCCATTGCCGAGCAGGAGATAGGCAAGCAGCTGCTGCTCGAGACAGTATCATATGCCGAGTCGTCTACGTGCCGCCGCAGGATTTTGCTGCATTATTTCGGGGAAGAGTATACTCAGGAAAACTGTGAGGCGTGTGACAACTGTCTGCATCCCAAGACCCAGTTTGAGGGGTCTGAATATGTCGTCAACGTGCTTGAGACTGTGCTAGCAGTGAAAGAAAAGCATAAAGCTGATCACATTGCTAAGATACTCGCCGGAACGCTTAATTCGGCTATCAAGTCGTACAAGCATAACAAGCTTGAGACTTTTGGCATAGATGAAGAGAAGGATGAGCGTTTCTGGAACATGGTCATAAGGCAGGCTCTGATCAACAAGTTGTTGAACAAGGATATAGAAAACTATGGTCTTCTGGGGCTGACACCGAAGGGACATCAGTTCCTTGAGAATCCGCAGAGTTTCATGCTGAATGAAGATCATGACTATACTGAGTCAGAGGATGATGAGGCTTCTTTCGGTGCACGCACGGCGGCAGCAGATGAGGAGCTGCTGAGCATACTGAAGGATCTGAGGAAGAAGATATCAAAGCAGGCGGGCCAGCCACCGTACAATATATTTCAGGATCCTTCTCTCGAGGAGATGGCGATACAGTATCCGGTCACGCTGGAGGAGCTGCAGAACATAACAGGCATAGGGGCAGGGAAGGCACAGCGCTACGGCAGGGAGGTAGTGGAAGTAATACAGAACTATGTGGCCGAGAAAGAGATCATCAGGCCGCAGGACATGGTGGTCAAATCGGTGGTGAACAAGTCGGGACTGAAGGTCTACATCATACAGAGCATTGACCGCAAGATGCCGTTTGAGGATATTGCGGATGCAAAGGGGATAGAGTATGATGATCTGCTGACGGAGATAGAGGCTATTGTGGGGTCAGGAACGAAACTGAACATAGAGTATTATATTAATACGGTGATTGATGAAGACCGTCAGCAGGATATTTATTCATATTTCATGGAGGAGGCTGAGACGGGGTCGCTGGAGGAGGCCATCAGGGAGCTGGCCGGTGAGTTTGAGGAGGAGGAGATAAGGCTGGTGCGTATCAAGGTGCTGGCGGAGGGGAACTGATGCCGCCTTTGCCGGGGCTCGGCGGTAATAAGAACAATAGAACAATAGAATTTAGTAACAGGAATTAATAAGGCTGACAAAAGGTTGTTGCGTGTAGCGCATCAGGTATTGTAGGACCGTCGTGAAGCGCCAGACTGCAAAACTGCTGGACCGTACGACAACAGGGCCTCAGACCCTCATTCGCCAAGGCTTCGGAAGGCAATGCCCTCAGACCCTCTTAGACCTTCAGACCTCAGACTTTGCGAACCGGCGAGAGGAGGGGAGGAGGGAGAGCAGGGCCACGGCAATGAAATAGAAGGGGTAGATCAGTTCAGACAGTAAGAATATCGGGAGGGGCGGTTGCTCCTCTCTTTTTTTAAGGTTATGACGGGTGATGAGGTAGTCGGGCACAAACCGGATTGCATACATGAGGGCGGGGAGGGGGAGGAATTTTAATGATATAACTGATGCCAGGGCGGCGGCGGTGACGGCGGCGTTGCACGCCGCCGTGGCTGCGGCGAGGGTGAGGGTGGCTCCGTCTCTGTAGAAGTAAGCCTTTGATGCCCAGCGGGCACGCTGGCGGAATAGAGCCGCAGCCGTGACCGCTCCCGCGGTCACCACCGCCGCCCCCCTGTCAGCAGCATATCTGACAGTACCACCACCACGCTTCACAGCATGCAACAGGAAAATGTCATCACCGGAAGGAATATTATCATGCAAAGCTCCGGAATACTTCAGGTAGACATCCCTTCTTATCGCCATATTGGCCGCATTGCACATCACCGGATACCCGGCATAAACTGCTGCTTCGGTTATCGCCTGAAGCGCCGAAAACTCCAACCTGCCGAAATGTGATGCGAAACCTTTCCCCGGCTTCTCACAAACCTCGCCAAGGATCAAGTCAGCCCCTGTTTTTGAATAAATTGACGCAAATGCAGTCACCCACCCGGTTCCGACAACACAGTCAGCATCAGTGGTCATTATCAGCTCACCGGCCGACTTCTCTATACCGTACCGGATGGCGCTTTTCTTACCCTGGAAGGTATTATAAATTAATCTTATGTTGAGACCAGAGCGCTGCCTGTGTTCTAATATGAATTCACTGACGACTATCGTAGTTCTGTCTGTCGAGTTATCATTTACAATAATAATTTCAAGCAGATCTTTGGGGTAGTTCTGCCCTGCAAGGCTCTCAAGCAGACCGGTGATTTTTTTTTCTTCATTGCGGACCGCCACAACGACAGAGATCTTAACTTTTTTGTTTATAAAAGGCATCCCGGCACTGCGCTTCCTGATCAGGATCAGCCACAAGGCAAGGATTCCAACGGAATAGATGACTACCGGTATTATCAGCCAATTCATATCTTATTGTCTACAATACTTTAACCCCCCGATACGCCTGCCGGCTATCGGGGCAAGCTCTACGGGGTACACAAAATGACTTAATCTGCAGTTCTACAATACTTTATGCGCTATGCACAAAATTTCTTTGCGCAGTTTATCGGTTCTGATTTCTGCATTCTATTGTTCAAATGTTCTATTGTTCATCCCGCTCCCTCTCCCTTTCTCCTTTTCCCCTCTTCTCCTTTTCCCCTTTTCCCCTTTTCTCCTCTTCTCCTCTTCTCCATTTCTCCATTTCTCCCCTTCACCCTTTCTCCCCCTCGCCAAGTCCCGTCCTCGTCATCTCATCCACTCGTATACTTTATAATGCTCCCCGTTCATTCCCATCGCATCATATGTGCTCTGAGCACGAGTATTCCTCGCATCGACATAGAGACGCAGTCCTGCTATACCGTTTGCAACGCCTGCTTTTTTGACGTATTCATACATCATCCTGAAGATACCCATCCTTCTGTAGTCAGGTATGACATAAACCGACTGAAACCACCATACATTCGCGTTTCGCCAGTCGCTCCACTCATATGTGATCATCAGTGATGCCATCACGGAGTCGTTATCCTCCGCCACATAATACTGGCCTTTACCCGGGTCGTGAAAGACAGCCATCACACCCTTTGTGACAATATCGCTATTCAGTTCAATCCCTTCTGTCTCTCTGGCCATTGCCTGCTGGAATCTTATTATTGACCCGGCATCGTCGGTGGTTGCTTTTCTGATTGTTATCATATTCTGTTGTTATCGCGTCTACAATACTGTAACCCCCCAATACGCCTGCCGGCTATCGGGGCAAGCTCTACGGGGTACATTAAATGATTTAATCAGCTGTGCTACAATACATTATGCGCTACGCGCAATAAGTTTTTTACAGAGGTTATCGGTTCTGATTTCTGCATTCTATTGTTTAATTGTTCAATCCGCCCCCTTGCTCCCTCGCTCCTTCGCAAATTCGCTCCCTCTCAAAGTCGCCCCCTCGTTCTGTCACTCCCTCGCTCATTCCCCCCTCTCCTTTTCACCACATCTCCCTTTCTCCCCTTCTCCCCTTCACCTCTTCTCCTTTTCACCTCTTCTCCTCTTCCCCTTTTCTCCCCTTCCCCTAGTACTCGTCCCACGCCTTTATCTCCAGCTCACTCTCCGTCATGCTGCAGAAGGCGTGAATAAAAGCCGATGCCAGCCGTGCATTGGTTATGAGCGGTATGTTATAGTCAACGGCGCTCCGCCGTATCTGATAATCGTTATTCAGCTCCGTGGGAGACAGATCCTTTGGGATATTGATCACCAGGTCAACAACGCGCTTTTTAATCAGTTCCACGGTGTTGGGGCTCTCTTTTTCATCAGGCCAGAAGGCCACCTCAGCCTCGATCCCGGCGTTGGTCAGGAACTGCTGCGTACCCCTCGTGGCATAAATCTTATAATCGCGGCTCCGGAGAAGACGTGCAGCCTCTATCAGGTCAGCCTTCGATTTTGCGGGACCTGATGATATCAGCACTGCCTTTTCAGGCATTCTGTAACCCACAGAATACATGGCCTTTAATAAAGCTTCGTAAAAGCTGTCGCCTATACATCCCACCTCACCCGTTGAAGCCATGTCAACTCCCAGTACCGGATCGGCCTTAGCAAGTCGTGAGAAACTGAACTGTGAAGCCTTTACACCCACATAGTCAAGGTCGAAGACCGACTTGTGCGGTTTCTCCCACTGAACACCCAGCATAACCCTGGTAGCAAGCTCTATCAGATTCGTTTTCAATACCTTTGAAACAAAGGGAAAGCTCCTGCTGGCGCGGAGGTTGCACTCTATGACCTTTATATCATTCTCACGTGCCAGGAATTGTATATTGAACGGACCTGAAATATTAAGTTCTTTTGCTATTTGTCTTGAGATACGCTTGATTCGCCTGACGGTCTCAAAGTATATCTTCTGTGGCGGGAATACAATTGTCGCATCACCTGAATGTACGCCGGCATACTCAACATGTTCGCTGATTGCGTAAGCAACAATCTCGCCTCCTGTGGCCACGGCATCAATCTCTATCTCCTTGGCATATTCAATGAACTCGGATACGACCACCGGGTGTTCCTTTGAGACACTTACGGCCAGCTCAAGAAAATGGACCAGCTCACTGTGGTTTGAGACCACATTCATCGCTGCACCGGAGAGAACATACGACGGACGTATCAGCACCGGGAACCCTATGCCGTCAATGAATTTATCTATCTCCTCAAAGCTGGTCAGCTCCTGCCAGCGAGGCTGGTCAACGCCCAGGGAATCACACATCGACGAGAATTTGTGCCGGTCCTCAGCCCTGTCAATAGATTCAGGCGGGGTTCCCAGTATCGGAACACCCTGCCTGTGAAGTCTCATGGCCAGGTTATTCGGTATCTGTCCCCCCATCGCCAGTATCACTCCGCGGGGTGTCTCCAGGTCAATGATATCCATTACCCGTTCAAACGACAGCTCGTCAAAATAGAGGCGGTCACACATGTCGTAGTCAGTGCTGACGGTCTCAGGGTTATAGTTTATCATCACGCCACGCAGTCCCTCTTTGCGTATGGTGGTGATGGCATTGACGGAGCACCAGTCGAATTCAACGCTTGATCCTATCCGGTATGCACCTGACCCGAGGACTATCACTGAACGCTTGTCATTCTCATACCAGACGTCGTGCTCGATTCCGCTGTAGGTCATATAAAGATAGTTAGTCACGGCAGGATATTCGGCTGCAAGCGTGTCTATCTGCTTGACATACGGAACAATACCCTTGCTCTTGCGGTAACGGCGGACACTCAGCATGGCTTCATTGATCTTCCGGTTGTCAGCCTTTAATACATGGCGCGCTATCTGGAAGTCGCTGAACCCGTTTATCTTGGCGTGAAGTAATTCCTCGTTGGGAATACTTTCAAGGGTGTCATATGTCTCAAGCTTCTTTTTTATGTTTTCAATGTTCTGCAGCTTGTACAGAAACCATCTGTCGATCTTCGTGAGCTCATAGATACGGTCAATGTCAAAGCCTTTCTCCATTGCCTCGGCTATTGAAAAGATACGCATGTCTGTGGGCTGGGAGAGTTCTTTCTCGATGCCCTGGAAGCTCAGGTTGCGGTTGCTGACGAAGCCGTGCATGCCGAGACCGATCATGCGCAGACCTTTCTGTATCGCCTCCTCGAAGGTTCTGCCTATAGCCATTATCTCACCCACGCTCTTCATGCTGCTGCCGATCTCGTGGGCCACACCCTGGAACTTGTTCAGGTCCCAGCGGGGGATCTTGCAGACTATATAATCGAGTGCAGGTTCAAAACAGGCAGTGGTGGTTTTTGTGACCGAGTTTTTCAGCTGGTGGAGGCCGTAACCCAGTCCGAGTTTTGCTGCCACGAAAGCCAGCGGGTAGCCTGTTGCCTTGGAGGCCAAAGCGCTGGAACGGGACAGTCGTGCATTGACCTCAATTACCCTGTAGTCTTCAGAGTTCGGATCAAGAGCATACTGTACGTTGCATTCACCGATAATCCCGATGTGGCGTATAATCCTGATAGAGAGCTCTCGGAGCTTATGATATTCGCTGTTTGTGAGTGTCTGCGACGGCGCAACGACGATGCTCTCACCGGTATGAATTCCCAGGGGATCAAAGTTCTCCATGTTGCACACGGTGATGCAGTTGTCGAAACGGTCGCGTACGACTTCATATTCAACCTCTTTCCAGCCCTTCAGCGATTCTTCAACCAGTATCTGTCCGGAGAAAGTGAATGCCCTTCCGGCCAGTGCCTTCAGTTCTTCGGTGTCTGAGCAGAATCCGCTACCCAGACCTCCAAGTGCATATGCAGCCCTGATAATAATCGGAAACCCGAGTTTCTCTGACGCTTTTAGTGCGTCTTCAACATTGGTGACGGCAATGCTGTGAGGTGTTCTGATATCTATTTCATCAAGCTTTTTCACAAAGAGCTCGCGGTCTTCAGTGTCCATAATAGCGCTGACGGGAGTGCCGAGGACTTTCACACCGTATTTTTCGAAGATCCCGTCGCGGAAGAGTGCCGTGCCGCAATTCAGAGCTGTCTGTCCGCCGAAGGAAAGCAGGATGCCGTCAGGTTTTTCCCGGGCTATGACGCGTTCAACGAATTTTGGCGTGACAGGGAGGAAGTAGATTTTGTCTGCGATTTTCTCAGAGGTCTGAACGGTGGCGATATTCGGATTAATGAGAACAGTAAATATGCCCTCCTCGCGGAGCGCTTTCAGGGCCTGCGATCCCGAGTAGTCGAACTCACCTGCCTCACCTATCTTCAGGGCTCCGGAGCCTAATAGTAAAACCTTTTTTATCTCTTCCTTCATCGGCATTGTTTGGTTTGTAAAAATACAACAAATAGTTCGGAGTGAACTAAAGGCGGGAGTGACTAAAGTGCACTAAAGTCAGTGGTTTGAGAAATCATTACGAAGAAATTTGTTTTTACAAAAATATGTATAAATTTGCATTCATAATGAATAAAAATACAATATGACAAGAGCATCACGACTTATTCTTATCGAGAAACTGGTATCAGAGAAAATCATTATCTCCCAGGAGGAGTTGCTCAGGCTGATGGAGGGCAAAGGGATAAAGTGTACGCAGGCGACGCTTTCCCGCGACTTAAGGCAGTTGGGCATAAGCAGGAGCTTCGACGGCAAAGGCGGATACCGCTACATGCTTCCGGGTAAGAGAGATGACAGGACTGAGACGTTACCCGATCCTGAAACAGAGGCAATAACCGGGATGATGTGGGCACGTGGTCTGCTGCTTATCAACACTCCTCCGGGATTTGCTTCAGCGGTGGCCATAAAGATTGACCGGGCAGGCAGATATGAAATAGCCGGAACTGTTGCAGGTGATGACACAATACTGGTAATCCCCCGTGATAACATAAGCAATGAAGCGATTGAAGAATGTCTCAGTCTGATATTTAAACATAAAATGCAAACAAAATAACAAGATGAAAAAAGTAATGCTGGCATATTCCGGGGGACTTGACACCTCCGTGATACTTAAATGGCTTATAAAAAAAGGATATGATGTCATTGCGTTTGTGGCTGACGTAGGGCAGAATGACGATTTTGACGTGGTAC
This sequence comes from uncultured Bacteroidales bacterium, assembly GCA_963849945.1. GTDB lineage: Bacteria > Bacteroidota > Bacteroidia > Bacteroidales > VadinHA17 > SR-FBR-E99. Next base: position 124,234 of record CAWKJD010000001.1, on the reverse strand, counting down.
GTGAAAAAGCGCTGTCGATCGGAGCATCAAAAGTGATCATTGAAGATCTGAAGAAAGAGTTCGTCACAGATTATATCTTCAAGGCTGTCAAGGCCAATGCTGTGTATGAGGACCGTTACCTTCTGGGCACTGCCCTGGCACGTCCGCTCATAGCAAAAAAACAGATAGAGGCAGCCATAGAATACGGCGCTGATTATGTTGCGCACGGCGCTACCGGCAAGGGCAACGACCAGGTGCGTTTTGAGCTTACCTACTACGCTCTCAAGCCTGACATCAAGGTCATCTCCCCCTGGAAGGATCCTGAATTTCTCTCCCAGTTCCAGGGTCGTTCTGACATGATCAGGTATGCCGCAGGCTACCGAATACCTGTTAAAGCATCCATCTCCAAGCCTTACAGCGAAGACGACAACCTTATGCATATAAGCCATGAGGCAGGTATCCTTGAAGATCCGTGCTACTGTGCCGGTAAGGATATCCTCTCGAAAATGGTCATGCCGATGGACGCCCCCGATAAAGAGACACATATCTCAATCACTTTTAAGGATGGCATACCTGTGAAGGTTGCAAACAAGGATAACGGCATAAGCTATACAGACCCTCTTAAGCTGTTCATCTATCTTAATAAACTGGGCGGTGAGAATGGCATCGGTCTGCTTGACATGGTTGAGAACAGGTTCGTGGGTATAAAGTCAAGAGGCATTTACGAAACTCCCGGTGCCACAATACTGTACGCAGCTCATAAAGATATTGAAGGCATAGCGATGGACCGCGAGGTAATGCGCCTGCGTAATATGCTGGCGCCGGTCTTTGCCGAGCTGGTGTATAACGGTTTCTGGTTCTCTCCCGAAATGGAATTTCTGCAGGCGGCGATGGATAAGAGCCAGGAGGTCATCGACGGTGTTGTCAATATGGTGCTCTACAAGGGCAATATTATTATGGAAGGTCGTGAATCACCATCCTCATTATATAATAAGGAGTTATCGAGTATGGATATTGAAGGTGGGTTCAACCAGACTGACAGCCTTGGGTTCATACGGATTAATGCAATACGACTGATGGCGCATCATGCCATTATGGAAGCCAACAGAAAAAAAGTAGCTGAAAATGAACCTGTGGGATAGAGGAGGGAAGACGCACGAAGGCATCATCGGTTTCACATGTGATCGCGACAGGCATTATGATGAGAGGCTGGCACCTTATGATATAGTGGGCTCCATGGCTCATACCGTTATGCTTGAGAGGTGCGGTCTGATTAATGCCGGTGAAAAATCGCAGCTTCTCATAGGCCTCACGGAACTCTTTAAAGAATCATCAGACGGAAAACTGGAAATCAATAAAGAGTATGAAGATGTTCACTCTTATGTTGAGTTTTGTCTGCGTGATCTTGTGGGTGAGGCAGCAGGTAAACTGCATACTGGTCGCTCACGTAACGACCAGGTGCTCACCGATGTACATTTATGGTCAAGACATCAGTCGACCCTCCTGGCCTCGGAAATTCACAAGCTTGCCAGGCTCTTTCTGAAGCTGAGCAGAAAACATGAAGCAGTCCTCATGCCCGGTTTCACACATTTGCAGTCGGCAATGGTTTCGTCATTTGGCCTTTGGTTTGCCTCATATGCCGAGAGTCTCTGTGACGATTTGCAGGTGCTCTCCGGTGCGCTGGCTTTTACCAACGCTTCACCTCTCGGCACTGCTGCCGGTTATGGCACCACTTTGCCAATCGACCGTGAATTGACGGCTTCACTGCTTGGTTTTGAGAGGCTGATTATTACCTCTCCGTATGCCCAGATGAGCAGGGGGCGTACGGAAAGAATAATGACAGGTGCAATCGCCTCTGCTGCAAACACCATCGGCAGACTTGCTTCGGATATTGTGCTCTTTATGTCGCCCGGATACAGATTTGTCACTCTTCCCGATGACCTTACGACCGGTTCTTCTATTATGCCACACAAGAAAAACCCCGACCTCTTTGAGCTAGTCAGGGCCCGATGCAACAGGCTTCAGGCGGTGCCGGGGGAGGTGGCCTTGATGACCACAGGACTTCCTCCGGGATATAACCGCGATTACCAGGAGCTGAAGGCTGTACTCTTCGATGCATTTGATGAGATCACGGAGCTTGTCGCGGTAATGCAAAATGCAGTACCCGGCCTTATTATCAATAAGGAAATAATGAAGGATGGCAGGTATAATGACATTTATTCAGTGGAGGAGGCGAACAGGATGGTACTAAGGGGCATACCGTTCAGGGACGCATACAGAGTGGTGGCAAATATGGTGGTGGCAGGCCTGATTGAGACAACAAACCCCTCAGATTATACGCATATCGGCAGCATTGGTAACACTGGCACCAGACTGTTGGAAAAGCGCATCGGGAAGGTGATGAAAGGGTTTAAGAAAGAGTTTTCGCCTGAAGAATTATTTGTTTCCATCAGGCAGGCATGATTGGAGAAATATTTATTTGTTTTTAACCTTACGGATATTATCAATAAATACATCAAACAGAAAATCCGTATCTGTCGGACCACCCGATGCTTCAGGATGGAACTGCGTCGAGAAGAAGGGCTTTGAGATATGCTTCATCCCCTCATTGGTGTTATCATTGACGTTGATGAAGAGCGGCTCCCAGCCGGCAGGCAGTGTTTCGTTGTTCACAGCGAAGCCATGGTTCTGCGAGGTGATGTACGCCCTCTCGGTACCGACCATCTGCACAGGCTGGTTATGGCTGCGATGGCCATAACGCAGCTTGTAGGTATCAGCCCCTGCCGCCAGGGCCATGAGCTGGTTACCCAGGCAGATACCAAAGATGGGCTTTTCACCGCCTAGTGACTCCCTTATATGGTCAATGGCAGTCAGGCACATCTTGGGGTCACCGGGACCGTTTGTAAGAAACAGCCCGTCATAGTCCTCGTCACTGTAGTCGTAATCCCATGGGACTCTTATAATAGTGGTATCACGTTTCAGGAGGTTGCGGATTATATTGAATTTCACCCCGCAGTCGACCAGTAAAATGCGGTACTTTCCGTTACCATATACCTGGCGGGATGTTGTACTGACCTCAGCTACCAGGTTGACTTTATTCGGGTCATAAAATTCAGTGGCAGTTCCTTCCGGTTCAACCTTGCCAAGCATTGCGCCCTTCTCCCGGATGCGTTTTGTAAGGGCCCTGGTATCAATTCCGTAAATACCCGGAACATTGCTCTTGCTAAGCCATTCATCAAGGCTCTCAATGGCGTTCCAGTGGCTGTATTCAAAGGAATAATCAGAAACAATCAGTGCCGAGATATGCACGCCGGATGATTTATAGAAGAGATAAAGGTCATTCTGTTCGCTCTTTCCGGGAGCTCCATAGTTGCCAACCAGCGGGTAAGTCAGACATAAAACCTGCCCGCGGTATGAAGGGTCGGTAAGGCTTTCCGGATAGCCTGTCATGGCCGTATTGAATACCACCTCACCGGCAGCAGCAACAGGCGCTCCGAATGACCATCCCCGGTAAATGGTTCCATCCTCGAGAGTCAGTTTGACACCTAATTTGTTGTCTCTCTTCATCTTATGCGTTTATTGCACTGTCAATCTGCCTGAGTGCTCTCTCTACAATTGTCCTTGGGCAGGCAAGGTTCATCCTCATAAAACCCTCGCCTCCCGGGCCGAATAAAGACCCTTCATTCATGCCGACGCCTGCCTTGTCAACGAAGAAACGGAACAGATCCCTTCCGCTCATTTCCATCGAACGGCAGTCGAGCCAGATCATATATGTGGCTTCAGGCTTTACGGGTTTTATCTGCGGCAGGTGCTCCCGGCAGTAATTCATAACGAGGTCGACATTGCCCTGAATATAAATGATCAGTTCATCCAGCCATGCGCGTCCATTAGTGTATGCAGCTTCCGACGCAACATTGCCGAAGATGTTTCCAAGATGCATGTGCAATCCCGCGAGTGTTTTCCTGTATTTCTCCCTGAGATCAGGATCGGATATTATCATGGATGAGGTTGAAAGTCCTGCCAGGTTGAAGGTTTTGCTTGGTGCCATGCAAGTGACTGTGATGGAAGCAGCCTTTTGGGAGATTGATGCCAGGGGGATATGTCTGTATCCAGGCAGTATCAGGTCAGAATGTATCTCATCAGAGAGAATGATAATTCCTTTTTCGTGGCAGATATCAACCAGTTCAGTCAGCTCGTTCAACTGCCAGACCCTTCCCACGGGATTATGGGGGTTGGAGACTATTATCATTTTCGTTGCCGGGGTAATGAGCTTCCTCAGCCCGTCAATGTCCATCCTCCAGTTTCCGCCCTGGTCAAGGAGATTATTGAATAACAGCTGCCGTTCGTGATCCTTCGCTGCTGCGTGAAAAGGAGTGTAAACGGGAGGCTGGATTATTATTCCTTCGCCCTTATCCGTGTAGGCAAGAGTACACATATTCAGTGCCGGAACGACACCCGGACTGAAATCAATCCACTCACGGTTTATTTTCCACCCGTGGCGGTCATAGACCCATTTTATAATTGAGTTAAAGTAGGAATCAGGTCTGAATGAATAACCGAGTATTTCATGTTTCAGACGGCTGGCAAGTGCGTCAGTGATGAAGGAGGGAGTTTTAAAATCCATGTCCGCCACCCACATGGGGATAACGTCAGCTCTTCCAAAGACCTTTTCTCTCAGATCATATTTTATGCAACTGGTATTTTCCCGGTTGATCTCCTCATCAAAATTCCACATCAGATGTCTGTTGTTGATCCGGGATGTAAAGATAGAGAAAAGACCATGAACAAGAACAGGTGCCCCGCTGTTTATGTGATGAAATGAGCGGCGAATGATCAGAAATGAAATTTTCTTGCAATAAAATTTTCTCGGAAGTGTAAAAGGTTTAATTTTACGTAACAAATACAAGTACCAAAAACTGGCTTATGAAAAAGACTTTCATGAAAATACTGGTAGCTGTGATGATCCTTGCAGTTGCCGGTTCATACTCCTGCAAGAACAGGGGTGAAACCAAAAAGAATAAAGAGTTGAACAAGCTTGAAGAGCAGGGGCTGGAGAACAAGATAGAAGAGAATGTCTATCCCCTTCCGACCTCGGCGGAGGTTATCAAGAAACTCACAGATATGGATCTTGGCTACATACTCGGAGCCACCAATTCTCCGGACAATGCCAGAAATTATGTTGAAAGCTACAAAAGATCAGTAAATATAGGTGTCTACGGGGCAGACCTGAGCTACACAACATTGTACAATATGCAGCAGGACGTCATTGATTACCTTGCAGCCCTGCATGACATGTCACTCGAACAGAATCTTGCCAAGATTTATGATCCGTATCTTTATGATGAGATAAAAGCAAATTTTGACAACAGGGACACCCTCGTGAAAATACTGACTGATGTTTTTGATCGTACCTATGGATATATGGTCAAGGCAGATCAGGCAAATCTCGCTTTGCTTATGGTAGGTGGTGCATGGGTTGAGAGTATGTATCTCACCCTGGCAGTATCTGAGTCCGGCGGACACCTTTCAGGCTTTGAGTCTGTGCTTCTTGAGCAGAAGAAATCATTTGAGCAATTTGAGGATATTGCCAAACCGCATGCTAGCGATCCATTGGTATCACAGTTTCTTGCAACCCTGCAACCGATAAGAGAAGAATATGCAAAGCTGGGAACAAGCCTGACGATGCAGAATATTGAGGACTTGAAAAATGCCGTTGGCTCGGTCAGAGCAGAGCTTGTAAAATAGAAAAATTAAACCCTGGGAGACCGCAAAGATAAATTTGCGGTCTTTTTTTAAGACTATGAGGGAATCAGTATTACATGCGCTGATACATATTTTTGCCATTCTGTCTACTGTGAATCCTGTTGGAGTTACAGCCAGGGGCAAAAAGATCCTTCGTGGTTACCTGCGAAGATATCTCAATCAGGAACTGGAAGAAGAGTATTTTAAGCTCTATGAAAATAATCTTCATTTCTATGAAAAGGAACTCAGGATAGTTTCGGAGGGTGAGCTCTCCGATGAGAATTCCCTCATAGCATTCCAGATTACAAACATTTGCAGGCAGATCAAAAAAGGCCTCTTCCTTGAGGAGAGAATAATAGTGTTCCTGCAGCTTCTCGAGTTCGTTTCTGAAGACGGAACGGTTTCTGAACAGGAGTCTTCAATAGTCGACATTGTCGCGCGCACGTTCAATATCTCGCAGAAGGAGAAAAACAATGCCTCATCATTCATGCTGGGGATGCGTTTTGACAAGGTAACACCCGACTGCTTTCTCGCCATTGAGGGAGAAGACAATATAGGAGAAGCCGCTCTGAAATTTGCCAACTACCACGAGTGGCATCATCAGGTTTCAAGAGGGCTGAAGGGGACCATCTACGTTCTCTTCATTGAAAGCACCGAGCATGTGCTGTTCATGTATGATGGCAAGTCTCCGTTGCATTTCAAGGGGCGCAATGTTGTTCCGATGCGGCCTTTTCTACTTGAACCTGGCGTTAACATCCGCGGACATGGCATGGCCCCCCTTTATTATACAACTATATTCAGGAAGTTCGTTCGGGCAAATTTTGTTGAGGACATACTCTTTGAGGGCCATAACATTGAATATCACTTCAAGGGATCTGACATTGGCATTCAGCCAATGAGCTTCAGTGTCAAGTCAGGTAACCTGATTGGCATAATGGGAGGCAGCGGTGTAGGCAAAAGCACTCTCCTTAATATATTGAACGGCAAGATCAGACCGGAAAAGGGTTCCGTTTTTATTAACGGCTATGATCTGCATAATGAGCCTGATGAGCTTACTGGCCTCATTGGTTATGTGCCTCAGGATGATCTTCTTATTGAAGAACTCACAGTTTATGAGAACCTATATTTCAATGCCAGACTCACCTTCGGAGATTACGACGAGGAGACACTCAACGAGGTCGTAATCTCCGTCCTGAAACAGCTTGACCTTTTCGAAATCAAAGACCTGCTCGTGGGTGATCCGCTTAATAAAAAGGTCAGTGGCGGGCAACGCAAGCGTCTTAACATAGGCCTTGAGCTGATGCGCGAGCCGGCCGTTCTTTTTGCCGATGAACCCATCTCCGGACTTTCCTCTCATGATTCCGAGAATGTAATGGAGATGCTTAAAGACCAGGCTGTGGCAGGCAAGCTTATCTTCGTCATCATACACCAGCCATCATCGAACATACTCAAGATGTTTGACAGACTGTGGGTGCTTGACAAGGGTGGATATATGATCTATGACGGCGATCCCGTCGAAGCACTGGTATATTTCAAGACAGAGACTTCCCAGGCTAACGCTGCTGAAAGTGAGTGCCCCAACTGCGGCAATGTGGAGACGGATGAGATACTCCAGATAGTGGAAGCCAAGGTTGTGGACAACGATGGCAACCGTGGTCCTGAGAGGCAGGTTTCTCCGGTGGAATGGTATCACAGGTACAAACAGAAAATGGAACCTGCGCTGACCGGCAGACCTGATATGAAACCTTTGCCTTCCAGCAACTTCAAGGTGCCGGAAAAGCTAAAACAGGTGAGCACTTATCTGAAGAGGAACCTGACCAGAAAATTTGCTGATAAACAATATCTGACTATTAACCTGCTCGAGCCGCCGCTCCTGGCATTTATACTCGGATATGTTTCGAAATACATGAAAGACGGAACATATCTGTTCTCAGATAACAAGAGTTATCCTGTTTTTCTTTTCATGAGCGTGGTTGTAGCCCTTTTCCTCGGTCTTACTGTCAGTGCCGAGGAGATCTTCCGGGACAGGAAGATACTTGAACGGGAAAAATACCTCAATATAAGCCGCCTCAGCTACCTGGTGTCAAAGGTTACTTTTCTATTCGGACTGTCAGCAATACAGACGCTGATGTACGTATTTATCTCCCAGTCGATCCTTCAGGTGGAAGGAATGATGTGGAGGCAGTGGCTTATACTTTTTACCACATCATGCTTCGGGAATTTGGTGGGGCTCAATATCTCGGCAAGTATGAAAACAGCGATCAGCATCTATATACTGATACCAATCATTCTTGTTCCCCAACTGCTGCTGGGAGGGGCAATGATCAGATTTGACGACCTCCATACGTCGATGACAAAGAAGATCTATGTACCTGTAATCGGAGATATCATGGCGACACGCTGGTCGTATGAGGCAATAGCAGTAGAGCAGTTTCGCTCAGGAAAGTACATGAAACCATATTTCAGCACAGAGATGATGATCAGCCATTATGACTGGGAATCATCATTCCTTGTGCCGGAGCTTAAGAAAAAGAGCAGACAATGTGTCTGGGCATGGGGCAAGCCTGAGTACAAGGATGCCTATGACGGCAATATAGCGAAGCTCAAATACCATATCGGTTTCCTGAGCAGGGAGGCAGGTCTTGATCCATCGCAAGCAATGAGGGTAATCGACAAAGAGCCCTTCACCGCAGATGCCTCTTATATTGTGAGTGACTATCTCGATTCCCTTCAAAAGGTTATAAGGAAGCAGTATCTGCATTATACAGCAGTTAAGGATCTTATAACCGACAGCCTTACCCGGACGATTGGTAAGGAACAGCTGGTGAAGCTTCGCGAAGCAACATATAATGAGGCTCTAGCTGACCAGCTGCTGAACCGCACCGTGCAGCAGAAGATGTATGATACGCCTGACCGTATTATACAGAAGTCTGACCCGGTGTTCATGGAACCGGGATCACGTTTCGGAAGAGCCCACTTTTATGCTCCCTATAAAATGATTGGCAGCCGGCGGATTGAGACCCTTTGGTTCAACATGCTGATAATATGGCTGATGAACCTGACATTTTTTATCATGCTCTATTTTAACGTGATTAAAGGTTTATTGGATCTTCTCGAGCGTATAAATATTCCAGGTTTTAAATCTGACAAACTCGTGCCTCCATGGGAGTTGGTAAAGTAAGAGCCAAGAAGTATCTGGGTCAGCACTTCCTGAGGGATAATAATGTTGCTGCTGCTGTTGTAGACTCACTTAAGGCTGAGAATTGTGATGTTGTAATTGAGGTGGGCCCTGGCATGGGTGTGCTGACACAGTTTCTCGTGAAAAGGAACTTCCCTGTGCTGAAAGTGGTGGAAATTGATGCTGAGTCAGTCGAATACCTCTACGAAAAGATCAGCGGTATAGGCGAGATAATAAAAGACGATTTTCTTCAGATTGACCTGAAGCCAATGGGCAGAAGAATTGCCATAATTGGTAATTTCCCATATAATATCTCCAGTCAGATACTTTTTAAAATCCTTGAAAATCGTGACAGGGTGACGGAAGTGACCTGTATGGTTCAGAAGGAAGTGGCCGAGCGTATCTGTTCTGCACCCGGAAGCCGTGTCTATGGTATCCTCAGTGTATTGCTCAGGGCATGGTATAACATTGAATATCTTTTTACCGTTGACGCGAATGTATTCTCTCCGCCGCCCAAGGTCAAATCAGCCGTGATACATCTTGATCGCAATAACAGGGAGAGGCTGGATTGTGATGAGGACCTCTTTTTCAGTGTGGTCAAACGCTGTTTCAATCAGCGCCGCAAAATGATCCGCAATCCTGTTAAGATGATGGTCCGCCCTGATGCTGGTACAATGCCACTTTTATCACAGAGAGCGGAACAACTCTCAGTTGAGCAGTATGTTGAACTGACAAACTGGGTTGCCGGAAACAGATAGGAGTGGAAGATTACTTCTTTTAACCTGTCAGAAAGTATAGCCTATTGCTTCAACCGGGTTCATTTTTGCTGCGGCTGATGCCGGTGCGAAGCCTGCAATGATTCCAATGGTGCCGGAGATTGTTATTGCAAGAACGATATTTCCTGTCGTCAGGAACATATCCAGGCCATAGAAATAATTTACCAACAAGGTTCCCAGGAAGACGATAATAAGTCCAAGGATGCCACCTGCAATTGAAAGAAGCATTGATTCAATGAGGAACTGAAGAAGAATATACCTTCTCTTTGCTCCGAGTGCCATCTGGATCCCGATTATGCTTGTGCGTTCCCTGACAGACACGAACATGATATTGGCAATGCCGAAGCCGCCTACCAGGATTGAGAATCCTCCTATAATCCAGCCGGCAATATTTATGCCTTTAAAGACAGGTTCAAGGGTCTTTGTGATCTGGCTGGCCTGGTTGATTGAAAAATTGCTTACCTCTCCCGGGTTTATTTTCCGGGCCGAACGCAAAACCATCGTGATCTCATCACTCATCTGTTCTATCGACACTCCTTCCTTACCTCTGATCAATACACTTGAGTCAAGGAATGGGTTACGGAAGTTGATGAATTTACGGCTGAAATTCACAGGAACCAGCAGTGTCTCATCCATTCCGTTATCACTAATTCCCCCTTTGCCCTCTTTCTTAAACACACCTATGACCACGGCCTTGTATCCGGCTATTGTTATCTCTTTACCAAGAGGATTTATATTATCAAACAGTTTCTTTGCCATTTCGACACCTAAGATGGCTACAGGCTTTCCGGAAGCTGACTCCGATTCAGCGAAATAACGGCCTTTTTCTATTTCAAATGATCTTACCTTCTCAAAATCATGTGTCGCAGCCATAACATATCTGTCAATGACGGCGTTGTTGCGATATTTGATTGTCTCTCCTGCTCCCACGGTAAAACAAACCGCCTGCACTGACGGTGATTTTTTGAGTATCGCCTCATAGTCATTTGTTGACGGAGGCGGCCATCTCATTATATCCCACCATTTTATATTCGGATCCGGAGTCCATGGCCATTTTGTAACATATATCGTATTGTTACCAAGAGACTCAATACTTGTTTTAATTCCGTTTTCCATCCAGTCAAAAACCGTAAATACAGAAATGATTGAGACAATCCCTATGGTAATGCCAAAAAGAGAGAGAAATGTACGTAATTTATTAACTGATACAGAGTTGACTGCGAAGAGAAAACTTTCCTTAAACATTTTTAACAACATAGCCCGGTCATTATTAATGGTCAAAGATAGTCAAATATGAAATATCAATATCTCCGCCATAATTCATCAATTCAATTATTTGAGACACCATTGGTTATCAAAAAAAATATCTATTTTTACCCGATCACAGAATCCTTGTGAACGATAACCTGAATTACTGATTATGAGTGATATAAGAATTAAGAGCGCCTTTGTATCAGTTTATTGCAAAGACGGTCTTGAGGGCATAGTGAAGAAGCTCGATAGCCTCGGAGTATCTGTTGTTTCCACGGGGGGGTCATGGGATTTTATTACCAGGGCCGGCGTCAGTGCAGGTAAAGTTGAGGATATTACCACATATCCCTCAATCCTGGGCGGCAGGGTGAAAACACTCCATCCGGGTATTTTCGGAGGCATACTGGCAAGGCGGAATAATGAGACTGACATGAAGCAGGTGGCTGATTATAACATCCATCTTTTTGACCTTGTTATCGTCGACCTGTATCCTTTCGAAGAGACTGTGGCTTCAGGTGCTGCTGATCAGGAAATAATTGAAAAGATAGATATAGGAGGCATTTCGCTTATAAGGGCGGGGGCAAAGAACTATGCCGATGTGCTCATTGTCTCTTCAAGGAGTCAGTATGATGCACTGATGCAGATCCTTGATGCCGGGAAAGGAGTCTCAACGGAAGAGGAACGTTACAGGTTTGCTCTCGAGGCCTTTAATCTGACATCTCACTATGATACAGCCATCTTCAGTTGGTTTAACCGAAAGCATGACGTGTCTGCATTTAAACAAAGTATTCTGACCGGACATGAACTGCGTTATGGGGAGAACCCTCACCAGAAAGGTGTCTTCTTTGGTGACCCCGGCCTCATCTATGAGCAGCTGCACGGGAAGGAGATTTCATACAATAACCTGCTGGATATTGATGCAGCCATAAGCCTCATTGATGAGTTTGACGAGATCACATGCGCGGTCATTAAGCATAACAATGCCTGCGGTATTGCATCACGCGCTGATCTGAAAACGGCCTGGGAAGCCGCTCTTGCGTGTGACCCTGTCTCCGCGTATGGCGGAGTTGCCATTGTCAACAGGGATATCGATGAGGCTGTCGCCACTGAGATGGACAAGATCTTTCTTGAGGTGGTAATTGCACCTTCGTTCAGCGGTAAGGCAGTTGAGATACTTAAGCAGAAAAAAAACAGGATTATACTCCGTCGCAAACTGTCTCATGCTGATACTTCATCATTCAGATCGCTGCTCGGCGGTGTATTATGGCAGGAGCGTGACAGGGTGAATGAGAAACCGGGTGATATGAAGCCTGTCACAATGAGGCAGCCTACAACTGAAGAGTATGAAGACATGGTCTTTGCCAACAGGGTTGTCAAACAGAGCCGGTCGAATGCCATCGTGCTGGTAAAAGGCAGGCAATTATGTGCCAGCGGCATCGGTCAGACGTCACGCATTGATTCGCTTCGTCAGGCAATAGACAAAGCCCGTGCTTTCGGATTTTCTCTTGAGGGTGCAGTGATGGCCTCAGACGCCTATTTCCCGTTCGCTGACTCAGTAACTACTGCGCACAAGGCAGGAATAACAGCCATCGTACAGCCTGGCGGATCAATTCGCGATCAGGATTTTATAGATTACTGCAATAAAAACTATGTTTCAATGGTTTTTACAGGTATAAGACATTTTAAACACTAACGTATAATCAGAATTAGCAGAATAGATATATGGGCTTATTTTCATTTCTTTCACAGGAGGTTGCAATAGACCTTGGCACAGCCAACACAAATATAATTACCAACGATAAGCTGGTCGTTGATGAGCCTTCAATAGTAGCCATTGACCGCAACACGGGCAAGCTGATCGCCATAGGTGAAAAAGCGCGCCAGATGCATGGCAGAACGCATGAGAACATACGCGTCATAAGGCCCCTCAGGGACGGTGTCATAGCTGATTTTAACGCTGCTGAGCTGATGATTAGAGGTATGATCAAGATGATCAATACCGGTCCCAAGTTCTTCTCCCCCTCCCTGAAGATGGTGGTTGGTATCCCCTGTGGCAGCACGGAAGTAGAGATCAGGGCAGTGCGTGACTCCTCGGAACATGCCGGCGGAAGAGATGTCTATCTTATCTATGAGCCAATGGCTGCTGCAATAGGTATCGGTCTCGATGTGGAGGCCCCGGAGGGCTGTATGGTTGTTGACATCGGCGGAGGAACAACTGAGATTGCAGTAATTGCACTGGGAGGTATAGTCTGCAACAGGTCAATACGCGTCGCCGGTGACGGTTTCACATCTGACATCCAGTCGTATATGAGACATCAGCATAACATAAAGATCGGTGAGAAGACAGCTGAGGATATCAAGATTGCCGTTGGTGCTGCACTGCCTGACATTGATAATCCGCCTGCTGATTTTGTGGTACGCGGACCAAACCTTATGACATCACTGCCAATTGAAATACCGGTTTCCTATCAGGAAATAGCCTATTGCCTTGACAAGTCTCTCACCAAGGTGGAGGCTTCAATACTTCAGGTTCTGGAGCAGACTCCGCCCGAATTGTATGCTGATATAGTTAACAGGGGAGTTTTTCTTGCTGGCGGCGGAGCCCTTCTTCGAGGCCTCGACAAACGCCTGACCGATAAGATAAACATTCCGTTCAGGGTTTCCGAAGATCCGCTTCACGCTGTTGTAAGAGGCACTGGTGTAGCCCTGAAGAATGTGGATAAGTATCCATTCCTGATGAGATAAGCTGATGCATGAATGAGAAGCCTGCTGAACTTCCTGCTCAGGTATAAAACCCTGATTATTTTTTTCATACTGGAAGCGGTGGCTTTAATCATGATATCCTCTTCTCATAATTATCACCAGTCCGTTGCTTTTGGTGCTGCCCGGAGTATTTCAGGCTTCGTGGCAAAAAGAATTGAGAACGGCCACTCATATTTCAGACTCAGGCAGGTCAATCAGGAGCTCGCAGCAGAGAACCTTCAGCTAAAGCGCCAGATCGAAAAGCTGGAGACCGTCGTAAATTCCGGTTTTTCAACAGTTAGTGATTCGACTTCAGGGATAAGGTATAATTATCTGAGAGCCAGGGTTATTAATAACTCTGTAAATAAGCAGAAAAATTTCATCACGCTTGACCAGGGCTCACGTAATGGTGTCACGACCGGGATGGGAGTGGCGTCGTCAACAGGCGTGATCGGAGTTATAGTCGGCGTCTCACGAAATTACTCCGTTGCCATGTCGTTGCTGAACACTGACTTTAAACTCAGTGCAAGCATTGCCCGGAATGATTATTTTGGCTCACTGGCCTGGGATGGCAGAAACTACCGTTATGCACAGCTCTCGGAGATACCTCACCATGTCGCCGTCACAGAGGGCGATACTATTGTCACGAGCGGATACTCGGCTATATTTCCTCCGGGCCTGATGGTAGGTACTCTCACCGGCGATATGAAAAAAGGCGGTGACTTTGTGACCCTGAAAGTATTGCTCTCAGCCGATTTTAAAAAGCTTACCGATGTATACCTTATAGGTAACCTTACCAGGCGAGAGAGGGTAGTCCTTGAAGAGGAGGTTATAAATGAATAGGACGCTGCATTATACTATTTCGTTTGTAGTACTCATCGTTCTGCAGCTCCTTATTTTCAATAATATTCAGTTCAGCGGCTATGTGAATCCGTATGTATATGTGATGTTTATACTTATCCTGCCGATGGCCATACCTTCGTGGATACTTCTCCTTCTTTCTTTTATGACAGGATTAGTTATTGACATTTTCTCAGGCACCATGGGGGTACATGCCTTTGCCACCGTCATGGCCGGTTTTGCCCGTCCGTGGGTGATCTCACTCAATGTCACTGCCGAGGTCTCTGAACCGGAAGCGTCTCCGTCATCACAAACAAGCGGTCTGCGCTGGTTCTTTATCTACACCATGACCGTGGTATTTATTCACCATCTCTCACTGTTTTTTATCGAAGTATTCAGCTTCAGTAATTTTTTCCACACTGTGCTGAGGGTGTTACTGAGCACCGTGGTGACGACATTCTTTATTGTTCTTTTTGACATCATCAGACCACGAAGATGATCACGCAGTCATGAAAGACCGTTATGCAAACAGGAAGTACATCCTGATAGCCCTGGTGCTGGTTGCGGCTGCCATACTCATACTACGGCTCTTCTATATCCAGATAGTTGACAAGACATATCGCATCTCCGCAGCGAATAACGCACTCCGGCCTATAACGCAATATCCTGCCAGAGGACTTATCTATGACCGCAACGGAAAGCTTATTGTTTACAACCAGGCTGCTTATGACCTCCTTGTCATACCGGTTCAGACAGGCTCCTTTGATACTGCCAGATTCAATGAAATACTGGGAATAAACATGCAGGATTTCAGAGGCAGGATGAAGGCAGCTATCAAGTATTCGAGGCGTGCTCCGTCTGTTTTCATGAAGATGATCTCGTCTGAGACATACGGTGCCCTGCAGGAAGAGCTTTACAAATTTCCGGGCTTTTATGTACAGGCCAGAACCCTGAGGAAATATACAGCTCCCGTTGCAGCCCACCTTCTCGGTTATGTGGGGGAGGTTGATGATAAGCTCATTTCCAGGGATAAATATTACAGGTCAGGTGACTACATCGGCACCAGCGGAATTGAAAAATCATACGAAGAACAACTCAGGGGAAAGAAAGGAGTAAACATCCTGCTGGTCGATGTTCATAACAATGTCAAGGGTTCGTATGCTGACGGAAGGTATGATACCACATCAGTCCCGGGTGTAAATCTCTGGTCCACAATCGATCTTGACCTTCAGGAGTATGGTGAAAAACTGATGAGGAACAAGACCGGATCAATTGTTGCCATTGAACCTTCCACGGGTGAAATACTTGCACTGGTGTCTTCACCCTCCTATGACCCCTCGCTGCTTGTCGGAAGGGTCAGATCTGATAATTTCGCCAGGCTTCAGGCAGACACTGTCAAGCCACTGTTTGACAGGGCATTGATGGCATCATATCCTCCGGGCTCGACCTTCAAGATTATGAACGGCCTTATCGGGCTGCAGGAAGGTGTGATCCGTCCTTCGACCCTATTCGGGTGCAGTAATGGCTATCATGCCGGGTCACTTACTGTGGGATGCCATACACACAGCTCGCCGAACGATCTGCCGCATGCTGTTATGATGTCATGTAACGCGTGGTTCTGCAATGCCTTCAGGTACATTCTTGAGAATAAGAATTACAGTGCTGTCGGCGAAGCCTTTGACCACTGGAGGGAGTATCTTGTTGCTTTCGGTTTTGGCAATAAGCTCGGTATTGACCTCCCCAATGAGCTCGCAGGAAATATCCCGACACGCTCTTATTACGACAGGTATTATGGTAATGACAGGTGGAAGGCCCTGACAGTCATATCACTGGCAATAGGGCAGGGTGAGATAGGAGCCACCCCGCTGCAGATGGCCAATATGGCCGCAGTAATAGCCAACAGGGGATCATTTTATATTCCCCATGTGGTAAAAAAGATTGGAGAGGCCGGGGCACCGCCATCACTTTATACCCAGAAGTATATTACGGGCATCTCACCGCAAAACTTTGAACCCTTAATTGAGGGTATGGAATGGGCCGTCAATGGAGGACCCGGTGCTACTGCCCGCGGTGCCAGGCTTGACAGTATAGTGATTTGCGGGAAAACCGGAACGGCCCAGAATCCTCATGGCAAGGACCATTCAATATTCGTCGCCTTCGCACCTAAGGATAATCCTCAGATAGCAATAGCCGTTTACGTTGAAAATGCAGGATTCGGTTCGACATTCGCCGCTCCTATAGCAAGCCTGATGATCGAAGAGTATCTTACTGGCAGGATAAAAAGAAAGTATCTTGAGGATTATGTTTTTAATCTTGTAATAAAGCCGGATGCAAAAGAATAGCAATATACTGAGCCGGATCGATTGGATTACCGTGATGCTCTGGGCTGTGATGATGATCATGGGCTGGCTGAATATCTATGCTGCAGTTTACAATGAGAATCATACAAGCATTTTCGACCTGTCGCAGCGTTATGGGAAACAGCTTCTGTGGATCGTTGCTGCAGTAGTGCTGGCGGTCTTCGTTATTGTTACTGACAACAAACTCTACTTCTTCTTTGCCTGGTTCATTTACGGTTTCTTCATCTTACTCCTTCTGCTGGTGCTGATAGCAGGTAAAGAGATAAACGGAGCCAGGGCATGGTTTGAGATCGGACCTTTCAGCATTCAGCCATCCGAGTTTGCCAAGTTTGCAACAGGGCTTGCCCTGGCGTCATTTCTGAATTCACGGCGACAGGTAAACGGATTTAAGGTTATGGCTCCTGCCACAGCCATTATCATGGGGCCTGTCATCCTTATAGCCCTCCAGCCTGACATGGGCTCCGTCGTTACCTATTTTGCCTTCTTCATCGTCCTTTTCCGTGAGGGCATGAGCATATACGTGTTTATTTCGGCTATACTGGCAGTGGTGTTGTTCCTGCTCACTCTTATCTTCGGGACCGTTCCTGTTGCTATGGGAATTATTGCGGTGTCATTTATTGTACTGGCAATTGTTTCAGGGTACCTGACTGCCATTAAGGCTCTTGGAGTGATGGCTGTTACCGGAGGTGTATCATTCCTTGCCGGACACTATCTCCTCGGCCTCGGAACCGGACTTATCATAGTAATGGCGGTTGTGCTGGCCGGAGCGGTATATGGCTGGTATACATACCGCCGCAAACTTAAGAATCCTGCTGTCATCTATGCTTTTCTCCTTTGTGGAATATTATACCTGTTCACGGTTGATTACGCTTTCCATGAGGTACTTAAACCGCACCAGCAGGACAGGATCAATATAATGATGGGACTGGATGAAGATCCCTACGGTGAAGGTTATAACCTGAACCAGTCACTTATTTCGGTGGGATCAGGCGGCTTCTCCGGCAAAGGTTACCTTAACGGCACGCAGACCAAATTCAAGTTTGTTCCGGAGCAGAGTACTGATTTCATATTCTGCACAGTAGGTGAGGAGTGGGGTTTTCTAGGGTCAACCGTTGTTATCGGAATGTTTGTCTGGCTTTTGATAAGACTGGTAGTACTGGCCGAGCGACAGCGGACAATTTTTATACGCGCATACGGATACGGTGTCTTTGCACTTTTCCTGGTCCATTTTTTCGTCAATATAGGGATGACAATAGGCGTTATGCCGGTCATAGGTATCCCATTGCCTTTCTTCAGTTACGGAGGAAGTTCCTTATGGGGATTCACAATCCTTCTGTTCGTCTTTATCAGGCTTGACGCGGGAAGGACAGAATACCTCGGCTGATCAGAAGGGACTGCTGATGCCGGGAGATAATACTATCCCGAAATCAGCTTCGACATAGTTTATCAGCTGCGGAAAAAACTCCATAAAGTCCTCTTCAATGGAATAATATTGTTTTTTCCAGACCCTCATAGCCCACCTCGTCTCTTTAGGCAGGGAGGTCACAGAGCTCAGTGTTTTCAGCACCCTTCGGATGCCAACCCTTGTCTGGTATGTTTCAAGCCAGTTGTCAATAATAAAGAATGGCATCTTCTCGCGGACGTTCTCGGGTAAGATCTCAAAGTTATTTACCATTGCCCTGTAGAAGTTATATGTCACACTTTCCAGCGGACGTCTTGAGAACAGATCCCACTCCCTGGTAAGATAGTGATCGTAGATGATGTCTACGATGACACCGGAGTACTTCCGGTATTTGTCGGAGAAGTGCAGCTTGCTGCGGTGTACCACCGGATGGCTGTCGGTGAAGGCATCAATATGACGATGCAGGATGATTCCCTTGCGGATGCTTTCGGGATACTTCAGATAATCCCTCCCTTTTACATAGTCGCCGATATAATTCCCAATAATAATATTATCAGAGTCCCCTGAGAGATATATATGGGCAAGGACATTCATCCGCGAAAAGTTAATACAAATATGCTGCCAATAATCTGAGGTTTAAAATATTAAGGGGAAATTTTATCAGTAAAAGCCTCACAATTATTAACTAACATATTATCAAAATATTATGCGTTATCTAAAGAAAGGATTAAACTGACTAAAATCACATTCAAATTCAGTTACAAATTATAAATTTGCCGGATACTGATGCAAAGATTGACAGACAAAATTCAAAAAAAATAATAATTAAACAAGGAGGTTTTATGTTAAAAAGGAATGTGATCATTATTGGAGCTGCCGGCAGGGATTTCCACAACTTCAATACCTATTTCCGTGATAATGAACTTTACAATGTAGTTGCTTTCACAGCCGCCCAGATACCTGATATTGACGGCAGAAAATATCCTGCTGAGCTTGCAGGCAAGCTTTATCCTTCAGGTATCCCGATCTATTCCGAGAATGATCTGCCAAAGCTGATAAAGGATCTTAAAGTTGTTGATTGTGTCTTCGCCTACAGCGATGTGCCCTATCAGAGGGTGATGTCAGTAAGTGCTATCGTCAATGCTGCAGGAGCCAACTTTATCCTCCTGGGATGGCGGGAAACGATGGTGAAGAGTGTCAAGCCGGTTATTGCCGTAGGCGCAGTACGGACCGGTTGCGGCAAAAGCCAGACTTCGAGACGGGTCATCGAGATCCTCATGAAAAAAGGACTGAAGGTTGTGGCAATACGCCACCCGATGCCTTACGGTAATCTCGTCGAACAGAAGGTTCAGCGCTTTGCCGTTCTATCTGACCTCGAGAAGCATAAGTGCACCGTAGAGGAGATGGAAGAGTACGAACCTCATGTTGTGCGCGGCAATGTCATTTATGCCGGAGTTGATTATGAGGCCATACTGCGTGCAGCAGAGAATGACCCGGCCGGATGTGATGTGATACTCTGGGATGGCGGTAACAACGACTTCCCGTTCTACAATCCGGATCTGATGATTACCGTAACCGATCCTCACCGTGCCGGCCATGAGCTGAGATACTATCCCGGCGAAGTCACACTTCGTCTTGCTGATGTGGTGGTGATAAACAAGATGGACAGCGCTGCACCTGAGGACATACAGACCGTGCGCGAGAGCATTGAGAAAGTTGCACCAAAAGCTATTGTCATTGATGGTGCCTCACCTATAAAGGTTGATGACCCATCAGTAATAAGAGGCAAACGGGTGCTTGTTGTCGAAGACGGACCTACGCTCACTCACGGTGAGATGAAGATAGGTGCGGGCGTGGTTGCTGCAAGAAAGTTTGGCGCCGCCGAGCTGGTTGACCCGAGGCCTTTCACGGTAGGCAAACTCACGGAGACCTTCGTGAAATACCCTAATATTGGCACTCTTTTGCCGGCAATGGGTTACGGCAAACAGCAGCTCAAAGACCTGGAAACAACGATCAACAACACCGATTGTGATTTTGTTGTGATAGGTACACCTATAGATCTTAACCGTATTATCAAAATTAAGAAACCCAACACGAGGGTATGGTATGACCTCCAGGAAATTGGAAGTCCGAACCTTGAAGAAGTGATAGACGATTTCGTGAAAAAACATAATCTCTAGATACAACGATCCCCTCCGGCCGAGGGGATTTTTTTCATCCATACCTTTTACCTTTAAAGACTTTACGGACTTTAAGACTTTACGGACTTTAAGACTTTAGGGACTTTAAGAACTTTCCGGACTACCGGGGTTTAAAGAGGCCATCAATGTCAGCCCCGGAGAAACCGGCATCATATAAATACTTCGGAACATGGCTCAGAGACCTGATCTGCTTTTTTGTGACAAGCGGATAATGTCTCACCGTAAATGTATAATCACCAATAAAATCAAGGTCTTCTTCCGTTGTTTCCCATTCGCGGTTATCAAACCGCGAGAGGTCCATGGCCCTGGAATAGCTTCTCAGTGTTTTTTGTGAATTGAGATTGTAGTACATGTCGAAATATGACATTGCAAGTTCCCGCAGTGAGCGGTACACCGGTTCACGGAACCGAAGGACGGTAGTGTTTGACTTGGCGATGGCTCCCCAGCATTTTTCCTTGCGGAATACGGCAATGATATGGTCATCATCATTTTCGGCGGCCAGATCGACTATAAGCGGAGGGTACCCAAGACGCCTCAGGGCTGCTGCTGCAAACATTCCACCGTCCATGCAGTGGGCCATACGCTCTGTCATCACAAGCAATGGTGAAAGTGAACGTTTGGTTGTATTGTAAGGAATGGAATCCAGAAACTCCTGAATTTTAATCGGAGATCCGAGAGGTTTCAGTAGTTGTCTTAATTCCAGGGTTCTGTTATTATCCACTTTAGGTTTCTTCTTTACTCCTGTCATAAACGACGCCCAGGTTGGGCGTCGCTACAACGTGTTATTTATTCCGGCTATTGCCTGCTGCATATTGCGTACTGCCTCTATTCCGGCTTCATCTGCGGGAAGAAAAGCACATCCTGTATTGAAGGCTGGTTGGTCATGAACATTGCAAGCCTGTCTATACCTATACCCATGCCTGAAGTAGGAGGCATACCATGTTCAAGTGCTCTTACAAAATCCATATCAATGAACATCGCCTCATCATCCCCTTTTTCAGAAAGACGAAGCTGCTCCTGGAAACGCTCAAGCTGGTCTATCGGGTCATTCAGCTCTGAGTAAGCATTGGCCAGTTCTTTACCGTTCACCATCAGCTCAAACCGCTCTGTGAGACCATCTTTGCTTCTGTGCTTTTTTGTCAGAGGCGAGGTCTCCTGAGGATAATCTATTATGAAGGTAGGCTGAACGAAGTGATGCTCGCACTTCTCCCCGAAGATGAGGTCTATCAGCTTCCCCTTTCCCATTGACGGCGAGTGCCCTATTCCAATCTTGTCACACTCTTTGCGCAGGTCATCTTCGCTCATTCCCGTGATGTCAATCCCGGTATATTCCTTTATTGCGTCAGTCATGGAGACACGCCTGTAAGGCCGGGCAAAATCAATAGTATATTCACCCAGAGGAACTTTAGTAGTGCCATGAAGATCCATCGACACCTTTTCCATTATCTCTTCGGTAAAACTCATCATCCAGTTATAGTCCTTGTAGGCAACATAGATCTCCATCACAGTGAATTCCGGATTATGGGTGCGGTCCATACCTTCGTTACGGAAGTCTTTTGAAAACTCATAGACCCCGTCATAGCCCCCGACGATCAGTCTTTTAAGGTAAAGTTCATTGGCAATGCGCAGGTAAAGAGGTATGTCGAGAGCATTATGATGCGTAATGAAAGGTCTTGCTGCCGCACCGCCCGGGATAGGCTGCAGGACAGGTGTCTCTACCTCAAGAAAACCGCGTGAGTCAAAGAGCTCCCGCATTGACCTTACGATCTGTGTGCGTTTGCGAAAGACTTCGCGGACATCAGGATTGATTATAAGGTCAATATAACGCTGACGATAACGCATCTCCGGATCAGTCACAGCATCATAAACAACTCCATCCTTTTCTTTAACAATCGGAAGCGGCCGCAGCGATTTGCTCAGAAGTGTCAGTTCCCGGACATGCACGGTTATTTCCCCCATCTGTGTCCTGAAGACAAATCCCTTTATTCCTATGATGTCGCCAATATCAAGCAGTCTCTTGAATAATACATTATATAATGTCTTATCCTCGCCCGGACAGAGGTCGTCACGCCGGACGTAAAACTGTATGCGTCCTGAGGAGTCCATCAGCTCAGCAAAAGATGCATTTCCCATAATACGGCGGCTCATGATGCGGCCGGCAAGGCACACTTCAGGGTAATTGTTCTCTTCATCCCTGAAGCCGGCGAGTATCTGTGCGGCTGAAACGTTTACCGGATACATTGCTGCAGGGTAGGGGTCAATGCCCAGTTTCCTTATGTCGTCGAGCGACTGTCTGCGTATCTGTTCCTGTTCGCTGAGGTGGGGGGGTGTCATTATGATTTAAATTTTTGCAAAGGTAATATTCGTCAGGCAGTAGGCAATAGGCACAGAGGGTCCCTGCTCCCTGTGCTCAATGGGCAGGATTGCTTGCTGTTACTTTCTCCCTGAATAGCCTGTTAATCTTTCTGGTAATGTCACCGGGAGTGCCGTCACCAAGTACATTGTCGCCTATCCTGATAACGGGGACAACCTCACCTGAGGTGTTTGTGATAAATGCCTCATGCATGTATGGAATCATATCGGCAGCTACCCTTTCCTCTACCAGACCAATACCATTCTCAGCAGCAATGGAGATTACGTTTTTACGTGTTATGCCTGAGAGAATACAGTTCGATTCGGGATGTGTATAGACTGTATCATTTCTGACAAGGAAGATGTTTGAATGCGAACCTTCAGTGACAAAGCCGTCGCGCACAAAACATACCTCCATAAAACCATTTTCATAAGCCTCCTGGAACGACATGATATTTGCAAGCAGCGCCGTTGATTTTATGTCGCATCTGTTCCAGCGCGGATCAGGTGCAACAGCGATGGCTATCCCGCGTTCCCAGAGAAGTGTGTCCATGCTCTGACTGCGGGCAGTGGCATAAACGGTCGGCGGTACGGGCGGATCAGGAAAAATATGGTTACGGGGCGCAATACCACGGGTCACCTGAACATAAACAAGAGCGCAGTCACTGCCAAGGTCATTTTTATTTACCAGCTCTTCGGCAAGGTCCGGGAAAGTGTCAATGTCGTTCCAGGTAATCCTTGCTTCATGCAGGCTGCGACGAAACCGGACCATGTGACCTTCCATATCGAAAAAGAAGCCGCCATACCATCTCATTACTTCATATACACTGTCGCCAAAGACAAATCCGCGGTCGTCAGGACTGATCAATGCCTTGTCGCGGGGAACAAATTGGCCGTTCAGATAAACTATATCCATTTTTCAGAATTCTCTGTGGTTATCATCCAAAGATACACTTTCATAGCTTCCGGTTATCAATTTTTGACCTCACTTTTTGCCTTTTATTATGTACCTTTGCACGTTGTTTTAATTCAGGGCAGGAAAGGTAATGTCAGAAAGCAGGAGATTGCCATCATGGCTTAAGATGCAGCGGGCAAGCGGGGAGAGTTACACCATGGTAAAACGCCTTGTTGAGGACAACCAGCTTAACACGATCTGTACGAGCGGTAACTGTCCGAACATCGGAGAGTGCTGGAATGCCGGTACTGCCACCCTGATGATCCTGGGAGATATATGCACCCGTTCATGCAAATTCTGCGGCACCGCCAGCGGCAAACCACTCCCGCCTGACGAAGGTGAACCGGAGAGAGTTGCACGGGCTGTGAAGACAATGGGTCTCAGACACTGCGTCATCACATCTGTCGACCGCGATGATCTTCCTGACGGAGGGGCACAGCACTGGGCTGACACCATCCGCCTTATCAAAGAGGTCAATCCGGAAGTTACAATAGAGACACTAATACCCGACTTTCGCGGCAATGTCTCAGACATTGACAGGGTGATCGATGCAGGACCGGATGTCATCTCGCATAATATAGAAACGGTAAGACGACTGACACCGTTGATCAGATCGGTGGCGAAGTACGAGGTGAGCCTTGATGTACTGAGACACATAAATGCCAGAGGTATGGCAGCCAAGTCGGGATTTATGCTTGGACTTGGAGAGAGTGAAGACGAGGTGACAGAGGCTTTGCATGACCTTTATGCAACCGGTTGCAACATTGTGACAATAGGACAGTACCTGGCACCTACACTGAGCCACATTCCGGTAGTTGAGTATATTACCCCTGATAAATTTGAGAAGTATAAACAGAAAGGACTGGAGATCGGTTTCAGGTTTGTTGAGAGCGGTCCCCTTGTGCGCAGCTCGTTTCATGCGGAAAAGCATATTATCAAGGAACAAGGAACAAGGAACATTATAAAGGATTTAGAACCCAAATCTGCAATACACAAACAACCTGCCAGGGTTATTTACGATGATATTGGCTTCAGGGACTATAAGGAGACCTGGGAATACCAGGAACAATTCTTCAACGCCAAGGTCAGGGAGAAGGGCCAGGTGAACAGCGTTGGTGAGAGAACACCTGACCGCCTGATCTTCGTTGAGCATAATCATGTCTATACGCTTGGGAAAAGCGGGTCACAGCAAAACCTGCTGCTGAATTATATACAGCTTAAAGCACATGATGCGTCATTCTATCATATCGACAGGGGAGGCGACATAACATATCATGGTCCTGGCCAGCTTGTTGGATACCCGATATTTGACATCGGGGCCATGAACCTCGGACTGAAAGAATATATACACCTGATTGAAGAGGCAGTCATAAAATGCATCTCACAGTTCGGTGTTACAGGCGGGCGACTTGAAGGAGCCACGGGCGTATGGATCGACCCGGGCATCAGCGCACGCACCAGAAAGATTTGTGCAATCGGCGTCAGAGCATCAAGGTATGTTACAATGCATGGCTTCGCTTTAAACGTCAGCACTGACCTCTCTTACTTTGATCATATTAACCCCTGCGGCTTCACCGATAAAGGTGTGACAAGCATTAAGAAAGAGACCGGACGGGATGTAAGTATGAGTGATGTTAAAGAGATAATGAGCAACACAATGAGGGAGGTCTTCGGATATGAATATTACTAAAATACTATATAATGGAAAAAAAGTGGCTCTTGAGAGAGGGGGGCGACGAGTCTGTCGTCATGACCCTGGCGACAGAGATGGCGGTGCCTGCCGCTGTCGCCAATCTCATGGTGCAGCGCGGCATCACAAGCAAAAAACAGGCTGAAGAATTTTTTAACCCGTCTCTGAAATCCCTGCATGATCCCTTCCTGATGAAGGATATGAACAGGGCTGTAGACCGTATCTCTACGGCAATAGCACGCAATGAAAAGATACTGGTATACGGCGACTATGATGTCGACGGTACTACGTCTGTTGCGATGCTGTACTCATTCCTTCGTGAGAGGCATACAAGTCTCGATTATTATATCCCGGACAGGTACCATGAGGGTTACGGCCTCTCGCTGAAGGGTATCGATTATGCCGCACAGACTAACTGCCGGCTGATAGTTGCTCTTGACTGCGGTATCAAGGCCGTTGAGAAAGTTAAATATGCCCGCTCGAAAGGCATTGATTTAATCATCTGTGATCATCATCTTCCGGGTGACGAAATACCTGACGCCACGGCAGTGCTTGATCCCAAACAACCGGGCTGCAACTATCCCTATAAGGAATTGTCCGGCTGCGGTGTCGGGTTTAAGCTCATTCAGGCTTACTGTCAATTGCAGAAAATACCCTTTGAAAAGATCATACCTTATCTTGACCTTGTGGCAGTAAGCATTGGCTCTGACATCGTGCCGATGACCGGCGAGAACAGGATACTCGCATATTTCGGTTTAAAACAGCTGAATGAGGCGCCGCGCCTGGGTTTCCAGAAAATCATAGAGAAGGCTAAGATTCGTATGCCCCTTGCTGTCGAAGACATCGTGTTTCGCATCGGACCACGTATCAACGCTGCCGGACGTATGGAGTCGGGAAGCAAGGCAGTTGAGCTTTTGGTATCACAGGACTCTGACCTGGCTGTTGCCATCTGTGATGACATTGACCATAGCAACGACGACAGGAGGAAGAAAGACAGCGAGATAACCTCGGAAGCAAGGAGGATGGTCAGTGAAGACAACCGCATGAACAACTCCCGCACCACCGTACTGTTCCACCAGGGGTGGCATAAAGGCGTCATAGGTATTGTCGCTTCAAGACTTATTGAAACATACTATCGCCCGACTGTCATCCTTACAGAATCAAAGGATGGCTTTGCTACCGGGTCGGCGCGCAGTGTACCGGGTTATGACCTTTATCAGGCAATCGAATCATGCTCAGACCTACTGGAGAGTTTTGGAGGACACATGTTTGCGGCAGGACTGACACTCAAACAGGAGAACCTGCAGTCATTCCGTGAACGGTTTGAGAAATTTGTCAGTGACACCATAAAGGAGGAACACCTTGTGCCTTCAGTAAATGTTGATGCCGAGATACCTGTTGAGGATGTGGATATAAATATGTACCGTTATCTTGATCGTTTTCAGCCTTTCGGGCCTGAGAATATGGCACCGGTATTTGTGTCGCGCAGGGTCAAGACAATGTCATGCCAGCCTGTCGGCAACAATGGAACGCATCTTAAGCTGAGTTTCTCGCGACAGAATGCAGAACCGATAGGAGCCATCGCATTCGGGCAGGCAGATATGATGGAGATATTCAGGGAGTGCGGAGGCGTGGTTGATATAGCCTATTCTGTCGAGATGAACGAGTACAGAGGCAAGAGCTCGGTGCAGCTGAATATCAAGGATATAAAAGCATAGTTTAGACAGTCTGCAGTCTACAGTCTTCAGTCTCCAATCTTCATTTGCTGATTACCGACTGCCGACTGCCGACTGCCGACTGTAGAAAATCTAATCTTTTTTTTAAGGCCTCTTGACTTTTATTTAAAACAGCCGTAAATTTATTGGGTAATTATGTCCCGATATGCTGCGGTGGAATGCAGTAGTATTATTCTTTAGTATTTCGGTTACCGGTTTAAATGCCGGTGAACCTCTGTATATGCCTCACGGTGCCGGTGAGATGGGTGTCGCTTTCGCTTCTTCCGCCTCATCATCACACTGGAGCTGCTTTCAGAACCAGGCCCTGATGACTTCCTGTCAGGGAACAAGTGCTTCATTTGCCCTGGCAACCAGCTTCATGATGCCTGCATTGTCATCAAAGGCCTTAAGCGCAATTATAGATTCTAAACCCGTACCTGTGGGCTTTGTTGTGACTCATTACGGTAATGGCGATTATTACCGGATTTTCGCGGGCATCGGCAGCGCTGTCATACTAACCAGAGGAGTCTCACTTGGGGTGCAGGCAGACTATATCATGGAAAAAAGCGCCGGCGATTACAGGGACATATCACATATTACATTTGAGGTGGGGATGACGGTATGCATTATCACCATCCATAACTTTGGGAATGCATCTGTTTAATCCGCTGACCCCCGTCAACAATCTGCCATCTTCAATAAATGCCGGCATTGGATGGAAACTCTCAGACGACCTTCTGATTGCACTGGAGACCGGCAAAGTGACAGATGAGCCCCTTTCCATACAGAGCGGTATCAGCTGGAATATCCTCGACAGGCTTATCCTGAGATCCGGATATATGAGCTCGCCATCATGTTTTACGTTCGGTGTGGGTTTTATCTCGGGCTCGCTGCAGACCGATGCCGGGTTTATGATAAACAGTGTGACAGGACTAAACTCCTCTGTATCATTTATATGGACTATGGGTGGAAAATAAGGATCTGCCATCTTTTCTTTCTTCTTCTTCTTCTTGCAATGACCAGTGTTTCCGTTCAGGCACAGGACGATGTATCATCAGTCAAAGAGTCCGTCGCCCTGATTATGTCACTGACAGATGAGTACGAAGCCTCATGGCTTTCTGATAAGCTCTCAGAGCTCGAGGAGAGGCCTGCAGTCATTAACAGCGGTGAAGAGGATGAGATAGCCCGGCTATTCTTTCTGACGGAGTTCCAGGTCAGGGTCCTTGCTGATTATATTAAGAAAAAAGGAGATGTTGTTTCATTGTACGAGATTGCACTCCTTCCCGCTTTTGACCGCTCCACTGCTATGCTTATGGCTCCGTATGTAAACCTTGAGCCTTCAGACATAAAGAGTATTTCTTCTTCCGGCAGAACAACTCTCATAATGACGGCCACGACACGTTTTAGCCGGACTGACAGTGAAGAAGCCGGCTTCAGGTCACTGGTGAAAATCAAGCATGAAGGAAGGTCATTGAGTTATGGTGTCACTGCAGAGAATGATCCCGGGGAACCTTTTACATTTAACGGTGCATTGGGCCCTGACTTTCTCTCGGGTTATCTGATGTACCATGGCAAAGGGGTTATTGACCGCATCATCATAGGCGATTACACACTGCGATTTGGTGAAGGCCTGATGGCTAACAGCGGCTCGTGGCAGGGATCGTGGCTGAGCTCCCCGTCATTTATGACGGGCAGGAGTGCCGTCACACAGTACACCTCCTCCGACGAAAATAATTTCTTAAGGGGTGTCAGTTGTCTTCTGGGAAATACTGCACGCGGTGCCGTGATCTTTGCGTCATCGAACAGAATTGATGCGCGCCTTCAGTATGACGATGACAGCAATAAAGTCGCAGTGACCAACCTGGTAAAAGGAGGCATTCATGTAAGCGTTGGTGAACGGGAGGCACAGAACACCCTTACAGAATCCGTGGCCGGACTGCACCTTTCATGGGGTACAGACAAGATAAGAGCCGGAGTGACATCGTCAATGACATGGTTCTCGCTTCAATTCCAGCCTGACACCATAAAGGTGGAAAACATAACCGCCTTTGCGGGGGACAGGCTGTTGAATGTGGCTGTTGACTTCAAGGCAGGGACAGGTCCTTTGCTCTTTTTTACTGAGACGGCGGTCAGCTTCCCCGGCTCATGGGCTGCCACCTGCGGCATAAGAGCCAAACCCTCCGGGAGGGTGACCTTCAACATCCTGGCCAGGCATTTCTCGCCCGACTATCACGCATTTCATTCCGGAGCCTTCAGCGCTGGAACGGGTTCATCCAATGAGACCGGGATAGCCGCATCGGCACACGTGGAATTAGCCCGCCACCTGTTTGTCGGCGCAGGTGCCGATCACTATAAGGTACCCTGGCCACGTTACCGCTCATCATCGCCCTCCTATGGCAGCAGGATTGAGATCAAAACCGAATATCTCCCCCGTGATGACCTCTCCCTGAGGCTGACATATACTTCCTCTTCACGCGAATATGATGTGACAGGCAAATATGGCATCCCTCCCTCTGAAACCAGAAACAGAAGACTTGCTGCATTCACATTCACATGCTCTCCGGCTGATAACATAAGCCTCACCACCCGGGCTTCCGCAAGTCATATTTCCCCATCCGGCGAGAAAGGCTTCCTTCTCTGTCAGGATATGTCATATTCATTGCGCGCAGTACCTCTGAAGATCTGGCTCAGATATGCCCTCTGCTCAAGCGATGGGTATGACAGTCGTCTGTATGCCTGGGAGAATGACCTGCTTTACTCATTCAGCGTACCTGCACTTTATGGTGAATGCAGCCGGGCATTTGTGATGCTGTCGTGGAAACCGTCAGAGATGGTGGAGGTAAGGGCGAAGTATGCTTTCACTGTTTTCCAGGAAGAACCGGACAGGTCAGTAAAGAGCGAGGTCAGGGTTCAATGCCGGATTGGTTTTTTATCAGGCAACAGGCAATAGTGTTAACCCCTGCTGCCAATTGCCTGCTGCCTGATTATCAGTTCGTCTTAAACTTATATTTCACAGTGACCAGCTCCTCGTTCGCCTGAATGATCTTCTTCTTCAGTCCCTCCTTGAACTCAATTATTTTCTTCATGAGCCCGGGGTCACCCGTGGCGATCATCTGTGCTGCAAGGATACCCGCGTTCATGGCGCCGTCTATGGCGACAGTTGCAACAGGAATGCCGGGAGGCATCTGGACGATGGCAAGGAGTGCATCCATACCGTCAAGAGAGGATTTGACGGGCACTCCAATTACAGGAACAGGGGTCATGGCGGCAATGACACCAGGCAGGTGGGCAGCCATACCGGCGCCGGCAATTATCACCTTAATACCCCTGGCGGCAGCACCGTGTGCAAACCGCTCCACCTCTTCAGGAGTGCGGTGAGCGGAGAGGGCACTCATCTCAAAGGGTATACCCATGCTGTCAAGTATCTCTGCTGCCTTATCCATCACCTTCAGGTCTGAGGTGCTTCCCATAATTATGCTTACCAGTGGATCCATATGCTCTTTTTTAATGTTACTGTGATACTTAGACAAAATTATACTTTAAATTTATAATTTAGCACCTTCAACCGCCTGCACGATGAATGAGATAACAGTTCTTGACAGAGAGTTTACGGAATACATCACCGAAGATGAGATACAGAGCCGTATAACAGCTATGGCTGACAAGATAACCGAAGACCTGAAAGATCATGATGTGCTCTTCTTCGGGATACTCAACGGCTCCTTTCTGTTTGCTGCTGATATCTTCAGACAGATAAAACTGAATGCACAGATATCTTTTATCAAACTTGCTTCATACGAGGGTACGGGCAGCAGCGGCAAGATCAAGGAACTGATCGGATGGAATGAAGACATTTCAGGAAAGACCGTAGTGGTCCTGGAAGATATTGTTGACACGGGCAGCACTCTTGAAAGAATTATCGGTGAACTGACCCTGAGAAAAGCAAGTGAGGTTAAAATATGCACCCTTCTCTTCAAACCTGACGCCTATACGAAGGATATCCCCATTGACTATATCGGGTTCGAAATACCGAATAGCTTTGTTGTGGGATACGGACTTGATTATGACGGCTATGGCCGCAACCTGAAATCAATTTATAAAATCACCAAATAGTATTAAAATGATCAATGTTCTTATGTTTGGTCCTCCCGGATCCGGGAAGGGAACGCAATCGGTGACGCTTGCGGAAAAATATAACATGCTCCATCTTTCAACAGGAGATATGCTGAGGGCTGAGCTGGCCGCAGGCACTGAACTGGGAAGGAAGATGGCCGCCATAATGGCTGCCGGTGAGCTTGTGCCGGACGAGGTAGTGATAGCTATGATAGCACAGAAAATTGATTCTACCACAGGTAAGACAGGTTTCATTTTTGATGGTTTCCCGCGCACTGTCGAGCAGGCTGATGCGCTTCAGAATATGCTGAAGGAAAGGGGTATGAAGATAGATCTGATGCTTGTTCTTGATGTGAATGATGCCGAACTGACGGACCGGATGAAAAAAAGAGCTCTGATATCGGGAAGAGCTGATGATGCTGACGAAGCGGTTATAAACAACCGTATCGCCGTTTATCGCGCAAAGACTGAACCTGTAATCGAATACGGGCACAGGTCTAAAGTATCGCGCATGGTTGACGGTGTTGGATCAATTGATGACATCTTCGCCAGGCTCTGCAGCCATATCGAAACGATAATCTGACCTATGGCAGAAACAAACTTCGTTGACTATGTAAAAATTTTCGTACGGTCGGGCAAGGGCGGTGCCGGCTCGAAACATCTGCGACGCGAGAAGTTTATTCCTAAGGGAGGGCCTGACGGAGGAGACGGGGGAAAGGGAGGAGATATTATCCTGAGAGGCGATTCACAACTCTGGACCTTGCTGCACCTTAAGTTCAGAAAGCACATCTTTGCAGGCAACGGAGGCGTGGGTTCATCAAATAAAAGTACCGGTGCTGACGGAGAAGATGTTACTGTTCATGTACCCCTGGGAACCATAGCCAGAGACGCTGAGACTGAAAATATTCTCTTCGAAATAACCCATGACGGCGAACAGAAGGTCCTCGCAAAGGGAGGCCGCGGAGGCCTGGGCAATACCCATTTCAAATCTTCAACCTTTCAGACACCGCGCTTTGCGCAACCCGGGGAGCCGTCCATTGAGGGGTGGTTCATCCTTGAACTGAAGGTCCTGGCCGATGTAGGCCTTGTGGGCTTTCCGAATGCGGGTAAATCAACCCTGTTGTCAGTGGTCAGTGCAGCCCGCCCTAAAATAGATAATTACCCGTTCACGACACTCACTCCAAATCTTGGTATTGTCAGCTACCGTAATGATAAATCCTTTGTCATGGCTGATATTCCGGGTATTATTGAGGGTGCGGCTGAAGGGAAAGGACTGGGATACAGGTTCCTGAGACATATTGAACGAAACTCCGTCCTCCTCTTTATGATCCCGTGTGACAGCAATGACGTTAACAAAGAGTATCAGATTCTGGTCGGGGAACTCAGAAAATATAATCCTGAGCTGCTTGATAAACGCAGGGTTATGGCCATCACCAAGTGTGACCTGCTCGACGATGAACTGAAAGATGCAATGAGACCAGGTTTACCAGGTGACCTCCCGGTAATATTTATCTCTTCGATAAACGGGACGGGTATCACGGCTCTCAAGGATCTCCTCTGGACTGCAATAAACAGTTGATCATGCTTGAGCTTGACCGTACCATATTCCTGTTCCTTAACTCCTTTCACTCGCCATTCTTTGACACAGTGATGTGGACAATCAGCCTCAAGACGGTATGGATACCACTTTATCTTTTTATGATATACCTCCTTATCGAAAGATACAGGAAACGGGTCTGGCTCGCTCTTCTCTTAGTGCTTCCGCTGATATTTATTACTGACCAGGTGCCCTCCATGATAAAAGAGCTCACCGCACGTCTCAGACCGTGTCAAGATCCTTCACTTCAGGGGTTAGTCCACACGGTGCGCGGATCCTGTCCGGGGATGTATGGCTTTATTTCCGGGCATGCCTCCAATGCCTTCGGACTGGCATCATTTACAGCCCCTTTACTGCATAAAAAATGGTATACCTGGAGTATCTATATATGGGCAAGCCTGTTATCATATTCAAGGATCTACCTCGGAGTACATTATCCGGGTGATGTTCTTGGCGGTGCTCTGCTTGGTCTTATTGCGGGCACAGGATTAGCTCTGGCCGTGGTGAAAACAGATAAATACATAAAATGATAAATATATTGAAGTCAGCATGGGTCTGGGTATCAAGCATCATCTTTGTCTTGCTGGCATTTCCTGTGGCACTCCTGCTGTGGCTTGTTTCGCTGCTGTTTGATAACCGCAGGCTGATGAACAACAGATGGATGGTCATCCAGGGTATTATACTGACAAAAATGAGCCCTTTCTGGAAGGTGGTAGTCGACGGACGCGAAAAGATAGACAAGAATCAGGCATACGTTATTATACCAAATCACCAGTCGATGCTTGATATTGTTTTCTTCAATATGCTTCGTCACAGGCTGAGATGGGTCTCAAAGATCGAGATATTTAAGGTTCCGCTGGTAGGTGTGGAAATGAGGATGGTAAAATACATTGAACTTGTGAGAGGTAATAAGTCGAGTGTGATCAGGATGATGGAGAAATGTATGGAATCGCTGCGTGAAGGCATTTCTGTTGTGATCTTTCCTGAAGGTACAAGATCCCTCACAGGAGCCATAGGCAAGTTCAAGAGCGGGGCATTCCAGCTTGCCGTCAAGACTGACAAACCGTTGCTGCCGGTCCTGATAGACGGCACCGGAGACATACTGCCTAAACGGGGATTTATTTTCGGGAGCCGCAGGGTGGTAAGGTTAAGGGTTCTCGATCCTATTTTTCCGGGGAATTTCAAAACCGGCGATCCTGACGAACTTGCCACCCTGGTTCAGGCACAAATGGTAAGCGCCATGGAACAGCTGAGAAGCGAGCCGATAAAGGCAAAATAACTGTCCCAAACGCCCTCCCTGCCTTATATTCAGGTGAAAATTCACCCCTGTTGTTGATAAATCGGCTGAAAAGGCCTCTGCTAAATCTTTATATTTGCGCAAAATTTCGGATGATGGACGGTAACTATACAGAAGAGAACATCAAAACCCTCGAATGGAAGGAACATATCAGGCTCAGGCCCGGTATGTACATCGGCAAGCTGGGTGACGGTTCCTCTCTTGATGATGGAATATACGTCATGCTCAAGGAGGTGATGGATAACGCGGTAGATGAATATATGATGGGTTACGGCCGCAAAATAGATGTAATCATTGAAGGCAAGGTGGCCAGGGTACGTGATTTTGGACGCGGGATACCCCTCGGCAAAGTACTCGATGTCACATCACGCATGAACACCGGTGCGAAATATGATTTAAAGGCGTTCAAAAAATCAGTGGGGCTGAACGGCGTGGGCATCAAGGCTGTAAATGCTCTCTCATCATCATTCATCCTTCGCTCAATACGTGACGGGCAGGTGAAGGAGATCGAGTTTCATGCCGGCAATGTTGTCAGAGACGAAGCACTGAAAGCTTCAAAGGAGGATAACGGCACGGAGGTGATCTTCATTCCGGATGAGACTATTTTCGGCAACTACCGGTATATATCGGAGTACGTCGAGAGCATGATGAAAAATTACACCTACCTCAATGCAGGGATGGTGATAAATTTCAATGGCAACAAAATCGTTTCAAAGAACGGCCTTGTTGACCTGCTCAATGAAAGTATGAACAAAGAGGGCCTTTATCCCATAATTCACCTGAAGGGAGAAGACATTGAGATAGCAATTACTCACGGGCTTCAGTACGGTGAAGATTATTACAGCTTCGTCAACGGGCAACACACATCCCAGGGTGGAACACACCTTATGTCCTTTAAGGAAGCGATGGTCAAGACCATAAAAGACTTTTTCAAAAAGGATTTCGACCCGTCCGACGTCCGTTCATCAATCATTGCCGCAGTCTCGGTAAAGATTGAAGAGCCTATCTTCGAATCGCAGACAAAGACTAAGCTTGGTTCCAAAGACATGGGTCCTGAAGGACCGTCAGTACGTAACTTTATCACTGATTTCATACGTAAACATCTCGACGACTATCTTCATAAAAACAGTGAGACGGCGCAGATAATGCTGAAGAAGATACAGGAGTCAGAGAAAGAGCGCAAGGCTATCAATTCCATCCAGAAGCTTGCCAGGGACAGGGCCAAGAAGGTCAGTCTGCATAACCGCAAGCTTCGCGACTGCCGCATCCATTACAACTCAAATGATGAGAGACGGCTTGATTCAACCATATTTATCACCGAGGGTGACTCGGCAAGCGGTTCTATTACCAAATCGCGCAACGTGGAGACACAGGCTGTCTTCAGCCTGAGAGGCAAGCCGCTGAACAGCTTCGGGCTGACCAAGAAGATAGTTTACGAAAATGAGGAGTTCAACCTTCTTCAGGCTGCCCTGAATATCGAAGAGTCTGTTGAGGACCTCCGTTATAATAATGTTGTCATCGCCACTGACGCTGATGTTGACGGTATGCATATCCGCCTGCTCCTTCTTACCTTCTTTCTGCAGTTCTTCCCTGACCTTGTCAGGAAAGGCCATGTTTATATACTGCAGACACCTCTGTTCAGGGTGCGTAATAAAAAGGAAACACGTTATTGCTATACTGACAATGAAAGACTTAAGGCAATCAGGGATCTGGGACCGGAGCCGGAGATAACACGTTTTAAAGGGCTGGGAGAGATCTCTCCAGAGGAATTCGGACATTTTATTGCAAAGGATATACGTCTCGAGCCGGTTATCATGAAGAAAGCCGATCCGTACACCCAGTTCCTGGAGTTCTTTATGGGTAAGAACACACCGGAACGTCAGGACTTTATAATTGATAACCTGAGGATTGAGAAAGAGTTGCCGGAAACAGCCAGGGTGTGAGAGGAGATTATTAAAGAAGATGAAAGAGAGTGATCCTGAAGATGACGCCTTCACCAATGAAGGTGAAGAGATAAAAGAGACGAAGAACGGTTATATACCTGCCGCACTGAGTACTGTGACGGCACTTTCAGGTATGTATCAGGACTGGTTTCTTGATTATGCTTCATATGTTATCCTTGAGCGTGCCGTACCGCATATTGCTGACGGCCTGAAGCCTGTTCAGCGAAGAATTCTTTACTCAATGAAGCGCATGGATGACGGGCGCTTCAATAAGGTGGCCAACATCATAGGTCACACAATGCAGTTCCACCCTCATGGTGATGCCTCCATCGGAGAGGCACTGGTGCAGCTCGGGCAGAAAGACCTGCTTGTTGATGCGCAGGGTAACTGGGGAAATATCCTGACGGGAGACGGTGCTGCAGCACCACGCTATATAGAAGCGCGCCTCTCGAAGTTCGCCCTTGAAGTGACCTTCAACGCCAAGACCACTGAATGGATGAGTTCCTATGACGGCCGGAACAGGGAGCCCGTGACACTTCCCGCAAAATTTCCCCTTCTTCTTGCTATGGGTGTTGAGGGTATCGCCGTGGGACTCGCATCCAAGATCCTTCCTCATAACTTTAATGAGCTCATTGACGCGTCAATAAGCTGCCTCCAGGAAAAACCTTTTGTTCTGTACCCTGACTTCCCGACTGGCGGAATGATAGACGTGGCCAGGTATAACGACGGAATGAGGGGGGGCGCTGTAAAAGTCAGGGCCAGGATAGAAAAGATTGACAAAAAAGGGCTGGTCATAACTGAGGTACCGTTTGGCAGAACGACAACCTCCCTTATCGAATCAATTGTTAAGGCCAACGAAAAGGGTAAGATAAAGATCAAAAAGATTGATGACAACACTGCCGGCGGAGTGGAGATAGTGATTTACCTGCAGTCGGGCATCTCACCTGACAAAACGATAGATGCACTCTATGCTTTCACAGACTGTGAACTGTCAATCTCACCCAATGCCTGTATCATCACTGACGAAAACAAACCCGCATTTGTGGGAGTAAGCGATATACTGAGATATTCGGTGAAGCAGACCGTCACCCTCCTTAAGCGTGAGCTCGAGATACGCAAGACTGAGCTTGAGGAAGAGTGGCACTTCGCTTCTCTTGAACAAATCTTTATTGAGAAAAGAATTTACCGCGATATTGAAGAGAGTGAGACGTGGGAAGCCGTCATAAGTGCAATTGAAAAGGGACTGAAGCCCTATAAAAAGCTGTTTAGACGCCAGATAACGAGGGAAGATATTATCAAACTGACCGAGATAAAGATCAAGCGTATCTCCAAATATGATTCCTCGCGTGCGGATGAACATATTAAAGGTATTGAGGGTGAACTCGATGAGGTCTCCAACCACCTCGGAAATATCATTCCTTTCGCCATTAATTATTACCGGCAGATAAAAAAGAAATACGGTAAGAATGTTGAACGCCGTACGGAGATACGAAGTTTTGAAACTATTGAGGCATCAAAGGTGGTGGCTGTCAATGCCAAGCTGTATGTCAACCGTCAGGAGGGTTTTGTTGGCACCGGGCTCAAGAAAGATGAGTATGTGTGTGACTGCTCTGATATAGATGATATTATAGTGATCAGGAAAGACGGTACTTACCTCATCACAAAGGTGGCGGAGAAGCAGTTTGTGGGGAAGGATGTAATACATGTGCAGGTTTTCCTGCGAAATGACAACCGTACGATCTATAATGCCGTTTACCAGGACGGACGTGACGGCTCCGTTTATGTCAAGCGTTGTGCTCTGACTGGCCTTACCCGCGATAAGGAATATCATCTCGGACGCGGTACGGACGGAACACGTATCCTTTACCTCAGTGTCAATCCCAACGGTGAAGCAGAGGTTATCAAGGTCTTTCACAAGCCGCGTGCGCGACTGAAAAAACTTACATTCGAATTTGACTTTGGTGAGCTGGCCATCAAGGGGCGGTCATCAATGGGTAATATTCTGACAAAAAATCCTGTTCAAAAGATAACCCTTAAAGAAAAGGGTCTCTCCACGCTTGGTGGCCGCAAGCTTTGGTTTGATGATGCCGTGATGAGACTCAATGTCGATGGCAGGGGCAGATTTCTTGGTGAATTCGCCTCAGAGGACATCATCCTGGTGGTGACAAAGGGAGGTTATTACCGCACATCAGGTACGGACCTCTCACTGCACTTTGAGGATGACCTGCTGCTGATCGAGAAATACCGGGTATTAAAAGTCTTTGCCTCGGTATACTGGGATGCGGAACAGGGCTTCTATTATGTCAAAAGGTTCATCTTCGAGGAATCAGACAGGCTGCAATGTTTTATAGCTGACAGCGAAGGATCAAAGCTTGTCAGTCTGACAGAGGTCGAGTATCCTCGCCTTGAGATCAGTTTCGGCGGCAAGAATGAGGGGCGCAGAAATGAGATTATTGAAGTGGCAAATTTTATCGGGGTTAAGAGTTTTCGTGCAAAGGGCAAAAGGCTGTCAAACTACAGCGTGACTGATATCCGTGAGCTTGAACCGGTAGTAAGAAGTGAAGCTTCGCCACAGCCTGCAGAAGATGAGGATGAACCCGGACCTCCGGAATCGCATTTACCCCCGCCGGAAGATCCCGCACAAATGAAATTAGATCTGTAGATCAGCGTGAATATCTACCTGACAGGTTTCATGGGCAGTGGTAAGAGCACCACCGGCAGGAAGATTGCATCGTCCCTTCGCTGGACTTTTATAGATACTGACAAGCTCGTTGAAGAGCAGAATGCCCTGACAGTTGCAGAATTGTTTTCCACCCATGGTGAACAATATTTCCGTGAAGCTGAGACAAAAGCCCTGCAGACAGTATCAGCAAGATCACGTACTGTGGTGGCCTGCGGAGGAGGAACTCCTTGCTCGGCAGAGAACATCAGCATCATGAAAAAAACAGGGGTGATCGTCTACCTCAGATTACCAGTTGCCGCACTCGTCTCACGGCTTGAGAAATCAAAGACCGCCCGACCGCTCCTTCAGGGGAAAGGAGATACTGACCTGACAACAAGAGTGCAGGGCCTTCTTGCCCAACGTGCTGAATGGTATGAGCAGGCAGACCTTATCGTTGATACATTGAATACTACAGTGGAGGAGCTTACCAGCCGGCTTGCAGACCTTATCAGATCTAAAGGGGCATATTTATAGAATTGAAATTATTATGTATCTTGGAAAGTAAGTCTGTAAGTATTCCGGAGCGTGTCAAAACTAATACAGCGATGAAAGTCAGCTATCAGTGGGTATTATGGTCGTCTCTGACATTGTCAGTGATCATGATTGTTACACTGCTGATGGTAATTGCAGATATGTCTCTCTTTGAGACGACCCCATTTCTTTACGCAGCTTCTGTCTCAGCAGCCTCAATAGGCCTGGCATTGTTAATGCAAAACCGTTATTATCTGCCTTTCCTGAAAAATCTGCGGCTTCAGGGGAGACTGCTTTCATCACCCCTGATACTTTTAGTGCTTTCAGCTCCTGCAGCCATAATATTTATTTATTATGATCTCAATGGCAGGGAAACCCTTAACCTTCTGTCTGCACTCTTCAGCTCCCTTGCTGCAATATTCTTTTTTGCATCCTTTTTTACTTATACCATGCCTTCGCTGGCTGCAGTCTTTCATCTATACGCAGAAGAAGGAGCGAAATCCTGCAGGGTTAAAAATATCAGGATAAAAACTGTTACAGCCGTCGCTGTGCTTTATCTCATTTTTATTCTTCTGAAAGTATTCAAGGGGTATTCTTATTCAGGATTGGTACTCCTGCTTCCGTTACTGGCCCTTTTTCAGATTATACTTGACATAATCCTTTCAGCTGAGTTCAGGAATACCTTAGTGGCTACAATCAGAAGGGAGGGCATAAGGACTCCACCGTTAAATGTACATTATGAGGTGAACACCCCTGTAACCGGTTTCGGAAGTATTTTGCTGTTCCCGAGCCATTATCTTGATATGATATCAGGGAGGCTTGATTACCTTACTAACCTGGCCGATGACAGCTATGCATCCGAGGTTGTTCACGTCGCAGGGCGAACCTTTGATCCTTCCCTTGTCCCCGCCCTGAAAGTCATAATCGCCGGAGCAGCATTCAGCGAGACTGTAAAGCATGAAGCATCAGGCGTGATATATAATATTGAAAAGTACTTTTCAGACCCCGTAAGGAACAGTGACATGCTCAGACTTCCGGGGATACATGAAAAGACTGCTGTCGCAAGGGCGATACTGACAAGTAAGAAAATGCCTCAGATTTCTGAATTACACAGGCTGCTTAGCGATCCGAACCCTGAAATAAGAAGGGTCGGACTGGCAGCTGCCGGGCGATTTGGAAAGAAAGAACTTCGTGATGAGGCGATGCAGGCACTTATGTCATCCGAGACGGAGAAAGAGGCATTTTACCTTCTTACTTATTTCGGGCCTGATACCTATGGGGAGATCATTGGATCTTACTTTAAGCCGCAGAACAGCGAAAATGTCAGTTTGATGATAATGAGGCTGCTGAGTTTGATGCCTCTGGCCGAAGTGACACCTTTCCTGACTGATTTTATTTCTGGCGGACCTGTTACCGTGAGACTGAAAGCTGTAAAATATCTTTGTGAACAGGGATTTGTCCCTGATACGAAACACCGTCAGGGTATTGAGGAAGCAATTATTGAGACGGTCTTTAACATAGGAAGGCTTATTGCCCTTCAGCTGGATGCAAAAAGAAACAGGTACTTTATTCTGTCAGATGCCATTGAGTGGGAGAGGAACACGAACAATGAACTGCTTTTCTCTCTCCTCTCACTCCTGGCGGGCAATGCAGCTGCCGAAACAATAAGAGCCAAGGTCATCCATGGCACACCATATGATGCCAGCGTGAGTGCAGAGCTCATTGATACTTCTGTAACCGGCCCTGTACGCAAACCACTGCAGGCACTTTTTGGCCATCACTCTGACAGGACCAGGCTGGCTGAGCTATCTTTCCTGTTTCCCCTGAGGGAAGTCACGGCAGGGTCCCTCGCAACCATGATACTATCAACAGATCAAAATATTACAGGTGTCTGGACAAAGGCATGTGCCCTTCATAAGATTGCAAAGGAAGGACACGGTGTTGAGAAGGAGATAGTGATGTCATATCTTTTCAGCAACAGCCTTTTACTGCAGGAAGAAGCTGCGAATGTGATCGCCGCTGTCAATCCCGATTGGTTCAGAGAGGTGCAAGCCAGACTAACCGACCAGGTAAGAAACAGGGTTGCAGGAGTGGTCTCCGGAGCAGTGCCTGAGGTAGCGATGATATTCGGGAAGACACGCTTCCTTAGTCTTTGCTTCAATAAAATTCCGGAAGAGAGAATGTCAATTCTGGCTTCAGGAATGCACTACTCTGAGTCTTATGATTTCAGGAACACTGCCGGGAGCTATAACATGGATAGTCCCTTCAGACCAGGGCAAAAGCGGACTATATTCCCTTACAGTCAGCGATATTACCAGTTTTGTATTTCACTTTTCGGAATACACTGATATCTTTGTTAATTATATAGACAATCGCTGCATTGATACTGTGTAATAAATAGTCATCTATGGCTGAAAAAACTATAAACATACGACCTAATCCTTTCCCCGGTCTAAGAGCTTACAGACCTGATGAAGGTCACCTTTTCTTTGGCCGGATGGAAAGCACTTTAAAAGTTGTTACGCGGCTGAAGGAAAACAGGTTTGTTTCTGTCATAGGAGGATCCGGCAGCGGCAAGTCATCTCTTGTGCTCTCAGGTGTCATACCGGCTCTTTTGAAAGAAAATGCCGAAAGCAAAAAGCTGTGGTCATACCTGGTTTTCAGGCCTGAAATAAATCCTATTGACAATCTTGCCGCGGAACTGTCCGCCCTTTCTTCCAGTGCCGGTTTTACGCAGCTCTCACAGGCAAGCGTTGCCGCATCTCTGCATAACAGG
The DNA here is from genome assembly GCA_963849945.1 of uncultured Bacteroidales bacterium. Classification (GTDB taxonomy): domain Bacteria; phylum Bacteroidota; class Bacteroidia; order Bacteroidales; family VadinHA17; genus SR-FBR-E99. The sequence continues at coordinate 82,132 of CAWKJD010000001.1, read as the reverse complement.
AGTGAAGGGATTATAGATGCAGTTAATAAGATTAGAAAAAGTCTGCGGCAGCAGATTGTTATTGTTATTGATCAGTTTGAAGAGATTTTCCGATACAGCCCTGCCGCCACAAGAGGTTTGGAGGGAGATGAAGCCACTGATTTTATTGACCTTCTGGTAAATGTGGTTCAGCAACCCGATCAGGGGCTTTACCTGATACTCACCCTGCGGTCTGAATATGTCTCAGAGTGTTCCCGTTTTCATACTCTGACCAACCTGATGAACACCAGCAGCTTTCTTCTGCCCCAGATGAGCCATGATATGCTTATCTCTGTGATAGAAGAGCCTGTGAAAGCGTCAGGAGCAACAATTGACCGTTCACTGTCAAAGATCATCCTTGGTGATCTGACGGATAAACCCGGACAATTACCGGTATTGCAGCATCTCCTGATGCGAATGTGGGGTCAATGGAGCAAGGCTGGTGATATGAGCCGTTCTTTGAGTATTGCTGATTATGAGGCTGTGGGAGGTCTGAAGGGAGCCATATCACAGCACGCCGGCCAGGCGATGAATATGCTCGATGAGAGACACAGGTATGTCTGCTCGCGTTTGTTCCGCACCATTGCAGTACGCACCGAAGACGGAAGGGAGCTGCGCAGACCGTCAAACATCTCTGCAATAGCATCCCGGACAGGATGCACTGTTGAGGAAATTATTCACGTCGCTGATGTTTTCAGGTCTCCGGACTATTCGTTTATTACCCCTTCCAGTGATGTCTCTATTAATAAGGACAGCGTAATTGACCTGAGCCATGAAAGCATTATAAAACTTTGGGCAACCCTCAGAAAATGGCTTGATGATGAAGATGCGTCCAAAAGGATGTACATGCAGCTTGCTGCAGCCGCCGAACATTACCAGGAAGGCAAGGGAAAACTTTGGACAGCACCTGACCTGTTAATGGCACTCAAGTGGAGGGAAGAAAATCAACCAACGCTTGCCTGGGCTGAAAAGATAGATCCCGCTTTCGAGCGGACCATGCTCTTTCTTAAAAACTCGGAAGAAGAGTATGTCGTCCATGAAGAATACAACAGAAAAACAGGCTCAAACAAGATAAGGCGTTCACGGCTTATTACGGGAATACTGGGGATGATAGTTCTGCTCACCCTGACAGCATTGGGCGCACTCTACACTCTCAGGAACAGATCCGAAAAACAGAAGAGCGTGGCTTTGCAACTTAAAGATGAAGCGGTAGCATATACCAGTGTCCTTGGTGACAGCCTCAAAAAAATGTCAGGTACGTTATTCACAGCTGAACAGATAGCTGAATTGGAGAAAATCAAAGCCATTGCCGCAACCGACAGAGAGAAAGAGGCGGTAAGGAAAGCATCTCAGGCAAGCAGCATTTTAAAGGTCGCAGAGACCGAAAAAACTGCGGCTGTCACCCTGGCGGCAGAAGAAAACAGACGCAAAATACTGACGGTGGCCAGGTCACTGGCATTGCGGTCAATCAACCATGCCGGAGACCAGGATCTGCAGATACTTCTTGCCTGGCAGGCTTATCTTTTCAATAAAAGCCATGAAGGCATTGAAGATGATTCCGATATCTTCTCGGCGCTCTATGATGTGAGCAAACGTTACGGCAACAAATATTATTATCAGTTCAGACCTGAGGGAGCAGCAGTGACCGCCATGACCGAAGCGTCAGGTGGTCATTTCTTCTACACGGCTGATACCGGCGGCAGGATATTACGCTGGCAGGCTGACCTGCCACGTAAAGGCTATGATATCGTATGGCAGGGTGATAAGATAATACATGCCATGACGCTAAGTCCTGATGAGTCATGGCTTGCATGCGGCACCACCACCTCTGATATCATTATGATACCCCTTTCTGAAGATTCGATAGGGTACCAGTTGCAGAATGATGGAAGTGGTATTACCGCACTGGTCTTCAGCACTTCGGGAGACCTCCTCTACTCATCAGCCATTGAAGGTGCAGTGACATCATGGAACCTTAAGTCGCGCGAAAACAGAGTATTGATGAGCGAACCTGCCGGGATTACTGCGCTTGATATCTCCCAAAATGACAATCTGCTTACAGCCTTGACAAAGGACGGCAGAATCCTGCTTCTGGACCCGGGAGCCCCGGAGAAGCAATATACGCTGGATGCCGGCGGCAGGGTGATTTCATCATTTAAATACATACCCGGGGAAGAGCGCCTTGCCACAGGATATGAAAATGGTACTATAGATATCTGGAATACGGAAACAAGGAATATTGAAGCCAGTGTGGAAGGTCATACATCATCTGTAGATGCTGTTGCCTTTGACAGGAGTGATGACCGAATGCTGACCGCAGACGGGGAAGGTATTATAAAACTATGGACGCTGTCTGATCTGACACAGCCACCGGTTGTCATCTCAGATGGCAGGGATGCAATAATGCATCTGGCTTTCAATGAGGATGGTAATGCCTTTCTTTCAGCAACAGGTGTTGAAGTGACTCAAAGACCGGCTCACATAAGATGTATGACTGACAACCTCTGTTCCCTGGTGCACCGGAACCTGTCAGAAGCCGAATGGTCTGCCTTTGTCGGACGCGATATAGATTACGAGGCTACCTGCCCTGATAAAACTTATCAGATTAAGGTCGGGAAAATAATCGGGAGCTGGTAAAGCAAACTTTATTGCGGCAATATTGTTCTTCATCACAGCGGCTCCTCTGTATGGAGGAAATGTCTATTTTTGTTGCCAATTGTAATTTATAAACTCACACTGGATGAAAGAAAAAAGAGTCATGCTGATGATCCTTGACGGATGGGGGATAGGTGACGGGACGAAGAGTGACGCCATCACTTTCACGGGGACACCTAATATAGATGCACTGAAAAAAGTTTACCCCTCCTCCTTCCTGCTTGCATCAGGTGAAGATGTAGGTCTTCCTGAAGGCCAGATGGGAAACTCGGAAGTGGGCCATCTGAATATAGGAGCCGGACGGATTGTTTATCAGGATCTGGTTAAAATAAACGTGGCATGCCGGACCGGCGAAATAAAATCAAATAAAGTATTGACAGAGGCCTTTACCTATGCACGAGATAAGGGTGTAAAGGTTCATTTTCTGGGACTTCTGTCAGACGGGGGAGTGCACTCACTTGACAGACATCTTTACGCACTTTGTGACATGACGATGGAATATGGGCTGAAGGATGTTTTTATTCATGGTTTCGGGGACGGAAGGGATACTGATCCGAGAAGCGGCAAAGGCTATATGGCCAACCTGTTATCTCACCTGGAGCACAGCAATGGAAGGGTGGCATCATTTGTCGGAAGATATTACGCTATGGACCGTGACAACAGATGGGAACGCATAAAAGAAGCATATGACCTCCTCGTTCATGGGCGGGGCCGGCAGACTACAGATATTATAGAAGCGATGCAGGCTTCATACGATGATGGCGTGACTGATGAATTTATGCAGCCTGTTGTGGTTACAGGTGACAACGGTAAACCCCTGGCTACAATAAGTGAGGGCGATGTTGTGGTTTTTATTAATTTCAGGAACGACCGCTCACGTGAACTGACGATAGTGCTGACCCAGCAGGATATGCCTGAAATGGGAATGAAAACCATCCCGCTTTATTATCTTACTATGACTCCTTATGATGATAAGTTCAAAGGATTACATATTATCTTCCCGAAAGATAATGTTGACAGGACTCTCGGAGAGATATTGGGTGAACTTGGCAGGAAGCAGCTCAGGATAGCGGAAACAGAGAAGTATGCCCACGTTACATTCTTCTTCTCCGGAGGCAGGGAGAAAGTGTTTCCCGGTGAAGAAAGGATACTGATTCCATCACCCAAGGTGGCAACCTATGACCTGCAGCCTGAGATGAGCGCCTTCAAGGTCAGAGATGCAGTCATAGAAGAGATCAGCAAGCAGAAATTTGATTTTATATGCCTCAATTTTGCCAACGGCGACATGGTTGGCCATACAGGTGTTTATGAAGCAATTCAGAAGGCTGTAAGAACAGTTGATGAATGCGTGGGTGACGTTGTTAAAGCTGCCCGCTCAAATGGGTATGAAGTCATAATAATTTCGGATCACGGCAATGCTGATTATGCTATTAATCCTGACGGATCACCCAATACCGCCCACTCTCTTAATCCTGTGCCAATTTACATCATCAGCAACAGGTTTAAAAAAGTCAGCAGCGGGAGGCTCGCTGATGTGGCGCCGACCATAATGACAATGATGGGCATCCCGATACCAAAGGAGATGACAGGCAGATCACTGGTATAGATAATCATGCTGCAGATTGATGACACCATAGTTTCTCTTTCAATTATTGAGAAGAAATTCTCGTGTGACCTGAAAGCCTGCAAAGGAAGTTGTTGCCGTTATGGCGACACAGGTGCCCCGCTGACGGCAGAGGAAGCAGCAACACTTGAGCGTATATGGCCTGAACTGTGGCCTTTTCTGAGGCCCGAAGGAATAAGGGCAATAGAGGCACAGGGCACAAGCCTTGCCGATATTGAGGGAGAGCTTGTCACACCCCTTGTCAATAATGAGGAATGCGCCTTTACTCTTATTGAGGACGGAATTTTCAAATGCGGTATTGAGACAGCATTTAATGCAGGTGCTGTCGGCTTCAGGAAGCCGTTGTCATGTCACCTTTTCCCGGTGAGGGTAAAACAATACAGTAGCTTTAAGGCTGTTAACTATGAAGAGTGGGCTATCTGCAGACCGGGAGTGACGGCAGGTGTGAAGCACAACTCTCCGCTCTGGACTTATCTCCGGGAACCTCTTGTCAGGGCTTTCGGTGATGAGTGGTATGATAAACTGCAGTGGTCAGCGGAGGAATACGGCAGGAACAAAGATGACCGTAAGAGACAGTAAGCTGCGAGCTTAATCAATCTTAAGCTTCAGAAGTTCAATTTTTGTGGATGAACCCCGCAGAACCGTGAAGAGGTATTTGCCCACACGGATATTCTCCTGTAACTGAGGTATATTTCCGTGGGTGTATAGAATAAGCCCTGCAAGGGTTGTATATTCATCGCTCTCGGGAAGATGCAGCTCATACTCCTCATTCAGGTAGTCAATATCCAGCCTTCCCGATAGCATGTATTCCTTCTCACTGATTTGTTTTTCAACCAGATCGCTTGTGTCATGCTCGTCCTCAATATCACCTACTATCTCTTCGAGTACATCCTCAATTGTCACAATACCTGATGTGCCGCCGAATTCATCGACAACAAGAGCAATGCTTTTTTTTGCTTCTGATAGCAACTTGAGAACCTTGTTTGCAGTCATGGTTTCCGGCACCACAGGGAGTTTTCTCATGCCGGATTCAATGTTGGAGGGTTCACGGAGGATATCCTTAAGCTCATAGTATCCGACCATATTGTCAATATGCTCCCTGTAAAGCAGGATCTTCGAATGCCCTGAATCAATGAATTGTTGCCTGAGTTCATCAGCGGTGCACTCAACCGGCAGGGCTACTATCTCGGTTCTTGGCACCATGCATTCACGTGCTCTGACAGAAGAAAAATCAAGAGCATTCTGAAAGATCTTAAGGCTGTTGTTTTCATCTTCCTTCTCTTCTTCCGTCTCTACCAGGTCATTTACGAAATGATCAAGATCAACGCGGGTGAAGATTTTATTCTCCTGCTCTTTGCGCTCGGTAGCGATCCCAAAGAAAAGCCTCATGATCAGGTTACTGATCCACAGCGTGAGTTTACTGACAGGGTAAAAAAGATAGTAGAAAAACGCCATTGGCATAGCAAAAAGCTTCAGAAAGGAATTGGGACTGATCCTTACAAGGGATTTGGGAAGGAAGTCGGCAAAGACAAGTATTACGAAAGTGGTGAATATTGTCTGAATTATGAATATTATAAGATCAGAGCGAATTAGGTTTGTCAGCCATTGCTCAATCAGGTCAGCCGAGAGCATACTGAAAATAACCGTGGTGGTGCTGATGCCGATAAGCATTGTGGCTATGTACTGACCCGGGTTTCGTGTATATACCGATATTATCCCTGATCCGAAATGGCCCTGTTTACGGTCAAGCTCAATCCGCAGCTTGTTCGATGCGATGAAAGAGAGCTCCATAGCTGAGAAGAAAGCTGCCAGAAGGATAGCAAACGGGATGATCACCAGAGGGTTCATAGCCCAAAGTTACACTTTTTCCGCTGTCTGTCACGTATCGCTGCCAGTACGAAAGCTGCAGCTGACATGACCAGGAAGAGCCATGCCCTGCTGAAGCCGTTTATAATAAGCTCCCTGATGGCTATACCCAGGCACAGAACGCCAAGGACGACCCAGACAATTTCAATTAGCAGAAGGGCCTTTTTGTTCATTTTCAACGTATATGGTGCCTGTGACGTTTTTAATTTTATATTTTGTAAGGCTTGGGTCGGATTCAAATCCGGTACCCATAATGATCTGATCGCCACGCTTGAACCTTACAAAACGGTCAGACCAGACTTTCTCTTTGGGTTCGCTCCAGAAGAGCAGTTCTGTTTCAAGTATATCACCTGCCGGGTTGACAGCCACCACACTGTCACGCAGTTCCCACTGATCGTCTTTTTCCGTGTAACGGGCGTAATGAGCTGTCAGGCTTGCCTGTGGTACAGGTTTCTTGTTATAAAACAGCACAGTAAGCCCTTCAGGGAACAGGGTATGAGGATCATCCTTTCCTGTAAACTGCTGTATCAGGGGCGTACGGATTACAAGGGTGACCTTGCCTGAGTCAGAATATATTGTCTCAACGTTTTTCCCTGAGAGTGAGGGCAGGTCTTTGATCTGGAGATCCTTGACAACCTCTTGTTTCTTCTCACATGATGAAAGCAAAGTAATCACACAGACCAGGGCTGCTCCCGCGAGAATCGTGTTTACTGTTCTCTTCATCTCCCCGCTTGAAGTTTTAATCATATTTGGCTTTAAGGAACCAGTAGTCAAAAAGATTGAGGCTTAGTCCGGCCGTGAGCATTGATTCTTTGTAGAGGCCGTTATCTGTATTGCCCCTTGTTGACCAATCGACATACAGGGAAATCCTCGATCTCGATTTTCTCAGGGGTATGCCTGCTCCCAGGGTCAACCCGTACTGTTTGACCTGGGCACCCTCATAAAGAGCATAACTCTCATCAAAGTGGCAGCCAGCGCGGTATTCTATACGCTTAATGAAACTGTAATTAGAGTATTTGTCAGGTATATATTCAGCACCTGCCCTGAGCGAGATTGTATTTGCAAAACTACCGTAATTACCCGGCAATGATGCTTCTGACCATGCTGAATATACTATATCAGCTCCGACAGTCAGCTTATCCTCCTGCCCGAAGGATATTCCTCCTCTGATAGTATAGGGGAAACGGCTGGTTGTATTAATCTTATTATAATAGACCGTATCAAATGCCAGTAAGGAAGTCTGTATATATGAATACCTCATTACCATTTCATCATTTTTAGTCCGGAGATTCATGCCGGGTGTAAATGTCAGCCCTGCATTGACAAATCTTCTCTCTGATAGCGGAACCATCAGCTGCATGGAAGCCTCATAACCAACTCCAACCAGCGAATTGGTGGTCTGTTTTCTGGTGTTAAAGCTGCTGTTGCTGGCGCCAAAAGCAAATTCATTGTACCTGGTGATATCGCCAAAAACAATGAACGCATTAATGCCAACCGACAGATTCCTGAAAAGGCTGTAGCCTGTGCCAACAACAGCTTTCTGATAACCGCCGACTCCTTTGTGCGTTTCAGTCACAGGGCCTGCCACGTCTAATCCGGGAAGATCTGGTGAAAACTCATCCGAAATAACGTAGTTACCATTACTGAATGGCATGATGCCTGCACTGAAACCAAATCCTTTCATAATCGGGAATCCCAGAAGAAGATGGGAGAAGTTCAGGTCTGATGAAGAATAATTCAGGTCGCCGTCATTCAGCCTGATAACTCCGTAATCAAGACCGAAATCAAAAATAAATGATGCCGTATCAATGCTGCTGTATGAAGCGGGTGTCTGATAGTTCAGCGTCAGGTTATTTCTTATACCGCTGCTTATACCCCCCATGGCAAGCGTTCTGAATGTGCCCTGCGAACTCAGGTTACCGATCCCGTAGCGTCCGTAGGGGGAGGAGATATTTTTTTGGCCTGCCACTGCTGTCACAAGGAGAGCAAAGAGACATATCAGGCTAAGTCTTCTGGTATTATGCATTATAATCAAGCAAATAATTTAAACCATCAGTCACCAGGTCCGGGTAAAGCAACATTTTCCTGCGGGTAAACGAGGCTATAATCTCACTGTCACCGCCTGTAATAACTGTGATTAGTTTCTTGTATCTTTCTTCGAAAGTGCGAATATACTCATTTATTTCAAATACCAGTCCCATGACCACCCCTCCGGAGATTGCGTCTTTTGTCGATTTACCGGGGAAAGAGAAGTCTTTGCTTACATTAAGCAGCGGCAGCCGGCCGGTGAATTCATTAAGTGCGCGGAATCTCATTGACAGTCCCGGAGAAATGCTTCCGCCGGAGAAAACTCCGCCTGCCAGTAAATCGAGAGTCAATGCGCTCCCTGCATCAATTACGAGACAGGCCTGCCCCGGGTGATGGACTATTGCCCCGGCGATAGCCGCGAGACGGTCGACGCCAAGTGTCTCCGGTGTCTCGTAATCTATCCTGAAAGGAAAATGCGACTCCCACGTCAACCGGTGAGTCACCTCAGCTTTGCCTGACAGGTAATCGAGCAGAGCTGACGGATCATAACTTACACTCGATACAATAATTTTGCTTACAGACTTCTTCCCGATAAAACTGCCGATCGCTTCAGGATCCGGAGATTTGATGCGCTCCTTACTGATAATCACACCGCCTTCATATAATGCGATTTTTGTGCTGGTATTCCCTATATCGATTGCAAGATTCATTACTTCACCGGAGGTTTTATTGTTGATAAATGAAACGCCTGTATCTTATTAAACAGGGCTATCGCCTGGGCAACTGATGATACCTCGCGCACTGTCAGACTTAATTTGTTGTTATTCTGTTTTACGGTCATGTTTCCTTGTTTCCTGTTCACAAAATTCATCACCGAGTGAAAGAGAGGACTGCGGTAGAAATTTGATGACGGATCATTTACAAAGTTAGCAACCAGCGACGTCATTTTTAAGTATAATTTTTTCAATACCTGTTTCCGAGGCGACCCATTTCAGCCTTACGAGATCAAGAAGTGCCAGTGCCGGGTCAGGCAATGGTCCGAACCGGTCTTTCAGGTGCGCCTCGTAGGCTGAGAGAGCGGCCTCATCCCTGATCTCATTCAGCTCTTTATAAAGCCTGATCCTCTCAGGGATACTTGATACATATTCATCGGGGAACATTATCTCGAGATCAGTATCAACAGTGACATCAGCCACAAACTGTCCGGTTTCCTCAACTGGCTCTGTGATGTTCTTTTTCCCTGCTCCGGGAAACAGATCACCGAACTCTTCCTGTTTGAGTTCCCTGACAGCTTCGTTGAGGATCTTCTGGTAGGTTTCATATCCGACATCGGCAATGAAACCACTCTGTTCACCTCCGAGTAGATTACCGGCGCCCCGGATGTCAAGATCCTGAAGTGCAATATTGAACCCGCTGCCAAGTTCATAGTTTTCCTCTATGGCTTTGAGTCTTCTTCTGGCTTCGTTCGTCAGTGATGAAAGAGGCGGCGTCAGCAGGTAGCAGAATGCCTTTTTATTTGAACGCCCAACTCTGCCGCGCAACTGGTGTAACTCAGACAGGCCGAAGGCATGGGCATCATTGATAAAAATAGTGTTGGCGTTTGGTATATCAAGGCCGGACTCGATAATGGTTGTGGCAATAAGAACGTCATAGTCACCCCTGATGAAGTCAGTCATGACGTTTTCAATATCCTCACCATCCATTCTTCCGTGTACGACCGCCGTTTTTACTCCCGGGCAGATGCGCATAACCGTATCCTGCAGCGCTCTGATGTTTTCAATCCTGTTATTGATAAAGAACACCTGACCGTTACGGCTTACTTCATAGACGATACCCTCGCGTATAATGTCTTCATTGAAACCGTGCAGCTCGGTGATGATCGGCATCCTGTTTGGCGGTGGAGTAGTGATAACTGACAGGTCACGTGCGCCCATCAGCGAAAACTGCAGGGTGCGTGGGATGGGTGTCGCAGTAAGAGTAAGGGTGTCAACACCTGCTTTCAGTCTTTTCAGCCTCTCCTTTACGGCCACGCCAAAACGCTGTTCCTCATCGATTACCAGAAGTCCCAGGTCTTTGAATTTGACTTCTTTGCCGGTCAGCTTATGTGTACCCACAATGATATCTATCGTACCGTCAGCCAGTTGTTTCAGGATATTCTTTTGCTCTGAGGGTTTGCGGTGCCTGCTGATATAATCCACCCGGCAGGGAAAGCTCTCAAGACGTGAGGTGAATGTCTTATAATGCTGCAGCGCAAGGATAGTCGTCGGTACGAGCACCGCGGTTTGTTTTCCGTCCGTAGCTGCCTTGAATGCCGCCCTGATGGCAATCTCGGTTTTCCCGAAACCTACATCGCCGCACACAAGGCGATCCATCGGTGTGGGAGCTTCCATATCCTCCTTGACAGCCAGTGTGCTGGCCAGCTGATCAGGAGTGTCTTCATAAATGAATGATGCCTCAAGCTCGCGCTGGAGGTAGGAATCAGGCGAATAGGCAAACCCTCCCGAAGCTTTTCGCATGGCATAAAGCTTTATCAGGTCACGGGCAATATCTTTCACCTTTGTCTTGGTGCTCTGCTTCAGTTTCTGCCATGCCCCGGTACCGAGCTTGCTTATTCGCGGAGGAGTGTCATCCTTGCCTTTATATTTTGATATGCGGTGAAGCGCATGAATACCGACAAAGAGGATGTCATTATCACGGAAGACAAGTTTTATAGCTTCCTGCATGTGCCCGTTGACCTCTATCTTCTCCAGCCCTCCGAACCGGCCTATACCATGATCAACATGAACCACGTAATCTCCGGGATTGAGATCTGTCAGCTCCCTGACAGTCATGCTGTCGCGCCGCGTAAAGAATCCCTTTATTTTGAACTTATGATACCGGTCGAAGATCTGGTGATCAGTGTAGACAGAGATTTTCAGGTCGTGGTCAGTGAAGCCCTGATGCAGATTGAGGAGCAGGGGTGTGAATTCAGCTGCCGGGTCAGTCTCGGCAAAGATCTCCTTCAGCCTCTCTTCCTGAACGCTGCTTTCAGAGACAATAAAACTGCGGTATCCCTCTTTCCTGTTTGCAATAAGCTTCGTTGTCAGAAGTTCGAAGTTCTTATTAAAAGATGGTTGCGGCTCGGTCCGGAACGGGATGGTGACAGTATCACTCTCGCCCTTGCCTTTACCGAAATAAACATTGCGGTGCTGAGAGCACAGTTCTTCAAGACGCCGGCCGGTGATGATTATTTCACGCCGGTCAGTTATCTCCCCCTTGCTGCTCCGGGTTCGGGCCTGAGACCAGATGTTGTCGGTCTTCTCAATTATAAAGTCGAAGTTTTCGCTCCATATTATTGATGAAGGAGGTATAAAATCTATGAAGCTATCAGTGCTCTCATGAAGAGAAAGTTCCTGAATGTCAGGGATGACCTGTATCTCATCATGAAGCTGCAGCGAGAGCTGATCATCAGGCCTGAATGAACGGATCGACTCAACCTCCTCACCGAAGAAGTCAATCCTGTAAGGCTTATCAGCCGAGAATGAGAAGAGATCAGTAATGCTGCCCCTGACAGAATACTGACCCGGCTCATATACAAAATCAGTTCTGGTGAAATTGTATTCCCTGAGAACCTCTTCGAGGAATTCAATAGAAAGACGGTCTCCTTTCCTGATAGAAAGGGTGTTTTTCTTAAGGTTGCTCTTGCTGACCACCTTTTCCATTATCGACTCAGGATAGGTCACAATAATGCATTTTCTCTTTCCTGACCCAAGGAAATTCAACACTTCAGTCCGGAGGATAATATTTGCAGGTTCGGTCTGGTCATACATCACTGACCTCTTGTATGTGCCCGGGAAGAAAAAGATAGTCTCTTCTCCTATGAGGGAAGTGAGGTCATTATAGAAATAAGCTGCATCCTCTTTTTCAGGAAGGATGACGACGTGAGTGGTCGGCTTCTGCGACAGTGCCCCGGCCATCACGATGGCTTTTGCCGAGCCCGTCAGCCCGGTTATTATCAACGGATCTTTGCCGTCACCGTCGAGAAGCTTCTCAAGCCTGACAAAGGAAGGGTGCTGCCTGTAAAAATCTCTGAAAACGGTGCTGGCCATTATTCTGATTTGAGGATGCAAAATTAACAAAGAGGGCGTTCACCGCAAAACAAAAGAGCCTGATAAAAAGGAAGGATGAGCTTTAAACAAGCATCTCCGCAAGCTTTGCCGTCATTTCTGACGACCCGCAGTAAAAGGGTGATCGCTGATGGAGCGATTCCGGCACGAGTGACAGAATCCTTTTTTTACCGTCGAAGGCTTTTCCTCCTGCCTGTTCAATGATGAAAGAGACAGGATTGCATTCGTATACCAGCCTCAGTTTGCCTGATGGATAACTCTCTGAAGGCGGGTAAAGGAAAATACCTCCTGTCAACATATTGCGATGCACATCTGATACCAGGGAGCCGGTATATCTGGAGGTATAAGGCCGCCTGGTTGCAGGATCGTTCTCCTGGCAGTACTTTATAAATTTCTTTACGCCATCAGGAAACCTGACATAATTACCTTCATTGACGGAATATATCCTTCCCGTTGCAGGTGATTTTATTTCCGGGTGTGACAGACAAAATTCCCCTATTGTAGGATCAAGGGTAAATCCGTTTACACCATTACCTGTTGTATAGACAAACATTGTTGATGATCCGTAAATCACATAACCTGCGGCCACCTGTCTGTCGCCTTCCTGCAGAAAGTCAATGACCCCTGCCTCGGCATCACGTTGGGTTACGCGTCTGTAGATAGAGAAGATTGACCCGACAGATACATTATAGTCGATGTTTGAGGAACCGTCAAGCGGATCCATGCAAACGACATATTTACCCCTGCGGGCAAATGTCTCGGTGAAGATAACCTCATTCTGGTTCTCTTCAGAAGCAACGCCGCAGCACTCGCCGCTGGCTTCGAGAGCGTCTATGAATACCTCATCGGCATAACGGTCCAGCTTCTGCTGATCTTCACCCTGCGGATTCTCCGTACCGGATCTTCCCAGTATTTCAACCAGCCCTGCCTTGCGTATCTTCGCATTGACCATTTTGGCGGCAGTGCCTATATGATGCAGGAGGCTGGAGAGCTCGCCGTGGGCATAGGGAAAGTCCTTCTGCTTTTTGATGATAAAATCATTCAGACTGATAATATCATAACTTGACATTTTGCAGGAGAATTAGTGATTATTGGTTATTTACATCATTCTGGGTTTCATCGGGGCAACAGTCTCCGGACAAATGACTTTTACTGACCCAGGTCAGCCCTGAAAGCTGCCTTGTAGGCATAGACCTTTCCCAGGTTATTATAAAGCTCAAAGCCGAAAGCAACTGACTTGGCCTTCTTCACCAGCGTGTTTGTTGCCGGGTAATAATACCAGTCTTCGGTAAATGAGAGCTTGCCGATCTTTGTACGGTCATTATTGAATTCGCTCTCAATCTTCTTCACATCATCAGGTGACAGGGCCTCACCGCTATGATAGTCGTATACAGTGAGAGTGCCGTCATAGACACGTTTAAAGATACCGTTTACAAAAGCGTCCCCGTTATAACCTGCAACCTTCTCAAGGTCCCAGGGGTCACCTTCCGGGTCAGGCCTGATTATCACTTCCGTGACGATATCACGTGCGATGAGGACTGCTCCTTCAGGAATTTCTTCCGAGACGGATGCCCGGGTGTTTTTCTGTTCGCTCCTGCGCTCATTGCAGGAAGCGATTAAAGTTATCAGGACTAGCAGGAAAATGGTTCTTTTCATTGCTGGGCAACTTATTTTCTGTTAAAACTGAGCAGCTCCGGGGCTCTCATCCCGGTAAGCTTTCCGTTCATCATCACCGCAATTCCGTTTACTATTGTAGTTACAATACTGCTGCGGAAGGTTGTTCCCTCAAGCGGCGACCATCCGCACTTGTACATTATATTATCCTTGTCTACAGTCCAGGGCGCATCCGGGTCAATAATAACAAGGTCAGCCTTGTATCCCGGTCGGATAAAGCCCCTCTCCCTGATATTGAAAATAATTGCCGGATTATGACACATTTTTCGTACTATCAGCTCAGGCGTAAGTATACCCCTGTGGCATAGCTCCAGCATCATTACCAGAGAGTGCTGCACCATAGGTATGCCTGACGGTGCGTTGAGGTACGGTGCTGATTTCTCTGCAAGAGTATGCGGGGCATGGTCTGTTGCAATGACATCAATGGTGCCATCCTTTACGGCATTTATCAGAGCCTCGCGGTCGGAAGCTTTTTTTATGGCCGGGTTACATTTAATAAGGTTACCCTTATCGCTGTAAGATGAATCATCAAACCAGAGGTGAGATACGCAGGCTTCGGCGGTAATTTGTTTTGCGGAAGGGTCGTCGCCGCGAGTCAGCAACCGCAACTCCTCAGCCGTTGACAGATGGAGCAGATGGAGCCTTGTTCCTGATCTCATAGCCCGGTTTACTGCAGCGGTAGATGAAGCCAGACATGCTTCACGGCTCCTTATAAGAGGATGAAATGAAGGATCGATATCATCGCCATATTTTTCCCTGTAAGCAGCTATGTTGGCTTTTATTATTTTTTCGTCTTCACAATGGCAGACTATCGGGAGCTTTTTAATGCTGAATAATGCATCAAGCGCTTTTTCGCTGCCGACAAGCATGTTGCCGGTTGATGCACCAAGAAATAGCTTTATGCCGGGCACAAACTCAGGGTCAGCCTTAAGAAGCTCATCGCCGTTGATATCGGTTGCACCCAGGTAAAATGAATAATTTACGAACGACTTGCCGGAGGCCAGCTCATTCTTTTTCTGCCACTCTTCGATAGTGACTGTCTGCGGAATGGTGTTTGGCATTTCCATGAATGAGGTCACCCCTCCTGCAGCTGCAGCAGCGCTCTCGCTGCTTATATCACCCTTGTATGTCAGTCCCGGCTCACGGAAGTGAACATGGTCGTCAATGACACCCGGCATGAGCCACATACCCATGGCATCAATGACCATCGCATCCTTGTATGAGGGAGCTTCACCGGGACTGAAGATGCCGGCTATGCGGTCTCCGCTGACGAGGAGATCAGCTGCATAAGTGCGCTCTTCATTGATTAATAAGGCATTCGTGATCAGGATATGATTCATCTATGCTCCTTTTACCCGTTACAGGTTTAATCTGAAATTCTGTGCGGCTTCCTGAAGCAGCTTACTATCTTCATGCGAAGCACACCCCACAACGCTTCATTGAAGATACCTCCTGACATCTTTGATGTACCGGCTTTGCGGTCAGTGAAAATAATTGGTATCTCAACTATTTTATAGCCAAGCCTCCATGCGGTGAACTTCATCTCGATCTGGAATCCGTATCCCACCGATTTAATATGTGCCGGCTCGATACTCCTAAGTACTTCACGTCTGTAACACTTGAAGCCGGCAGTAGTATCCTTGATGTTCATCCCTGTAATAATCCTGACATAAATGGAAGCGATATAAGACATCAGCACCCTTCCCATAGGCCAGTTAACGACGTTCACGCCAGAGATATATCTTGAGCCTATGGCCAGATCTGCTCCGTCACGGTCACATGCCTCGTAAAGCCTGACAAGGTCCTGCGGGTTATGTGAGAAATCGGCATCCATCTCGCATATGTACTTATAATCTCTCTGCAGGGCCCAGTCGAAGCCGGCTATATAAGCCCTGCCAAGGCCCAGCTTTGCAGGCCTTTCCAGAAGGTGAAGGTTGGGAAATGATGGCATTATTTCCTTCACCAGGCGGGCAGTGCCGTCAGGTGAATTATCATCTATGACCAGTATGTCAAAAGGAACGGAGAGAGACGAAATAGCTTTAACAAGCTCGGAAATATTCTCTTTCTCGTTATACGTTGGTATTAGTACCAGGTTTGCCATTAAGGACCGCTAATGCTGCGAATTTAGTTATTTTTCTCAGTCGTGACAGTCATAATTGCATTTGCCTCACTGTTTGGCGGTATTTTCAGGCAGGAGTTTTCAGGACAAGCATAGATGGGGGCGGGGATGAAAAATATTTCTGAAAATATTTTGCATGTTTAAGAGGAAGCGTTACTTTTGTCACCCCAAACGACCATGAATCAGCGGGTAGTTCTTTGTATGAATAGTTGATCAGCGATAAACTGACTGACAGTATTTATCAGATCAGAGGTCTCAGGTCTGATGTCTTAGGGTCTCAAGTCAAAAGCCTGACAGCAGGTTATTGACCTTAAGACATGAGACTTTAAGATTTCAGACCATCTTGTGCATGTCAGTCCCATAGCTCAGTTGGTTAGAGCGCTACACTGATAATGTAGAGGTCCTCAGTTCAACTCTGAGTGGGACTACGAAAATTTTCGATTGTCGATTTTCGATTGTCGATTTTTAAAATCGCAAATCGCAAATCGCAAATCATACCTGGGGAATTAGCTCAGTTGGCCAGAGCATCCCGACCTTTGGTCGGGAGGGTCAAGGGTTGATTTCAGTTCTTTACAATTTTGGGGAATTAGCTCAGTTGGCCAGAGCATCTGCCTTGCACGCAGAGGGTCAAGGGTTCGACTCCCTTATTCTCCACAAAGAGTCTTCGGAAGAGGGCTCTTTTTTTGATTTTACCAGACCTGATTGTGAAATTTTTTACTCACTTGTGCGTTAATTGTTATAAGCCTGTGCTTTTAAAAATCTAATCCCGGGGAAAATGAAAAAATTAAGGTTTAAATACATTCTGGCACTTACAGTAATCACGTTTACAGCAATTAATGCAGCCGGACAGACGGCAATGCCGGGTGAGCTTAGCAGCAGCACCATGCAGGAGCAAATTAAGTATGTGGAGGAACATACAAGGATATACGATAATTTCCGGGCAATTAGGGAAGATATTTACCAGAAGATCAACCGTAATTACATTGATACTCTTCTGGCGGAAAAAGGCAGGGTAACAAAGTTGGAAAGTCTCTTGTCAGATTTAAACGGCAAAACTGATTCGCTGAACACTTTGCTAAGCACTACGCGGGTAAACCTTGTGCAGGCTACCAGCACAAAAAACAACATAAGAGTACTGGGTCTGGAATTGAATAAGGGAACTTATAACGCAATTATGTGGACGGTTGTCGGAGGGTTAGCCTTTCTCCTGGCCCTTGGATTTCTTGTCTTTAAACGAAACCTGACTGTATTGCTCAGGACGGATAAGGATTTAAAAGAGCTCAAGGATGAGTTTGCAGCATATAAGCAGACCTCCAGACTTGCGCGTGAAAAACTGGAAATGGATAATTTTCATGCCATGCAGAAATTAAAGGAGAAGCTTAAGGAGCGGTAGAAGTCCGATACCTTATATTATATACAATCACTTTGCCGGTGTGGATTTAAGGTGAAATGAAGGGGGGGATGAAAAATAATTTCAAAAAAAGTTGATATAATTTGTTTTTGTAAAAATACTGCATATCTTTGCACCCGCTTTTGAAAGAAAGCAAGTTCTCTGAAAGGTCAGGAATGACAGAAATGAACCGGTGGGGAAGCCACGAGATGGCTTAAAAAAATCCGAGAAATTTTTTAAAATATTTTTGGTTGAGAACGAAGAGTTCATTATCTTTGTCGTCCCTTGCATCAAAAAAAAGGGAAACAGTTCTTTGAATTAATGATGAAGTAGTAGCACACAGGCGAGAGAGATACTCGCCAAAAACCTAGCGATTTTGTTTGAGTTTTTGATGAGGCCGGATTGATCTTCGAAGGATATTAAAGAAATGAAATATTACAATGAAGAGTTTGATCCTGGCTCAGGATGAACGCTAGCGGGAGGCTTAACACATGCAAGTCGAGGGGCATCACGAGGTAGCAATACTTTGGTGGCGACCGGCAGACGGGTGAGTAACGCGTATGCAACCTACCCTGTACTGGGGGATAACCCGGAGAAATTCGGACTAATACCCCATAGTGATATAGAGAGGCATCTTGAAATATTTAAAGTTTCGACGGTACGGGATGGGCATGCGTAACATTAGCTAGTTGGTAAGGTAACGGCCTACCAAGGCTTTGATGTTTAGGGGTCCTGAGAGGGTGGTCCCCCACACTGGTACTGAGACACGGACCAGACTCCTACGGGAGGCAGCAGTGAGGAATATTGGTCAATGGGCGAAAGCCTGAACCAGCCATCCCGCGTGCAGGAAGACGGCCCTATGGGTTGTAAACTGCTTTTCCAGGGGGAGAAACTCTCGTACGAGTTACGGGATTGACGGTACCCTGGGAATAAGCATCGGCTAACTCCGTGCCAGCAGCCGCGGTAATACGGAGGATGCAAGCGTTATCCGGATTTATTGGGTTTAAAGGGTGCGTAGGCGGACTATTAAGTCAGTGGTGAAATCCTGCAGCTTAACTGCAGAACTGCCATTGATACTGATAGTCTTGAGTTTGGTTAAGGTAGGCGGAATGTGTAATGTAGCGGTGAAATGCTTAGATATTACACAGAACACCGATTGCGTAGGCAGCTTACTGAGCCGACACTGACGCTGAGGCACGAAAGCGTGGGGATCGAACAGGATTAGATACCCTGGTAGTCCACGCCGTAAACGATGATTACTCGCTGTTGGCGATACACTGTCAGCGGCTAAGCAAAAGCAATAAGTAATCCACCTGGGGAGTACGACCGCAAGGTTGAAACTCAAAGGAATTGACGGGGGCCCGCACAAGCGGAGGAACATGTGGTTTAATTCGATGGTACGCGAGGAACCTTACCTGGGCTTAAATGTAGAGTGCATTTTTTAGAGATAGAAATTCCCTTCGGGGCTTTCTGCAAGGTGCTGCATGGTTGTCGTCAGCTCGTGCCGTGAGGTGTCGGGTTAAGTCCCATAACGAGCGCAACCCTTATCGTTAGTTGCCATCTGGTAATGCAGGGGACTCTAGCGAAACTGCCACCGTAAGGTGAGAGGAAGGTGGGGATGACGTCAAATCAGCACGGCCCTTATGTCCAGGGCTACACACGTGTTACAATGGTCGGTACAGAGGGCAGCTACCTGGTGACAGGATGCTAATCTCGAAAACCGATCTCAGTTCGGATCGAAGTCTGCAACTCGACTTCGTGAAGCTGGATTCGCTAGTAATCGCGCATCAGCCATGGCGCGGTGAATACGTTCCCGGGCCTTGTACACACCGCCCGTCAAGCCATGGAAGCTGGGGGTGCCTGAAGTCCGTCACCGAAAGGAGCGGCCTAGGGTAAAACTAGTGACTGGGGCTAAGTCGTAACAAGGTAGCCGTACCGGAAGGTGCGGCTGGAACACCTCCTTTCTGGAGATGATCAAAAACGGCATTTCTTGATTGCCTGTGACTACTTCATTTTTACGATATTTAAGTCGAAAGTTAAAAGTCAAAAGTCAAAAGGACGGTGTCAAATCCGACCTTCAGACCTTCAGACTTTAAGACTTTAGACTATAATAGGTTCTTTGACATACTGGTTTTTAGAGAAGATATCAAATTTGATAAATTTTATAATTGTAATATTAATAAGAGATTACTCAAGAAAGTAATTAAGAGCAAATGGTGGATGCCTTGGCTCTCAGAGGCGATGAAGGACGTGACAAGCTGCGAAAAGCTGCGGGGAGGAGCAAATATCCGTTATATCCGCAGGTGTCCGAATGGGGCAACCCTCCAGGCTGAAGGCCTGGAACCCTGGCGCAAGTCAGGGAGCAAACCTGGAGAACTGAAACATCTAAGTACCCGGAGGAAAATAAAACAAAAGTGATTCCCAGAGTAGTGGCGATCGAAATGGGAACAGCCCAAACCGACAATGTTTAGGCATAGTCGGGGTTGTAGGACCGGCGTTAATATCATGAATACTAACTGGAACTACCTGGAAAGGTAGGGCATAGAAGGTGATACCCCAGTACAGATCCGTATTTATGATTAAGCTGGTATCCTGAGTAAGGCGGGACACGAGAAATCCTGTCTGAACCCGCGGGGACCATCCCGCAAGGCTAAATACTCCTGAGAGACCGATAGTGGACTAGTACCGTGAGGGAAAGGTGAAAAGCACCCCGCACAGGGGAGTGAAATAGTACCTGAAACCATTTGCTTACAATCGGTCGGAGCCTCGTCGCAAGATGGGGTGACGGCGTGCCTTTTGCATAATGAGCCTACGAGTTATCCTTACTAGCGAGGTTAAAACTTTAAGAGTTGGAGCCGAAGCGAAAGCGAGTTTGAATAGGGCGTATAGTTAGTAGGGGTAGACGCGAAACTTTGTGATCTATCCTTGGTCAGGCTGAAGTTCCGGTAACACGGGATGGAGGGCCGAACTAGTAAACGTTGAAAAGTTTTTGGATGAACTGAGGATAGGGGTGAAAGGCCAATCAAACTGAGAAATAGCTCGTACTCCCCGAAATGCATTTAGGTGCAGCCTTGAGTCGAGTTTTGCAGAGGTAGAGCTACTGATAAGGCTAGAGGGCTTCATCGCCTATCAAACCTTGACAAACTCCGAATGCTGCAAAATGGTGCTCAGGAGTGAGGCTATGGGTGCTAAGATCCGTGGCCGAAAGGGAAATAACCCAGACCATCAGCTAAGGTCCCTAAGTATATGTTAAGTTGGATTAACGAAGTGCGACTGCCCAGACAGCTAGGATGTTGGCTTGGAAGCAGCCATTCATTTAAAGAGTGCGTAACAGCTCACTAGTCGAGCGGTTGTGCGTGGATAATAATCGGGCATAAACATATCACCGAAGCTATGGAATAGTGTGTAAAAGCATCATTGGTAGGGGAGCATTCCAGTTGCATCGAAGGCGTACTGTAAGGTATACTGGAGCGGCTGGAAAAGAAAATGTAGGCATAAGTAACGATAAGGCAGGTGAGAAACCTGCCCACCGAAAGACTAAGGTTTCCTGATCAACGTTAATCGAATCAGGGTTAGTCGGGACCTAAGGGTAAGCCGAGAGGCGATCTCGATGGACAATCGGTTAATAATCCGATACCACCGCGTGTTGCGATGGGGAGACGGAGGAGTGAAAGGACCGCCCGGTGACGGAATACCGGGTTGAAAGGTTTAGTTAAATCATACGGTTAATAGCTGTGAGATGATGAAACCTGATAGTACCGCGAGGCTTCGGCTGAACGGATAGTGTCCCTAATCAGACTTCCAAGAAAATCCCCTAAGCTTCAGATACGTGGTGCCCGTACCACAAACCGACACAGGTAGTCGAGGAGAGAATCCTAAGGTGCTCGAGTGATCCGTGGCTAAGGAACTAGGCAAATTAAACCTGTAACTTAGGGAAAAAGGTTCCCCTGTTATTATGGGGGCGCAGATAAATGGCCCAGGCGACTGTTTAACAAAAACACAAGGCTTTGCGAAATTGAAAGATGAAGTATAAGGCCTGACACCTGCCCGGTGCCGGAAGGTTAAGAGGGGGGGTTATTCTCAGCAATGGGAAGAAGCTCTGAATCGAAGCCCCGGTAAACGGCGGCCGTAACTATAACGGTCCTAAGGTAGCGAAATTCCTTGTCGGGTAAGTTCCGACCTGCACGAATGGTGTAACGATCTGGGCACTGTCTCAGCCACGAGCTCGGTGAAATTGTAGTTCCGGTGAAGATGCCGGATACCCGCAACGGGACGGAAAGACCCCGTGAACCTTTACTATAGCTTAACATTGATTTTGGGTAAGTGATGTGTAGGATAGGTCGGAGACTGCGAACTGGCGTCGCTAGGCGTCAGGGAGTCAACGTTGAAATACGACCCTTCATTTACCTGGAATCTAATCCCGCTCTGCGGGTGACATTGTTTGGTGGGTAGTTTGACTGGGGTGGTCGCCTCCAAAAGAGTAACGGAGGCTCCTAAAGGTGCCCTCAGCACGATTGGTAACCGTGCGGAGAGTGCAATGGCACAAGGGCGCTTGACTGCGAGACTTACAAGTCGAACAGGTACGAAAGTAGAGCATAGTGATCCGGTGGTTCCGTATGGAAGGGCCATCGCTCAAAGGATAAAAGGTACTCCGGGGATAACAGGCTGATCGCCGCCAAGAGCTCATATCGACGCGGCGGTTTGGCACCTCGATGTCGGCTCGTCACATCCTGGGGCTGGAGAAGGTCCCAAGGGTTCGGCTGTTCGCCGATTAAAGTGGCACGCGAGCTGGGTTCAGAACGTCGTGAGACAGTTCGGTCCCTATCTGTTGTGGGCGTAGGAAATTTGAGAGAACCTGACACTAGTACGAGAGGACCGTGTTGGACAGACCTCTAGTGTACCTGTTGTGGCGCCAGCTGCATCGCAGGGTAGCTATGTTTGGAAGAGATAAGCACTGAAAGCATCTAAGTACGAAGCTCGTCTCAAGATGAGATTTCCCTTAAGGGTCGTTGTAGACTACGACGTTGATAGGCTGCAAGTGTAAAGGTGGCAACATCAAAGCTGAGCAGTACTAATTACCCGTGAGCTTTCTGAGTGGTGTCTTATTAATGTTATAATTAAACTAAAACCAGTATGTCACGATATTTAAAGTCTTCAGGTGGCTATAGCGGAGGGGTTCCACCTCTTCCCATTCCGAACAGAGAAGTTAAGCCCTCCTGCGCCGATGGTACTGCAGAACAAAATGTGGGAGAGTAGGTCGCCGCCGACTTTACAACAAAAGCCTTCAAGTTTTCTTGAAGGCTTTTTTGTTGTGTAATAACCCAGGAAGATATATTCAGTATTCTACTGATTGTTCTATCCAGGTCTGACCATCTTCATCTTCAAACAGGGTTGCATCATTGTTGTACTGATTGGTTAGCGGTCCGTTAACCAGTTTATATGGTCCCGTTACACTGTCGGATACAAAAAGCCATATACTGTGTGTCTTCATCCCTTTCGGATCCTCTTCGGTAACTTTACCGCTGTTAACTGTCAGCCAGTATTTGTTCCGGATAAAATGGATTTCCGGAGCCCAGAATCGGCCGTTATAAGGACAGTCAACAGGCAGTTTGCCGGCATCTATAATCCATGAGTGCTGCTTCCAGTTAATAAGGTCATCAGAGACAAGGAGACGAACACCCGGGTTATGCCCTGTCCAGACAGGATTGGATGTGCCTGTGCAAAACCACTGGTTGCCGACTTTAATAATGCAATGGTCTCTCATTGAAATACTCGTATCCCTGGTAACAGGGTTTGTATAACGGAATACATGATTAGCCGGACTTTCAGTCGATGCACCATCTGTGGAACCTGCCTGTGCATAACATGAAGATGAAAATACGAATAAAATAAAAATGAGATTTAATTTACATTTTATTAATGTTCTCATCTTTAATATATTATGTGGAATCTATTTAAATCTTATCCAGTCGACTTCAACAGGTTCATCACCTCCAGAAACCACAACCAGATTGTGAATCCCCGGCAGAAACTTTGATACCCTGGCCTCAACTACATTCCATCCGGAACTTTTTGCTGTTTTAACTTCGGAAATAATGGGTCCACTGGCATTATCCAGCCTGATCTGCAGGATACCAGCCCCTGCTGAAGATGCATTTACCTGAACCGATTTCAGTTTATCTTTTCCAAAATCAACCGCATTATATTGTATCCATGCATTCTTACTATGGAAAATTGTCTTCCAGCCCCTGAATGTGTTGAGAGTATCCAGGAAATCAACTGATACACCTTCAGGGCTGATGCAGCTATACCGGTCTATTTCAATTTGCCGGAAAGCATTTGTCACTCCTGTACCACGCAATGTAGGTGTCACTTTTCGGATAGTGCCATCGGCATTGAAAAACAGACTGTCGATACAAACTGACCGGTTCTTGTCGAATTTCGGTGAATATGCATTCTGATGGTAGAATAAATACCATTGTCCATTGTACTCAACGAACGATTGTTGGTTGGTCCAGCAGTTCATTGGTGATTCATCCATTATCACCCCGGCGAATTTGAAAGGTCCCATGGGATTATCCCCCATGGCATATTCAATTCTTTCGATCTTATCCTGCACATGTGGATATGTCATATAATATTTGCCGTTTCTTTCAAACAGAAACGGACCTTCAACCAATCCTTTAGCAGGTATATCTTCGATTATAACCGGCTCAGAATCAAGGTCGAGCATATTATCTTTCAGTCTGGCTGCAAATATCTTTCCCAATGCCCAGAATAAATAAGCCTTGCCATCCTTGTCGACAAACACATTGGGATCGATGCCCTTCACACCTTTAACAGGCTCAGGTTGGGGAATGAATGGTCCTTCGGGTTTATCAGACACAGCAACTCCGACAGCAAACCCTTTTTTGCCATTGACGTTTGCTTCTTTTGCGATGGCGGGGAAGTAGAAGTAATACTTGCCATTCTTTTCAATACAATCCGGTGCCCACATGCTGTAAGCAGTTGAATCAGCCCAGTTCACATGGTTTTGACTCACTATAATACCATGGTCAATCCAGGCAGTAAGGTTCTCCGATGAAAATACATGATAGTCAGCCATGCAAAACCAGCCTGGGCGGCCCTTTCCTTCAACAGCAAGGATATCATGAGAAGGGTATAAATAGACCCTGTCATTGAAAACTCTTGCCGACGGATCCGCAGAATATTGATCGCGGATGATCGGATTCTGTGCGAACGAACAGTTAATGAAAATAAGGAAGGAGGAAACCAGCAAGTACAGTTTTTTCAAACTGCCAGTCAGGTGATGATAACGTTTTGTCATTTGTTAACCATCTCATTTACAATGTTAGAAAGCAACACCCACGAAGCTCCTGTATTAATAACACACTCATTTTCGCCCCATAGGAAAGGCCAGTCTTCCTTGTTCTCCAGAAAATCAGGCTTCAACAACAATACACCGGGGACAACCCCTCCGGCGATGAACCGGAAGTCAGCCCTGTTGCTGCCATACGTGATTTTCTTGGATCGTGTTCCAACGGATGACACAAAAGAAATATTCGAATAAGGATGACATCCAAGGATATAATTAATCCCTTTGAAAACATATTCAGGGCCGATAATATCCGGGAAAAGCTTGGAGGCATAATAATTGGTAATTGCCCATTCAATGATCTGGGCATTTCCGGCCCAGCCACCAGTCGCTATGGGCACTCCGTATGGATTTGCCCTGTCGTACTGTTCGTTGATTTTCTTATATTTAATTACATAATCCCTCAATCTTTTCCTGTATTCATTGTCCATGTAAGGATATGCCTCCAAAGCAACTGATATATTGTGCTCCAGTGCATTATCAAGCACAGGCCATACAAGTTCTTTATATCGGGTTAAATATTTTTCATCCCTGGTTGTGATATACAGCTGAAGAGCTGCCATCATCTCGGTGCCGGTGGTGAACCGGGCAAATGTGGTATCCACTTTCAGTGTAAGGGTCTTTTCTTCATCCCAGAGTCTTTTTGCCTGGATCAGGCAATCATCGGCCAGTTGCCTGTTATAAATTAGCAGGGCACGGTTTGCGGCTGCCAGTGCTGCTATCGTATGGTAGTCCAGCATAGGTATCCTGTTTGTAAATGCCCATCTGTCGTCCATTGTCCCGCTCGACTTCCCGTCGGATTCATAAGGTTTAAGGTCAGGATTGTAGGGTAAATTGTCAGTCTCATTGACCGGATCACCAAGATGATGATACTGATGAAGGTTCGGGACAATAATACCCCTTACCGGATGCCCTATGTTTTGACACTGAGCCACCACATTCAGGGCGCCGTGCTCCAGCTGCTGCAAAATATCCGGGGTACCATCAGGGCGGTGAATATCCACATATCGCGTCTTCTGATCGACATAAGTTTCATCGCGGTCGATGCCGAACAGTTCCCAGGCATCAACAAAGCTCAAAATAACGCTGTTATGTGAAGCGGTCTGAATGTCGAAATCACCGGCATCGAACCATCCTCCCACTGCCAGTCCCGGAATACGTTCCAGCGATTTGTATTTTGTATCCGTTACAGGACCCATTCTGTATCCATCGAAATGCTGATGATTAATTGGCGCCTGAAGAGCGTCATCAAGATAAGGTGCTCCGTGCCAGGTCCGGTACGCTTCATTCACCTTCATATGATCCATTTGCACCGGGAACCAAACATCCATTGTGGGGTGCCAGATCTCTAGGTATATATCGTTATCAACCGGAAAGGTGTTTGTTTTCTGTTCTCCATATTTTATATAATACAGCCCGGGTTCCCTGACCGATGAGAAATCAAACTTCTCATAGTGGTATCTTAAAAAATCACCCCATGATTTCAGATCTGCGGTCAGCGTCTCTTCATACTCCCCTCCGGAGGTGACCCTGTAAAGCGATGCCTTTTTTAAAGGTGTGTCATTTTTATCCAGTTCAATCACTGCTACCTTTTCCTGTGAGGGGTGATAACCCGCCTGTGAAAACCCGATAACGGGTGTTCTTACCCAATCCGGTATGACATTCGGTTTCACGTACCACTGCAGTACTTTGCCGGTCATCTGGGCAGGCAGGATGCTCCGGACAACGAACCACCCGTTTTGAGCAAGGTTGCGGCCGTCAAAAAGCATTATTTCTGTTTCCGACTGAATTTTCACATAACGTTCAGGGTCTTCCGGAGCCAAAACAATGGTTTTACCCGAAGCAATAGGCTTCGGCTCAATAAATTCGCCTCTTCCCCTGTCATCAAATGTGTTGTGTCCTGCAAACTGAGGTATTTTCTCAGATGCTGGCTTAATAACCGTATTGCTTGCCGGGTACAAGGGAAATATCCCCGGCTTGCCATCAACTAAGTATGTTTTTTCGAAGTAAGAAGAAGGCAGGAATTCCAGGTTGAAGCCTGCACGACCCTCAAGTGCCACGGGAAGGGGGTTATCGAGATAAACAGTTATTAAAACCCCGTCGTCCTTTGCTGTTACACTGATCCTTGAATTAAAATCATAGTCCTTATACCTTAATATGACATCAATTGTATTGTTGCTCTTATCAACCTTTCGGTCAACCACAATAGGTATCAGATCCCATTGTTCAGGAGTACTCTGGAGCCTCACAGCACCGCCGGTAGCGGTCCGGACGCCGTGATGTATCAGCTCAATACCGGCTGTTTTTTCATCGAAGAACATACCGTTGTACTGACTGCTGAAAACAAGTACATTGGCTCCCCGGGTTTCAAAATACCCCAGATCATTTAGTTGCAGTTTCTGGCTAAATGAGCAGTTTGAGATTAATATGAGGTTTAAACTCATAATAATTGTTAACGCTGCCTTTCTTGAAATACCTTTTCGTGCTTTGAAGAAGTGCCATGTCACTTTGCTTGCACAAAGCCTGCTTTCAAAGTTGTTTCCCATCGTTTTTGGTTTTACTTATTTGGTTTCAATTTATATCAATTATTTCATTTTCGATTCTGAACCAGTCAAAATCGACATAACCGCCAGGGGTTCTGGTAGCGTAATTGAACAATCCAAAGCGGTAGCCCATAAAATGGGGCATTGAGTACTCCATTTCAAGTGATATTCCGATCGGAATCCAGGTTCTGCCATTGAGGCTGTAATAGAAATAACCTCTGTCGGCCAGGTTCCTGAAATTGCATTCAGCTTTCAGAAATACCCTCTTTTGTTTTAAGGGAACACTCTCTTCTACCACCGGTCTGCCTGTTTGTGCACTTACCATGACTATCGAAGCTGCTCCGTCATCCAACATTACACCCACCTGACCGAATTTTTTCTGCAGCAGTGCAAGGCCTGCAAAATCGCCTTCCTTCATGCGGGCAACATTTATTGCAGTTGATCCTGAGCATACAGGTCCGAAGGTTCGCTGTGTAAGAGTATTTCTTGCCTGGGTAAAGGTTGTATCAACCCTGCCGGTTGTCAGGCGGAGATAACCTTTTCGCTGAGTGACAGACCAAAGTTTGTTATCCGGATTGTGGTTCCATTGCCATATTAAAGGCAGGGAAGGTTCTCGTTTACGACGCCTGAATTCATCGGAGGCCACAATACCTGGTATCAGACCCTTACTGGCGGGAAGATTAAGTGTATCGGGAACTTTCCCGTCGTCTCCAAGTATCGGCCAGCCATCCTCCCATTTTACCGGAACAAGGTAGGGAATACGACCAACTGAACCATGATCGCGGAAAAGATAAGCAAACCATCTACCATCCGGAGTGTCAATCAGGCCACCCTGTGCCACACCCTTATCCTGCAGGGCAAGTCTTCCTTCCCAAGGCCCGGTTATTCTGTCTGCCCTGTGAATGACAACGGTACGCATTCCGCCTCTGGGCCATGTGATGTTAAAAAGATAGTATTTGCCATTTACCATGAACAACTGAGAGCCTTCTCCAAGTCCGCTGTCAGGGCCAGAGGGTGCGCTTACATCTTCTATGATTACCTGGTTTATTCCTCCGGCTTTGACTCCTGACAGATCAGCATTTAGTTCAACAAGAGTGAGTTTTTTATTGCCATAGATCAGATAGACGTGACCATCATCATCAAAAACCAGGGTGTGATCGTGAAAGCTCGGGCTAAAAGATATCTCCTTCCAGGGTCCTTTCTCAATATCCTTGGTTGACCAGATATATGTTTTGTTGGTTGTTGACGAAAATGTAGATACATAAAAGGTTTCATTATGATAACGAATACAGCTGGCCCATGATCCTCTCCCATACGCATTTGCCCCGTTTAAAAGATTTAGTGCGTCATTATCACCAAGAGTATTGTAAGCATAGTTGACTATCTCCCAGTTAATAAGGTCTGTGGATTTCATGACCGGAACACCGGGAGCCATGTGCATCGTGGTGCTGCTCATATAATATGTGTCACCCACCCTGATCACAGACATGTCAGGAACGTCAGCCCAGATAACAGGGTTTCTGGCTGAATTTGACTGTGCCAGAACCGCGGTATTGATAAACAGGATGAAGAATACTGCCAAACCAGAATAAATCGCTTTCATCGGATAGGGTTCTTAAAAAAAATACTTCTTACAATTTTCATTATGTCCTGTAAAATAGTGAAACGTTTTTATTTGATTGTCTGTAAATCAGATTTAAGTCAGATCAGTGTTTCATCCTGTTACATGAATTAATATCTTGGAAACTAAACCCGGATTTTCATCCCAGAATTTAAAAGCCTCGGGAGTCCGGTCAAAGGAGAATACTTTTGTAATTAAGCTTGAATAAGGTTTTTCTTTACGTTCAAACATCTGGATCACAGAAGTAAAAACCCTGAGAGCGTTACGCGAGCCATATAAATTGAGCTCTTTACGGACAATCAGCTGGGAGTTGAAATGCACTTCTTCTTTCGAATAGCCTATCGTAACGACCCTCCCGGCAAAAGAAACTGCTTCAAGGGCAAGATTAAAGGTTGCTGAACTGCCAACAGCTTCTATTACTACATTCACGCCTTCGTTCCGTGTCAGTTCCTTAATGCGGGCAAGAGCATTCTCATTTTTACTGTTGATTAAATATGACGCGCCAAATTTTTGAGCAATTTCCAGTTTTTTATCATCAATGTCCACTGCCATTACAGTGGCACCTTTTCTTACAGCAGCGCATAACGCACCCATACCTATGGCACCGCATCCAATCAGTAAAACAGTATCGGTTTCTCGAACTTTTCCCCGGTTTGCACTGTGATATCCGACGCTCATGGGTTCAACCAAAGCCAACTCTTCCAGTGAAAGTATTTCGCTGGTAAAAACCTTATCGTAAGGAATTCGGATCTTCCTGGTAAGAGCTCCGTCACGTTGTACCCCAAGTGTCTGATTGAACTCGCAGGTATTTACGCGTCCGGTACGACATGCAGGACATACACCGCAATTTGTATAAGGGGATACTGTTGCTTTATTTCCTGTTTTAAGGGAAGAAGGAACCATGTTTCCCTTATCAATGATTATTCCGCTTATTTCATGACCTGGAATTCGTGGCAAAGTTACCAGGGGCATTAGCCCGCGATAAGCATTTAAATCGCTTCCGCATAATCCGATGTAATGAACCTCCAGCAATATTTCATTTGGATCGGGGACAGGTTCTTCTATTTCAAGTGCCCGAACTGATCTTTCATTTGTAATAACAAAGGCTTTCATTTTTATATAGTTAAAAACTAATCCGGTCTAAGTTTAAGGTCATATGCTTTTATGGCATTTCCACCAAGTATTTTTTTCTTATCCTGCTCCGGGAAATTACTAATGTAATCTAAAACTACCTGCATAATCTGTTTATAAGATCCGGCAAGTCTGCATACAGGCCAGTCCGATCCGATTAACAACCGATCTGTACCGAAAGCGTCAGCCACAACATTCAGATATGGAATTAAGTCCTCTTGTTTCCAGTTTTTAATATTTGCCTCTGTAACCATTCCGGATAATTTGCAATAGACATTCCGGAACCGGGCAAGTTTTTCAATATCCTCCTTCCAGGGTGATTTTTTTTTATCCTTTATTAATGGCTTGGCAATATGGTCAAGTATAAAAACCTGTTCAGGGAACTGGCTGACAAACTGAACGGTGTTTGACAAATGTCGCGGAAAAACAAGAATATCATAGGTCAATCCGAATTTCTTCAGATATGCTATACCTCTCAGGAAGTCCTTCCTTAGCATAAAGTCTGCATCCGGTTCATCATGTATAACGTGCCTGACGCCAACCAGTTTCGGGTTCCCGGAAAATTGAACCAGTTGTTCTTCCACGTCAGGAGAGCATAAATCGACCCAACCTATAACTCCTTTGATGAAACTGTGCTGATCAGCAAGGTTCAGCAGCCACTCTGTTTCTGCCAGCGATTGTCGTGCCTGAACTGCAATTGAACCATCAAATCCTGCAGAAGAAAGTTCAGTTTTCAATTGGTCAGGCAAATAATCTTTCCGGAGGATTTCCATATCATTGGATATCCAGCCATATTCATTTGAGTTATAGCTCCAGAAATGCTGGTGGCTGTCGATTTTCATGTCTTAAAAGTTTGGATCTGATTTTACCTTGTATCCGGAGATGGCGTAATACAGGATAAAAGCGAAAAACGGTATGGGAGCGTAAAAACCAACTGACATGCTTGAGTTATCGGCGATCCAGCCCATTAACGGTGGGAAAACAGCCCC
This sequence comes from uncultured Bacteroidales bacterium, assembly GCA_963849945.1. GTDB lineage: Bacteria > Bacteroidota > Bacteroidia > Bacteroidales > VadinHA17 > SR-FBR-E99. The sequence continues at coordinate 50,993 of CAWKJD010000001.1, read as the reverse complement.
TCCCACTATGGACATCACAATGAAAGATGATGCCTTCTTGGTTTTTGGACCTAAGTCCTTTATTCCCAGAGCAAATATCGTAGGGAACATAACTGACATAAAGAAGAAGACACCATATAAACTGATCAAAGAGATCCACCCAAGACCTGCGCTTACCAATGGCAAAAGAAGGCAACACATCAAGGCATAAAAAGCCAGAATTCCGGAAGGTTTATAGAATCGCATAATATAACTTCCTGACATACGTCCGATCATAAAAAGGGCAAAGCCGAAGGCGAGGAAAAAGGGACCATTCGCCTTATCGAAATGAGGTGTTTGATTTTCGTCTGTAACAAAGTTAATAAGGTAGCTGAATATACCGGTCTGAGCCGCCACATAGCAGAACTGGGCTACAACCCCTAATACAAAATGTTTCTGTTTTAAAAGCGGCTTCGCGATAAAGGATGAATTATCTGAATTATGACTTGCATCATCAGTGCCATTTGTTTCCTCTGATATTTCAGGCAGAGGGGTTTTTATAAATAAAACTGCAACGGCAATAACGACAACAGCTATAGCCATATATGGCAGAATCATCGAACTTAGTTTCTGGCCGGCCGCTGCATCCTGCCCTTTGTAGATATACAAACCGATAAGTGGTCCGATCACCCAGGCCAGACCATTAAACGATTGCGAAAAGTTAATCCGTCGTTCAGCTGTCTCTTTGGGTCCGAGTTTTGTTGTATATGGATTTGCTGCGGTTTCCAATGTTGCAAGACCGCATCCCATAATAAACAGGCAAATAAGGAAAATCCAGAATGATTCGAATGAAGTAGTTGCTGCTATTAATAGTGCGCCGGAGGCGAATAATGACAAGCCGAGGATTATCCCTTTCTTATATCCAAATGCCTTCATGAAATAACCGGCAGGAAGTGCCATGCTGAAATAAGCCATATAAACGGAAAACTAAATCAACCCTGACTGAGCTTTCGATAGTTGAAGCATATCCTGAAAATGTTTATTCAAGGTATCGAGCATACCATGCGCTATACCCCACAGGAAAAAGAGCGAGGTTATCAGAATAAAAGGTACAAGATACTCTTTGGTAGTAAGCCTTTGGTTTTGCATCGGATTAACATTAATTGATTTGTATTCCAGCTTAATAGTTAATTATTGAATTATTGGTCCAGGTAAGGATAATCTTTACTGATCAATCCTTTTTTTACCATTTCGCCATAGAATTTCTTCGGGACTTTTGCCATCACAGATTCTACGTTGTCCTTCACCCGGTCGGGATTTGAAGTATTGAGGGAAATGGCAGCTACTCCCGGAGGGGTCATCGCGAAATTTACGCAAGCTACCGACGGGGTCACCTTGTACTTTCGGCAAAGGGCATAGAACATCTCACGCCACTTAAATTTTGGCCTGTCGCTTTCAGGGGTAATCAGTTTATAATCGTAATAATTACTTCCTGTTAAAAAACCTCCCTGAAAAACCGCCGAATTGATAATGGTAATTCCCTTTTTGAACAGCTTATCAATAAATGCCAGCAGTTGCGGCGGATGATTCATAATTGTCAGGCTATTGGCAAACATGACCCAGTCGAGTTCTACAACTTCAGCCACTTTGCTTATTATTGTCCAATCTTTTGAACCGATACCGATGGCTTTAATTATTCCCTGATCTTTAAGGTCCGATAAAGCCCTGTAAGCTTCAAGAATATCATAAAAAAGTTTTTCCTTTTCTTCGGGATTTGTACCTCTGTTTATATATTCATCCGGGTCGTGTACTGATAAAAGCTGAGGTTTATAAGTTCCTCCCAGCAATTCATTTCCCTGCCCGAAGCAGGCCATTATGCCGTTATAACTTATCTGCTGAACTGCATCATTTTTCAGGCCGAACCAGACACCCTGCTCGAAAGCCGGTTCGGGTGTTTTTAATTCGCTGCGGAGCCAGCCCAGTTTATTACTTATTAAGACATCATCCGTACTTATTTTTAGCTGGCGCAAACATTTTCCCAGTGTCTCAAGCGCTAACCCGGCTCCATATTTACCGGCACTGTCAAAAACCGGATACTGAACATTTTTTATGCATTCACTGACTATTTCAAGTTTAATATTATATGGATGAACGCGGTACAAATTTCCCAAGGCACTGGTTCCAAATATAATTTGTGGTATTTTGAGACCTGTTTTTCCCAAGGTTGAGTATTCCATATACCTAATTCAATTTTAAATAATTTTTGTCTTTATTTTCTCTACAGTTTGATCACTGATTTCTTCCCCGTATATATTACCTCTTTATCGTATTTTTCAGGAATATAGGTTCCTCCGCCTTTATTTTTATTCACCAGGACGATATTGAACTTACGTTCTTTCAGACTTCCCGGGAATGAACCTTTGCGGTCACTTATGGTCAGTTTCTTTTTGGCATCGATCCATGAGAAATTAATTGTTGAACAAATTCCTTCCTCGTAATTGTAATTGTCGTTTTCGTCTTCATATAAAGTGAATTCACAATTGGCACCTTCATATACCCTTATTTCGAGGTTATCCCATTTTTTTTCTGTGGCAAACTGAACTTCTGGTCCGAAGGGAACAATTGAACCTGCTTTTACAAACAGTGGAATGATATTTATAGGTGTTTCTTTATTCACTGTTTGTCCGCCCGTGTACTTCTCGCCGGTCCAGAAATCATACCATTCTGCTCCCTTCGGGAGGTAAATTTTCCACTCTTTTACATCTGGTTCCGTTACCGGTGCAACCAGAAAAGCTTTTCCAAACATATATTGATAAGGTTGTTTAATGGCTGTGGTATCTTCTATAAAATCCATTACAAGCGGGCGCATCATGGTGGAGCCAATTTTTGTGACCTTATAAGCTTCTGAATAAATATAGGGCAGAAGGCGATAACGCAAATTCAGCATTTTCCGCATATTATTCTCAACCTCCTGACCATAGTTCCAGGGTTCAGTCTCAGACTGATAACCATGTATCCGGAAGATGGGATTAAACGCTCCCCACTGATACCAGCGGATGAGTAACTCATGATACTTTTCATCCGTATACTGCGACTTCCCGGAGCGGAAGAATCCTCCAATATCAGTCGTCCAGTAAGGCAGGCCGGTAATAGTATAATTTAACCCAGCCACAATCTGCCTTTTATATGCGTCCCAGGTACCGCCAATATCGCCTGACCAGTTTATGATACCATATTTATGCTGCCCGAGGAAAGCCGACCTCGTCAGAATGCACACACGCTTATCGGATGATGTTTGCCGTTGACCTTCATAAACAGCCTGGCTGGCAAATAGAGGATATGTAAGCCGATAAAAATCACCGGGGCCCAGGTAGGTTTCTTGTCCTTTTAGTGCATCGTTTTCCGGTTCAGTGGCATCCATCCACCACGAATCAACACCATATGCAAACAAATTTTCCCTCAAGGTATTCCAATAGGTTTCCCTTGTAACCGGATTGAAATAATCTAACCACTGGCTATTTGGTATATAAAGATTGTTTGCCACAAAATCTTTACCTGTTGCAGAATTTCTATCGGGATTTGACCAGACTGAAATGTTAAAGTGTGCATTCAAATCGTGTATCTCTTTGATAAAACCTGCCGGATTGGAATAGTTGGTTTCGTCAAATATTGGAACACCCCAGCCATTTTTGCCCCAGTATTGCCAGTCCTGTACAATTACATCCACAGGGATATTTCTTTTTCGAAACTCTTTTACCGTCTCCACCAATTGATTACCGGATGTATATCGTTCGCGGCATTGCCAGAAACCATAAGCCCAGAGAGGGAACAGGGGAACACTGCCTGAAAGATTCCGGTAGGCGGCAATAACGTTATCAGCCGAAGGACCGGAGAAAACAATATAATCCAGGATCTTTGCATTTGGTGATCTGAAAGTGGTAAGATTGTCCGCGAGTTTCCAGGACACTTCCGGATTATTGGTCGCCTTACACGAGAGTTGTATCCGATGTTCTCCTCCTGTAAGATTTACCAGGGTGCTTACTGTCGGAGGAAGCCACATGTTACTCTGATCGATAAGGGTTTTCCCGTCAATAATAACAAAATGGCGGTTTTCCATATCGCCGTAATCAATGAACAAAGAGTAAACTCCATCGGCAGGAACCTTAAAGGTACCGTTATAAACTGACTGTATTTGTGATCGCCGCTGTGTTCCGGAGGTTGTTGTGACATCGGCTGACTGGTTATTCTCTGTTGATGTCTCCTGTTTTTCGAGTGTAATGAAATTATCTGCCGGATTAAAATCTGTCAGCCCGTACTGATGCCAGAGTAACCCGTATCCTTTGCTTGAGTAGATAAAAGGTATTGAAATCTGAGAATTAACCTGAGTTAGTCTTCGGGTGATATTCTTAATGTTATATTGTCCATCCTGGAACTGACCAAGTCCAAACAAATACTCATCAGCCGGGGATTCAAAACTTTGTTCTGCCCTGAAGCAGGATTCACCTCCAACGGTTCCGGGGATCAGTTGGCGGGTATTTTCTTTTTCCCTGAGGAATATTTTCCCTTTATCGTCAGCAAATGATAATGTTCCGGATCTTTTACTGACAGAAACTGTTATCTTTTTTCCCTTAACAAGTAAGGCATCCCGGGTGTCTGTTACTTTAAAAACGGGTTTCTGTGTTGTATTGATGAAGATAAGTTCCGTATCTTTTGGTTGTGATCCATCAAAGAATCTGATTCTCATAGTGTTATCTGCCATCGGGAGAATGCTCAAAGTTCCCCCGGCAAGACTTACATCAATTCCTTCAGCAGACTGTATATAAGACAATACTGCCTGTCCTGGACATAATGCAGATAAGGCAAAAAATGACAAGAAGATTATGATTCTCCTTTTCACTTGGTTTATTTTTATTATTCAAATTATTTCAAATCAGCATTAATCATTACAGAAGCTTCGGTTATACCTTCGGAACTGACTGTAAGCTTAGTATTACCGGCGTCTCTTGTACTTCTGACAACAACCAGAGCACGTCCATGCCATGCCTTGCGGGTAGTGCCAAAGTAAGGATCAGGGTCTTTAATATCTGCATTACCAACCCCTGCAATTACTCCGGGTCCGCTAACACTGAAATGTAATCGGTTTTGTGCGTTTGACTGCAGTATACCATCCTCATCGGTCACTTCAACTGTAATAAAGGATAAGTCCTGTCCGTCAGCTGAGATCTTTATGCGGTCAGGTATCAGCCTGATTTTTGCAGATTTACCTGACGTTTTGAGGATTACTGCTTCCATTTCTTTATTCTCAGAAACGCCAACAGCAGACAAGATACCGGGAACATATGGTTACGTCAAATACAGCTTTGAACTGTTGCTCTTCGGTTGTTGCTTGTTCACCAATGAGTTTCTTATTTAAATACAGCCGGACTTTTGGATATTTGGAATACACCTCAACCTGTATATTCTTCCCTTCGAAACCCGGCCATGTCCAGCTTTCCCAGGTTGGCCAGACGGACCATAAAGTTTCCTTGATTTTTAAGGTATCACCTTCAGGTTCCCGTACTGCCATATAAATATGTTCGGTATTATTGTACAACATGTCACGATAGTGAGAAATTGGTTTTCTCCAGCCTGTCAAATCAATATCACCACAATAGGCGGCATGCCACGGGAATAAATCACTTTCCCAGTGTTCTCCGGGTTTTTCACCTGAATAATACCAACGGCCAATGCCCGATTCGCCCAAATAATCAATCGCGGTCCAAACAAAATCTCCCAGGATATAACTGTGGTCTTTCACCATTTTCCAATTTGCGAAGGCATCTCTTGGATACGATTCAGTTTGAACAATAATCCGCGAAGGAACTCTTTCATGGTCAGACGGAGCCCTGTGTAACTGATAATTGTATCCGCCAATATCATGTGCAGCAAATAAAGGATCGAATATTACCCATTCATTGTCCCAGGTGGTCATAGCTGAGGTAACAGGACGTGTCGGATCATTTTTACGAATGCAGTTTGCGAGCATTTTTGCAGTTTCAACAGCTTCAGGGGTCTTCCTTTCAATTATTTCATTACCTGTGCTCCAGATAATAATGGAAGGATGATTACGGTCACGCAATACCATTGCTTCTATGTCGCGTTGCCACCATTCATTAAAATAAATTGCATAATCGAAGGGGGTTTTGCTGGTTTTCCAGCCGTCGAAAGCTTCGTCAATTACCATCATCCCCAACCTGTCGCAAGCATCCAGGAATGATTCCGATGGAGGATTATGTGACGTGCGAATTGCATTAAATCCTGCGGATTTAAGAAGCTCTACCCGTCGTTCTTCAGCCCGGTCAAAAGAAGCAGCACCCAGACAGCCATTATCATGATGTACGCATCCTCCGTTTATCTTCACGGTTTTTCCATTAAGCTGAAAACCATTTTCAGTTGTGAATTTAATTGAACGTATACCAAATGTGGTTTTGGTATCATCAATCACTTTGTTATCTCTTAAAACTTTTACCACAGCCTGATAAAGATGAGGTGTTTCAGGGGTCCATAACATTGGTTTTGATATAGTGATATGCTGTTCAATTTCCTTTTCGCTGTTTGCAGGAAGTTCCACTTCTGTCTGATTGTGTCCTGTATTGTCAGCATTTATGTTCAGAAGGCTGGTTTTGAGAATGATGCTTTGTGACAAGTTCGTTTGATTCTTAACCAGCGTTTTTATTTGAACTGTCGCTTTTTCCGCAGATACCTGCGGAGTAGTGATATTAACACCCCAGGTGGCAACATGTACCGGGTTTGTAACTATCATCCATACATGGCGGTATATTCCCGAACCGCTATACCAGCGGCAGTTCATCTGTTTTGAATTGTCGACTTTTACCGATAGTACATTTTCCCTGCCAAAATCCAGGTAAGGAGTAAGGTCGTAACTGAATGTTGTATAACCATACGGATGTACACCAAGTGATTTCCCGTTAATAAATACCTCGGAATTCATGTAAACACCTTCGAAATAAATTGAAATGCATTTACCCTTCCATGCAAGAGGAATATCGAATTTTTTCCGGTACCATCCTATGCCAGCGGGGAAATAACCGCCACCGCCACCAGTTGGGTTTTCCGGATCTAATTTTCCTTCAATGCTCCAGTCATGCGGTAAATCAAGATACCTCCAGTTTTTATCAATAAAATCTTTAGCAGAAGCCAATGGTGCATCTCCTAAAAAGAATTTCCAGTCATAATCGAAAAGCTGTTTTCGCTGGATATTCACCTGTGCATTAATGCCCGATACATAGCCTGTAATTAATACAATTGCTATTGTAAGAAACCGTATATATTTCAACTTGAATAGCTATTAATTCATTTTATAAATAAAAGTCAATGACTACCCTAAAGCTTAATCATAACTTTCTTTCCCTTATAATCTACGACAGTGTTGAACTTTTGAACCGCATCCATTCCGGTACCATTGCCGGAGGTTACCTTTATAATACTGAATTTACGCTCCGGGAGCATTCCGGGGAATGTGCCTTTCCTGTCGTTGATAGTTAATACTTTCTTGGCATCATCCCAGAAAAAGGTAATAGTTGAAAGGACCCCCTTCTCATAATTATAGTTATCATTTTCGTCCTCATATAAAATGAAAGAACCATTGGCGCCATCATAAACCCGTATTTCAAGGTTATCCCATCTCTTTTCGGTGGCAAATTGCACTTTAGGCCCGACAGGAAGGATTGAACCTGCTTTTACAAACAAAGGAATGATATCTATCGGTGTTTCCTTTTTCACTGTTTGTCCGCCTGTGTACTTTTCGCCGGTCCAGAAATCATACCAGTCTGCTCCTTTGGGCAGATACAATTCTCTTGTTCTCAACAGCGCTGAAATCCTCTTTCCCGTCCCGCTGAATACATAGCGTTGTTACGGGGCATACCAGCATTGATTTGCCGAACATATACTGATCGTTAATATCGAGAGCATTCCTGTCACCAGGGAAATCCATTACAAGAGCCCTCATCATGGTTGACTGGTTGGCCGTGACGTCCCACGCTGTGGAGTAAATATAAGGCAGCAAGCTGTAGCGTAGATTTATTGACTTTTCAATTGCGTCGTAGATCCTGTCGCCTTTCTTCCCGAACTGGTAGATCTCACGCGGTGCATCGGTACCATGCGAACGCATCATGGGGCAGAAAGCGCCGAACTGTACCCAGCGGGCATACAGCTCACGGTATTCTGCATCATCGAGCTTTTTCCTGAACCTGCTTAAAAAGAAACCTCCGATATCGCTGTTCCAGTAAGGTATATTGCTGAGCGAAAAATTAAGTCCTGCAGAGATCTGATTTCTCAATGCATCCCATGATGCCGTGACATCTCCGGACCATACGTTGGAAGCGTAACGCTGCTGACCGGCAAATGCCGAACGGGTAAGTATAAACACACGTTTGTCTGAAGTGACTGCACGCTGGTGCTGGTACAGACCGCCAACTGTCATTAACGGGAAAGCGTTACGGACTTTACGGAATGACCCGAGATAAGTTTTGTTATCGAGATCGGAAGGTTTGAAATCCATATGGTCAGGCTCCGATGAATCCATCCACCATCCGTCTATCCCGAAAGAAAAGAGTCCTTTGTTCAGATATTTCCAGTAGATGTCACGGGCTTCCGGGTTGAATGGATCATACACTCTTACACCTGAAGGATAATCGAGGACTGGTGGCCATTTGTCGGAACCAGACATGGGCCAGGTCTTGAAATCCATGAGCGCCCCTATCTTTTCCAGTTCCCTGTATTGTTTTGTCTCCGGACCAAACGAATTCCAGATTGAAATGATCATATGAGCGTGCATGCTATGCACATCATCGACCATCTTCTGCGGATCGTAAAAGTCCGCATTGAGAAATTCCATGGCATTCCAGAGGTAGTTATTTCCCCAGTATTGCCAGTCCTGGATGATGCCATCAAGTGGCACTCCCAGTTCACGGTATTTCTGAACCACTCCTACCAGTTCGTCCTGGCTTTTATAGCGTTCCTTGCTTTGCCAGTAGCCAAACGTCCACAGCGGGAACATCGGCACCTGACCTGTCAGATCGCGCATACAGGCAATCACGCCATCGGCATTGCCTCCGTACATAAAATAGTAATCAATGCAATCACCCACATCAGATCTGAATGATGTGCTTTCAGGGTTGTCCTCATAGATAGTTGGCGAGTAATTGTCCCAAAATAATCCGTAACCTTTTACCGACAGGAAGAAAGGAATATAATCATCCGTATTTCCCTGTACCATATCAAGTATCAGGTTACGCTGCACCATTTTCCCCTGCTGTTGCTGGCCCAGTCCGTAAATAGCCTCATTTTCATCGAGAACAAATGCCTGATACACACTGTAGGTTTTTGTACCGGCATCATTGAAATCGGTGAACCTGACACCTGCTTCTTTTTCACTAAGCAGCAGTTCTGACTCTGGAGTTTTAAAAGAAATCTTACCATTTTTAAGATTTAACAGTATCAGAAGGCTTTCACTCTTAAGGATAAGGTCATCATCCTTTTGCTTAATGCTGAAGGTTGTTTTTTGAGGTATCTTGACAACAGAAAGACTCTCTTTTACGTAGGTTCTGCCCTTGGGCCATTTAATTACCCTTACAGTTGATGGGCCATAAAATTGAATTTCAATCCCGATAGTATCGACTGCATATTTAATGCCCAGATCTGTCCTGCTGTAGGATTGTCCGTAGCTGCCTGTGCTTATTATTAATACTGCGAACAGTAATGTACTAATACGTTTCATGATCAGTAGGCTTGGTAACTTGGTTCAGGAACATGTTTTTACATTTAATCAGATCATTTAAACAATCCGGGAGCATAACTAAATCTGATATTTCGCATGTGAACAGACTTTTAATTATTGAACTGTGACATTCACCATCTTTAAATCTTTTGTGTCTGAACTGTTTCCATACCAGACCTCATATTCACCAGGGATCACAGCCATTTTACCGCTTGCCCTGTCGAAGAACTCAAATGAAGTCCAGAGCAGGTCAATTATCGACTCAACAGTTTTACCGGCAGTTACGTCAACCCTCTTGAAAGCTCTCAGCGTCTTCAGGAAGCCATCGCTTTCATTAGCCTTTCGGACGTAAACCTGTATTATTTCTGTTCCGTCCAGTTTGCCAGTGTTTGACACGGGAACAGTGAGTTCAACGCTTCCGCCACTGTTGATCTCATTCTTGCTGACCTGAGCAGTCCCAATAGAGAAAGTAGTGTAGCTCAGTCCGAAACCAAACGGGAAAAGGGGATCGGACATATACCGATAAGTACGGCCTGCCATTGAATAATCTTCAAAATCAGGTAATTGCTCTATATTCTTGTAGAAAGTAACAGGCAGCTTACCCGAAGGATTATAATCGCCAAAAAGCACGTCGGCAACTGCCTGTCCGCCTGATTCGCCGCCATACCATGCCTGGAGAATAGCTTCACAGGTTTCTGTCTCAGGTACTAATCCAATTGCAGAGCCCGAGCAGTTAACAAGTATTACTTTCTTTCCTGCCTGTTTCAGCGTTTTTATGCAATTGCGCTGTATTGCAGGTAATTCTATGTCAGTGCGGTCACCTCCTCTGAAACCTGGCAATGAGACAGGCATTTCTTCTCCCTCCAGCTCGTTGGAGAGTCCTCCTACAAATATCACAAGGTCAATCCCCTTAAGTTTCGCCATCAAACCTGAAAAATCCTGGTCGGCCTCTCTTCCGAAGTCAAATTCGATGGCAGCCTGCCAGTTGTAAAGCTGGGTAAACCGTATTTCTATTTTGTATTTTTTACCCCCTTCAACCTTATATGGTATTTTTGAAGCCAGGGCCCGCCAGTCTTCGAACTTTCTGACAGATTCACCGTTTACCAGCAGCTCAAAAGAACCGGCAGCGCCGCATCTGAAAACAATCTCTTCTGACCTGGCGGGTGTGAATTCAGTTTCAAACTTTGCCGAGAATCCTTCAAGCTTCACCCCGGGAGCCAATTCATGCTTTCCTTCTGTGGCCAGCTTCAGGGGACCTGTAAGCCTCAGATCAGCAACAGGATCACCAGCCATGCCATTATTATTCCAGTAAGTGGCTTTAAAACCTTGCCTGCCATCTATGAAACATTCAGGAACAAAACTGACAATAACTTTACTGTCAACTATATCACATGCCTTGTCATAAATTATTTTATTAGCGGGCAACTTTGACCTGATACCTTCAAGAACCGTAATTGTGCGGATTGGCGTTCCATTGTAGTTACCCCATAACATTCTTGCATTATCAGCATTCGGACCTATTACAGCTATCTTTCCTCCTGATTTTTTCAATGGAAGAATTTTATTTTTGTTCTGCAGCAAAGTCATGGTTTCATGTGCCATATCCAGTGCAAGTTTTCTATGTTCTTCATTGTTTATCACAGAAGCGGGGATTTTTGTCCATGGGACAAGAGCATCATCATCCATTTCGCCCAGGTCAAAACGACCGGTCAGCACGCGTAACAAGCTTTTATTCATATCCTCTTCCCTGATCAGGTCCATTGATACAGCATCAGGCGATTTCAAATAATTATAATTATTCCATGCACATTCCAGGTCGGTTCCGGCAGGTATGCTCTGTGCCACGGCATGGGTTGCATCAGATGAAAATTTATGGCCGTGATAAAAGTCGGCAATAGCGTCGCAATCGGAGACGACAAGGTATTTATAGCCCCAGTCATCGCGCAGAATTCTCTGCAATAATCTTGTATTGCCACAGCAGGGTTGATCTTCAAGGCGCTGATAGGCACACATCACCTCCCTTACATCCGCTTCCTGCACCAGTGCCTTGAAGGCCGGCAGGTAGGTTTCATAGAGGTCGCGCGGATCAACATTTATGATATTGAGTGAATGGCGGCTCCATTCAGGGCCTGAATGTACGGCATAGTGCTTGGCGCATGCCAGCAGTTTCCTGTATTTTGCCTCCGGGGGGCCCTGCAATCCTTTTACTACTGAAATTCCCATCCGCGATGTGAGGTATGGATCTTCACCATAGGTTTCCTGGCCGCGTCCCCACCGAGGATCACGGACGATGTTAACGTTTGGCGTCCAGACAGAAAGACTCAGGAAACGTTTGTTTTCCTGACCTCTATGCATAGACTGATTGTATTTGGCCCGTGTTTCGTCCGATACGGCGCTGAAGATACGATATACAAGCTCATCGTCAAACGAGGAAGCCATGCCAATAGGCTGGGGAAAGACAGTCACGCTGTCATTGTTGGCGAGGCCATGCAACGCCTCGCTCCACCAGTTAAACTTTTTTATGCCCAGGCGCGGGATAGCATCTGACACATCACACATCAGTATGGCCTTCTCGTCAAGGGTCAAACGGGTAACAAGATCTTTTGCCCGTTCTTCGGATGGCAAAGCGGGATTTTGAAAGGGGTATTGCTGTCCCCATAATGCTGAGGCCAATACCAGGCTTAGGGTAATGAAAATCGTTCTTTTCATCTTCTTCTCATATCTGTTTTCATTAAATCATCAAGTTCGTGTACGGGCCGTTCAATGTCATAAGGAATTGGTTTCAGGCTGAATTGCTGGAAATAGAGCAGGCAGGCATCTTTCCATACCTGGGCATTGATGCACTGACTGCGCAGCTTGCTTTGAACAATGGTAAACCTTTCTTTATCCACATATGGTTCAGTTCTGTCCCATATCTTCTGAAAATCCCTGACCTGCTGCAGTCCTGTGTCATAATGGTAGCATATTTCATCCCACAGGGTACGTCCGCTCCTCATTTCATAATCCCAGGGCAGGTGATGGAACCATAAAAGGTATCTGTCGGGGCAGGTTGCCAGATCATTGAACTGTGACCCGAGAGGTTCATGGTACTGGCTTACCGCATTGCTGCCGGCAAATGTCCTGTCAAATCCAACCCCCTTTGTGTCGGCCTTGTGATAATAAGGCGGTGTCCAGTCGTGTCTCACACCTACTGGAGCCCACCATGGGCCTGGTCCGTAGTGTTCGTTTGCAGCGAACAAATGGTGAAACCCGAGAGGCATCATGTAGTTTACCGCAGCCTCACGGCTTTGAAGCATCATTTGCTTAACCGGTTCCAGAAACTGTTCTGACCATGCCGTGGAATATTGTTCTGATGTGGTTTGCCCGGGAGATACCTGGCAGAAAGTAAGTTTAATCCATTCATCGGCTATCTTCTCACTTGTCATCGTATTATTCCATGCCAGCCGGCCGAAGGCATACCAGTTTGCCTGGGCGAAGGGATGTCCGCACCAGTTCGTATCCAATCCGATGTTGGCTACACCTGCAATCCCGGTGTGCTTCTGCGGAAAGATGCTCCCGTCTGTGCAACGGGCTACAGTACTTCCTGCACCCTCCTGGTAAGTGTCGCTTTTGAGGCACTCTTCCCACATTGTTGCAAGAAAAACAAGGTGAACTGATTGACCCAGGTATTCCTGGGTTATCTGTAATTCGGGCATCACCGATGTTTTCTTCATAGCCCCGAACAGAGGACTGAATGGTTCGCGTGGCTGAAAGTCAACAGGCCCGTTTTTTGCCTGGATAATTACATTATCGCGGAACATGCCGTCAAGCGGGACAAACTCATTATAAGCCTGCCTTGCGCGATCCTGATCATTCGGATTGTAAACAAATGCGCGCCACATAATAATACCTCCGAAAGGCTTAAATGCATCAGCCAGCATATTTGCTCCGTCAGCATGAGAACGCCCATAATCCTGGGGCCCGGGCTGGCCTTCACTGCTGGCCTTAACAAGAAATCCTCCAAAATCGGGGATCATGCTGTAAATTTCCCTGACCTTGTCCTTCCACCATTTTATAACATCAGGATCCAAAGGATCGGAGGTTTTTAATCCGCCAGTTAAAGAAGGAGAAGAGAATTTCACGGAGAGATAAGTTTTGATGCCGTACGGACGCAGGACCTCAGCGATTGCCTTTACCCGTTCAAGGTACTCTTTTGATAAAATCAGCGGCGATGCATTGACGTTATTAAGGACAGTCCCGTTTATCCCCACAGAGGCGTTGGCGCGGGCATATTCTTTCCACAGGATTTTATCGGCCCCGGTGACGGCAAGGGAGTCTTCACCCTTGCGCCAGAATATTGAATGACCGGCATACCCGCGCTCTATTGTGCCGTCAGGGTTATCCCAGTGGTTCAGAACCCGGACTTCATACGAAGGATTTGAGATCATCACCTCAATAGGTTCACCGGTCTGCTGGCGACGCAAGAGTTCGTAAACACCATATAAAATTCCCTGATCAGTATTTGCCTGAACTCCATAAGCAGTGATCTTAAAGCCATCGTTCCTGATTGCCTTGTCGCTTTTTACCAGAAGAATTACTGTGGCATTGTCTTTACCCTGCCACCCTTGCTGTAGCTCCTCAATGGCAACGGACAACGTGGCAGAGCTTCCGGAACATTCCACTTTTACATGCCCTGAGCTTTTATTCCGAAGCCAGAGATTGTGCCCGTCTTCGGCATATAAATTCACGCCTGTAAAAACAAAAAGGAAAAGATAAACTGTAATTTTCATGACATTATTATTTATTCCGGACAAATACAGCTCAAACAGTCAGGCGTTTCTCACTTCTGAATTGATAACAATGCCGGGATTTTTCCTCTGAACGTGAGTTTAATGACATATGCCATTTCTTCAAAAGAGCGTTCAGGCAGGTTTATGGTTAATCCTTCTTCATTCTGCCTGAATTTCAGGGGAAGATATTTACCGGCTGCTCCATCAATTAGCATAACAGATTTAAGATGTTTCAGATCAATGTTTTTCGATGCCAGTGACGCCAGGGTTATCTCTTTCTGACCCGCATCCCAGCCCAGCAAGGTTGCGTAAAGGGTAGTGTTGTCTTTTGATCTGGTGTATCTGACGTCTTTGGCTGTACCCTCCGCTGGTGCAGTGAATACGCCATGTTTGGCTCCCATTATTGTTGGTCCCTCACCATATTTTTCCCATGCACGCGTAGCATAAACCGCTTCACCATATTTTTTCAGCCATGCCCCCATCGCTAATAATACATCCTTTTGCTCCTGTGGAATTGTGCCATCAGCTTTTGGGGAGATATTTAATAAAAGGTTGCCGTTTTTACTTATTCTGTCGAGAAAACCATGAAGTATTTGTTTTTTCGAGTAATATTCAATTCCCTCTGTATAACACCAGCTGGATGAACTGATTGCATCATCAGTAAGCCAGTAATTTTCGGTGATGTCAGCAGCGCCTCCGCGTTCATAGTCCAATACTGCACATTTGGGATTCAATCCGTCTTTATATGTAGCCACAACCTCTTTATTCCATTCTTCTGCCTTATTATAGTAGTAAGATAAAAACCCGAGAAGGACATTTTCTGAAATTTTGGGCAGGTTGAAATCCTGCCAGATGATATCAGGCTTATAGTTATCGATGATTTCTTTATGTTTGCTTAACCATAAAGCTTCGTTCTTCTCTTTGCCTTGCTGTCCGTAAAGCATCTGAAGTTTTGGATCGCTCATCGGCGGCACAGCATCATAATAGCCAGTGATATTAAAAGCATGATGCATTGAAAGTATGACTTTCATATTCTGCCTGCGGATGGCATCCGTCAGCAGACCAACCAGGTCAAGTTTCGGTCCTGTATCTTTTGCATTCCATGGATTGACCTTGCTTGCCCACATTGAAAAGCCATCATGATGCTCGGCTACCGGGCCTGCAAATTTAGCACCTGCATCAGCAAAGAGCTGAGCCCACTCATCAGGGTCGAAATTACCACCTTCAGATTTGAGCCTGGGTGCGAACTGCACAAAGTTACCCTGTTTGTCTTCAGCTCCGGTGATGAAGTAGTTGTAAGGCCAGTCAGAAGGTGTGCCATATACCTCCAGATGGTGCTTGTTTTCCCTCGATCCATCGATATACATGTTACGGGGATACCATTCATTTGCAAAGGCCGGGACAGAGTATACACCCCAGTGGAAATAAATGCCAAACTTGGCATCCTTAAACCATTCGGGAACAGGATTTACTTTTTCCAGCGATTCAAAATCGGGTTGAAAGTCCTGTTTCTTAGCCTGACATGAGGTCATTCCAATTATCCCGGTAACTGAAAGAACCAGAAAAATCGAGTTTAGTAGTTTCATAGAGGAATACTTTTTCGCCTTAATATTAAATATCTGTATAATTAAATGCTATTTGAACAACAGTTGTGCAAAATTGTACAGGTTATTTCTCCATACCGGCCATGTATGACCCCCGGGATATTCACTATAGGTATATTTAACCCCGAGTTCATCGAATTTCGACATCATTGTCTGACAGTTGTTATATGCAATGTCTTCCTTTCCGCCCATTGAGATCCAGAGTTGTTTCAGATTGCCGTTGATCTTATCAAGGTTCACCTTCATGAATTCATATTGTTTGTCCGCCAGGCTGTTCTGTGCCGGCATGATCCAGCCTGAACTGAATACTCCAAGATAGGAAAACATTTCTGTATTGTTTATTCCGACAAAGAGAGTTTGTATTCCACCCATTGATAATCCGGCAAGAGCACGGTTACCGGGGCCGGGTTCCGTACGGTAATTCTTTTCCACAAAGGGGATGATACATTGTTTCAGCTCTCTTTCAAACATTATTAAGGTAATATCACCGAAGCCCTGGGCATCGACATTTCCGTCAGGCATTACTATGATCATAGGTTTTGCCTTCTTTTCAGCGATGAGGTTGTCGAGTATCAGATCTGTTTTGCCTTGTATGGCCCATCCTCTTTCATCTTCACCACCTCCATGCAAAATATACAATACAGGGTATTTTTCGTTTAAATTGACATCATAGCCTGCCGGCTTATAAATATAAAACTGCCGCCATCTGTTAAAGACAGAGGAATAGTACCGCTTTATGCTTATTTCCCCGTGAGGGACATCTTTTATCGCGTAATAGTCATCTCCCTTAAATGGCACTTCTATCCCGCTTGCCATTCTTCCCATCCCGTAGAATGTTTCGCTTGCCGGATCGGCAACAGCCAGGCCGTCTACCAGGAGTGAATAGTAATGAAATCCTTCGGTCAGAGAATCGGTTGTCACTTCCCAGACACCTTCACTGTTTTTAACCATGTCATATTTCTTTGCCAGATCGAGCTGGATCTTTTGTGCCCCCGGTGCATTGACACGAAAAATAGCCCTGCCATCCGGTAAAATCTGAGGATACTTTGCCCTTCTTACATTGGAGGGAGCTGGTGTACCAAGAAGGCTGTATTTATTGAACTTTGAAACATCTACCGGTTTGAAAAGCAGTTGCGAGAACATGTACAGGCTGTTCTTCCAGACCTTGAAGTCATGCACACCTGGTTCGATATAATAGATATGCGGGACATCATTTTTGACCAGGTACTCATGAGTGCGCTGGCTGAATGTTATCAGGCCGTCATTGTCACCGCAGGAGATCCACAGCACCTTAAGTTTTTTTCTTGCTTCCTCCGGATCAGGTACAAGCTCTTCAGGAGCCCTCGTGTTGGGAGCTGATGAGAAACCGCCTATCCAGGCAAATTTATCAAGGTTACCAAGCCCGAAGTTTAGCGACTGTCCGCCACCCATAGAGAGACCTGCTATTGCGCGGTGTTCACGGTCCTTAATTACGGGGTACTTTTTCTCGATAAAGGGAATAAGGTCATTAAGAAGATCTTTCTCGAAATCGGCAAATGCTTGTACCTTATCCGGTGCCATGATATTTCCTGTAACACGGTCGTCCTTCATAGCCCTGCCGTTAGGCATTACCACTATCATTGGTTCGAGCTTATTATCAGCATAAAGATTATCCAGGATGACCTGCGGCTGTCCTCCGTTAAGCCACTCCTTTTCATCGCCTCCTATGCCATGCAGGAGATATAAAACAGGGTATTTTTTACTTTTTGAATAGGAGGGAGGAGTATAAATCAAAGCCTTGCGGGTTGTACCAACTGTCTTTGAAGCATATCTGATGGTATCTATTTTCCCGTGTGCTATGCCGGTTCTGAGAGAGTCAAATCCTGCAGGCGCCTGCTTTTCAAAATCCTGAGAACTTACTGAGCAGCTGAATCCTATAAGGACAGCCATGATAGTGATAAACTTTTTCATATCCATTTCAATTTGCCTGTCGACCGCTATTTTAAAGATTGGATCATTTTTTAAAGAGCAATGGTGCGAACTGATATAAGCTCCTTCGCCATGTAAGCCATTCATGAGCTGTACCAGGGGATTCATAATATACATATTTAACCCCGGTCTTTTCAAGCATGGTACGGAAAGCTCCCACAGAGCCAGGGAACGGGATGGGTTCTTTGGTCCCCAGGCCAAGCCAAAAGAGGTTGATCTGTTTGTTCAGAGCTTCCCCGTCTTTGAATTTACCGTTCATAAATGTAGCGGGATCAATTGCTGTAGTATCCGGAAAATTGGATGTCCCGCTGAAACCTCCTATATATGAGAACTTGTCGAGGTTGTTCATTGTGATCCGGATAGTCTGGTTGGCGCCCATTGAAAGGCCTGCCATAGCCCTGTGACCGCGATCGGACAGAGTCCGGTATGTGGCGTCAATCATCGGGATTATTTCTTTTATCAAAACCTCCTCAAATGTTGAGATGCCTCCGGGCCCTCCCTTGGGTCCTCCGGGATTAGGTGAGGAGGGCTGGTTTGGTCTTGATGCATATCCTTTGTCCATTACAATGATCATCGGAACAGCCTTTTTCTCAGCTATCAGGTTATCAAGGATAAGGTTGGCCCGGCCCTGAACAGACCAGCCCGTCTCATCTTCGCCCATGCCATGCTGAAGATACAATACAGGATAACGGGTAGTGCTGTTTTTGTCATAATCAGGAGGGGTATAAACAAAGCATCGACGCCACGATTGCGTGATCTCAGAGAAATACAGATTCTCCCTTAACTGGCCGTGTGGAACCTTTTTAAGGGAATAAAATTCCTGGTCTTTTGCAGGTATCTCTATCCCACTGCCCCACCGGCTGGCTCCATAGAAGAACATGCTTCCCGGATCAGGGACCTGGGCTCCGTCAATAACGAGTTGGTAGTAATGAAAGCCTTCATCCTGAGGTCGGGAATCACCGGTCCAAACACCCTTATCGTCCTTTATAAGGTCATACTTAACTCCGCCAATATCGAGCTGTACCTTCTGAGCCTCTGGTGCTGATATACTTGCACGAACTCGGCCTTCGGAATTGACCTGTGGATATTGCTTCCCCGGCTGATTGGAAGATGCCGGCTTAAAATCGTCCGTTGCGGCAGGCTGATTTGTCTGTGCCAGACAAACCCCTCCTGTTAACATAATTGCTGACAGTAAGCTTAAATATCTTAATTTCATTTTGATAGCTTTTTTGTACTATTTATTTCCAGTTATTTTTAAAATTTAATGTATTTATTATCAATACGCTTATTTGACAAATAGCAGCGGAGCGAGTTCATAGAGGCTGCGCCGCCAGGTCTGGAACTCATGACGTGTATTCTCAGAAACATATGATACTGCGTTGATGCCGGCATCCTTCAGGGCAGCGGCGGCGTTCGTTACGCCTGTGGGGTTTTCAAAGCTGCCACAGCTCAGGAAAATGAGTTTGACCATCGACTTATCCTTGATATCTTCCGGTGCGTAAGTGCCGCCGCTGAGAAGAGCGTAATGCGAGAACACATCTGGTCTAGCAAGGGTAATTGTTTTGGTTTCCATTCCCCCCATCGAGAGACCAGCCATGGCACGGTGAGGCTGATCGGCCAGGGTTCGGAAATTATCATCAATGTAAGGGATCAGTTCGTCCAACAGGACTGTCTGGAAGGGTGTTATATCGAAATTTCTGATGCCACCCATTTTAACATTGTTGGTCATTCCATAGGTCATTACTACGATGAATGGTTTTATTTTCCCCTCAGCGATCAGATTATCCATTATCAGATTAGCGTGGCCCTGGTTTGTCCATGCAGTCTCATCCTCGCCCCAGCCATGCTGAAGATACAATACCGGATAGCGTTTCGATATTTCCTTGTCATAACCGGGAGGTGTATATACGAAAGCCCGTCGGGAGGTGTTTGTGCTTTTAGAGGGGAACAGGATTTGCTGTACTTTACCATGTGGCACATCCTTCAATGCGTAAAAATCCTGATCATGGGCAGGTATTTCAATACCGCTTTCCCAGCGGGTGGAACCATAGAAATTTAAAGTTCCGGGATCATTAAAGACACCCCCGTCAATTGTCACGTGATAATAGTGGAAACCTTCTTCCATTGGTCCGGCAGTGGTGCCGACCCATGAGGTGTCGGCAGCTTTCGTGAGGGGTGTTCCACCTCTGGTACCACCCAGCCCGAGACTCACAACAACACTTTGCGCTTCGGGCGCTATGATGCGAAATCTTGCATAGCCCTGCGAGTTAACCTGTGGAAATTCCTGTCCGGGCTGGTTCAGGGTTGAGGGTATGAAATCTTCTATTATCGCCGGTTTGTCAGTCTGGGCTAAGCATAAGCTCCCGATCATCAACATTACCGATAACACCATTAATTGTCTGTATTTCATTTGTTTACTTTTTAAATGATATTCCTGAGATTTACAATAATTATAAAGTTATTTTCATATTTATCTCATTCAGAGTTGGTTTTTCATGTTTTCTGAAAGCAGGGAATGAATTCTTATAAGTATAAAACTCCCAATAATAAATTGAAGAAGTGTTCACATTTTCTGTAAATGATGACTGAAAATTTAAAGTTATAAAGAAATCAGGTAAAAGGAATTAATTCAGCCGGGAATCTCAATGAGTGATATGTTCCCTGGTCTTGTCAGATCGTTTCCTGTTTTCCGATATTGTTTTAAATAATCGATTATCTTAGTGTACCTGCAATTGAAATATTTACTATGAGCCCGTAGAGAGTGGAATAACAAGATTTACATCCCTTTTACGCAATGTTTATCTGGATTTTAGAAACTTTATAATTTTTCCCTGACCATTGAAAAAGTTCTTTACAACCCTGTTCTGGCTTGTGCTGTTATTCTTAGAGATTCAGCCCCGCGCTTACGCCAATCAACCGCTTCAGGAAACAGATCTACTGCAAGACACTGTTAAATCCGTACAAACAGCCAACAGGCAACCTGTTTATATCACACAGCGGCTTACGACACCACCACCTGTTATAAATGGAAAGCTGGATGATGAGTGCTGGCAGAAAGGTACGTGGGCCGGTAACTGGCATCAGTTTATTCCGAACGAGGGAGCCGAACCTACATATCCCACTGAGATGAATATCCAGTATGACGATCATTACCTTTACGTTGCCATGCGGGCTTTCGACGGCCAACCTGAGAAGATTTTGAGGATTCCCGGGAATCGTGATGAATTTAATGGCGATATGCTTGGCATTACATTTGACAGCTACCGCAACTACAAAACCGGTTTCGAATTTACCGTATCAGCCTGGGGCCAGAAGGTGGACCTTGTTTTATTCAATCCTATTAACTGGGATTACAACTGGAATGCTGTCTGGAAAGTAAAAACAGGACTGGAAGATTCAGCATGGGTTGCTGAATACGAGATACCACTCAACCAGCTCAGGTACAGCAATGAAACAGAACAGGTTTGGGGAATGCATACATGGAGGTGGATTGCACGACTCTCTGAGGAAAGTAATTTTGAGCAACAAACCAAAAACGGTCCAGGGATGCTTTATAATTTTGCCGAGCTGAGAGGTATTAAGGGATTGAAAAAGTCACGCAGAATAGAAATAATGCCTTTTGCCCTCGCAAACCTTGAGACCATGGAAGCAGAAGAAGGTAATCCTTTTACCAAAAACGGGAAAGTATGGGGAGGTAATGCAGGCCTGGACGCGAAAATAGGTGTCTCCAGCAATTTTACAATCGATCTGACTGTAAATCCTGATTTTGGCCAGGTAGAATCCGATCCATCTGTAATGAACCTCACTGTTTTCGAAACTTATTATGAAGAAAAACGGCCGTTCTTCATGGAGGGACTTACTATTTTCGATTATAAATTTGATGATCAAAGCCTGTTCTATTCGAGACGTATTGGGCACGCGCCCTCCCTGATCCCGGAGACAAATAACTCTACATTCGTTAATTCCCCGGATAAAACGACCATCCTGAGCGCACTTAAATTCAGCGGGACAACCTCAAAGGGATTATCTATCGGCATAATTCAAAGCCTGACCGCTGAAGAAAAGGCTCAGGTAAGCAATCCGGAGGGTGATATAACCAGCAGACAGGTTGAACCTCTGACCAGCTACACTGTAGCACGAATCCAGAAAGGATATAATGCCGGCAACACTTTTCTGGGAGGCATGATCACCTCAGTCCGCAGATTTATCGATGATCCGGATCTGGAATTCCTCTCAAAGAATGCCTTTACAGGAGGTCTTGATGTCCTGCATTACTGGCATGACAAGGAATATTACATTGATGCACGGCTGATCGGGAGTAATATCAATGGCAGCACGGAAGCCATTACTGCTCTGCAGGAATCCTCTGTCCGGTATTATCAGCGTCCGGATGCCGGATACCTGAAATATGATACTACACTGACACTGCTTAGAGGTTTTGGAGGTAAATTTAAGATCGGAAGATTATCCAGGGAACACTGGAAATATTCAACCAGCCTTACCCTGCTATCACCCGGGCTTGAGCTGAATGACCTCGGATATATGATATTTGCAGATGAAATTAAAAATGATAATATTATTACATACCAGATCACTAAACCGGTTTCAGTATTTCACACTTACAACTTCGATTTTAACCAGTTCAATACATGGAACTTTAACGGAACTTACCTGGGTTCCGGAGGAAGGCTCTCTTTTTACTCGGAATTTAAAAACAACTGGATTTTCAGCAATGATCTCGTTTACCTGACAGGTGCAACTGACACCAGGTTTCTCAGGGGTGGTCCTCAGATGAAGTTGCCGTTCACAATTACGGAATCGGGTCATCTATCAACTGACCAGTCAAAAAAAGTTATTTTTAATCTCAATTACGGTTATCAGGGCAGAGGCAATAATTCCGGCACCTATTATTCTTTCGAACCGGGAATTTCTGTAAGACCGTTCCAGGTTCTGAGGATCGGGTTCAGCGCCAGTATAATGAAAAACCATGATCTGCTGCAATACATCACCACCCTGGATTATAATTCTTCGAACCGCTACATTTTTGGAACAATCGATCAGAACACTGTCGGTCTCACCTTCAGGGCAGATCTTAACATCACGCCCGAGTTTTCAATTCAGTATTATGGCAGTCCGTTTGTCTCCCGCGGTAGCTATTCCGACTTTAAATACATAACCGATCCGGAGGCTGATAAATTCGGCGACAGGTTCAGGATATATGACAGGTCAGACCTTATCGACGGAAGATACGGTCTATACGAAACCGGAAACTCGGAACCGGATTATTTCATCGGCAATCCTGATTTTAATTTCCATCAGTTCCGTTCAAATCTTGTTGCTAAATGGGAATATCGCCTCGGATCATTTATCTACCTGGTATGGTCCAGTGACAGGACAGGAAATACAAGCTCATCCCAGGCCTCTTATGGACAATCCCTGAATCAGCTGTTTAATGTATTTCCCAATAACATGTTCCTGGTGAAGCTCAGTTATTGGTTCACATTATAACACGGTCAGTCCGGAGGATAACGCTATCGTAAAGGAATCAGGAGCTGCGTAAGTGAGTGCGCAGGGAAACTGTATTTAATGGTATTACCCTTGAATTTAATGTCGCTGGCGACTGTGTTTACAGGTTCCTGAGCCCTGGGATCACCGGGAGCCGGTAATTTCCCGTTTACCTCGTTTACTTTAGCACTCCCGGCAAAATCGCCGCTCTGCAGAACTACATCTGCTGTGATGGCATTTACCTCATGCCTGTTGACTACGTTTACCACCAGCATTCTGGCTGAATCATTCAGTACAGCGGTGACATCAAGATAAGGTATATCTTTAAATACGTCATTACTATATTTTTCACAACTGGTATAAACATCGAGGGCTGTTCCGTGGCAATTTTTGGAAAACAGGTAGAATGCATGGAACAAAGCATTTTTAAAATCACCTTCAGGGGAATTACCCACAAGGCTTGACAGCATGGTAACATTTGCCATCCTTACTATATCGGCATGCCTGATAAACGAGTTCAGATGCTGCGCCGCAAGTAATGACGATGTAATGCTGTTGCCAAAGCCGCCTGACCATTCATCGAATGAGATATAGACAGGCCTTTTAGATCCGGATTTCAGCATTGCTTTTTCGATCAGAGCCTGCACCATTTCTATCTTCTTATCAACATCAAGGCCAAGGCACATCATGCCGGAGAAACTCCTGTCGCCCGGTGTAAGGGCTTCGGTTGCATACCTGTGTACTGACAGGTAGTCAATGTTCCCGGCCATATTGGTCAGTACATAATCATTCCAGTCAATCCATTTGTTATCCGGCTTGTAATTTGAAGCGCCGGAGGCGATCAATTTAATATTCTTGTCAACCAGCTGCATCAGTTTACCTGCCTCAAGGGCGAACTTGACATAGTCTTCAGCATTTTTTTGTCCCATCTGCCATGGTCCGTCGATCTCATTTCCCAGGCCCCAGTATTTGACATTAAAAGGTTTTTCATTGCCATACTTCCTCCTTAGATCTGAATAGTATGTTCCTTTTTCGACATTACAATATTCCACCCAGTGCCTTGCCTCGTCAAGAGTGCCTGTTCCGGCATTTATGCAGATGAAGTTCTCCGATCCGATGAGGCTGCAGAGCTTGACATATTCATCAGTTCCCATATGGTTTGTCTCCACCTGGTTCCATGCAAGATCAAGCCTTGCCGGGCGTAGTTCCTTCGGGCCGATGCCATCCTCCCAGTTATATCCTGACACATAATTGCCACCCGGCCATCTGACAACCGGTATCTTCAGCTCACTGATCAGCTGGAGAAAATCTTTCCTGAAACCGTTCTCATCTGCAAAAGAAGATTCAGGATCATATATGCTGCCATATACTACAGTACGTATAGGTTCAACAAAAGCGCCATAAATGTTAGGATCAACCGCCCCTATCCTGCGGTCAAAATCAATTTTAATCACGGCTGGGTTCTGTGAAAAAAGATTCCCGGAAACAAAACCGCAAATAATCATGCAACTGAGTAAAACCTGTGAATTTTTCATATCATTATAACCATGCTGAAATATAGATAAATTTAGATGTTTGACGTAATAAACAGCAGGGATTTCTTTCAATTTTTCGAAGAGTTTTTAAATAGATCGTCATGAATTGTTAAAAAGAAATAGTTTTCTTTCTCCGTCGTGATTTATTGTCATTTGAATAAGTTTTTGCATGGTAATTCCTTATCTTTCCATTCATTGCTTTTCTGAGAAAGCCATAATTGACAGCCGGATCAGCACGGTAGGACCTTCCCGGTGATAAACCGGGATTCAGGCTCTTTGAGAAACCGGGATAACCTGCAGGAAATTCCTGATTGAGATGGCTCAATTGCCATTCATACAGACGAAATCCTGATTATATTATTAATGGTAATTGAAATGAAAAAGATATCTGTAATTTACTTCCTTATTCTGATCTCCTGTTCAGCAGAAATCACTCAGGATCCTAAAACTTACTGCAATCCTCTTGATCTTAATTACCGGTTCCAGTTCACTGACAGCACATCATACCGGGAAGCTGCTGATCCGTCAATGATAAGGTACAATGACAAATATATTCTGTTCGTATCGCACAGCGGCGGATACTGGTATTCGGACGATTTGCTCGGATGGGACTTTCTTCCTGTCAAATCATTGCCGATCGAGGACTATGCTCCGGATGCGATAGTAATAAATGACACAGTATATTTTACCGCGTCAGCGACGTTCAGGAAGCCATTCTATTTCACTACCGACCCGTTCCGTGATAACTGGACAGCTATGAGGGATACTTTACCATTTGCAGTGTGGGATCCGCATTTCTTCCTCGATGATGACGGACAAAGATATCTTTACTGGGGATGTTCAAATTCCCTTCCTATCTATGGGGTACGGCTTAATTCAAAAATGCAGGCTGTTACTGAACCCGAAATCCTTATTGAACATAATCCGGATAAATACGGTTGGGAAATTTCGGGAGAACAAAATGAGCTGACAGGAAATGGCTGGAACGAAGGAGCCTGGATGACAAAATATAACAACCATTATTATCTTCAATACGCTGCTCCGGGGACAGAATATAAAACATATGCCGACGGTGTTTATACTTCCGATTCACCGCTTGGGCCGTTTGAATATGAAACCAACAGCCCCTTTTCCTATAAACCCGGAGGTTTTGCAGGAGGTGCCGGACACGGCTCAACATTCCAGGACAATTACGGAAATTACTGGCATATTTCCACAATGTCAATATCAGTACGTCATATGTTCGAACGCCGTCTAGGATTGTTCCCGGCAGCCTTCGACAAAGACGGTGTGCTGAGAACTTTTACGGCTTTTGGCGATTATCCGACAATCATGCCTGATCATAAAATCAACTTTGAAAAAGAAGACCTTTTTGCAGGATGGATGCTTCTGTCTTATAAAAAGAAGGCTGCAGCCTCTTCCGCTATGGATAACTATCCGGTAAAAAATGCTTTTGATGAAGATATCAGAACATGGTGGTCAGCAATAACGGGAAATAACGGGGAATGGCTGAGTGTGGAGCTGGATGACAACTCAACTGTGAACGCAATCCAGGTAAACTTCGCTGATAATGAGTCAAATCTTAAGCCAGACAGCAAAAATATTTATTATTGTTATCGTATTCTTGCTTCAGATGACGGGAAATCATGGGATGTCATAGTTGACAAAAGCAATAATACTACAGATGCCTGTCATGACTATATAGAACTCGAAACGCCTGTGAGGACGAAATATATTAAGATTGAAAATGTCAGGGTTCCTGATGGGAAGTTTTCCATTTATGATCTGAGAATATTTGGCAACAGAGCTGGTAAGCTGCCTTCAACCGTTGATGATTTAACGGTCATCAGGGATGAAGCCGATACAAGAAGAGCACGCCTGGAATGGTCAGAGAATGGGGATGCAACCGGTTTCATAATAAACTATGGTGTTGATGAGAACAAGCTCTATTCTTCAGTAATGGTCTATGATACCAGTTCATTGATGCTGACTGGCCTGAACAAAGATGTTGCATATTATTTCAGTATAGACGCATTTAATGAATCAGGGATTGCAGCGGGCACAAAAGTCATAATGAGCATGAAATAGTCGCCCTCTCAATTAATAACAAAGGTGCTGTAATTGCCCCTATAGTCTGGCCCCTTCTATAAAACCCCCGATATTGGGGTTTTTTTATTAACGATCATCGCTTTTTCTCTTTAAAAAAATGTTCTCTCAATTATAAAAATTTATTTGCAATCGGTTGCATTATTGAAAAAAGTAATTATATTTACAATGTTGTAGATACTATTTCAAGGTAATATCGAGGGGTTTTGTTTGAAAATGTTGCGGAGAATCAGGATGTTCTGAGTTTTACCTGGTCCTCTGCTCGGTGCTGATTGAAATTTATTGCTTTTAAACCGGCGTAATAATAATTTCAGAATAATATCAGACAAATAAACACTATGAGGACAAACGACAATTCCCCATGAAAAAGGTAAACACTTCCCGGGTGTTTAAAATGTGAGTCAATGATCCATGATCACACTCACTAATAAAAGCTGAAAATTTAACCTTAAAACTCAAATCTTATGATCAAAAATCCTTCCAGTCCAAGTATTCTGACAAAGAAATACTTAGGAAAACTACTTTTGAGCTTTATGCTCATGGCAGCGCTGATCCTGATGCAATCAGGTATGGCATTTGCCTCAGGATCCGTCCCTGACGGATTGAATCTGGTACAACAGAAAGTTGTATCAGGATTTGTAACAGACAGTGACGGTAATGCGTTACCAGTTGTAAGTATCCAGGAAAAAGGTACCACTAACGGTGTTTTATCGGACGCCTCCGGTGCGTACAGGATTACTCTGACTACTGCTAATCCTGTGCTGATTTTCTCTTTTGTGGGATTTGTTCCAGAGGAGGTAGCCGTAGGTACCCAGAGCGTTGTGAATGTGACAATGGTTTTAAGTGAGACAGGTCTTGAGGAAATAGTGGTTGTGGGATATGGTACGCAACGGAAAGAATCTGTAACAGGTTCAGTTGCTTCAATGAAAGGAGATGAGATGCGCGATGTACCATCGGCCAATATCACGCAGGCTCTGCAGGGACGTATAGCAGGGGTGGATATGGAGCAAACTTCAACCAAACCTGGTGCCACAATGCAAATCCGTGTTCGTGGTACGCGTTCGCTGAATGCCAGCAATGATCCGCTGGTGGTACTCGACGGTATCCCCTTTGGCGGGTCTATCAGCGACATAAACCCCAGTTCCATAAGGAGCGTTGATATTCTGAAGGACGCCTCAGCTACTGCCATTTACGGCTCGCGCGGCGCCAACGGCGTTATACTGATAACAACCAACAAAGGTCAAACCGGACAAAAAGCACAGTTTACCTACAATAGTTATTATGGTTTGAAAAAAGTCTTTGCCCAATTTCCTATGATGGACGGTCCGGAATTTGTTGCTCTCCGCGAAGCATCCGGCAGGTATACAAACGGGGTGGATGAATTCGATAATGTTAATACCAATTGGCAGGACTTGTTTTATAAAAACGGCATGGTAACAAGCCACGATTTGGGTGTTTCGGGTGGTACCCAAAAGGGTGGCTACAGTTTCAGCGCTGGCTACTACCGCGATGAATCCGTATTGCCCGGACAGAACTACAGCCGTTTTTCGATAAACGGTACTCTTGATCAGGCAGTAGGCAAATATTTCCGCTTCGGATTCATCACAAACAACAACTATTCCATTTCAAATGGTAACAACCTGGGGCTGTACGGTAACTTAAGCACTTCAGCTATTTCTGATCCGTATAACGAGGACGGCACGTTTAAAAGAACCGTAAAGATGATATTAGATGAAAACTGGGTGTATACAAGAGAAACTATAGACGCCCTGGGCGATAAATGGATAGACCGGACCAAAGCCTATGGCTCCTACAATACACTGTTTGGCGAGGTAAAAATCCCTGGTATAGAGGGCTTAAAGTATCGCATCAATCTTGGTGCGAACTTCCGCATGACTAATGGTGGCAGCTATACAGGAGAGGGAGTATTCAGTGCGACACCTACTACCGTTTCAACTGCTTCTATCAGCAATTCGCTTGGCATCGGCTGGGCCGTTGAAAACCTGCTGACCTATGACCGCACATTTGCCGGGAAGCATCAGGTGAATGCAGTAGCGTTGTACTCTGCCGAAAAAACTATGTACAACAGTTCATTTATTGCGGCAAAGGATATTCCCGCAGATGCATTCCAATTCTACAATCTGGGTCGGGCTGCAGGCGAAATTACTGTCAACCCTGATTATCAGAACTATTATCAGACCGGTTTGATGTCGTGGATGGGACGAATAATGTACTCATACGACAACCGCTATATGCTGTCGGCCAGCATCCGCTCCGATGCCTCATCAAGACTGGCGCCGGGACATCAATGGCATACCTATCCTGCCATATCAGTCGGATGGAGCATTGCCAACGAATCGTTTATGGATAATATCTCCTGGATAGATCTATTGAAGCTGCGTGTGGGTTTTGGACAGACCTCCAATCAGGCCATTGACCCATACGCTACACTTGGACGTTTAAGCTCCAGACCCTATAACTTTGGCAGTACGTACTCCACCGGGTTTTATGTATCCTCGCTGCCTAACGAAAATTTAGGTTGGGAGTATTCTAACACATATAACTTTGGCCTGGACTTCGGTTTGTGGAATAATCGCCTGTCCGGTACCATAGAGTACTATATAACGAATACCAAAGATATTCTGCTGAGTGTTAGTCTGCCCCCCACGTCTGGCGTGAGCAGCTACATGGCAAATATAGGGGAAACCCAAAACAAAGGCGTGGAAATTTCCCTCAATGGCCTTATATTGGACAGCCCGAGCGGCTGGAGGTGGGAACTCGGCTTCAACCTGTATGCCAACCATAACGAGCTGGTAGCGCTTGCTTCAGGACAGACAAGGGATGAATCCAACTGGTGGTTTGTAGGTTACCCCATTAATGTAATCTTCGACTACGAGAAAACAGGACTCTGGCAAGAGGGAGATCAGTATTTGAGTATTCTTGAACCAGGAGGGAATGTAGGTATGATTAAGGTGAAATATACCGGCGATTACAACGAGGATGGTACTCCGGCAAGAAAAATCGGAGCCGACGACAGGCAAATCATGAGTGTAGACCCCAATTTTATGGGTGGCTTCAACACACGCTTAGCATATAAAGGATTTGACCTGACCGCTGTCGGTGCCTTTAAAAGCGGCGGTACCCTCATCAGTACCCTCTACTCGGCGTCAGGCTACCTCAATTTGATGACCGGACGCAGGGGGAACGTAAAGGTAGACTACTGGACGCCGCAGAACACCAACGCCAAGTATCCAGCCCCTTCAGGTATATTAAGCGGCGACAATCCAAAGTATGGCAATAGCCTGGGCTATTTCGACGCATCGTACCTGAAGATACGGTCCCTGTCACTTGGTTATAACATCGACAATATCAGCGTGGTTAAAAATGCAGGTATTGACAAACTGAGGCTTTACGTCACTGTACAGAATCCGTTTGTAATGTTTTCGCCATACCATAAAGAATCAGGTATGGATCCCGAAACCAACTCATACGGCGACGAAAATGCGGCAACAACAGGTACTTACCAGAGACGTCTGCTGACTATAGGCACCAACACGCCTACAACACGCAACTACTTGATTGGTCTTGAATTGGCATTTTAAAAAAAATAATGATGAAAAGTATATATATAAAAACTTGTATAGGAACAGCCACGTTGGTGTTGTTCCTGGCAGCGTGCACTGATATTTTGGATGAACAGCCGCGCAGTATTTATGAACCCGGTTATTTCAAAACCGAAAAAGGTGTTATGGGAGGAGTGACTTCGATGTACGCCCACCTGCGCTACATATACGGACAAGCCTACTACTATAACTCTTGCCTGACCGGTACCGATGAAGCAACATACGCTCAGAGTGCCGATGGAAACTTTAAGGACCATGACCTTTCCGGCGTGGGTACGATTTCTCCAACCAGTAGTCGTTCTGACGTATTGTGGGGAGCCGCATTCTCCAACATCAACACTGCCAGCGGTGTTATTGAAAATGCTGCCGCAGTAGGTACCATTTCGGATGCATTGATTGCTGAAGCCAGGTTCTTCCGTGCGTTCGACTACTTTCAGCTGGTGCAAACTTTCGGCGGGGTGCCTTTGGATATGGGCGCGGGGGAACTGAAATTCAACACGACCCCCGTGAGAACCTCTGTGCGCAACACTGTGCCGGAGGTTTATACCAAAGCCATATTCCCTGATCTACTGACAGCTGTAAACGATTTGCCTGATCAGGGACGTGTAACCGGTGGTGCAACCAAAACACTGGCGCGCCTTTTCCTGGCAAAGGCTTACCTGACATACGCATGGTGGCTGCAGAACCCAAACAGCATTCCTACTTATCCGGCGAGTGACCGAACCGATCCTGACGGACATGATGCCGCCTGGTATTTTCAGGAGGCTTACAATGTAGCTGTGGAAGCCATTGATAATCCGGGTCCTTTCGGCCTGCAGGCAACATACTATGACGTTAACCTTGCGCAAAACGACCGTAACAAGGAAATATTACTGTATGCTGACCACACGGAGAAAAGCGAATTCTATAACGCAAGCAGTCTTACTTA
Organism: uncultured Bacteroidales bacterium; assembly: GCA_963849945.1. GTDB lineage: Bacteria > Bacteroidota > Bacteroidia > Bacteroidales > VadinHA17 > SR-FBR-E99. The sequence continues at coordinate 19,219 of CAWKJD010000001.1, read as the reverse complement.
TAGCAATGGCGCCGCCCCGGAAAATTTTGCCGTTTGGATGTTGACGTGGAACTATACAGTCATCAGAAGTGCCGGCGTAAGTTCTGTTCAGCGCGAAGCGGAACAACACCTGGGTCGTCCGTGGACACGCATGGCTCCTCCTATCGGCGTAATTCAAAACACCTTTTCCGACAAAACCAATGATTCCCGGTATGACGGCACCTTTACAACCGTTTACCGTGGCAACTGGACCAAAAACCCTACAGATAAAGATAAGGTGTCATTGGTTAATGCAAACGGTATGTCGGTTGTCCCTGGTGATGCAGTACTGACTTTCCTGAACGATGATGATCCAACTATTGTTTACGCTACTGCAAATGCCAATATCGGTGCAGGTGTATTGCCCGGGAGAGCCGATTTTGTTATAGGGCCGCGTGGCATAAGCAGAATAACATATCCGGGGCTATGGAAGCTCGGGACCTACCGCACTGACAATGCCGGCGGATTAGGACAACCGAATGCTGCCAGTACCCGTCCTTTCAACATTGCCAAGTTTTCGGAACTCTACCTGGTAGCTGCCGAAGCGGCTGTGAAAGGGGCATCTACACAAGCTGGCAAAAGCGCTTATGATCTGGTTAATGTTCTTCGTGAACGTGCCGGAAAATGGCGCTGGGACAACAATGGAAACGTTGCAAAAGTGGCAGACAACAGTGCTGCCATGATAGCTGCCACTCCGGCAACAATAACCATTGACTATATCCTGGCGGAACGTTCGCGTGAATTTTATGGCGAAGGTTACCGCTGGTTCGATCTGGTGCGTACGCAAACATGGTCAACCATTGCTCATACATACGAAATTTGTGGAAGCGCGTATGCAGACCGTACACCGGTACTGGTGACGCGCACCATTGACCCGTATCTTTATCTGCGCCCCATTCCGCAAGGCCAGCTTGATGGCATGGAGATGACTGCAGACGAAAAAGCTGCTTATCAGAACCCGGGATATTAGCCATAGGGACAAGCAGTATGGTGCTTAACCCGGATAATGAAAAGTTCGTTATTGAAGAATAGTGAGTTTTATAAATTAGGGTTGATTTAGGGTAAAGTGTCCGTGGAGTTCTTCTCCACGGACACTTATTCCCTTACTTAATCGTATTATGTTTACACAATTCTCGTTACTTTTAAGGTGTGGTCGGGAACACATGAATCAAAGTAATAATGTCTGATATGAAAGAGCTTCTTGAGAAGCTATCAGTTTGTGTCGAGTTTGGCAAAATTGACATTAAATCGCCCTATCCTCCGGCCATGAAGGATAAGGAGGGCGCTTTTGAGCTGACAAAGCGCGCTCTTGAAGAAGGGATCAGCCCGGAAGAGATACTTGAAGAAGCACTCATTCCCGCCATGTCAAGGGTAGGGAAGAAATTCAGCCGGAATGAGATATTCGTTCCGCAGATGCTTATGGCAGCCAAAGCGATGAGCAGCTCAATGGTACATCTAAAACCTTATTATCTGAGCGGACAGACCAAACGGAAAGGTTCATTTATTATCGGTACCGTTACAGGTGACCTGCATGATATCGGGAAAAATCTTGTCGCCATGATGATAGAGGGTTCCGGATGGGAGATCATTGACCTCGGAGTGGATGTAAGCGCCGATAAATTCATCAAAGCCGTGGAAAGTCATCCGGGTGCTGTTGTGGGATTGTCAGCGCTGCTGACGACCACTATGGAGAACATGCGTAAAACGGTAGCTGCCCTGAGAGAAAAGTATCCGGCACAGAAGATCCTTATTGGCGGTGCACCGGTCACTGCAGAGTTCTGTACAAAGATCGGGGCTGATTTCTACTCTCCCGATCCGCAGGGTGCGGTGGAATATCTTAAAACTCTTGCTTAGGGTAGATCAAAATTTAGTTATTTTACCACAGAGTGACACAGAGTTAAAACTGAGTTTCACTGTTAAGAAAGTAAAAACCGTGTAACTCTTAAATAACTTAGTGTAACTCTGTGGTTAAACCAAAAGACACGAATGAAAACAATTTTGACTGGCCGATCCAGGGAAGTTGTCATCAATACTGATGGCCCGGTGATAATTATTGGTGAATGCATTAACCCTACGAGGCGGAAGAAATTGGTCTCAACACTTCAGGAAAGGAATTTTGAATACATGCTCTCTCTGGCGAAGTCGCAGATTGATGCCATGGCAGACGTTCTGGATGTGAATGTGGGCTTTCCGGGAGTTATTGATGAGGAACTCCTGCCTGAGGCAGTCATCGCTTTGCAGGAAAACTTTGATGTTCCTCTATGCCTTGATTCACCCAATTCAAAGGCAATAGAGGCAGCCCTTAAGGTGGCAAAGGGCAAATGTCTTATTAACTCGGTGAATGCCGAGGAAAAATCTTTACAGAGACTTCTTCCTATCGCCCGTGAATATGGCGCTGCCATTATCGGCCTTGTTCTTGATGATGACGGCATAACCCACGACCCGGAGAAAAGGCTGAAAATAGCTGAAAAGATAATTAACCGGGCTGTACAGGCTGGAATAAGGGAGGAGGATGTGATCATTGACCCTATGGCTATGGCTGTCAGCGCTGACCCCAATGCATGCAGGGTGACCCTCGAGACAATCAGGCTGGTGCATGATAAGCTGGGCCACAATATAACACAGGGCGCCAGTAACATATCTTTCGGCCTCCCTAACCGCGAAAACATCAACAACGCCTATATGGCAATGTCAATCCTCTACGGACTTACCTGCCCCATAGCAAATCCCGAAAAGATTACAGGATTGGTCCGTGCAGCAGACCTCGTCCTCGGCAGAGATGATTATGCCGTAAGGTTCATCGAACATTATCAAATTATCTCACAGCCCTGAACAGATTCACATATACTTTCAGAGAACTGATCCCCGGCGCAGATGCGCTGGAGAGGACCATGGGCTATCAAACAGGTACGGCGCCTGAACCTGTATCTGTTCTGATAAATGAGGTAACTGAGGAACTTTTATCGCTGGGCGGTATCAAAGCCGAGTACAGGGTCTTTAAAGAGATCAGTTTGTCCGCGGAAAATAAAACATTACAGGTAGAAGGAATAATATTTAACGTCAGACCAATCATTTACAGGCAGATAAAAGAGGCCGAGGATGTTGCTCTCTTCATCTGCACTGCCGGGCCGGTGGTGGGAGAGATGTGCCGCCAGAGCATGAAGGACGGCGACCTGTTGAGGGGGTACGTTTATGATGTCATCGGTTCTGAGATTGTTGAAGCCGCTGCTGACAGGATGCAGGAGGAGATGCGAAAGAGCATGGCTGACCTCGGAAAAAATATCACAAACCGCTTCAGCCCGGGTTACTGCGGATGGGATGTTGCCGAACAGCATAAATTGTTCAGCTTCTTCAAAGACAATTTCTGCGGTATCACCCTGAACGAATCTGCTCTAATGAACCCTGTAAAATCGGTGAGTGGCATCATTGGGATCGGAAAGAATGTAAAATACGCTTCTTATCAGTGCAATCTCTGTAACGACAAGAACTGCATCTACAGAGGTCGAAAGTCGAAAGTCTGAAAGTCAAAAATCCTAAATCGCAAATCGACAATCGCAAATTCATTTGTCTGTCCGAAACGGTGCGGCCGGCAGACCTTCACGATTGTAAAGATTTGCTCCTTCCGGATTATCAGCCCATGCATATCTCACCGCCACAGGCTTCCTTACCTCATTGCTTTTGACAATAACCCTGTCTCCTTTTATTTTTGCCTTCGCCCAGACAAATTTCATGTCTGCTCCGGCAATGGCAAACTGTCTGAGATTACCGCCACCTTTAGCATACAGTCCTGATCCGGTATTATCAAACGAAATGATTATTTTCCGTCCTTTTACTGCCATTGCCTTATATGTCGGTCCTGAATAAACAACGTCATTATCTCCGTATGCAACCTTCCTGGCTGCCAGAGCCAATCTTGCTCCGACATCCTTCTTATTCAGCGGGTGGATGTCATTCCATTCACCGATATCGATAGTTACTGCCATTCCTGTGGCCGGCAGCTTCAGTGCTTCGGTCTGGGCTTCCCTGAAGAGAGCCCAGCCACTTTCCGATGGTGTTTTCTTTGCTTCCATGAAGTTTGGAAGCTGCACCAGGATAAACGGGATATCACCCTGGCCGAAGCTGCGCCTCCAGTCCATTATCAGGGCAGGAAGGAGGGTACGGTATTCATCCGGTCTACCTGCGTTTGATTCTCCCTGGTACCATAAGATACCTCTTATACGGTAGTTCAGCAATGGCGCCAGCATAGCATTAAAGAGACCTCCGGGTTTGTATCCGAGAAAAGTCTGGCCTATCAGCGGAGGCATGACAGCACCCACTCTGTATTTCCATTCACCCTCCAGGCTCGTTTTAAAGTCGCCTGCAGTCAGCTCATAAGTCTTATCCGGAACGAATCCGCCATCACCTATGTTGCTGATCACTCTCACGGTCAATACATTGCGGCCTTCCTTAAGTATTCCGGCCGGGACAGTGTACCGTCGCGGAGGGTACTGATAAGATACCGTGCCGATGAATACCCCGTTAATGAATGTCGAATCCGCATCAACGATCCTGCCAAGTTCAAGGTTGCCGGGGAGGCCGGCTGCTGATGCAGGAACCATGATCTCTTTCCTGAACCAGACGACTCCGTTGATACCTTTCAGCTCAGTGGCTGACCAGTATCCGGGTACAGTTACAGTTTTCCAGCCGTCTGTATTCAGTGCAGGATCATACCATTTCTTCCCTGGAGTCTTATAGCCTTCATCAGCCTGCTGAAGTTTACTGTACCACTCCTGAATTCTGGTCCTGTCGCTTCGTTCAATGGCGCTTATTAGCGAGTCTGATTTAAAGCGCTGAAGCTCATTATAATGTACTGGAAATTCTTTCAGGCCTTCCTCACTGATCCATGCTTCAGCAGGAGACCCTCCAAAAGCCGATGTAAGCAGTCCTACCGGTATATTATATTTTGCATACAGATCCCTGGCGAAGAACCAGGCCGCAGCGGAAAAGTCTAGCACGGTCTCAGGGTCTGCTGCTGTCCATTTGCCTGACGGCAGATCTTTCTGCGGCTCTTTGAAAACGTAGTACTTCGGCACGGTAAATGACCTGATGTAATTATTTGCGGAAGCAGCTATTTCTTCTTCATACAAGGGCCGAACTCTTCTTACGGGCAATTCCATGTTCGACTGACCCGAACAGAGCCAGACATCACCGATCAGAATGTCATTTATCGTGATCGTATTGGTGGCCCTGATCTCCATGGTGAATGGTCCTCCGGGTTTCAGTCCATGCAGCCATACCATCCATTCACCTGATGTGCCGGCGGTTGTTTGATACTTTTGGTCAACAAAGTCAACCATGATATTTTCGCCCGGGGCAGCCCAGCCCCATATTTTCACGCTGTCGCCGCGCTGCAGGACCATACCGTCGCTTATCAGTCTCGGCAACCGTATCTGGCAGTGTAATGAAAACGGATTAACTAATGCCAGAAAAATGATCATTAAAAATGTTCTTCTTTTTCTCATATCTCAAGTCTTATGTCTCAAGTCTGAAGGTCAAATCGCAAATCGCAAATCAAAAATTCCTAAAGCTCTCAGGAGGACCAAGGTACGATGGTTTAACACCCCCGGTGTCCAGCACGATCTTCTCGAGAACAACGCCCGGGTCGATCATCCATACTTTCAGCGTGTGATACCCTGCCTCCCTGACAGATAATTCTGCTTTGACGAAGCGAGCATTATCCATTACTGTTTTTTCCCACTCCCTGTTTCCGTTCTGTGCGTTGAACTCTTTCGGGACCACGGTTACTATCCGGGGAGTGTCATCATCTAATGAAACCCCTATTCTGAGATCTCTTCCCGGGATAAAATTAAGTGTCGGTGAGAGGTGAAGCGTGATTTCGAATTTTCCTGTCGAGAAGAGATACATCATATATTCCAGGTCCGGTGAATCTTTGCCGGGAGTTGCCGGAGGCGCATCAGTGACTGTCGTGGCACGCATTGCGGAAATAGTGTGGCCGTAATCTTCAATCCTTTCCCAGTATCTTTCCGCTGTTTGGTTTACCGCCGTGTAATGCTCTGCTTCCATGGAGACATATCCGTTGGACTCGATAAACCCTTTCGTGGTGGCCGCCTGAGGCAGTGCCGGATTGAAAGCAGAGATGCTGACAGGCAACTCAATGCCCGTTCCGCTGACTCTAATTGTACCCTCGTGTCTGCCGTAGGGCAGGAGGGACCAGTCTATCCTTACGCCAATCCGTTGTTCGTCTGCAAGGGTTCCTCCGGTGTGGCTTAAGATTATCCATGGATTATCGGTTGTCACTGAATATTCAAACGGCTCACTGCCTCTGTTAAACACCTCGATGTATCGTTCCTGCCTGTTAAAATTATCAGATTCCGGAAGGGCAGCAGCCGCCCCTTCTCCCGGCCATGATTTACCGGAGCCTTCAATCGCCACTCCCATGGAGGCAGCCTGAGGCACTTCAATGCGTTTCAACTCTATTGCCCGCATGCTGTTGAAGGGAGGATCAGCCCAGTTAGTGTAGCCCAGATGTGTCTGATCCATAAAATGGTTCCATTTACCGCCGGCAAAAGAGCGGTTATAGTAACCCATCAGTGCTGTATCAGCCTGGAACAGCATCTCAGTCTTTTCAGCCATTGCATTGGTAAGCGCCCTGCCCTGCTGAGCATACATTGCATTCTTTCCTGCGGTGACATACAACTCATTGACAAGGGCGCTTGCTTTTACGGGGAAGAGCACCAGGTCATAGAAGGCGTCATGCATCTCATCCGGCAGTTCTCCCTGTATTTCTTCAGCCCTGGAAGCCAGTGCATTATATTCGCGAACAATCCATTCCGCCTCATGATAGTCTGTCAGGCTGTAGGTGGAGGGGCTAAGCAGCTCCGGCTTGCGGCGGCCGTTGAATTTTGTAGAGAGAGAGATTATGTCAGCAATCTCATCTGCATGGTCAGGCCCGAACTCACGGGCAGCCCATCTTCTGGTATATCCGAGGATGTCATCACTGCTGTGCGCCTCAGTATCCCAGGCAAGTGAAAAGAAGTACTCCATGGGAAATTCATAACCCTTGAAATGACCAACGTTGACTATCCATATCCTGTCAGCACCGTACTGTTTTGCAAGAGACAACTGGTCCCAGATCTTGGGAACAGGGTTGGTGTTAATCCATTGGTAACTGCGCGGGCCGCCATGGTAGTCGAAATGGTAATAGACGCCCGCTCCTCCGCTGCGTTTGCGTTCATCGGGAGTGGGGAGCCTCCTGACATTACCCCAGTTATCCTCAGCCCACAGCAGGGTGACGTCATCGGGAACACGCAGTCCTTCGTTGTAGTAGTCCTGCACCTCCTTGTAGAGGCACCATAGCTGAGGTACTTTTGTGACATCGCTGTTCAACTCTTCAGCAATGAGGCGGCGCTGGACATCAACTATCTTTTCAAGCCTTGCTATATTGGCTGCCGGTCCGCCGGGACCCATTTCGGTGTCATCAGCACCGCGCAGTCCGATTGTGAGTATGCTCTCATAGTTCTTGTTGCGAATGATACCTTCTTTCCAGAACTTTATCAGGGTGTCGGCATGGCTGGTCCAGCTCCAGCTGCCCAGCGTCTGCTTGTAACGGCGGTCCCACTCTTTCTGTGCCCGGAGCATTGGCTCCTGGTGCGTGGTTCCCATAACGATACCATATTCATCAGCGAGCCTGGCATTAAGGGTGTCATCTTCATTGAAGGCATTATTCCACATGGCAGGCCAGAGATAGTTGCCTTTAAGCCTGAGTATGACCTCGAAAATTTTCGAATAAAATTCCCTTCCATAGTTGGCAATACCCGGTGGTACGGGCGGATTAGCAGAGGGTGTCACTTCACCGTACTTATATGCCACCCACCTGGTAAGGTCAGGGTATTCATCATTGAGAAAAATTCCCCGGTACCTGACTGACGGTTCGCCGAAAACCCGGCGTCCCGGCAGGATGTACAGTTCATCACTCTTTTTTACCGGTACGTCAGCCCACCAGTACCATGGTGATACGCCAATCTGTTTTGATATCTCATAGATACCGTAAATAGTTCCGCGCTTGTCGCTTCCTGCTATAACAAGGGCTTTCTGTACACCCGGAAGCGGGTTTGTGACTGTCTGAATAAGGTAGCACTCCCATTTTCCCGTTATGTCGTCGACGTTTATTTTGCCGGTGTTGATCAGCCTCTCAATAAGCGGACTTTTGCCAATTGTTCCGGCAATGACGATCTCTTTCTTTCGTGGCGGTTTGTCGAAGACTATCTTTTGTTTTGTCCCAGTAACCTTACCGATGTCCGTCTGAAGATCCCTGAATGCCCTGATCACACCTGGCCAGTCACTGGTACTGATAACCAGCGGGGCGGACCTGCCCGAAGAGAAGAGAGTGAAGGCTGGTGCTACTTTATGTGTTGATACAATGGATGAAGTATCAGCTGAACCGGCAGCCGGGGAGCCGTATGATGCAACTGTTGACAGCAGAAGCACTGCAACAGTTAAGTTAATGATAATGCCTCGGTTTAACATATTTCAGGATTTTACTGAAGTTCAATTACAACTGTTGTAACAGATGATGGTTTCAGCGTAATATACTTGTCTGCAGTTATTGATCCGAGGTCCTTGTACATACTTCCTTCCACAGTTTGCACTGCACTCAAGGTTAATATGGCCTTATTCTTAACCATGAAATCGACATTGGTTGCCGTCGGAAGAGGGTTGACAATCACGATGGTAATTTTAGATCCGGCAGGATTTGCAAATGCAGATAAAGTTATTGAAGAGGTACTGGTGGTGGCATTTATCCTGTCATAACCCCTGTCTACATTTTTGGCGAAGTGCTTCATCACATAGTAAAAAGGAGTGACGTTATAACCGCCGGCATTGTTGATACCGATCATTGATAACGGGTTGGAAGCATCCCACGCCATGAGCCAGTAGAGGTATCCGGAGGCGTTTGCTTCATTCAGATTACTGATAATAAACTGTGCTGTTTTAAGCCATGAGAAATTGGAATATTCCGTCATGATGCATGGTTTATTGCCGTAGTTGTCACGAACCATGTTCAGCAGGGGCGTTGTTTCAGAAATCAGTGCTGTGGCAGGCCAGTTATATGTATGATAGCCATATGCCGCCAGGTAGGGTTTATCTTTAATCGGATCGGAAAATGCAGCAAAAGTGTTCCCCCCGAATTTGCTGGTGCCTATATTTTCAGCTTCCGGCCCGATGAGCCCGGGAGGGTTCGTCCTTGTACTGATCTTGTCGTAAACGAGGTCAAAGGCATTTACATAGCCGGGGAAATCTGTTGTTTCGGTGGGCCGCCATTCGCATGTCTCCCAGTCAGGTGTTATCCAGGAAGGTTCATTCTGAATGCTGATGTAGTCCGGATTAAAAGTTATATTATCAAGGACATCGGACCAATAGTCTGCAAAAGCGTCATACATGAACAACCCTCCGTCTTTTTTCAGTGTTCCCTCCCTGAGGCTACTATTGCTTTTCAGGGCAGAGGGCGGGGTCCATGAGCTTATCATGAAAGTGATGTCAGGATTATACTGTACTGCTATATCATGGAGCTGGTTTGTCACATCGAAAAGCGTTTTCAATCCTGAGTTTTCCATTATTTCAGTGGTTTTCACCGAAGGATAGCCCAGAGGATAATAATTGTTTTTGAACCTTATCATATCAATACCCAGATCCTGGAACAGCAGCTGGCAGATCTGGTTCTTGTTCGGGCTGTTAATGATTCTTTCCGAATACCATGTCAGCGAACCCCCAAAACCGATCATCTCCTGGTAAGTGACAGAAGGATCAACGGTGACGGTGTACAATGTCGGTTCCTCCCCATTTTCATCAGGCTTCTCCTTGCAGGAAGTGCAAAGAGCTATTAAGGTTATCATAACGATAAATGAGGCAGAATTTTCCATTTATGGAGGTATAAAATTTTGTTATTGAAAATAACGGGCAGCAAATTCAATGAAGACAGGCCAGTTCGGGCCGGGGGTATGCCCTCCGCTATGCTGGCAGAAAGCTAACTCCCCTTCTGTGACAGCTGTCCCCACAGGAGGAAATACATCTGTTCCAAGGTCTTTCTTCCCCAGGAGGCGGTATACTGGTCCTGCAGCGACTGCTGCCATGAACATCCCTCTTGCGTCGACCCAGCTGTCACCTTTCTCTCCGCTGCTTATGAACACAGGGCGGGGAGCGCAGAGGGCGATCATCTCATGCGAATCAACCGGCAGGTCATCCCATGTCAGCGGACCGGCATATTTGAGGAAGTTACCTGCCATCCAGTGGTACTCCCCCGATGCGGCAAGATTTTCAACAATTTCTCCGGCATTGCGACGATAGAGCTTAGCTCCTCCGGCGCCTGATGAACTTATAAATCCTATTGCAAACCGCTGGTCATAAGCCATTGCGATAAGTGCTGCCTTGCCATACCTTGAATGGCCTTCTATTCCAACGCGGTCTGCATCAACCAGGGGGTCAGTCTCAAAATAATCCATTGCACGGCTTGCTCCCCACGCCCATGCCCGTAGTGCACCCCAGTCGTCTGGTTTTCGCGGCTGACCATGATTTACCAGGCCGATGATACCCTGTGTCAGTCCCCCACCGTAGTCCGCCTGCGCACTTGTGGGGTAGAAGACAGCATAACCCCATCCCCTGGAAAGAACCTGCTCCTGCCATGAGGGCTCGCCCGAAGGTGCTATTGGCCGTTTAAATCCCGGGGGAAAAAGAAAGCCCAGCTCCATTATTACCGGTACCGGCCTTGCTGTGCCCGCCAGGAGGGTAAGGCTCAATTGCAGGTCGACGGAGACCCGGGGATACCCCGAATTATCAACATGACCTGTCAGCTTCCTGGTCACCACCTGAAATTTGCCTACTGTGTCAGAGGTTGCTTCAGTAACCTCCCATCTTACGTCAGGAATGGCGGCAGGTACCCTGCCATAGACTTCCCTGTCAAAGGACTCGATGATCTCAGGGCGGCGTTTTTTCCACCATGCTCTGGCAGAGGTAACTTTTTTGCCGTTCTCCAAAATCAGTGGATCCGGCAGGTCAGGGAAAGGATTGGCTTTGGTTTCGTCGTAATTGGCAGCATTGGGGGCATCAGGATTCATGCCATCGACACCAGGCCTGAGAGAGGTTATTTTCAGCAGGTCCATCATCCGCTGGTGATCCAGCTCGGTCACCTTCCGGATGCTGTCCCATGATTGTGTCCCTGGCTGCGCAACGGAGATGAATGAAAATATAATACAGAAGAAGATAAGAGCTGTTATCCTTTTTTGAGTCATTTCACTGTCAATTCGGTTTTTTTCAGATCAGCGTCTCTTGATGAAGGACCCGTCATGATCTCAAATGCCCCAGGTTCAACCACATATTGCATGTCAATATTATGAAATGCAGTTTCTCAGGGGTGATATCAAAGGTAACCTTTTTCTTCTCGCTGGCTTTCCGACGGCCATGATTGCTTCAGCCGGCTCATTCTGTTCACCAAAAAGGTCAAGAGTCATATTGTCACCTATATGGTTCTTTGCCCAGGCCTCGCGACAGAGATGCTCGTTCTCACCAATGGCAAGATAAAATCCTTCCGATAATTTCTCTAAATGCAGATTTACAATACGTTCCATATCAATTCTACATTAAAACAAAGATAGAGATTAATTGTCAATGTATCACTTTTTAAATGAACCACAACAATACTACATCACTAACTCCAGGCTTTAGCCTGGAGTACCTACGCCTGATAGAACCCCCCGGGCTTTGGCCCTGACTTTTACTTTAACACCTCCAATTCTACTTTTTGCAGGGCTTCATCGTGTGATGAACTTCCGGTCATAATTTCAAAAATAGCGGGTTACACGGTGAATTTCATGGCCACATAATGAAATGCCGGCTAAGGCATCCAGCAGGCAACCTTTGTTTAGCTCAATCCAAAACCAAAGTGGTACAGTGGAATACGTCTATCGTAGGGAAAAACTATTGCCCACGTTATCCGTGATAGGATCGCTCATGATCCACGCAGGAAAGACCATTATTGGAAAATTATGAACGAAAGGCAAGGATAGTTTTAAAAAAAATGAAATTATTAATTAAAATGATAGATTTGCGAAATCGTTTTTTCCGTGAAAAAGCTATTTTTATTGGACCAACTTCAATGGGATCAATTGGGTCCGCGGAATGGGGTCAGATTAACAGCTGTATGCCAATAATCAATTAATAATAAAAAATTATGAGCCTAACTTCTCAAAAAGTCACAGTGTTCGAAAAAATAGGGTATAGTCTGGGAGACTTTGCTGCGAACCTGGTTTTCCAAACATTAATTACTTATTTAGCTTATTTCTATACAGATATTTATGGGCTGAAAAACGCCGATGCCTCAATAGTGATGTTAACTGTCGGCTTAGTTGCCGCATTTGCGTTTAATCCACTGATTGGATTACTGGCTGACAGAACCAATTCGAGATGGGGCAAATTCCGGCCCTGGATATTATTCACTGCTATTCCTCTTGGCGTTATTGCTATACTTGCCTTTTCAACACCCCATTTTTCATACAAGGGGAAATTAATTTATGCTGCTGTAACGTATACTTTGTTGTTGTTGATGTATGCTTCCAGTAATCTTCCGTATTCAGCTTTGAGCGGTGTATTAACCGGTGATATGGGAGAAAGAAATAGTATCTCATCGTATCGTTTTGTTGCAGTAATGTTTGCACAGTTCTTTGTACAGGTATTTATGCTGCCAATTATTGAATTTGCCGGCCATGGAGATAAAGCTGCCGGGATTGAATCAGTAATGACATGGATGGCCGCTATAGGCACTGTAATGTTACTTATAACATTTCTTACAACCAGAGAGCGCATTATCCCTAGTTTGGAACAAAAATCATCGATTAAGGATGACCTTTCTGATCTTTCGAAAAACAGGCCCTGGTTAATAATGCTCATCTTAACCATTCTGGTGTTCATCACTCTTGCGATGAAAGGAGGCTCTTATGTGTATTATTTTAATAATTACGTAGATAAAGTTGCCCTTGCCAGGTTTATTAGTCCGCTTACTTCTGCCTTGTCGGGCATTGGCATTAATTTCTTTGGGTCAGACCCGGTTTCTGCCGGCTTTGGTTTATTCAATGCAGGAGGCATAATCTTTATGATTGTTGGAATTTCATTATCAAAAAAACTTGCTGATAAATATGGTAAACGGGATGTTTTTAAGTATGCCTTACTCGTTGCTACCCTTTTTGTTCTGATCTTTATCTTTTTCAAACCCGATAATGTAATCCTGATGTTCACCTCACAAATTCTGCATGGATTTACATATGGGATTACCATACCCATTCTCTGGGCTATGATTGCTGATGTTGCCGATTATTCTGAATGGAAAACAAATCGCAGGGCAACTGCTATTATTTTTTCTGCTATGCTGGTAGGACTTAAGGCAGGGCTTTCAATTGGAGGTGCTTTGGTTGCATGGATCTTAGGGTTATACGGATATATCCCTATAGAAAGTGCGGTTGTCGGGAAGGAAATTATTCAACCTGAAACTGTCGCTACAGGAGCAAGAATGCTTGTCAGTATTTATCCTTCCATCCCTTTTCTTCTGGGTGTTGGTTTGTTGTTTTTCTATGTGATTGATAAGAAAATGGAAGTAAAAATTGAGGCAGAACTGAATGCCCGCAGGGGGAAAGTGGTTGCATAACCGATCTTATTAAGTAAATGGAATAAAATGAAAATCAAGACCATTTTTGCATTAATTGCCATTATTATTCTGTCAAACATGTACACTATGGCGCAAAAGACATTAGCGGAGGCTACCAAAGGCAAATTTCTTTTTGGAGTAGCTGTTAATATGCAACAAGTTAACAGCGTTAACTCCAAAGAATCAGAATTGATTGCTAAAGAGTTCAATGCCATTGTAGCCGAAAACTGTATGAAGCCCCAGCCTATCCATCCGCAAGAAAACAAATACCATTGGACAGATGCAGACAAATTTGTGGCATTTGGAGAAAAAAACAAGCAGGTTGTAACAGGGCATTGTCTTATCTGGCATTCTCAAATAGGCCAGTGGTTCTTTGTTGATGACAGTGGGAAAGATGTCACTCCTGAAGTTCTGAAAGAACGTATCCGTCAGCACATCATTACAATTGTAGGTCGTTATAAAGGTCGTGTAAAAGGGTGGGACGTTGTCAACGAAGCTTTTGAAGACAACGGCACATACCGTAACAGCAAGTTTTACCAAATACTGGGCAAGGATTTCATCAAATATGCTTTTCAGTTTGCTCATGAAGCCGACCCAAATGCAGAATTATACTACAACGATTATAATGTAGATAGTCCGGCAAAATGCGATGCAATTGTGGAACTTGTAAAAGAACTCAGGGCGGCAGGATGCAGAATTGATGCGGTTGGTTCTCAGGCGCACATGAACATGGAAAGCCCTACGCTTGACGCCACAGAAGCCAGCTTTAAGAAACTTAAAGCTGCCGGTGTGAAAATACTTATTACTGAATGGGATATTTCAATTCTTCCAAGTCCGTATACGGGGGCAAACATTTCTACTAATTTCACTTATTCAAAGGAAATGGACCCCTATCGTGAAGCTGTACCCGATTCAGTTCAACAAAAATGGAATAAACGCGTACTTGATATGTTCGAACTCTTTCTAAAATACGATGATGTAGTGGATCGCGTCACAGTTTGGGGATTGAACGACGGCTTATCATGGTTTAACAATTTCCCGATCCGCGGCAGAAAAGATTATCCTGTACTTTTCGACCGCAATAACCAGCCCAAGAGTGTGGTTGATGAAATGATTAAGATGGCAAAAAAATACAAGTCCAAAAAATGTTGAAGTAATCCGGATCGCATCTGACAACCGTAACTATTACAGAAAAAAATAAATTATAAGGAGAAAAACAATGTCAAAAGAAAGAGATGTTTTTGTTGCCGGGAAAATTGCGAAAATGAGCCTGCTGGAGAAATGCGGCCAGTTGCTGACCTTCACCTGGAGAGGTGCTATCCCTACACCATCGGGGATCGAACAAATTACTAAACTGCATGCAGGCGGCATTTGTCTGGAACCGTATGCACTTGAAACATGCAAAAATCTATATTGGGGACGCTCACAGGTTGATCCAAATTTCAAGAAACCCAAGGATTATTTCGACATTGCGCACACATGGTTCAATTCCCGTGCCTTTGGCGTGAGTGTAACGCCTGAAGAGCTTACCGAAGCACTCAACAATCTGCAGAAAATTGCTATGAACCGGGCTTCGGGAATTCCTCTGCATGTAACGATTGATATGGAAGGTGATTTTAAGAACGATTATACTTCCGGCGGTGTTCTTCAGTTTATTCCTCCGATGGGTATTACGGCTATTGGTGATGTAGATCTTGCTTACAAAATAGCAAATCTGATGGGCCGTCAAATGGCCGCAATTGGCGTAACCCAGTTCTATCATCCGGTATGCGACGTAAATATCAATCCGCTGAATCCTGAGATTGGGGTCCGTTCATTCGGTGATAATGTAAGCGTTATCTCAAAATTCATCAATGCTACTGTCCGGGGATATGAGGATGCAGGCATCACTGCAACTATTAAACACTTTGCCGGCCGTGGTGATTCGGCGACCGACGCGCATGATGTACTCGATGTTTGTCGCGGCGATAAAAAACGTATGCAAGAAGTTGAATTAGCGGCATTTCAGGCAGGTGTAGATGCCGGTGCATCCGCTCTTATGACAGCTCATACGATTTACCCTGCGTATGATGAAGAATATCCGGCAACCCTTTCGAAAAAGATCCTCACCGATCTGCTGAGAGGTGAAATGGGATTTGACGGAATTATAGTATCCGATGCAATCGGTATGGCCGCAATCCTGAAGAAATGGCCCCTGCCACTGGCGTGTGCCATGGCAATCAAAGCGGGTGTTGACACCATCCTGCTCAAGGCCGACGACGAATCCCGCTCACAATGTCTGTTCGGTATAAAGAGCGCTGTCGAGAACGGCACTTTGTCGGAAGAGCGTGTGAACGATGCTGTACGCCGTCTGCTCTACAGGAAATACGATCAGGGTCTGTTCGAAAAAGCCGGTAAGATGGATCCGAAGGAAACCACCAGGATTGTCAGAAATAAGGAAAACAGGGACTTCTCCTGGGAAGTTGCGCACAAAGCTCTGCTGGTAGTCCGCGATGATAAAAAGCTGCTGCCCCTGAGCAAAGACAAGAAAATTCTGGTGATCGAGCAAACCATCCCCTATGAATTTCTCGGAAAGGATATGTACAGTCATGCCCATATGTTCAGCGAGCAAATGGTCAAGCATTCCACTAACCTCATTCTCGACGATGCCCCGTTCCATGCTGAAGATGAAGACATCGAAGAAGCACTGCGACTTGCCAAAGAGGCCGATCTGGTGGTCATGACCAACTACTACGCACGTATTGAAAAGCGCGGCAATAATACCCATCTGGTCAAAGCGCTCAAGGCCGCAGGTCATACTGTGGTTGTCGTTACCAACTTCCCC
Source organism: uncultured Bacteroidales bacterium (assembly GCA_963849945.1). GTDB lineage: Bacteria > Bacteroidota > Bacteroidia > Bacteroidales > VadinHA17 > SR-FBR-E99. Next base: position 2,687 of record CAWKJD010000001.1, on the reverse strand, counting down.
TACAGGAAGGGAACCACAACGGTAGCCGATGCTGTCGTTTGCAACTTCTCCGGTACACCCGATTCGATCAGGATTTCTGCGGATCTTCTGTTTGGTGCTATCAAACCGTACCCGACGACCAAGATGCCGATCGATCTGAGTGCTGAAAAGAATCTGCCGGAAGAACCTACCCCTGCACCAGTAAAATCGCAAGAGAAGAAACCTGGTAATGTATGGGGAGGAAAGTGCTAGCACTTTTAAGACTACAAGAATGAATTAACATTCTGAGTGCCAGCGAAGATTTTGAAATTTCAAGCTGGCACCCGGAATAGTTTAAGGGGTGATAGCGTCTGTAGGATACCACCCTTTTTAATTTAATATATTACGAACAATAAGCGAAAATAAAATGACAAAATCAACATCCTTTAACATTCAGGATATCTATACAATCGCGGGTACCGAGATTGCAAAGATATATGAAGAGAACTTTATGTCGGTTCATTTTCAGGGCATGTCCAAATGTCTTCAGTTTCCGCATACTGTGGCGCTGCAAGGCGCACCTACCTGTTCAATCGGAATTTCGCCATACGGTCTTTATAATCGGCTGAACGACGCTGGTCGTCTTATCATGTTGAACCAGAAAGCGGTTCAGTTTGGTTCAACGCCATATATTCGTATTGACGATACCTGCACAATGCTAACGCAGAAACTTCCGGGTGAAACAGAACTTCCCGATGATATCCCCGCAGTTAAAAATTATTATCCTGCTCCGATTGAAAAAGAGAACATTGCGATGACCATTGCAACTCCCTCACTGGAGATTGCTTATAAATTTGAAAAAGTAAAAGTTATCAGAAGATTGATTTCTCCCTTACTTTCCGGTGGAGAACAGACTTTGATGCCGCTCGGAGTTGAAGAATATTTAGTTGAAAATGTTACCGGATACGATCAAAAGGTCACACTCGTAATACCAAGACCATCATTGGTCAATCTCCAGGAAAAAGAGCTTAAACCCACCGATCAGGATAGTGTTTTCGTAGCCACTGCGGCAGTAAAAGGACAGAGGCATGAAGAATTCCGGCTGGACGGTATCCGAGGTGTAATTATGGGCAGCAAGGAAAGTCAGAACAGAATGGCGATAGCCGTCGCAGACGTTGCGGGGGTTGCCGTAGATACCCAACCCTATTTCTGCCTCAATAAATACTTCGGTGATCTTCTGTTAAGCAACGATGGCAGCTTTTATGAAAAACGGCAACCGGTCATCCGCAGTGATTATGGAGCAGCTGTCAGTCTGACGTTTACGTTGGGACCCTTTGAATCAAAGACTGTTCCTTTTGCTGTGGCTCTTGATTTTCCCGTACAGGATTATATTGACGGTGAGACATTCGACAGAAAATATCTGAAAAACTTCAAGGACGAGAAAACACGGACTCTGGATATGGTAAAGATTGCTTTAACCAGTTATCCTCAATGGTGGAATCGCACAATAACAATCCAGAAAAGAATTTTTGATGCCATTTCCTCAACACCGGCCTATCAGGATGACCGCGAAGGAGCATTGCGTCTGACAAGGTTAATGCTGAATGAGCTTCATTTTCCATTGTCCAACGCTATAGTCTGGGTCGATGATGAAAACGGTGAGCGGGCCCGGTTCCTGGAATGTTTTGACTATGCGTATATCGATCCTTCAGATGTGGATTGGTATTCGATGGTACTGCTGATGCTTTTCCCAAAGGTGGAAAAAGACCTGTGTCAGGCGTTTATCAATTCCATACAGGCAGTGGATCCTACGCCCCGATGGTATCATCATCATGCTTCTTTTGTGCAGGCACAGATGCATTTTAATGAACATCGTGAGGAATATGAAGGTGTATCCCTTACGCAGATCCGTGATGATTTCAAGACCAAAGGCAGTGTCGCCCATGATGTCGGTGCCATGCCTAAGGGCCATCCGCTGCGTAACGTGAGTGATTACGCATGGTATAATAATAATTACTGGGTCGATCTGTATCCCAAACTGATGATGCGTGTATTACGCAATGTAAAATTCACGGGGGATATGGAATTTCTTAAATCGAACTGGGAAACGATGAAGTTCGGACTGGAATCGTTGCTGAAACTTGATTTTGACAACGATGGTATTCCTGAAGGACATCCTGACGATGTTAAAAATACGTTTGATAACCTGGTACTTTTCGGCGCCGATGCCTATGATGCAACCCAATTCCTGGGAGGCTGCCAGGCATTGATCAAAATGGCCCAAATGCTTGGTGAAAAGGCCGATGAGGAACACATCCAAAAAGTGTACGATAAAGCCTGGAGCAGTTTTGAGAAATTATGGCGCGAAGATGTAAATAAAAAAGGTGAGAAACTCGAATATTACGTTACCTGCTTTGATCCTGAATCAGGAAATACAAATACGGATGTCTGGACTAATCAACTTGACGCTTTGTGGTACTTGACTGCAATTGGAGAAGCACCTGCAATTCCGGAAGAACGTGTTAAAAAGATTCTCAAAGCTATTTATAATACAAATCGCTCGTTTATGGGTTGGGCCATGTGCAAAACCAAGGATGGCGCACCCGTTGAATCTGAGCAGGGACAAGATGTTTATACAACAACCAATTATGTATTCGCCCAATTATTAGACTATTATGGAATGGTTGAAGAAAGCAAAGAGGTTTATAAACATATGGATCGCGTAGTAT